>CADECY010000086.1 GCA_902825945.1 uncultured Acidobacteriota bacterium
CGCCCAGGATCTCGTCGAACAGCGCCGCTTCCTTGTCCGACCGATCGGCCGACTTGGCCAGGAATACGTCCGTGATCTGGCGCAGCAGTTCACGCCGTTTTTCGCTCGACCCTTCATTGGCCAAGTCGAGCAAAAGCGCGAATTTGTTGGCGTTGGACGCCATGCGACAGTCTCCCTCGGGTGTCGAGAAACTAACGCGTCGGGGTTAAAGAAACCCTTGCCCTCATTGGAAACTTTGAACCAGCGCGGGCGCAAACAGCGCATTTTTGCGGTAATCCCGCATGCCTTAGCCCCTGGCCAACGCTTCGCGCTTTTCCTCGAGCGTTAGCCATTCTGCTTCGCAGGCGGCGAGTTCGAGGCGGGCGGCGGCCAGACGGTTGGCGCGGGCCTGAAACGCCTTCGGATCCTTGGTGAACAGGCTCGAGTCGGCCATCTGGGCTTCGAGGCTGGGAATCTCGTCCTGGCGCTCGGGCATCAGGCGCTCCAGCTCGTCCAGCCGGCGCGCTTCCTTGTAGCTCAGCTTCGCCGCCGGAGCTTTTGCCGCAGGTGCGATCGGGGGCAGCGTCTTGTGGGCCGTGCGTCGCGATGCGGGGGACGCGGCGCCCGCCTGGGCAAGGTAATCGGTGTAGCCCCCCGGCGTTTCCAGCCATTGCCCGCCGCCCTGGGGGGTCAGCACCGAGGTTACCACATTATCGATGAAGGCGCGGTCGTGGCTGACCAGCAGGAGCGTGCCGTCATACTCGGCGAGCATGTCCTCCAGCAGGTCCAACGTTTCGATGTCGAGATCGTTGGTGGGTTCGTCGAGGATCAGTAGGTTGGACGGCTTGGCGAGCGCCAGCGCCAGCGTCAGCCGGTTGCGTTCCCCGCCGGACAGCGCGCCCACCGGCTGGTGCAGCTGGCGGCTCTCGAACAGGAAGTCCTTGGCGTAAGCGGCGACATGCTTGGGGAAGCCGCGGACGATGATCTGGTCGCCGCCGAGTGGGGCCAGCGTGTTCCACAGCGTGTTTTCGGGGCTCAGCGTGGCGCGCGTCTGGTCGAGATAGGTGATGTCGAGGTTCTTCGCGAGGCGAAGGGTGCCGCTGTCCGGCTCGATCTGGCCGAGCAGGAGGCGCAGCAGCGTTGTCTTGCCCGCGCCATTGGGGCCGACAAGTCCGAGCCGGTCGCCCCGCATCACGCGCAGCGAGAGATTGTCGACGATCGGAAGGACGCCATCGGACGTCTGGAACTGCTTGCTCAGCCCTTTGGCCTCGATGACAAGCCGGCCGGACTGCGCGCCGGAATCGATGGCCAGGCTAGCTGTACTTGCCGCGTCGTTCAGCGCAATTCGGCGCTGCAGCTTCTCCGAGCGCATGTCGTGCAGCTTGCGCACGCGGCCCATGTTTCGCTTGCGGCGCGCCGTGACGCCGCGCGCCATCCAGCGCTCCTCGGCCCTCAGCTGGACGTTGAGCTTGTCGAGCGCCTTCTCTTCATCCGCCTCCACCGTCTCGGCCCATTCCTCGAAGGCGGTGTAGCCCTTGTCCATCTGCCGCACGACGCCCTGGCGAAGCCATGCCACGGATGTGGAAATGTTCTCGAGGAAGCGCCTGTCGTGGCTGACGACGAGCGCTGCGCCGCGGAACGCCTTCAGCTCCTGCTCCAGCAACTCGATGGCCGGCACGTCGAGATGGTTGGTCGGCTCGTCCAGCAGAAGAATGTCCGGGTCATGCGCGAAGGCATGGGCAAGCGCGATGCGCCGCGACTGCCCGCCCGACGCCTTGGTCAGGTCCAGGTCAAACGGCACGCCCCAGGCGCCCAGCTCGGACTCCGCCCGGTAGAACATGTCCGGGTCGAGCTTGTCAGAGACGTAATCCAGCGCCGTTGCGAAGCCTGAAAAGTCCGGCTCTTGCAGCAGATGGCGCGACACCACGCCGGGCTGCATGAAGACCTCTCCATCGTCCGGCTCGATCGCCCTGCCAAGGATGCGCATCAAGGTCGACTTGCCCGCCCCATTCCGCCCGACCAGCGCCATCCGTTCCCCGCGCGCGAGCGCGAGGTCCACGCCCGTGAACAGGGGCGCAGCGCCCAGCGTCAGCATCACGCCGCGAAGAACAGCAATCGGAGGTCCAGCCATGCGCGCATGGACCCGAACCGGGGCGGGAGGTCAAGCGGATGGCGCCGAAACTTCCGCCTGCCTGCGAGGCAGGCGGCTCTCGCTTATTCCGAAATCGTCTTCCGCGAGAGCGTCCCGGCCTCAACCTCGTCATTGCTGAAGCGAAGATCGTCCCATTGCTTGCGTGAGTAGGCATGCGTCTGGTCCGAATAGTTGGGCGAGTTCGGGTTCACGGATTGCGAGTAGGTGAGAATGCCCTGGCTTTTCGGGCCGTCGGGGGTGAACTCGACGGTCATGATCCAGCTGGAGCCGTGCCGGATGCTGGTCCAGCCCAGCTCAGGCTCGAGGTTTTCCACGGTGATCACGTTGAAGACGCCTTCCGGGCCGGCGCCGCCGTGGATCGCATGCGGATTCGCATCAATGGCGACTTCCATCAGCTTCAGTTCCAAGGCCCGGCGGCGTGCCTGGTGGAGGACATTGACTTCACTCCTGGCACGGCCGGCCTGACGGACTTTCCGCTCGAACCGGCCGTCGACGCGATTCCGTTCTCTCTCGTTCCCGGCAACCTGGGTCAGGTTTGGCTGGGCGTGGATCCAACGCGATTTCACACGCTCGTGGAGGCGGAAGTGGTGCTCGACAACAACGTCGACCTGCGTGCTGACGAATTCGGGATCAACAAGGCGACGTGCATTTCGGCCGGCATTCGCAATGTCTCAGTGGATCTCGACATGATCGCGAACAACCAGACCGCGACCAAGGACCTCTACTCCGCTGCGCGGCAGCGGACTTCGGTCAGCGTGATGTTCCAGCTTGGACAGCAGCAACAGCATCTGTGCGGCGTCTATCTGCCCGCCGTGGTTCCAGAGATCCCGGAGTTCGACGACGGAGAGACGCGGTTGCAGTGGCGGTTCCGCGATTCGCGCGCGCAAGGCGCCGGCGACGACGAGTTGATCATCGCGTTCGCGTAGGAGGACACATGGAATACTGGAGCAAACTCACGCACCGCTCGGAGTCGCACCCGGGTGTCGAATACACCATTCAGCGCATGTCGCTCGGCCGGAGAATCGATCTCGGCCAGCGTGTCCGCGAACTCGGGCTGAAGCTCGAGTTCCTGCAGGCGGGAGATACAATGCGCGAGCAAGTCGAAGCCGGCGTTCTGCAGAACGAGATCGACAGGCTCTACCTCGACTGGGGACTGATCGGGGTCAAGGGCCTGAAGATCGACGATGTCGAAGCGGGTCCACCGTTGCTGATCGAGCGCGGCCCGGAGTCCTTGACGAGGGAGATCCTCGAAGCGATCAAGATGGAGCTCGACCTCAGTGAGGACGAACGAAAAAACTCCTAGTCGCATTCCATTTCCAATTCGCAAACCAAGCCGCGTGGAAGTGCGACGTATGCAGGCTCAATGGCTTGGAAGGGAAGCGCCGTTGCGGCTGGACGAAGCCGCATCCGGCAACTCCTTCTGTGGTTTGGGCCAGGAGGAGTGCCCGTGCCACCGAGTGTCCGAAGTCCTCGGTGACAGCGGCGAGTGTGGCGTTTCTCGAGAAGTTTCATGCGTGGAAGGCAAGCAGCGGTGTAAACCTGCTGCATATGCCCTCACGCGATGCACAAGCGATGTTGCTGCTCGATGCCGAGTGGAAGAAGGAGCTCAGTTATGCAAGCGGACGAGATTCGTAGCGAATTGGCGCGCCTGGTGGCGGCCAGTTCGGGATCGCGCGCGGTGGATCGCGTGGTTCTTGGTCCTGAGGTGGTTCAGGGGCCGAGTCCGGAGACGCCGGACCTGCCGCTGAGCGATTCGGCCCAGCCGGCTTCCGCGCTGGCGCGTGAACTCGCCGAACTGACACGACAGGTGTCGGGACTGCGAGAAGCGAGCGCTCGCCAGGCCGAGACGCTCGAGTCGAACACACGCGCGGCGTCCGAACAGGACGGGTCACGATCGGTGATCGAGCGGGTGACCGACGTTGCCAAATCCGTGCGCAGCCCGCTGAACCTCGGCATCTCACCGTTGCTCTCCGGGATCGCCCGGCTGTTCGGCGGCGGAAAGGCGGAAGCTCCACCCGAGCTTCCCGCCTTCCAGCTTCCCGAACAGGTGTCAATCGACGCCGGCTTCTCCGCATCACGCGGGGATTTCGGAGAAGTGACTCGCGGTGTCGAACCGGCGCCGCGCGTCACACAGCAGTCCGCGCAGCCGCTCGTCTCGATCAACGTAAGCGCGATGGACTCGCGCTCCTTCCTCGATCACAGCGACGAGATCGCCCGCGCGGTGCGTCAGGCGATGCTCGACACGCATTCCCTCAACGACGTGGTGAACGATCTATGAGCACATTTCCTCAACTCAAGAGCGGAGCCGTCGCGCAGTATCCGCTGCGCCGGGGACTCCGATTCGCCACACATGTCACGCGATTTCTCGACGGAACCGAGCAGCGGTTCCGTCAGCTCGCGAACGTTCGCCGGCGCTGGATCATCCGCCTCGACCTGCTTGACGAGACGGAGATCTCGATGCTCGAGGACTTCTTCGCGGCACGCAAGGGGCGGCTCGAAAGCTTCACTTTCGTCGATCCCCGCGATGCGACCAGCTATCCGGATTGCAGCTTCGAGAGCGACGACATCGCCCTCTCGATGACCGGACCGATGGATTCGCGCACGCAATTGATCATCCGGCAGAACTAGGAGTCAACATGCCCTTCTTTCCGCAATTGACGACCGGCGCGGTGGCGCAGTTCCCCGTGTCGAAGCGGCGCTCGCTGCGCACCGTAATCGAAACCGCCCCAGGCGGACAACAGGCGAAGCTTCAGGATCCAGGAGTGCGCGCGCGCGAGTGGATGTTCGACCTAACGGGACTGTCTCCCAGCGAGGCGGCGGCCCTCGAGTTGCTCTTCACGGCGAGTGAAGGGCGGCTGCACGGCTTCTCCTACCTCGATCCGATGGCGAATCTCTTCGCGCACAGCGAGAACCTCAGCCAGGCGGTTTGGATCAAGAGTGCGCTGTTGCAGGTGACGCCAGGCATCGCGGATCCGCTGGGAACCACGCGTGCCTCGCGCCTCACGGCGGCGGGCGCCGGCGAGCAGGCGCTCGCGCAGGATGTCGCGGGTCCGGGCAACTACTGGTTCGCGATGAGTTGCTGGGTTCGCGCGGTCTCGGGGACGTCGCTGACGCTGCGCCGCCTCGCCGGGGCAATCTCGGCGAGCGAAACGCAGCACATCGGTCCCGCGTGGCGCCGAATCACGATGTCCGCGCAACTGGCCTCGGCGGTCTCACCCGTTCGGTTCGAACTGCGCTTGCCCGCCGGGACCGTTGCTGATGTCTTCGGACTTCAGGTGGAAGCCCAGCGCGGCGCCTCGGATTACAAAATGACGGGCGCTCAGGCTGGAGCCTATCCGAATGCGCGGTTCGCTCAGGACGAACTCGAAGTGTCGGCCGACTACGACAACCAGTTCTCGACAACGGTCCGCATCCGGACCCAATGAGGATGTCACATGCCTACGATTCACGAACTCAAAGAGCAGGCGGTCACGGAAACACCGTTGGTGTTGTTTCACTGTGTTCTCTCGGATGGAACCGAGCAGCGATGGTCCACGCACGAAGTGTCATTCGCCGGACATGACTACTCGGCGCGCGTGCTGCGCCACAACGTGTTCGAGATGAAGTGGGGAGCCGAAGATGGAATCGACAGCGTCACGCGCGTGGCGCTCAGCCTGGTCAACGCGGATTCCTACTTTTCGCAGATCACTCAGAGCCCGGGTTGGAAGGGCGCACGGCTCACCGCCACCTTCGTCTTCTTCGACCTCGCGACCGGTGTCGCCGCGTCGGAACCGATGGTTCTCTTCCGTGGCTTGCTGAATCCGCCCGGAGAGATTACCGAAACGGTGATCCGGTTGAGCGCGGCGAATCGTCTCAACCCGCAGCGCATGATGCTGCCCGAGGTCCGGATTCAGCGCCGGTGCCCCTGGTCATTCCCGTCAAGTGGCGCGCAGCGCGCCGACGCCGTCGATGGCGGCGCTCGCGGGAAGTACTCGCCGTTTTATCGCTGCGGCTACTCGGCCGATCAGTCTGGTGGTCTCGGTAACCTCGACGGCGCCACTCCGTTCACGTCTTGTGACTACAGCCGGACCTCGTGCGAGCAGCGTGGCATGTTCGACACCGATTCATCGAGCCGCGCCACCCGCCGTTTTGGAGGGGTGGAATACGTGCCCGCGAGTTCCCTCGTTCGCACGCACGGCGATCGCGACTACAAGAATTCCGCGGTCGCGGAGAACGAGGCCCGGTACAACGATTACATTCCTGTCGTATACGGAACCGCGTGGCTCAATCCACCCGTCGTCTTCGCCAAGAACGACGGAAACCTCACTCGCATGCAGGTGCTGCTGAGTGCCGGCCAGATCCATCGCGTCATCAAGGTCGTTGTCAACGGCATCGAGATTCCGTTGGGCGTCTCCGGCTCCGACATGACGCCGACAGGCTGGTTCAACGCCGTCAGCACCGGAACCGCGCAGGGCGCCATCGATCCGAACTTCGCATCCGGAGACCCCTACGGCGGAGTCGCGTCGCTTTCGATCGTGGTTCCGAACCGCGTCAGCGACTCGCGTTCCCTGCCGAAGGTCGCGGTCTTGCTCGAGGGTCTCGAGCTTCAGACCTTCGCTCCGGACGGATCCTACATCGCGGAAACCTTCACGAACAACCCCGCCTGGGTCATGCTCGACCTGTTGCGGCGGGCCGGCTGGGCGATCGACGAGATCGATACGGCGAGTTTCGGCTCGACCGCGGCGTATTGCGCGGCGCTGGTCAATGCCACGGACCTGAACGGAAACTCCGTTCAGATTCCACGATTCCAATGCAATATCGTGATGCGGCGCAGGCGCAGTGTAGCCGATTGGATCCGCGGAGTTCGCAACAACGCGCGCCTGTTCCTCGCCTACTCGCCAGCCGGACTCCTGCAACTCCGCACGGAGGGCTCATTCGCGCAACAGCAGTCCGTCAAACCGGCAGGGAGCAACGCCACTCTGCAAATTGGCGGGGGCTGGCCCGCCTACGACTTCGGCGACGGCTCCGGCGGACTGTCGGGAATCGCGCGCGCCTCGAACGGCGCGGCCTCGGTGCGGATGTGGTCCCGTGGAACATCCGACACGCCGAACCGCGTCAGCATCGAGTTTCAGGACGAGTTCAACGAATACCAGCAGGACAGTCTCTCGCTCGTCGACGTGGACGACGCGGAAGTCTCCCGGCAGGAGCTGTCGGTCACCTCCACCGCGCTCGGCGTCGCGAACTTCCACCAGGCCGCTCGCGTGCTGAAGCTTCAGATCGACAAGTCCGTTCGCGGAAACTTCTATATCGAATTCGAGACCAGTGTGCGCGGCGTGACTCTACGGCCAGGAGACCTGATCACCGTCACCTATCAGAAGGAGGGCTTAGTCCGCCGTCCGTTTCGCGTCACCCGAATCGTCCCGGCCACGAATTTCGGCACGATCCAGATTGAGGCGCAATTGCATTCCGATTCCTGGTACGGCGACAACGCGAGCATCCGCGGAATGGGCGACCGTCGCGACTCCGGCGAGATCGGTATGCCCCGGCCCTTGCTCGGCAGCTCCATCGATACGAACGGCGATGAAAGATTCGATGTCGTCGAGACCGCCGAAGAGGCCGGCGACGGCACACCAGAAGTGCTGCTCTCGGTGTCCTTCACGCCACCCGCTCGGCCGGCTGCCGAGAGCCTCTCCGTGCCTCGCATCTCTCTCACCGCTTCCGTCGACACAGCGGGTGGAACGATCGCGGGTGACCAACTTCTGTACTACTCGGTGACCGCGATCGATTCGAACGGAGCGGAGACGCTTCCATCGTTCGTGGTACGCGCGGCGATACCGGCGGGCTCGAACGCGAATCTGGTGACGCTCACCGGCCTCAGCTTCTCCCCCGCCACCTCGAGCTTCCACGTCTATCGCGGACGTAATCCGTGGCAGATGTATCGGATCGCGGAAAACCTGACCATCGCGGCTTCGTTCACCGATATCGGAGCGACGGCCATTCTCGCCGGGCTGCCTGACGACAATTTCGATCACGCACAATTCGACTGGCGGCTCGAGCTTCATCCGGAAACCGCCGCCACCATCTTCTCCGATTCGACGATCGGCTCGATGTCGCTCACATTGACTCCCGGCGAGTACGCGGGAATGACCGTGCGCATCACGCGCGGAACGGGTGCGGGCCAGGAGCGGGCGATCGAGTCACACACGGCGAGCGTCATCGCGAACGGCTCGCCGTGGACTACGGCGCCGGACGCGACCAGCTTCTTCGCGATTGCCGAGTCCGGCTGGCATCCCGGCGCCGAGTCGAAGACGAGTCCGGTGCGATTTCGCGTTCCGAACCGGCCTGGAGTTACGGTGCAGATCGTGGGGCGAGCCGTGAACGCACTCGGACGCGACAGCGGATTCGAACTTGCGCCGGTCACGCGCTGGAACATCGGCGGCAGTTCGGGTTCGCTCGTCGACACCGATGTTCCGCCGGCGCCGTCGTTCGCGCTCGAGCCGAAGCCCCAGGGAACGGTGTCGCTCGTGGGCGTCGGATTTCCAACGCTCGACAACACCCACACCGTACAGGCAGGCACTTTGCGTCTGTTCTACTGGGACGAGCTTCTCAGTCCCTCGACGCTCGACCTCTCGGCCGCTTTGAGCCCGGGCGCCACGTCCGTGGCGTTGAACACGCCGTCCGCCGCTCAACCCGGAGACTTGATCCAGGTGGAAGGGGAACTGATGGAAGTGGAGTCCGTCACCGGTTCGACTCTCGAGGTGGTGCGCGGATCACACGGCACGTCCCCGGCGGCTCACGCGATCGGGACAGCGGCGTATCGTCTCGAGTCGAAGACCTACGTCGTGCCGTTCGCACGCGACTTCTTCGGAAGCCCGGCGAGCGGTTCTTTCGCGTTTCCGATCTTCGTGCCGGATGCGCGCATCGCGGCGGCCGAGATGTTCATGACCAACACCCGCGGAAACAGCGAGTCGGCGAAAGTGAACTTCACCGGCACAACCGATTTCGGAATCCGCACCGTATCCGGCGGCCTCATCTCCATTCAGGTGGAGGGCTATCTCGCGATCCAGACGTCGGCTGCGCCACCTCTCGTGATCGACGAGGCACATTCGGTTCGAGACATCTTCGCCGTTGTCAAGGACGCTCCGACGGGTGCGCCCGTGCAACTAGCGCTGAAAGTGAATGGCTCACTCTACTGCTCACTCACGATCGCTCCCGGCGACACCGGATCGGACACCGTCAGCGGGTTCGGGCTCGCGCCGTTGCAGTCGATGGACGAGGTCACACTCGACGTGGTGTCGGTGGGCTCGACCGCGGCCACGACACCCGGCAGCGATCTCACGGTCACGATCCGGCTTTGAGGAAGCACCATGCCAGAGACACTCTACAAACTCAGTCCGCACCGGGACCTCCAATGCTACTTCGAGCGTCCTTCTGCGATCGCGGCCATCAGCGGCGCGAGCGCGACGGGATTCACCGTGAGCGGCACCTGGCGCCAGCAGTTCGACTGGGCCGTGGTCGAGTGGAACGTACACAACGTCTTCGAACATCCGGCACATCGCAATCTCCCGGATGGCGACTTGAGCGGACTCACGCTCACGTACGACGAGACCCGCGACAACTGCATCGCGATGGACTCGGATCTGTTTCCAACGGTCGATTGGCCGTTCCTTCGCATCTGGACCCGCGATGCGGGCGTCGAGGGCTTCTACAAAGTCCGGCTGCGCGATCACGCCGTGGCCATCGAAGGCTCGTACACCGCAGCCTCCGCCGAGTTGGAGCTGACAGGTACGCCCAACACGGGCGACTACGTGGGACTCTCGTTTCACGGCGAACATCACACCTATCAGGTGCTCGGAATCGACACGCTCTCGACGATCGCCACAGCTATCGCCGATAGCATCAACAACTTCTCGGCGCAGCTCTCCGCGACCACGGATGGCGCCAAGATCCGCGTCGAGATGCTCGATGCCAACACTGGCGCCAACGCGAACCGTCTCGGGATCTATGGCTTTACGAGCGGCACCGGAACGGCCTCGTGGGCCGACTGGTGGAAGCAGCTCTCCGGCGGAACCTCGCCCACCAAGTGGCGCGTCACGCTCGACTTCGGAGCGCTCGTCGCCACCAGTGGACTCACCGTTCCCGCCTCGAAGATTCGCAAGATGCGCTGGACCTACGCCGCCGAACTACAACAAGGTGCCTATCAGCGAAGCGAATTCGCGGCGGCGATCTCCAACTGGACCGTGACCGGAACCGGCCGCGCGTACCAGATCGCGGGTCCCGGCTCGCGGCGTGTCGAGGACAGCGACTCCGCACTCGCCTACTCCGGCGCTTGGACCGAAGGACGCGGCAATTTCTCCGGTGGTTCGATCCGGCACACGGTGGAGCCCAGCGCGTCGGTCACCTGCGTCTACACTTGCCCGCTTCCTCACCGCCTCTATCTCGGAACGCGATTCGCGTTCAACGCTGGCGCCGTCACGGTGCTCATCGACGGCCTGAGCGTGCTCAACGAGAACCTCTTGATTCCGGGCGAAGACGTACTCGCTCGCCTCGATCTAGGATCTCGCGCGCCGGGACAACACACGGTCACCATCACGCACAGCGGCGCGGCCGGCAGGTTTCTCTACTTCGATTTTCTCGAAATGGCGATTCCCGCCACGCTGCTTCCTGAATTCCCGATCGACAACGACATCACGCTCGCAACGGACTGGGATACCGATCACTCGATCGCGCTGCCCGCTGAACGAACTGCCTGGATGCTGCACGCGCTCGGCTACCACGGCCGCCACAACTATTACGTGGGCGCGCTCTGGTTCTACGAGATGATCCGCACCGATCATCAATACGCCTCCGCGACGCTGACGTTCACCGGAACCCCGGTGTTCAGCGCGCTCACTTCGATCAGCATCACTACCGGCCCGGATACTCTCATCTTCGATCATTTGAACCTGATCGGCGACACGGCGGATACCATCGCGAAAGCGTTCGAGCTCGAACTGAATCGCGGATACACGGCGGTACGCGCCACCGCTTCGGGGAACACCCTCACGATCTCGGCCCGCGCGATGGGATCGGCGGGAGACGGAATCAGCGTCAGCGCCACTCCGTCCACCGGCGCGTTCCACGTCACCGCCAGTTCCGCGATGCTCACCGGCTGGAACAACGGTACCTGGCACGCCGACGTGAACGCGGTCCCGCGAGTCAACCGTGCCTGCCGTGATTGGAGCCGGGAGTTCTGCCGAGCGCTCGACGCCTACGGCATTGAGGTCACCTCGGCGTTCAGCATGGAGCTGCAGCATGGCGACGACCGCCTCTCCACGGGAATCGCGCAGCGATACCCGAGCGGAAACGCGGTCTGGTTGAACACTCCGGCGCTTCAGACCAACTTCTCGCCCGAGAGCACGAACTACTGGAGGCAGGTACATCTCGACATGGCGCAAGCGATGTATGAAGCGGGCGTCACGCCCTACCTGCAGTTCGGCGAAGTCCAGTGGTGGTATTTTCCGTACGATGGCTCGGGCATGCCGTTCTACGATGCCTACACGATGGCGGCGTTTCAGGCTGCGCACGGGAGGCCGCTGCCGGTGATCGCGAGTGGCGACGCCGATCCGGCGTTCTATCCGCAGGAATCGGTGTTTCTCGCTCAATTGATCGGCACGTTCACCGACAACGTGATCGCGTACGTACGAGCGGCCTATCCGGCCGCGAAGTTCGAGGTGCTCTATCCGAACGATGTCAACGCGGGCCCGTTCAACCGGATCGCGAACTATCCCGCGGCATCATGGACTCCGCTGAACCTCGACAACCTGAAGACCGAGAGCTTCACGTTTACCTTCGAACGGAATCTCGATCTGGCGAAGACGACGGTCGACTATCCGGAAACCCGCGGCTTCCCGCGCCACAAGCGCAGTTTCCTGGTGGGGCTCATCGATCCCTTCACGGCCTGGTACAAAGAGGTAAACTACGCGCTGGCGAAGAACGTCGAGTCGGTGGTCTTCTTCGCGCTCGATCAATACTGCCTGATGGGCTACCAGACACCGCTGCCGAAAAGTCTTCGAAGAGCCACGTATCACGCGTGAGGACTCGCTATCATGGATAGTTCCTCTTCATGCAAATCGACGAGCGGGCCGAGTGTAGCAGTTCGGCCCAAGTTGCCGAGTTGATCCGCCGCGATCTGCGCCCGCATTTCGAGCGCCTCATCGAGTTTCCCTCGACACCGGCGCTCGAGGCGAGCAGCCTATTCGCGAGCCTTCGCCCGGCCTACCATCCGGTGATGGAAACGGTCCACACCGGACAATTCGCGAAGCCGCTCGCGCCGCGCAAGCCGGCCTACCGGATTCTCGCCTGGAACGTCGAGCGCGGCAAGGAACTCGCCGGCCAGATCGAGATGTTCCGGCGGCACGAGTACCTGCTCGACGCCGATGTCTTGCTGTTGACCGAGACCGATGTCGGAATGGCGCGCAGCGGCAACGCCGACGTTGCGCAGACTCTCGCTCGCGAGCTCGGCTACGATTACGCGTTCGTGCCGTGCTACTTGAGCTTGGTCAAGGGTTCGGGGATTGAGCGCGACATCGAAGGCGAGAACGACCTCGGCCTGCACGGCAACGCGATCCTGAGCCGTTATCCGATGAGCAATATTCAACGCATCTCGCTTTCGAACGGCATCGACAAGATGGCGGGGAACGAAAAGCGTCTCGGCAGCCAAACCGCGGTGTCGGCGACAATCGAATTTCCCGGAAGGCCCACGACGCTCGCGTGCGTCCACCTCGACGCGAACTCGACACAGCGTCATCGCATGGAGCAGATGCGCGACATCCTCGACGCGATTCCCGCGGCCGGACCCGCGCTTCTCGGCGGCGACTGGAACACCACGACCTTCAATTCATCGACCGCCTTCCACGCCATCATGGGCTACTGGCTGCGCGTATTCATGGGGCCGGGCCGTGTGATCCGAAATCACTTTCTACATCCCTATCGATGGTTCGAACGCGAACTCTTCCAATTGCTCGAAAAGCGCGGCTTCGACTACCGGGGCTGCAACAAGATCGGTGACCACTCGATCTTCTACCATGTGGACGATTTCGCGCAGCACAAGGGCCTCGCCGAATGGGTCCCGCTCTGGTGCTTCGCCTTCATCCGATGGGCGCTGAAGGATCACGGCGGGGGATGCCCGCTGCTGATCGATTGGTTCGCGTCGCGCGAAGCCGCCTGCAAGAATCCCGTTGTCCTGCATGACGTCAACAAAGGACCGCGCGGAAAGCTTTCCGACCATGACGCCATCGGCGTCGACATCACGCTGGAGTAGCATAGAGACGAAATGGAACCCACGAACGCGGCGCAAGTGATCGCCGAGCGCGAAAAGCAGTATCTGTTGCAGAACTACGGGCGCTACTCCCTTGCCCTCGACCGCGGCAAGGGATCGTACGTTTACGACTTCGACGGCAAACGATACCTCGATCTCATCACCGGAATCGGGGTCAACGCCCTCGGCCATGGACATCCGCGTATCGTCAAGGTAATTCGCGAACAGGCGGCTCGCATGATCCACTGCTCGAACCTCTACTACCACGAGTATCAGGGGCTGCTCGCCAAGCGGGTCTGCGAGACGAGCGGAATGCAGCGGGTCTTCTTCTCGAACTCCGGAACCGAATCGGTGGAGGGAGCGATCAAGATGATGCGCTCTCACGGTCACCGCATCAGCCCGGACAAGTACGAGATCATCGCGCTCGAGAATTCCTTCCACGGGCGCAGCACGGGCGCGCTCGCTCTCACTGGCCAGCCGAAGTACCGCAAGGATTTCGAACCGCTGCTTCCCGGCGTAAGATTCGTGCCGGTGCGCGATGACGCCGCTCTCGAAGCCGCGTTCAGCGACCGGACCGCGGGCGTGATTCTCGAGGTGATCCAGGGCGAAGGAGGAGTCTATCCGATCTGCCTCCGAATGCTCCGTAAGGCTCGCCAACTGTGCGATCACCACGACGCGCTGCTGGCTTTCGATGAGATCCAGTGCGGCGTGGGCCGAGCGGGCAGCTACTTCGCCTATCAGTCGCTGGGAGAATCGATCCAGCCCGACATCATGGTCACCGCGAAACCGCTCGCAGTCGGAATTCCGCTCGGACTCGTGGCGGCGAACGAACGGGCCGCCGCCGCGATCACTGCGGGAATGCACGGCTCGACCTTCGGCGGCGGCGCACTCGCCTGCCGCGTCGCGCTCGAGTTCTTCGACATCCTCGACGGCTTGTTCGAGAACATCGGCGCTCGCGCCGCCCAGTTCAAGGCCGGACTCGAAGCACTCCAAGCCAAACACGACTTCATCAAGCAGATCCGCGTGTTCGGCCTGATGATCGGTGTCGAATTGCACATGCCCGGCAAGCAGTTCGTGGCGGACGGGATCGAAGCGGGGCTGCTCATCAACTGCACGCATGACACGGTTCTGCGATTCCTGCCTCCGTTCAACATCAGTGAAAAGGAAGTGGCGCAGGCGCTGCGCGTACTCGGACGAATGTTCAAGAAGGGCGACGCGTACTGGAAGAAGCACAAAGCTGAAAATGCTCCGGCGTCGTGATTTTCTGGGCGCCGTGGCCGCGGCTTCGGTGGGAAGTTGCACCCGCAAGCCCGGCACGAATCGCCCGAACATTCTCTTCGCGATCGGTGACGATTGGTCGTTCCCGCACGCCAGCATCTTCGGTGACCCGGTAGTAAACACGCCCAGCTTCGATCGCATCGCACGCGAGGGAGCGCTGTTCCAGCGCGCCTATTGCTGTGCACCGTCCTGCACGCCCTCACGTAGCACAGTGTTGGCGGGCCGGCAGCCGTGGCAGGTCGGCGAAGCAGGCGTGCTCTATGGCACGATTCCCACGCAGTATCCATTGTTCACACATCTGCTCGAGGACTCGGGCTACTTCACCGGATTCACAGGAAAGGGCTGGGCCCCGGGCGATTGGCGCGCCGGCGGACTTACGCGCCATCCCAACGGTCGCGAGTACAACTCCAAGCGCCACGCCGATCCCGTCCGGCCCGGTATCGATCCGCGCGACTACGCCGCCAACTTCGAGCAATTCCTCTCCGAACGCCCGTCCGCCCAGCCGTTCTGCTTCTGGTTCGGCGGCACCGAGCCGCACCGCGCCTATGCAAAAGGCGCCGGACTCGCGCTCGGCAAGAAGCTCGACAAGGTCCGCCTACCCGCCTATTGGCCCGACACCCCGGAGATCCGCTCGGACATCCTCGACTACTACGCCGAGGTCGAGTGGTTCGACACCCAACTCGGCCGCATCATCGCCACCCTCGAACGAACACGGCAGTTGGACAACACGCTCGTGATCGTCACCAGCGACAACGGTCTTCCCTTTCCGCGCGCCAAGGTCAACCTCTACGACGCGGGCATCCACATGCCGCTCGCGATTCGTTGGGGCGGTGGATTCACGGGCGGCCGAACCGATGATCGCTTCACCAGCCATATCGATTTCGCTCCCACGATTCTCCAAGCTGCCGGACTTCGCGCACCCGAGGGAACCGCGGGGCACAGCCTGCTCGGATCGACGCGAGCCGAGTTCGCCGTGGCCGCGCTCGAGCGCCACACCTATTGCCGGCCCGGCGGCGCCACTTACCCGATCCGGGCGATTCGGAGCGCGCGCTTCCAGTACATCAGGAACCATGAACCGGACCGCTGGCCCACGGGCGGGCCCGATTTCATCTCCTCGAACAAGACCACGCACGGCGATGTCGACGGCTGCCCCACCAAGGACTTCATGATCGCCAACCGCGCTCGATTCCCGAAGCAGTACGATCAATGTTTCGGCAAGCGGCCAGCGGAGGAGTTTTACGATCTCGAGTCCGATCCCGATCAGGTGCGCAATCTCGCCGAAGACAAGAAGTACGGAGGCGAAGTGCTCCATCACGAAGCCCGGCTCGAAGCCTACCTCCGTTCGACCGGCGATCCGCGCATGGAAGGCCGCGACGTCTGGCAGGAGTATCCGTACAGACAAACCACCGGATTCGGCGCGAGTATGAACACCGCGCTTTCGCCAGAACAGCGCAAGGTAGCAATGGACGCGGCGGCGCACAAGCCCGAGTAGCGTCTACCGGAGCAGTTTCGCCTTGCGCGCTTCCAGTTCCGCGATCTCGGCTTTGAGCCGTTTCAGTTCCGTGTCGATTCGCTTCACCTCGGCCCGGGTCTTCTTGTCCTTCAAATACGCTTCGCCCTGGCCTTCGGCGACCAGTGCTTCCACTTCGCGCCGGAGCAGCCGCAGCCATACGGCTCCGTAGATGTTGCCCTCGCGATACTGGAGCTTTCCCGCGCTGATCGCCGCGATGATCTGATCCTGCGTCAGCCCATATTCCTTGCGGGCAGTCTTGTCACTCAGAGTGGCGCCCTTGCGTCCCCACTCACCCCAATTTGGATCCCGTGGACTCATCGAGCCACTTTACAACAAGTCGGAACGATTGCGCGACTCCAGCGCCTTCACAACCCGTCCGACATCCTGCGCGCGGGCCCGGTCGACGATCAGCAACGCATCCGGCGTGTCGACCACCACCAGATCCTTCACGCCCACCAGCGCGACCAGCTTTCCGTGCGCCTCGACGAAGCAGCCCGTCGCGGACTCGAACAGCGACTCACCGCGCGCGGCATTGCCCAGCGAATCGCGCTCGGCGAGTTCGTAGACGGCGTTCCAGCTCCCGAGATCGTTCCAGCCCACATCCGCCGTCGCGATTCCGGCCACCAGACCCTCCTTCGACGCGGGCTCCATCACCGCGTAATCGACCGAGATTCCGGTGCAGTTCGGATACACCGCTGCGAGCTTCGATGCGAAGCCGCGTGCGTCGAGAGCCGGGAGAGAGGCCAGCAGAGCGGAAGTCTTCGGCTGAAATCGCCGCATGCACTCGAGGAACAGACTCGCGCGCCAAAAGAACATGCCGGCGTTCCAACAGTAGTTGCCGGCCTTAAGATATTCCTCGGCTGCTTCGAGCCGGGGTTTCTCGCGGAAACTCGTCAGCGGATGCGCCTGAAAATCTCCGAACGCGATGCCGCGTGGAAACTCGAGGTATCCGTATCCGGTCTCAGGCCAGCGCGGCTGGATTCCGAGCGTGACGAGCTTGCCCGATTCGGCGGCCCGGAAAGCGGGCTTCAGGTACTTGCGAAACGCCGCAGGCTTCGAAATGTGGTGGTCGGCCGGAAACACACCCAACACCGCTTTGGAGTCCCGCTGGGCAATCAGTTGCGAGGCGAGCGCCAGACACGGTGCGGTGTTGCGCTGCGCTGGCTCGGCGAGCACTTGTTCGCGCGGAACTTCCGGCAGTTGCCGCAGGATCTCCTTGCGGAGATGCTCATTCGTCAGGATCCAGATCCGTTCAGGCGGAATCGCCGCTCGCAGCCGTTCGACGGTTTCCTGCAGCAGCGTCTTTTCGCTCAGGAAGGGCAGCAGTTGCTTGGGAGTCTTGGTCCGGCTGCGAGGCCAGAATCGCGTGCCCCGGCCGCCGGCCAGGATGAGTCCGTAGTGATGAGAAGCCATTTATTCGAGGGGGTAACCGCGCACGATACGCAGGGTGCGGTCCCAGCGCGTCTTGGAGAAGAAGTTCAGCGCCAGATCCTTGAGATGGGTGGGATCGATCGCCTTGGTCATGTCGCCTGAACTCTCGAACGACCAGTAAATGATCCACGGCTTGCCGTAAATGTTCTCGCGCGGAACGAGGCCCCAGTAGCGGCTGTCCCACGATTCGTCGCGATTGTCGCCCATTGCGAAGTAGTGTCCGGGCGGGACCACCAGTTCGCCATCGCGCACGTTTTCTGCGAGCATCTTCAGAGCACGCTCGGGCAGCCGGACATTGGGTTCAGCGGCGGGGAAGTAGTCGCGATAGCTGTCAAACCAATTTGCCTTGTGGATCTTGTACGGCTCCTCGACAGCGCGTCCGTTGAGATGGAGCTGCTTGGCCGAGATCCGGATGCGGTCGCCGGGAATCCCGATCACGCGCTTGACGTAGTCTTCGCGCAGGTTCAGCGGATAGCGGAATACGATCACGTCGCCGCGTTTGATGCCCGTGTAGGGCAGTACGCGGCTCGACACCGGGTTGGAAGGGGCGTAGGAAAGCTTGTCGACGATCATGTGGTCGCCGATCAGGATCGAGTTCTCCATCGACCCAGTGGGAACGACGAACGGCCAAGCCAAGCTCGACGAGGCGAGCAGCATAATGAGGAACGTGCCGGCCCATTCGGCGATCTGGCCGCGCTTGTATTCGGATTTCGATGGCATCTCGAGCCTCCCGGAGACTATTGGACCGGATAGCCGCGAATCAAGTTGAACGTACGTTTCCAGCGCGTCTTGGTAAAGAAGTTCTGGGCGAGGTCCATGATGTGATCGAGGCCGATGTTGGAGTTCGCCAGGCGTTCGGTCGGCGCATCGTAGGACCAATAGATGATGAGCGGCTTTCCGATGATGTGATCGCGCGGCACGAAACCCCAGTAGCGGCTATCGAGCGAGGAGTCGCGATTGTCGCCCATGGCGAAGAAATGCCCCGGCGGCACAACCACTTCTCCATTCTGTACGTTCTTTTCGAGCATTTGGTTCGCCGGCTCGTAGAGCCGGACGTTGGGCTCGGTCGGGAAGTTGTCGCGGTAGCTGTCGAAGTAATCGGTTTTGTGATACTTGTACGGCTCCTGGAGTTCCTTGCCATTCAACATGACCTGTTTGCGGACGAGCTTGATGCGATCGCCTGGAATGCCGATGACGCGCTTGACGAAGGTCTGGCGGATATCGACCGGATAGCGGAAGACGATGATGTCGCCGCGTTTGACGTCACTATAAGGAAGGAGGTGTTTGGAGATGGGGCCGGGCGGTGAGTAGGCGAGCTTGTCGACGAGCAGGTGATCTCCGATGAGGAGAGTGTCCTCCATCGAACCGGTCGGGATGACGAAGGCTTGAACGAGCGTCGTGGTGCCGAACAGCAGCAGTAGAATGGTAACCGTCCACTCGGCGATCGTGCCGCGTTGAGGATCCATCTTGCCGCGGTTCCGGACGACGAGCTGAACGGTGGTGGCCAGAGTTTGGCCCAGACTTTGTCCCATCGTCTTCATTCTAGCCGAATTGGCCGAATTCGCGAAATCTCCTTAAAGCACGCCTCCACCCTCGCCGATATGACCCAAGGAAGGGAGAGGCCCTTCACGATGAAGATCGACAACACGAACGTAAGCGGAACGAGCGCCGAACGCCTCGAGCAGAACCGTACGACGGCGGTGGTGCGGACCGGCTATGATCGCGCCGGACGGGCAGCAGGCGGCTCCGGCGCGGAAAACGGCGATCAAATTGACCTCTCGGGCCTGAGCCGGGCGTTGAGCGCGGCATCCTCGGAATCGCCCGAGCGGGTGGCACAAGTCGAACAGCTCTCCGAGACCTACGCCTCCGGAAACTATCGGGTTGACGCGGAAGAGGTTAGCCGGCGAATTGTCGAGGATGCGCTGAGGCCGTGAGCCCCCGGGCCGAACGGGCCGAGCGGTTGCTGGCGGTGCCCACCGCCGACAACGTCTGGGCCGCGCTCGACGAACTGAAGGCGGCGGCGCAGCGCTCCGAGATCTGCTCGACCGCGCAAGAAAGGCGCATCGTCGCATTGCTGAACAACGCCCTCGCGATCCGGACCGAGTCTCTCCGGCTTCGAACAGGGGCAGACGTCTACTCGCCGGGCGGACAGTGGGCAAACCCGATCCGGCTCGCACGAGTCGCGGTGGAGGGCTGACCATGGGAAATCTCATCAACTCGCTCGCCACGGTCGCCCGGTCGATGGAGACCGTGCAAAAGGGCATCGCGCTCACCAGCAACAATGTCACCAACGCACGGGCTCCCGGCTACGTCCGCCAGACGCTGTCGATGGTCGGCCTGCCGTTCGAACTGGGTCAGGGCCTCACGGGCGGCCTCGACAGCAACGGACTCATCTCGAGCCGGAAGGACTACCTCGAGCGGGGCGTCCAGACCCAACAGCATCAATACAGCCGCTTCTCGCAACGCGCGGTCACGCTCGGCCAAGTCGATTCCGCGTTCGATGTCAACGGGCAAGGTGGCGTTGGCGAGGCGCTCGATGGCCTGTTTGCGAGCTTCCTCGATCTCAGCGTCGCGCCGAACTCTACTTCTTCCCGCCAGGGGGTGCTGCGTCAAGCCCAGCAGTTGGCCGGACAGTTCAACGATCTTGCGGCAACGCTCTCCAATGCGCGTCACAACGCCGCCCACGAAGGCCGCGGAACCGTCGAGGCCATCAACAACATCACCAACGACCTGCGGAACTACAACATCCAGATCCGGCAGGATCGCCGAAGGCTCGAAGATCCGGGCCTCGACGCCCAGATCCACTCCAAGCTCGATCAACTGTCCGATCTGGTTGACTTCACGGTGCTACGCGGTGAAGACGGTTCCTACAACGTCTACCTGGGCGGGCAGACTCCTTCGGTACTCGGCGATCATCAATATCCGATCCACTTCGACCAATCGACCGGCCAAGTGGTGATTTCCAACGACCAGGGCGCCGACATTACCGCCACTCTCCAGGGCGGCAAGATTCGGGGCCTGATCGAGGCTCACAACGGCCTGATTCAGTCGCACCAAAATGACCTCGACCGATTGGCGACGGCGGTTGCCGAGAGCGTCAACGCGCAGTTGGCAGCGGGCCTCGACCGCAACGGGCAGCCAGGCGCATCGCTGTTCCAGTACAATGCGGCATTCGGCGCCGCGGCCACGATCGCGGTTCGAAACGTTACCGCCGATGAGATCGCGGCGGCCTCGGCGGGAGCACCGGGCGGAAATGGCAACGCCCTCGACCTGGCCGACTTCGGCTCGAAGAAGATCATCGACAACCTCTCTTTCTCGCAGTTCTATGGCGAGATCGCGGCCCGGGCTGGCGCCGCCGTGGCCTCCGCACGCGAGGAAGAGCGCACCCACTCGTTGATGCTCACCCAGGCCAAGACCCTGCGCGAGGAGTTGAGCTCAGTCTCGCTCGATGAAGAAGCCGCGCGGCTGGTCGAGTATCAGCGAGCCTATCAGGCAAGCGCCCAAGTCTTCCGGACGCTCAACGAATTGACCCAAACCACGATGGATCTCCTGAGGTAAACCATGGTACGCGGACCCGACGCCTATTCCGAGCGCTTTCTCTCCGATCTCGCGCGCAACACCGCACGGCTTGACCGCGCACAGCGCCAATTGAGCTCCGGACGCCGGATCAACGCCGCTTCCGACTCACCCGGTGAGGTCGCCCATCTGATCTCGCTACGCGCCGACCTCAGCCGCACCGAGCAGATCCACTCGAACCTCGGGCGGATCAAGACCGAGACGGACACGGCTGAGCAGGCCTTGAGCAACGCCATCACCACGCTCGACCGCATTCAGGTCCTAGGCGCGCAGGGCGCCAGTACGATCGCCGAGGCTTCCACCCGGCGAACTCTTGCCGGCGAGGTTGGCCAGCTTCTCGAACGGTTGGTCGGCCTTGCCGACACCCAGGTCGATGGGCGTTACCTCTTTTCGGGTGACGCCGACCAAACGCCACCCTACTCGATCGACCTCACTCAGCCCACTCCGATCAGCGCCTACTTGGGCGCGGGTTCAACGCGCGAGGTCGCCCACCCGAGCGGAATCCGTTTCGACGCCGGACGTACCGCCCAACAGATCTTCGACAGCTCGGTCGCCACCGAGAACGTCTTCCAGTCGGTCAACGCGTTGCGCGTCGCACTCGAAAACAACGACTATGCGGCGATCGGCATCGCGCTCGGCACGGTGCACTCGGCGGGCAAGCACCTGAACGATCAACTCGCCTACTACGGCTCGATCCAGGGGCAAGTCAACGACGCGGTGAACATTGCCAGCCGCCGCCGTCTCGACCTGCAAACCCAGATCAGTGGAATCGAAGACGCCGATCTTTCCGCGGCCGCCATTGAGTTGAACATCGCCACCTTCCAGCAGCAGGCCGCCATGCAGGCCGAAGGACGCCGCCCGCGCCAGAGTCTGTTCGACTACCTCGGCTGACGCCTACTCCACCAGCCGGTTGTACTTCTTGAGAACCGCGCGGAGCTTGTCGTGCGGAAGCGCCGCTGCCCGCCGCCCCTCGACTCCGGTGATCGACTCGGCCGCCACCAGCGCGTTGATGATCGATTCCTCGGTCGCCTGCACCGTCGCCTCGAACAGCGGATCAAGCACTGAGTTCGCGAGCAGATCGATGCGCGCGAGTGGCGTCGAAGCGGCTTTCGGATTCGCGGTCGAAAAGGCGAGAAAGATGTCGCCCGAACTGTTGCCGGCGATCGAGCCCGTCCGCGCCAGTCCCATCGTGGCGCGCCGCGCCAGCCGTTTCAGTTGATGCGCGACGAGCGGCGCGTCGGTTGCGATGATGATGATGATCGAACCGGCTTCAACGTAGGGCTTGTCGAGTGCCGCGCGCGGCGGAAGCCCATCGGGGATCTCACGGCCAACCGGGATTCCCGCGGCGAGAAACTGATCGCGCCGGCCATAGTTGGCCTGCACCTCGACTCCCACGGTGTAGTTGGCATCGTTGACCTTCACCACTCGCGAAGCGGTTCCCACGCCGCCCTTGAACTGCATGCACATCATTCCTGTTCCGCCACCCACGTTGCCCTCGGCCACCGGCCCGGTGGCGGCTTTCTCGATCGCCTGAACGGCATGCTCGGGCTTGACGTGAAATCCGTTGACGTCGTTCAGGAAGCCGTCGAACGTCTCGGCCACGAGCGGCATCGAGAATCGCTGGAACATCTTCCCGGTCCGCGCCTGCCAGCCGATCACCGCGTCCCGTACCACGCCGACCGAATGCGTATTGGTGATCATCACCGGGCCTTCGAGGAACCCGGACTCTTCGACCCACGGCGTTCCGGTCATCTCACCGTTGCCATTCTGCGCGAACCAAGCGGCGAAGACAGGATCGGCGTCCGCCTTGCCCCGGGGCAGAATCGCGGTGACGCCGGTCCGGACCTTGTCGCCTTCGATGAGTGTCGTGTGCCCCACCTCGACGCCCGCGACATCGGTGATCGCGTTCCATCTTCCGGGAGTCCCGTCGAAGGGCACGCCGAGGGCGCGGGCGCGAGGCTTGGGTTGCGCGGGGAGGAGAGCCGCGGCGAATACGAGTAGAAGCGTGAGTCGAGCCATTGGGCTCGATTGTAGTCGTTCTACTGGGAGAGAGTGAAGTTGACGTCGATCGACATCGCGACTTCGACTGGCTGTCCGTTGAGCGTGGTGGGCCGGTATCGCCACAGGCGGACCGCATCCAGTGCGGCCTGCACGAGGAGCGGATGACCGCTGACCAGTTGCATCGATGTGACCGAACCGTCGCGGGCGAGAATCGCCGAGATGCGAACTTGGCCCTGAATACGGGCTTGACGGGCGAGTGGCGGATAAACGGGCTTGACGTAGGTGATCAGTTGCGGTTGTTTCACAATGCCCCCGACTGGGACGGGGCCACTCGGAGTGGGGGGCGGATCCTTCTTCGGCGGGTCCGCTTTCTTCGGATCCGGCGGGGGCGCGACCGCGGGCGTGCTAGAAACGGCTGGCCCCGCATACGGCACCCCAATGATCGAACCGTCCGGCGACTGGTTCGTGGCGATCTCGATCGGACCCTCGGTGATGATCGCGATCCTGTCCGGCACGATTCGTGGAATGAGGCTCGCCAAGCTGATGACCGGCACTCGAGTCCGGCTTGGAGCGGCCTGATGCTGCTGGACGGGCCGGACCTCGGGCGGCGCCACCGCCTTGAACGGCACCATCGGCGTCACCAGCCGGATCCCCGGCATCATCTCCGTATAGATCAACGGAATCGCTAGCGCGATCCCCACCAGCAACATCTGTCCGCCGGCCGCGGCCGGCACCGCCCACGGGCGCGTCCCATGCGCGCCAGAGGCATCCACCAACGATTGTTCAAACATGCAGCCCTCCCGGCTTACTAACTCATCCAGATCTCGAGGCGCCTGAATGAATAGACACCGGGTTGGCGTGAATGTTCCCGCGAACTCAGCCCCGCCGCTTCCGCCCGTCCGCGCGATTCTTCCCGTCCCCTTCGAATGCCGCCCGCGCGAGCACGGGCTTCTCCACGGCCTTGCGCGTTCGCGCGTCGAAGAACTTCACCTTCCCGTCGCGATAGGAGTCCACGCCGAGCCGGATCGCCGTCATCAACTGATAGCCGAACTCCGGATTCAGCACCGGCTGCTTGCGTGACCGCATGCATTCAAGCAGATTCGCGACGTGATCGGGCACCAGATTCGATTCGGTCACGTCGAACTTCCGCGTGCCCCGCCGGCCCTCAGCCACTTTCGCGTTCCAGACAGGCTCGGAGGTGACCGTAACCGAAGAGGCACCGAACGTGATCGTGCCCTTCTGTCCATAGATCACGTCCGCGAAGTGCCGTCCCGCGGAGGCGTTCGCCATCGACGACGACAGATTCACGTAGAAGTCCGGATATTCGATGATCGTCGCGTAGGTGTCGGGCACTTCGCGATCCTTCTGCACGTAAACTCCGCCTGAGCCCGTGACGCGCGATGGAAACCGCGGACCCATCGCGAAAAGCAGCGGTCCGAGCTTGTGATAGAAAAGATCCGTCGCGATACCGCCCGAATAGTCCCAATACTTGCGCCAGCGGAAGTAGCGCTCCGGACTGAAGGCCCGCTTCGGCGCCGAGCCGAGCCAGCGATTCCAGTCGATCGATTCGGGCGAAGCCTCTTCATCGACGTAGTAGTTCCACTCGCCGTCGAGCGAATTGCGCGAATACGTTCCCTGCGCCCACAATACACCGCCGATCTCGCCGCCTTCGATCAGTTCCTTCGCCTTGTGATAGCGCTTGTCGGAGAGGTGCTGCGAGCCCACCTGAAGCACGCGCCCGAATTTGTTCGCGGCGTCCGAAACTTGCCGTGCTTCGTCGATCGTCAGTGTCATCGGCTTCTGCAAGTACACATCCTTGCCCGCCGCCATCGCGTCGATCGCCATTTGAGCGTGCCAGTGATCGGGTACCGAGATCACCACCATGTCGATATCGGGACGCGCGAGCAATTCGCGATAGTCATGATGGACGTCCTTCGATTCGAGCTTTGCCACATCGCGCGCGCGTTCCTTGCGCCGCGTGTAGATATCGGAGACAGCGGCAACACGCACATCACCGGGTGAATCCTGCCGCGCGAGCAGCGTGCGCAGCATTCCCGATCCGTTGCCGCCCACGCCGATCACGGCGGCATTGATGCGATCATTGGCTCCGAGCACCCGTGCGGTCGAGCGGAGCGAGGACGATGGTTTCAGGCTCGCGGCGGAGGCGGCGCCCGCGGTGGCTCCGGCGAGGAAGGTTCTGCGGCTGGTGGACATCGGTGGAATCTTAGCATGTGCGATAAAATCACTGTATGGTCTACCTAGACGATTCGTTCCGCGTCAAAATCGGACTGGCGGAAATGCTCAAAGGCGGCGTCATCATGGATGTCACCAACGCCCAGCAGGCGTTGATCGCCGAGAAAGCGGGCGCCTGCGCCGTGATGGCTTTGGAACGCGTTCCTGCCGACATTCGCAAAGAGGGCGGCGTGGCGCGCATGGCCCCGATCTCGAAGATCCGGGAGATCATGGCGGCGGTCACGATTCCCGTCATGGCGAAGGCTCGCATCGGCCACTTCACCGAAGCGCGAATTCTCGAAACACTCGAAGTCGACTACATCGACGAATCGGAAGTGCTGACCCCGGCCGATGAGGAACATCACATCGACAAGCGCGGATTCAAGGTGCCGTTCGTTTGCGGTGCTCGAAATCTGGGTGAAGCGCTACGGCGCATCGCCGAAGGCGCGGCGATGATCCGCACCAAGGGCGAAGCCGGGTCGGGCAACATCGTCGAAGCGGTGCGCCACATCCGCACGATCGTGAAAGAGATGCGACAGCTCACCGTGCTCGGACCCGAGGAACTGGTGCATGAGTCGAAAAAGCACCAGGCGCCTTTGGAACTGATCCAGTGGGTCGCCAAACACGGCAAGCTCCCGGTCCCGAACTTCTCGGCTGGCGGCATCGCCACCCCGGCGGACGCGGCCCTCGTCATGTCGCTCGGCGCCGAGGCGGTCTTCGTGGGCTCGGGCATCTTCAAGTCCGATGATCCGGAAACGCGCGCCCGGGCGATCGTCAAGGCCGCGACCTTTTGGAACGATCCCGCCAAACTGCTGGAAGCGAGCGAAGAACTCGGCATCGGCATGCACGGACTCGACATCTCGAAGCTCCCGGAAGCCGAGTTGCTTCAGACCCGGGGCTGGTAGGCCGCGTGCGGTTAGGAGTGCTCGCCTTGCAAGGCGACTTCGAAGCCCATCGCAAGGCATTCGAGGAACTGGGTGCGGAGGCCACGGAAGTTCGCACCGCTGCTCAGTTGTCGGCCGTCGATGGCTTGGTGATTCCGGGCGGCGAGAGCACGACCATGCTCGAGCTGCTCCGCATCGAATCGATGATGGAGCCGTTGCGCGAGTTCGGTTCGCGCAAGCCGGTCTTCGGCACCTGTGCGGGCGCGATTCTGCTGGCATCGGAAGTTTCGGCGCCGGCACAGGAGTCTCTCGGATTGCTCGACATCGCGGTGGAGCGGAATGCCTACGGCCGCCAGGTCCGCAGTCACGTGACCCGGATTGCGTTCGAAGGCGGCGAACTCGAAGCCGTTTTCATTCGCGCGCCGATCATTCGCCGTGTGGGCCCCGGGGCGCGCGTGCTCGCCGCATATGCAGGTGACCCGGTGCTCGTCGAGCAGGGCCGCCATATGGTCGCGACTTTTCATCCCGAACTCACGGCCGACCGGCGCGTCCAGAATCTTTTTCTAGAAAAGGTTCGCGGATAATGTCCCGATTTTCACCCCGTTCGAACTACGAGCGGCCGGGTTCGCGGGTGGCCCCGAGCGGACCCGCGCAACCGGCCAAACCCAAGCTCCGCGTGCTGTTCGTGTGCGTGGGTAACGCGGTCCGCAGCCAGATGGCCCAGGCGTTCGCGCGCAAGTACGGAGCCGACATCATCGACGTCGAAAGCGCGGGCGTCGCCCCGGCGGAGGCCGTTGCGCCGCTCACGATCAAAGTACTGAGCGACCGTGGAATCAGCATCATCGACCAATATCCGAAACAGCTCGTCGAGGTCGGCGGGCCGTTTGACGTGGTGGTGAATATCAGCGGAATGCGGCTTCCCGCACCCTATGAAAAGGGCTCTCGCACCTGGGACGTCGAGGACCCATACGTCAAACCTGAGGCCGAGTACGTCAAAGCGGCCGACCGAATCGAAACGCTGGTAATGGGTCTCATTCTCGAAATCCGGAACCAGAAGCGGCCGGACCCATTTTCAAAATAATTATTGACAATTACAGGATAATTATGCCATCATCCATTCAGTGGGTGGAGGTGGCATGCGTTTTGCCGCTGTCGTACTTTGTTGCGCCGCCGCGCGCTGTGAGCAGGATCCGGTGATTCCGGAGCCGGCATTCGATCCCCGCGGCGAGGTATCGCGCGCGATGATCGGCGTCGAGCAGGTGGGCGCGAGTTCCTCCGATTCGACGCGCAAATTTTTCCTCGATTTCTACGTTTCCCGCGCGCTGCCGTTGGAGCGCGGGAATGGCGCGCACCGCTGGTGGGGCAACGTTCGCGTGGGTAGCCAGGCGATTCAGACCGCGGCGGCGATCAGCATCACCGCGGCCGATCTGCTCGGCGCCGCGCGCGAATTGAACCTGAACACGATCGCTCAGGCCGCCGAGTTCCAGTCGGGCTACGAATTCCAATTCGCCCGCGCGGGTTCGCGCACATCGTTCGACGGCCGCCGCCATCGCACCGCGCTCGGCTGGATCGTGGGTGGCGGCGCGGCGTTGCCCCTGCACCCGGTCTCGTCGGGAAAGGCGTTCGACTTCCCTGCCCGGGGTACCTACGGCTATGAGAGATTGATCACTCTCGCCCCAGAGCTGGCGGCGGCGCTCACGGCCCCGAAACATCTCGTGCTCACGACGCCAGACAGGAACAACTTCCTGCGCGGGTACTTCACCGGGATCCGGATGTCGACCTTCTACGATAGCGGCAACCGCGCACGATCAGTGGGGACGGTCACCGCGACCATCGGCCAGAATGAGTTGATAACCGGCGGCATCCTCCGTGGGTTCGTTTCGCAGGTCGAGGCGTCGTACCCGCTGCCGCTCACGTGGAGAGGCCGAACCGGCGCCAGCGCGGGCGTCTTCATTTTCGGCCGCGCCGCGTTCCGCCTCAACGGGGCGCATCCGATCGCGCCGCTCTTCCTCAAAGATGCCGATCCGGCCGCGGTGGTGATCCCCGAGACTCCGCTGATCGCGCGCCCGAGCCGGCGCGACATCTATACGATCGGAGTGGGTTTCGACGCGATCCGGCTGGGACGCCAGTTCTTCGGAATGGAGCAGTGACATGCTACCCTCACCCTGATGCGCATTTTTCTCGTTGCCGCCACGCTGGCGGCTTCTCTTGCGGCCCAGCAGCCCGCGTTTCCGGATGCTGTAAAGCTCGCGCGATCCGCTTCGCCCGAACTCGGCAAACTGATGGGCGATGGCACGCTCGCCAAAGGAACAGCGGTCTACGCGGTGGGCGGCGATTTCCTGTTTGCCCTCGAATCGGCGGCCAAGAAGCCCAAGCTCTTCCTGAACGATGCCGCTGGACCACCTCTCAAGAAGTCCAGGAACATCTGGTGGGCCACCGCGAAATTGCCCACCGGGCGCACCCACAACTTCCACTACGAAGTGGACGGAAAACGTTTCGGCGGAAAAACTGATGTCGCGGCCTTCGGTCCATACTCCTACCCAAAGCCCGGAGTGCCACAGGGCAAGCTCGATGGAAAGCATGTCCACGAGTCGAAGATCTATGAAGGCATGAAGTCGGACTATTGGCTCTACGTGCCCGCTCAGTACGACCCGAAGACGCCGGCTGCGGTGATGGTCTGGCAGGATGGCGAAGTGCTGGTTCCGCGCGACATGCCCTCGCGCGCGCAGATCGTCTTCGACAACCTGACGCACGAAAAGAAGATTCCGGTGATCATTCAGGTGTTGGTGTCACCCGGGCTGATCGGCAATCGCCGCATGCGCAGCATCGAGTACGACACGATGGACGATCGCTATCCGCGCTTCCTGCGCGACGAGATCCTCGCCGAGGTGGGCAAGAAGTACAACCTGCGCAAGGACGGCTACAGCTTCGCGATCGCGGGCGATTCGTCGGGCGGAATCTGCGCCTTCAACGCGGCCTACGCGCATCCCGAATTGTTCACGCGCGTACTGAGCCGGATCGGCAGCTTCACCTCGATTCAGTGGAAGCCCGGAGTGCTCGATGGCGGCAACGTCTATCCGTTCAAGATCCGCAAGGACACCAAGAAGAATATCCGAGTCTGGCTGCAGGATGGCGCGGGCGACCTCGAAAACGAGCACGGAAGCTGGCCCGCCACCAACATCGCGATGGCGAACTCGCTCAAGCTGAAAGGTTACGACTTCCGCTTCGTGTGGGGCAACGGAACCCACTCGCGCAACGGCGGTCACGCCGAACTCGCCGAGGAGATGATCTGGCTGTGGCGCGACTACGATCCCACCAAGACCAGCCAGGAGTTCACCCCCGATCCGGCGGAGAAGGACAAGCCCTTCTTCCGCGTCACCACGCTCAATCGCTAACGAATGAACCAACAACCCGCTCTTATCGAGTACCGCGACGTTTCGGTGCGGCGCAGTGGCCGTCATGTCTTGGACCGGCTGAACTTCTCCATCGGGGTCGGCGAGAATGTCGCGATCCTCGGACCGAATGGCTGTGGCAAGTCGACGCTGATCAAGACCATAACGCGCGAGCTGTATCCCGATCCCGACATTCCCGATTCGTCGCTGAAGATCTTCGGCAAGTCCATCTGGAACATCTTCGAACTGCGCCCGCTGCTCGGCATCGTCTCCTATGATCTGGTGGACACCTGCACGCGCAACGATTATCCCGGCATGGAGATCGTCCTGTCGGGCTTCCACTCCTCGATCGGCATCTGGCCGAATCACGTGGTGACACCCGAGATGGAGGCGCGCGCGGCGGAGGTGATCCGGCTGCTCGAAATCGAGCATTTGGCCGATCGTCCCATCAACGAACTCTCGTCCGGCGAGGCGCGCCGTGTCGTGATCGCACGAGCGCTCGTGCATCGCCCGAAGGCTCTCATTCTCGACGAGCCCGCCAACAGTCTCGACCTCCACGCGCTACACGAGCTTCGCGAGACCATGCGCCGCATCGTGAGCCAGGACACGAGTGTGATTCTGGTGACGCACCACCTCCCGGACATCATTCCCGAGATCTCGCGCGTGGTCATGCTGCGCGCTGGCCGTGTCTTCGCTGATGGCCCGAAGCCCGCGATGTTGACGAGCGACAAGCTCTCGGCGCTATTCGGGACTGAGGTAGAAGTCGAGGAGCGCCGCGGTTACTATCACGCATGGTAGCCTACGGACATGACGCGGGCGAAGTCGCTTCTTTGTGTCCTCGCGGTAACGTTCCCGGCGGCGGCCGCGGAATGGATCAAGATCACTAGCCCGAATTTCGAGCTCTACACGACCGCGGGTGAGCGCATCGGCAAGTCCGCGATCAAGCATTTCGAGCAGGTCCGTGCGTTTTTCCTCGACTTCATGAAGATCCAGTCGAAGTCGGTGAACAAGGTGCGGCTGGTCGGCTTCTCGTCGGAGAAGGAGTTCGCGCCGTACAAACCAAGCGAGGCGGCGGCCGCGTTCTACCTGCCCACACCCGATCGTGACTACATCGTGATGGGCGACACGAACGAACACTTCTTCAAGATCGCCGTCCACGAGTATGTCCATCTGATCATGAAACACGCCGACGCCAAGGCTCCGCCGTGGTTGAATGAGGGCATCGCCGACTTCTATTCGACGATGACACCGGTTGCGAAGAAGGTGCGAATCGGACTGTTCGAACCCGGCCGCCACTACACGTTGATGCAGGAGAAGTGGATGCCGCTCGAGAGGCTCTTTGCCGTGACGCACGATTCGCCCGAGTACAACGAAAAGAACCGCGCCAGTGTGTTCTACGCGCAGAGTTGGGCGCTCGTCCACATGATGTATTTCGAGGACGGCTACCGGGCCAACAGCCAGCGTGCCTTCAACGCGGTGCTGAATGGCCAAAGCGGAGCCGAAGCGCTTCCCGCGACCTACGGAAAGACGCTCGAACAGATCCAGAAGGATCTCGGGTCGTACCTGCGCAAGAGCTGGCAGACCGTGGCGCATGTCGACTCGCGGCTTGACGCAAAGGTCGAAACTCCGCTCGTCGAAAAGGCGAACCCCGCCGATGCCGAACTGACGCTCGCGCACGTGCTCAACTACGGCAAGAAGGCCGATCAGGCGGCGGCGATGTACGCCAAGCTCGTGGCGCAGTATCCCGATAACATCGAGGCGCTCGAGGCCCTCGGCTATTCCCACATGCGCAGGAACGAAGATGACGAGGCGATGAAACACTTCGGCGCCGCGGCCAAGCTCGGATCGAAGAACGCGCGCATGCTGCGCAATTACGCCTACCTGCTGCAGACCAAAGGCGCGAACAAGCTCCAGGCGATCGCCGCATTGCGGCAGGCACTCGAGGTGGATCCCGACTACTTCGATGTCCGCCTGCAGCTCGGATACCTGCTCATGGGCGAACGGAAGTTCGGCGAAGCGTATTCGCTGTTCGCGGAGGTGAAGTCGATCAAGCCGGATAAGGCCGCGGCGCTTTTCAAGGCGCAGACCTATTGTCTGATCCAGTTGAACAGCTTCGAGCAAGCCCGTGAGATGGGCCTCCGGGCGAAGAAATACGCCAAGTCGGAATCGGACGTGATGGAGGTCGACCGGAACCTCTCCTACATCGAATATCGCCTCGCGCACGCGAATGCTCCCAAGGCACCCCTGACAGCCGCAGGCCCCGCCGCCGCGCCAGTCCCCACCGGACAGACCGCCGAGACCGTGGCCGCACTGCCAAGCGACAAGTTCGACGACGTTCGCTTCGAACTCGAGCGCCAGTTGAGCGGCGAGTGGGTGACCCGGCAGCGCAAGAATCAGGACACCTTCTTCACCGGCAAGTTCGAGGAATTGATCTGCGCCGAGAAGGGCGCCGTACTGCGCGTCAGCGGCGAGGGCAAGGTGATGTCCCTGATGATCGGCGATCCGGAGATGGTGCGGATCAAGGGCGTAGGCGCGGAAACGATCAACATGCAGTGCGGTAAGCAATCGCCCGTCCGCGTGGTGACGGTCGGATTCGGAGCTCCGGAGAACGGGGAGAAGGCCGACGGAATCATCGGGTCTATCGAGTTCCAGTAGCAGGAGAAGGCGCACGGCTGCCGCCGCTGCACTGATGACGGTCGAGGAATTCCCAACCTCGCTGCTATCGAAGGACTTCAGAGAAAGCCTTGCGGTCCGCCGATCTGACCCTGGTCGCCCAACACCGCTGGAATGCGGAGACAACAAAGAGGACATAGTCGCAGGTGTCGCCGGGCGAAGACATCGCGTCGACCGTCTTCAAGCGGACGTTCGCCGTCGCGGAGCTACTTGCCGGCGCGGACGAACGGCGGCCCTCTACGGCAGGCCCAGCGAGGCCCAGTCGAACACCAGGAAATTCTTTCCCGAGCTGTTCATCGTAACGAGCATTCCCTTGGGGAACTTCGGACCGAGCGGCGTCGAGATCGCCTCGAGCCCGTCGGTTGAATCGGCGCCACCGCGGACCACCTTCACCAGCTCCGAATTTGCCTCGCGGCGATAGATCCGGTACTGGCTGTTTCCGGGGATCTGGTCAGAGCAGACGATGTAGCCGGTGCCGCCGGGCTTGGCGTAGATCGCGATGCCTTCGCGATTTCCATGGAATCCGCCGGTTCCGAAGCTCGGCAGTTCCTTCGCGGCATCCGCATGATCAGGGTCGGCGTGATATTTGCGAATCCCGAAATCCTCGTCGGCATAGTAGACGAATCCCAGCTCCGCGTCCACGGCGACGGCCTCGATTTCGCCCTTCCCCGAAAAAGTGCCGAACTCGCGCACCTTCACCGCCCGCACTTTGCCCGAGCCATCGTCCTCGAGCCGGTATTGCCACAGATAGCTGCCGCTCGGACCCGACTTGCGGCTGACGATCGCAAAGAGCACGCCATCCGCCGGGCGCCTGAAGAGAGCAATCCCCATGGGAGCCGCGAAGACAGACGTGGCGCCCGTGACATCGGTGAGTCCGGACGGCGAGATCGCGAACACACGCAGGCGGTTCGCGTGCCTCTCCGCCGCGACGGCGATGTCGGTCGCGCGTCCGGCGAGCGGAAGCCCGTAGGCAACATCGACGTTGTTCGGGCGGTCCACGCCCGCCACCGTGTGGATCGCCTTCCCATCGAGATCGTACATCACGACGGCGCCCGTGGGCTTCTTGGCCTTGTTGGTCGCAATGATGCGGCTTTGAGCCCGGCCGGCCGGGTTCACCCAAATAGCCGGATCATCCGGATCGTCCGACACACGTTCGGTCGCAAACGCGGGCTGGATCTCATGGATCGCATTGCCCGAAGGCGGCGGTTCCGGACGGGAGCAGCCCGCCAGAAAGCAGGCTGCCGCCACACAAAGAGGATTACGCGGTCGCACCGACCGGTTCGAGCTCGCGGCTGAACTTGCATTCCTTGTTCGGGCATGCCGCGAACTGGCCCTTCTTGAGATACTTCTCGACCAGATACGGCGAGCCGCACTGCGGACAGGCCTCCGCCAGCGGCTTGCCCCACGCGACAAACTCGCACTCGGGATACTTGTTGCACCCGAAGAACGTCTTTCCGCGTTTGGATCGCCGTTCCACGACTTCGCCCCCGGCGCAACTCGGACACGCCACGCCGATGGTCTTCTGCTTGACGTACTTGCACTCCGGATACTTCGAGCAGGCCGTGAACTCGCCGAACCGGCCATACTTCATCACCAGCTTGTTCGAGCAAACCGGGCAATCCTCGTCGAGCGGCACGTCGGACTTGCGCTGCTCGACCGAGTTCAGCGGCCGCGTGGTCTTGCAGTCCGGATATCCGGTACAGGCGTAGAACTGACCGAACCGCCCCTTCTTGAGAACCATTTCTCGTCCGCAGTTTTCGCAGTACTCGGCCTCGTCCTGCTCGGAGAACTCAGGCGCGGCGGTGCCTTCGACCATGTCGGCGCTCGGCTCGCGTGTGTTGGTGCACTCGGGATATCCGGAGCAGGAGATGAAGTAGCCGTGTTTGCCCCACTTGAGCACCATCGGCCGGTTGCACTTCTCACAGACCAGGTCGGTGGGCTTCTCCATGCGCTTGATGTCTTCCATCTGCGCCTCGGCCCGTTCGAGGTCCACCTTGAACTGGCCGTAGAAGTCTCCGATCGCCTTGCGCCAATCGATCTTCCCGTCTTCGATCTCGTCGAGTTCCTCCTCCATCCGCGCGGTGTAGCGGACATCGAAGATGTCGCCGAAATTCGAGGTCAACTGATCGGTGACGACGAAGCCTACGTCCGTCGGGTAAAACCGCCCGCCCTCCTTCTTGACGTAGCCGCGATCCTGGATGGTCGAAAGGATTGACGCGTAGGTGGAGGGGCGGCCCACACCGTCCGCTTCGAGTTCTTTGACGAGCGTCGCCTCGTTGAACCTCGGCGGCGGCTCGGTGAAGTGCTGTTCGGGATCGATCGACTTGAAGCGTAGCACCTCGCCCGGAGTGACCGCGGGCAGCTTCGCCTTGAGTTCGTCGTCCTCTTCGTCCTTCTGGTCCTTGCCTTCCTGATAGACGGCCAGGAATCCGTCGAACTTCATGACGGAGCCCGTGGCGCGGAAGGTGTAGTCCGCCCCGTCCTTGCCCTTTGCGGCGACGTCGATCGAGGTCTGATCGAACACGGCCGGAGCCATCTGGCTGGCAACGAATCGATTCCAGATCAACTTGTACAGTTTGATCTCGTCCTCGGAGAGGAAGCCCTCCATCATCTCTGGTGTGCGATAGACCGACGTGGGGCGGATCGCTTCGTGCGCGTCCTGCGCATCCTTTTTCCCTTTATAGGTGTGCGCCGTCGCGGGAAGGTGCTGCGGACCGTAGCGCTCGGGGATGAACTTCCGGACCTCGTCCAGCGCATCGACCGACACGCGCACCGAATCGGTACGCATGTAGGTGATGAGACCGGTGGCGCCTTCGCCACCGAGTTCCACGCCCTCGTAGAGCCGTTGGGCGAGGCCCATCGTCCGCTTCACCGAAAAGCGAAGCTTGCGAGACGACTCCTGCTGAAGGGTCGAGGTGATGAAGGGCGGGACCGGGTTTCGGCGCTTCTCGCGATTGTTGACCGTGGCGACCTTGAACTCGGCGCCGTCCACGGCGGTGACGATCGCCGTGGCGGTATCCTCGTTCGGAATGACAGGGTTCTCGCCGTCCTTTTTGGCAAGGCGGGCCTTGAGCACCGGAGCCTTCTGCGCGTTGAGCGAAAGGTCGATCGTCCAGTACTCCTCCCTGAGGAAGGCGCGGATCTCGCGTTCGCGATCGACGATCAGCCGCAGCGCAACCGTCTGGACCCGGCCCGCGGAAAGCCCGCGGCGGACCTTGTCCCACAATAGCGGCGAGATCTTGTAGCCGACCAGCCGGTCCAGTACACGCCGAGCTTGTTGGGCGTCCACGAGGTTCGAATTGACGGCCATCGGGTTGTCGAAGGCCTTCTTGACGGCGTTCGCGGTGATTTCGTTGAACATCACGCGGAACACCTTCGGACCAGGCCCTTTCTTAGGGGTCAATTCCTCGGCGAGGTGCGCGCAAATGGCTTCGCCTTCGCGGTCCGGGTCAGCCGCCAAGTAGACGGCGTCGGCGTCTTTAGCAGCCTGTTTGAGCTCGGAGATGAGCTTCTTTTTTCCTTCGATGACTTCGTACTTGGGAGTGAAGTCGGTATCGACGTCCACGGACAGGTCCTTCTTCGGAAGGTCCTTGATATGCCCCAGCGAAGCCATCACGATGAACTGCTTGCCGAGGTACTTGCCGATGGTCTTCGACTTGGCCGGAGACTCGACGATGACGAGAGATTTGCCCATACTGCCCAGTGAGAAAGAATGTGCCTTTTTATGATGGAGTGGCCGAAAGGTGTGATGCGGGTTCGGCCCAAGAGGACTCACCCCACACTTTAACAAACTTTTTCCCCGGCAGTTGGCGAACGAGCCCCAGCATCTCCAACTGGAAGAGAATGCTGATGATATCGGGCGAGTCGGGACCGTCGAGTTTTTCAACCATATCGTCGAGGGGAGTACCCTCGTCGACGCGGAGGTAGCGCAGGATCTCGGCCCCAACGGGCGCCTGGGGACCCAGAACGTCTCGGAGGCTCGGCCCATGGTCGTCGCTCGACCCGGCGGGCGCGGGTCCGCGCTTGGTGGCGAGCGCCTGGCGATCCGGCAAGGGGAGACCGTTGATCACGTCTTCGGCAGACTGGACCAAGTGAGCGCCTTGTTTTATCAATAAGTTAGGACCCCAGCTCATCTTCGAAGTGATGTTTCCAGGAACGGCGAAGACCTCCCTACCCTGGTCCATGGCGAGCCGGGCCGTAATGGCCGAGCCACTGTATTGGGCTCCCTCGACGATCACCACGCCGGCGCTGAGTCCGCTGACGATCCGGTTGCGGATCGGAAAGTTCTGCGGGTGTCCGGGGTTCCCCATCGGGAACTCGGAGAGGATCAGCCCCTTTTCAGCAATCTCGGAGGCGAGCTTGCGGTTTTCCGCGGGGTAGATGTGGTCGACGCCGGAGCCGAAGACGGCAATCGTGTCGCCCCCTGCGCTGAGCGCACCCCGGTGGGCGACGGTGTCGATACCCCGGGCCATCCCGGAGACGATCACGGCGCCCTGGAGGGCGAGGTCGGTCGAGACCCGCTCGGCTGCGGCGACCCCGTAGGCGCTCGGACGGCGAGTCCCGACGATCGCCACCAGGACGTCGTCCATCAGTTCGACGCGGCCGAGCGCGAAGAGAAGCAGCGGCGGGTCGTAGAGCTCGCGGAGCCGCTCGGGATAACGCGGATCGAGGCAGGTGACCAACGCCGCGCCAGACTTGCGCATTAGGCGGGCCTGCTCGGAAGCGTCATCGAACGTACAGCCGCTGGCGATCGACTGGGCGATTCCGCCCGGGAGTCCCTCTCCCATCAGTTCCGAAGCGCTGGCGCGGAAAACCGCCTGGGGGGATCGATAACGTTGGATCAGCGGGACCGCGCGGCGGGGTCCGAGTCCGGGGACGAGGCGGAGAGCGAGCCAGTAGATGTCGAGATCGTCGGTCTTGTGCATCTATTCAATAAGTAGCGGTGGAAGGAAAAAATCTCACGGAAAATGGAAGGTAGCCCGATTTTCCAGCCGTGAGACAGATGTATCACCCTTCGAGCCCAATCCCACGTTGCACAATGACGGGATAGGGATTTTGCGCGATCTAGTCGCGGCTCTCGGGGTTCTGGCGCAAACGCACGGACCCATCCGCGTGTCACAGGAGTGGCCGGCGGCATCTCCGGGGAGGGATCGGAGCGATTCCGAGGAAGATCGAGAGAGTAGAAACGCGCAAGCCGTTTTCGGCTACCGATCATCCCACGCGGGGTATTGGGGCGTCGCGCACAGAGTGGGAAGAAGACGGTGTTTCGCGGCCTGGAGATCGTACTCTGGGAATCAGCATTCTTGCATCTCCGAACAGCTTCAGCAGTCCAGTTTCGATTGAAGCAAAAACCAACACCAATTCCGCGCAATCGCCCCGGCAGGTCCCGACCTCGATCCGCGCGTTCCGGCGCTCAGCCCCGACAGCAGATGCGTCCAGGTGCGCACCCGGCGGAAGTCGCGGCGTGGCATCGGGTCTCCACGGCCGGACTCGGCAGGCGGACGTAATCCGTGCCCGAGCTTCCTCGGCGAAAGCAGAATCATGTAGCTGCGGATCTTGTGCGTGAAGGGCGCGCTCAGCAGCGTCGCATTGCGGATCTGCTCCAAACGTCGGCTTGTGATACAGCGTTCTCCGTTCGCACGGACCTCGGAGGCGGGATCACCCGGTTCGATCGGAATCCGATCTCCCGTTCGACGGGCTTGATCTGCCGAGAGTCTCGAGGCCGGTATCATGGCGTCCCAATGCTGTTTCTCGATCATGGCGCGATACAATCCTGTTGATGCCCGCCAGCACACGGACCTGCGTCTTCCTCGCGGCCGTCGCGCCGCTCTTGGCCGCCGATGCCGGCATGGAGTTGTTCGAGCGCAAGATCCGGCCCGTATTGACGGAGAAATGCTTCGGCTGTCACTCCACCAAGCTGAAATCGCCGATGGGCGGGCTTGCGCTCGACACCCGGGAGGGAACCGCGAACGCAGTCTCAGGAAAGCTGTTGCTCGCGTTGCGCCACTCGGACTCAAAGCTCAAGATGCCGCCCACTGGAAAGCTGCCCGATGCCTCCATTCGCGACTTCGAGGAGTGGATCCGGCTCGGCGCACCGGACCCGCGGGCGCAATCCAAGCAATCAACGAAGTCCGGCCCGATGACACTCGAGCAGGGCCGGAAATGGTGGGCATTCCAACCGCTCCAAGAGCGCGTGCCTGCGAAAACCAGCCAGCCCGAATGGCCTCGGCGCAAGATCGACCACTTCGTACTCGCGCAACTCGATGCGAACAGACTGACGCCTTCGCCCGAGGCGGACCGGCGCACGTTGATCCGGCGTGCCTACTTCGACCTGACCGGACTCCCGCCCACGTACGAACAGGCCGAGGCATTCGTGAACGACGCCGCGCCGGACGCCTACGAAAAAGTCATCGAAGCACTTCTCGAGTCGCCGCGATACGGAGAGCGCTGGGCACGGCACTGGCTCGATGTCGCGCGCTGGGCCGAGGACAATCCCACGAGCGAAGCCACCAATCCGCCGTATCCGTTCGCCTGGCACTACCGCGACTGGGTGATCGAGGCGATCAACGCCGACATCCCATATGACCGCTTCCTGAAGATGCAGTTCGCCGCCGATCTGCTGCCCGGGTTCCAACGGCGCGATTTGCGCGCGCTCGGCTATCTCGGCACCACGCCCACCTATCATAAGGACAACCGGCTCTCGAAAGAGGTGATCGAAACCCTCGCCTCCGACGACTGGGATGAGCGCGTGGACGGTGTAGCGCGCGGACTCCTCGGGCTCACCGTCACCTGCGCGCGTTGCCACGACCACAAGTTCGATCCGATTTCGACGAAGGACTATCACGCCCTCGCGGGCGTCTTCGCGAGTACGTGGAGCGTGCGGCGCCCGCTCGCCGAGGTTCCGCCCGAAACCGAAGCGCGCATCATGTGGCTGAACGACCGGATTCATCATTTGAACGCGGCGTCCCGGCTGCTCGGCGGCAACGAGAACACCGACCCGGGGATCATCAGCAAGCGACAAAAGGCTCTCGCCGAGCACGCAAGACTGAAGAAGGAGATCGAGCAATACGAATCGATTCCCCTCACCAACGCGGTGGCCGACGCCGGCTGCTGGATCGACGGCTCGGACCCCGATCTCACGTGGGTCGATTTCCGCCCCGGCCAGCCGCGGGACCTGCCGGTCTTCATCCGGGGCAACGTCGCCAATCCGGGCGAGACGGTTCCGCGCCGGTTCCTCAGTGTGCTCGACTCGGCGGATGCCCAGCCTTTCCGGCAGGGCAGCGGACGGCTCGAACTCGCCGAAAAGATCATTCGCGAGGCGGGCCCGCTCGCCGCGCGCGTGTGGGTAAATCGTGTCTGGGGCTGGCACTTCGGCCGGCATCTCGTCCCGACACCTTCGGACTTCGGCACGCAGGGCGACCGTCCTTCGCATCCGGAATTGCTCGACGACGTCGCCGCGCGATTCGTGGCGAACGGATGGTCGCTCAAGTGGCTGCACCGCGAGATCATGCTTTCCGCGGCGTACCGGCAATCGAGCGCGCGGCGAGAGGATGCCAATCAAGCGGACCCGGTCAATAAGCTCGTGTGGCGGATGAATCCGCGCCGGCTCGAAATCGAAGCGTGGCGGGACGCGCTGCTCGCGGCGAACGGAAAGCTCGATCTCACCGCGGGCGGCGAATCGCCGAATCTCGACGATCGCAAGAACGTGCGGCGCACCGTCTATGGCAAGATCAGCCGCGGACGGCTCAATCCCCTGCTCCGGCTCTACGACTACTCGGACCCGAACTCGCATGCTCCCCAGCGAGAAGTCACCACAACTCCGCTCCAGCAACTGTTCGTGATGAACAGCGAGTTCTTCCAGGATCAAGCCGCGGCGCTGGCGGCCCGCGCCGGCGAGGGTACGGACGCCGATCGCCTCCGTACGCTCTATCGTTTCACGCTGTCACGGGATCCGAAGCCGAAGGAGGTGGACCTAGGCCTCAGCTTCGTCGCCAAGCGATCGTGGAGCGAGTACGCCCAAGTCCTGCTCGGCAGTAACGAATTCATCTTCGTGCGATGAGGACCACCGCCATCCTGATGGCCTTTGAAAGCGGCGAGTCTCGCGGCCCGCACTCATCAACTCGCCGATCAGATCCGCGCGATCCAACCGGGAGGGAGATGCCTGTGCCTCGGACTATGTCAGGGCGAGAAGTGGCTTCCATCAACAGGAAGCCTGGCATGGGGCGTGGCGAAAAGGCCTGGCTCGTCGCTGCCATTGCGGGGGGCGCGTTCTTCGCAGTCCTGATGATCTGGTCCCTCGGCCTCTAGCCGCCCGTCCGCGGGAGTACACTGCAAGTGGAGGG
>CADECY010000087.1 GCA_902825945.1 uncultured Acidobacteriota bacterium
CGCGCGAGTTGACTGCATCCCACTCCCGGCGCTCCTGCTCGAGAATCCGCTGCGTGCGGAGGCGCTGATGCCGGTCAATCATTCCCATGCCGGAAGCCGGCAGCACGCGGCGGTTCACCGATTCGAGCGGATGCGGCCGTGCCACCGCCTGAATGGGCGTGGCCGCTGGACCGTTGACCAGATGCAACCGCCGGTATCGGGCGGGACAAACGAGTGTCTCAGTTTCGATCACGGGCAGCACGCTGGTCTCACGGAGTTCGCCGGAGACGCCGGGCCGCGAGCGCACGAACAGCACGCGCCACTCGCCGGGCAGTGGATCCTCACCGAGCACGGCCGCCACGGCCCGCATCGGAATGTCGAGCCGCGCGGTCCATCCGGTGGGACCGCGGTCGATGATGGCTCGGGTGCCGCTCTTCCAATCGGTTCGCGGGCGCGAGATTCGCTGGCCGCCGCTCATGCCAGTGGCTTCGGAAACGGTTCCCGATGGATCGATGCCGATCTGAACGTACGAAGATCCAGTGGCCGAAAGGTAGATCGAGAAGTTGTCGGAGTTGCCAGGGGAGGTGCCGCCCGGAACATCGCAGCGGGCCGTGACGCGGAGTTTCTCGCCGTCATGGGAGAGTTGAACTCCGGTGGCCGCGCGCGGCCTGCGAGGGTTCGGCTCATTACGCACCAGCAGCCACTCGCCCGCCGCTCGATCGCGCCCCACCTCGATCGGCGGTTCGGTATTTCCGATCGGTGCCGGGCGGAATACCGGCGCCGGAGCCTCCGCCGCCGCGGTTCGCGGAATGCGTCCGGCCGGGCCGATCGCAGGCCAGCGGTAGCGCCGCTCCGGATCGCCCGGGCGCATCGCGCGAATCCGCTCGATCGTCACCGTGATCTCTTCTGGCCTCGCGGCCCGAAAGTCATTCATCGGCATCGCGACCTCGGCGATCCACTCGTTCGTGCCCCGCGTGGCCGCGCCGCGGAAGTTGCCGGCTGGAATCGGAACGCCCTTGGTCTCGACGCCCCAAGCGCCGAGCGGTCCTACGACAACAGTCCAATCGGGATACGAGCCCGCTGTCACGTGGATGGAGTCCTCTTCTTCCCAGTGCGGGTTCCGGCCGATCGAGCGCGCCGTGAACTGGCCGCTGGACTCGGGCATGCGTGCCCCCACGTAGAGGTATCGGCCCGCGACGGCGATCCGAATCTCACCGCCGCCGCCGGACATCGGCGATGGCTGCGCGGTGCGCCAGATCGCCTCGTCGAGCTTGCCGTCGATCACCACCGGCGTCTGCGTCCAGGCAGGCGCGGCGGCCAGCAACCAGACGGCGAGCGTTTTTTTCATCTCCCGATTATGCTCGTGCCGCGTTTCGCTTGCAAGACGGCGCGATTGCCGTCAGAACAACGTATAGACAAACGGTGCCGCTGCCGTGCCGGAGAGCATCACCAGCACTCCGAGCAAAAGCAGAACCGCGACGATCGGAATCATCCACCATCTCTTCCGTGTCGCGAGGAAATCCCACAGTTCGGCCAGCACACCACGATCGCGCTGTTCGCTGGCGATCTTCTTGAAGCCTCCGCTCATTCCTATGGTTGTATCAGAACTGCCGGACGTAGGACCGTGGATCATCGCGTGGCGCGCGCTCGATCCAACGTGGTGGCGTGTGGCGAAGCGCGAGGCGATCCCGTCCGCTGATTCGAAGCAGGATCCCGATCGGAGTCACGACTCCGAAGAACACGGCGGCCAGGATCAACCGCGAGATCAGCCATCCGATCGGAAACGTCGCGATCGACGCACCCACGAACACCGGCCGCAGCAGCGCGGGCCGCAGCCATCCCGCCACCGCGGCCGCCCCGCCAACTGCGATCAACCACGGGATGCCGCGACGTCCCCCCGCAACTCCGAGCACCGCCAGGCACAAGAGTCCGAACCAGCGCAGCTTGCGCGAATCGGGGTTGCGATCGATGTCCGCGAATCTCATCGTGTCAATCCGGATCGAACCGCGAGAGAAATACAGCTCGGCCGGCGTCGCCGAGTCCGCCCGTGTCGCGCTTGTCGATCACGCAATCCTCGAGCACCAGCAGATCGATATCGGTTGCCAGGAAGCAGCGCAGCGCATCCTCGGGTGTGCACACGAGCGGTTCGCCTCGCACGTTGAAGCTCGTATTGATGAGCACGGGGCACCCGCTCCTTTCTCCGAACGCCTCGAGCAACGCGTGCAATTCCGGATGCCGTTCGCGATCCACGGTCTGCACTCGTGCGCTTCCGTCTACGTGCGACACGGCGGGAATCGCGGCGGGATTCCTCGCTAGCGCGGTGATGAGCATGTACGGGCTTGCTGAGGTGAGGTCGAACCACTCAGCGGCGTGTTCCACAGGCACGCACGGAGCAAACGGCCGGAACGTCTCGCGAAACTTGATCTTGCGATTCAACGCCTCGCGCATTGCGGGACCTCGCGGATCGGCGAGGATACTCCGCGACCCGAGCGCGCGAGGCCCAAACTCCATCCTGCCCTGAAACCAGCCTGCCACGCGGCCCGCTGCGAGTGCCTCCGCCACATGCGCGGACAGCGCCGCGCGATCCTCGAAGTGCCGGTACGGAATTCGCTGGGAATCGAGCACCGCGCGGACCTCGGAACTCGGATACGCGGGACCGAGCCGGCTCGCGCGCTGCGAATCGCCTGTGCGGTGCTCCCGCGGACCATCGAGAAGTTGGTGCCACACGAACAGCGCCGCACCCAACGCCCCGCCCGCATCGCCCGCCGCCGGCTGGACCCAGATCCGGTCGAACGGCCCCTCGCGCAACAGCCGTCCATTGGCAACGCAGTTCAGTGCCACTCCACCAGCGAGTACGAGATCGCGGCAGCAGGTCCGCTCGTGCAGCGCGCGTCCCATACGAAGAACCACCTCCTCCGTCACAGCCTGGATACTCGCGGCGAGATCCTTATGCCGCTGCTCGATCTCAGCCTCCGGTTTGCGAGGCTCTCCCCCGAGCAAACGGTGGAAGCGGGCGTTCGTCATCGTCAAGCCTTGGCAGTAGTTGAAATAATCCATGTCGAGCCAGATCGCGCCGTCTGGCCCGATCGTGACGACATGTTTCCGGATCGCCTCGGCATAGACGGGCTTGCCATACGGCGCGAGCCCCATCAGTTTGTACTCGCCGCTGTTCACGCGAAATCCGCAATAAGAAGTGAACGCGGAGTAGAGCAGCCCGAGCGAGTGCGGGAACGCGAGTTCGTGCGTGAGCCGGATCTTGTTGCCTTCGCCCATGCCGCTAGAGGCGGTGGCCCATTCGCCCACGCCATCGAGCGTCAGGATCGCGGCCTTGTCGAACGGACTCGGAAAGAACGCGCTTGCGGCGTGGCTCTCGTGATGTTCGGGGAAAACGAGCGGAGCCCGGACGGCATCACCGAGTCCGCGCCGCAGCGTCCGGCGCAGGAACAGCTTGTCCTTCAGCCACACCGGCATCGCGGCACAAAAGCTGCTGAATCCTCGCGGGGCGAATGCGAGGGAGGTCTCGAGAAGGCGATCGAACTTGAGTAGCGGCTTTTCATAAAACGTCACGTAGTCGACCGAGCGCGCATCGATACCGGCCTCGCGCAGACAGTACTCGATGGCTCGTGCCGGAAACGCGGCGTCGTGTTTCTTGCGGGTAAAGCGTTCCTCTTGCGCGGCAGCCACGATCTCGCCATCGATCACCAGCGCGGCGGCGCTGTCGTGATAGAAGGCGGAGATTCCGAGGATACTCGTCACGCTAGCGGAGGGTGCGAATCTGGCGCACCAGATGATGGACACCGGTGGAAGGGTTCTCGCCGGGGGCGCCATTCCGGCCATGCCGCTTGTCAAGTTCGGTGGCGCGGGCGCGGGCGTCTTCGGTCAGTGGAGCAAGCTTCTCGAATAGCAGGCTCTTTTGAGGAACACGCGCAAAACGGACTCGCTTCGGCGCCCAACCCTCTGCGTGTTCCTCCCCTCCTGGCGCCGCGCCTGCGCGGCCTTTGCGCTTTTGAGGAACACGCGCAAAACGGAGCCCGTCGCCGCCCTGGATCATACCGTGTTCCTCGATTGCTGGTGGCGCGGCTCGCGGCCCCCGCTTTTGAGGAACACGCGCACAACGGACTCGCTTCGGCGCCCGACCAGCGGCGTGTTCCTGGACATTTGGCGCCGCGCCTTCGCGGCCTGTGCGCTTTTGATAGCCCGGCATGGACTTGCGGCAGAGACTCTGCGCCTGGTGCCGGTGGATCGGCGCGGTCTGGTCCTGAAAGTGGAGAAGCACGAACAGTTCGAAGCACGGGTTCGAAACCGCGGGCGAGATTCCATGTGCTTTGGCTTGCTGCGTCGCGTCCGGCACTTTCGGATGCAGGTCGATGTCGAAGACGCGCCAAACCTCTTCGAAGTAGTCACTGGCGTCACGCGACGCGAGTGCACAGCTCTTGAGCTCCACCGCCTTTTCCACAACCGTCCTGGGCGTGCCCGTGGGCACCACAATCGGCCGGATCGGGAGACGCTCGGCTTGCTTCAACTGCTCGAGGTATCCCGGCTCGGTCTTCGCCCCTTCGCAGGCGATGAGTTCTCTCGGACTGCGATCACGCTGGCAGGAGCCGAGGACAAAGCGATCAGACTTCGGCATTGGAGTCGCTCTTCGCCGAACCGTAAAGTGGCGGTCGGGGAACATACGGCACGGCGCCGTATCGCCCCTGGAGATAGATCTTGTCGAGGCTTTCTCCCCCTCGTTCATTGAAATCGGTTAATGGATAGAGCGTGGTTTCCCCTTTGCGATTCTGGTCCGTGAACCACACCTCCTCCCTCTGAAGAAGTCCTGCCCGCGGCAGGTTCGTTTCGTGGGCCCAAACCACATTGATCTTGCCAGACGCGTTTGCGCCGTAGGTCGCCGAAATGGCAACGGGTTCGCTCTCGTCGCCGCTGACCAGCATGAAATCCTGAGCCGTGCGAAACGACCGGAAATTCGAAAATCGAAAGCGAAGTAACACGCGAGCGTCTGTGAACGATCTTCGCACACCACCCCCTTCGTAGAATGAGAGTGACAATGCGCTGGTTCCAGTCCTACCGCGCCAAACTCCAAGCCGTCTTCCTGCTGCTCGGCCTTGCCGCAATCGCCCTCACAGGATGGGAAGCCTCGGCCGGCGCGAGCGCCGCCCTGCGCGAGGCCACCTACGACCGGCTCACCGCTTATCGCCAGGCCTGTGTCCGGCGCATCGAGCGCTACTTTCAGGATCTGAGCGGCCATGTGCTGGCGCTATCGGCCGACGAGTCCGTGTTGCGCGCGGTCGAGGAGTTCAGCGCCGCATGGCCGTCGTTGCCCGTTGCCAACCCGGCGCACGATCGGGCGCTGCGCGAATACTATCGAGGATTTGGCGCGGGCGCCGAATCGTGGTTCCCGCTCGATCCACGCTCACGCTCGCTCCAGCATCTGTTCCTCGCCTCCAATCCACACCCGATCGGCGCCAAGGACCGCCTGCTCGAAGCTCCCGGACCCTACGGGCGCATCCACGCCCGCTCCCATCCAACCCTCCACCGCTACCAGACCGCCTTCGGCTTCTACGACATCCTGTTGATCGATGCCGCGACGGCCCGCGTTCTGTACAGCGTATTCAAGGAACCGGACCTCGGCGTCCACCTGCCAGCCCCGCCGTACCGGCAATCCGCGCTCGGCAAGATCTTCGACCGCGCGATGTCGCTTGGCGAGCCCGAGCAGTTTGTCCTCGCCGACTACGAGCCGTACGTGCCTTCCCACTCGGCGCCCGCTGCTTTTGCGGCCGCGCCCATTTGGCGAGCCGGATCAAAAGTGGGCGTGCTCGCGATCCAGGTCTCGATCGCCGAAATCAACCGCGTGATGACCGCCGATCGCAACTGGGCCGCGGAAGGACTCGGCCGCACCGGACAAGCCTACATCATGGGTCCCGGCAACACCCTTCGAAGCGACATGCGCTACATGATCGAGCAGCCGGAACGCTACCGTGACGAGCTCGGCGAGTTCGGCACCGCGGTTCTGCGACTGCGCGTGGCCGAGGACGCGGCGCGTTTTCGAACCTCGGCGCCCGGCACCGAAATCGGCACGGACGTGCGCGGCGTGCCCGTACTGCGCTCGCACGCGCCATTGAACGTACCCGGGATCGATTGGGCCCTCATGGCCGAGATCGAAATGGAGGAGGCGTTCGAACCCGTGCGGAAGCTGCGCAGCCGGATCCTCGCAATTGGTGTGGTGATCGCCGCCGGTTTCTGGATCGCGGCCGCGCTCCTGGCTCGCTCGGTCACGCGGCCCGTCACACGGCTCGCGGAAGGCGCGCAACGGCTCGGTGACCGCAACTTCGATGTCCGCCTGCCCGTTACGTCGAACGACGAAATCGGCAACCTGGCGGCGGACTTCAACCGCATGGCCGAGGCTCTCCAAAAGACCACGGTCTCCAAGGAAGAGCTGCGGGAACTGGCGGGCCGGCTCATCACCGCGCAGGAGGACGAGCGCCGCCGGATCGCGCGCGAGCTTCACGACGATCTCACCCAGCGCCTGGCCGCCATCGCCATCGAGACTGGCAACGTTTCGCGGCTGCCGGACCCGGTCGCCTGGCGCGAGGGGCTCGAAACGATCCGCCAGCGCATGGAGCAACTCTCCGGCGAAGTCCATCGGCTTTCCCGGCGCCTTCACCCGGCGATGCTCGACGATTTGGGGCTCATCGTGGCGATCGAGTCGGAGTGCCGGGGCTTCTTCGAGGCGGGAGGCCCGCCGGTGGAGCTCGAAGTCACCGGATCGTTCGACGATCTTGCGCCCGATGCGCGCCTCGCGCTGTATCGAATCGTGCAGGAGTCGTTGCGGAACATCCGCAGGCACGCGGCGGCCGAGTCAGTTTGGCTGAAGCTCGAACGGGGGAATTCCGAAGTCCGGGTCGAGATTCGCGACGATGGCCGCGGTTTCGATCGTTCGAGTCCGGATTGGCGCCCGGGACTCGGGCTCGCGAGCATGCAAGAGCGAGTCCGTTTGCTCGGTGGACGCATCGAAATAGGGTCGGAGCCCGGCAAGGGCACGCGTTCCCAGGTATGGCTTCCCGTCCCAGAGTCCTCCTCGCCGACGATCACCGCATCGTAATCGATGGCTTGTGCGGCCTTCTGGCCGCCGAATTCGATTTGTGCGGAACCGCGGCGGATGGTTTGGCTCTCGTGGAGCAGGCAAAGGCGCTCCGGCCGGACGTGATTGTCGCCGATGTGTCGATGCCTCTGTTGAACGGAATTGACGCAATCCGCAAGCTGCGCGCCGAAGGCGTCACGGCGAAGGCCGTGATGCTGACGATGCATCCCGATGTGACGTACCTGTCGCGAGCGCTCGACGCCGGGGCTTCCGGCTATGTCTTGAAGCACGCCGCCTCCGATGAGTTGATCGAAGCGATCCGTGAAGTCTTGCGTGGCGGCACCTTCATCTCGCCCGGGATTCGCACTCCAAGCGTGACGGACCTGCTCGACCAGACCCGCCGCCACCTGAAGCCCGTGATCGAGTTGACCGGCCGGCAGCGCGAAGTGCTGCAGTTGCTGGCCGAGGGAAAGTCCGCCAAGGAGATCGGCGCGATTCTCGACATTTCACCCCGCACTGTGGAGACCCACAAGTACAAGATGATGGACGATCTCGGCGTGAAGACCACGGCTCAACTGATTCAGCACGCGATCAAGCTCGGGCTGATCGCCAACCAGCCGTGAGCCGCCGGACCCGTAATCTTTCGGATGTTGCCAGCACGCGCACCCGGAGCTTAATGGAGTCAGGAGGCAAAACGAAATGTTCCGAATCCCCCTCGTCGCGGTCCTGGCAGCCCTGTCAATGATGGCAGACCCGATCGATCAGGCACCCAAAGTGGACGACAAGCAACTGGCGCAACTGGCGAAGGAAGCCCGCACCGCCGCTGAACACAATCGCGTGGCCGCTCTTCACGAGAAGCGGGCCGAGGCCCTCGAGGCCAAGGCGAAGGAACACGAAATGGAGGCAACACGCCTGGAAAGCCGGCAAGGCTACAATCCGCTCATGCACAAGTGGCCGGCCATGGCACGAGGGCCCATCGAGCATCAACGCGCGAAGGCGATGCAGGCGCGCCGCGCCGCGCGCGAGTCTCTCGAATTGGCCGCGCGGCATCGTGAACTGGCGGCGAAATCCGCCGCTTGATGTGGCCGCGCGCGGACACCCGCCCAGGGGCCAAGTTGAACCGGGCCCTAAGTATCGGTAGAATGAGAAAACCGCTACCGGATTCCGGCGCGAGCGGAGGCCAGCGCTGGACCAGGATCCAAAGTAACCAGCCTTGAAGCAAGATAGCAAAGCAAACAATCAACCATCCGATGGGCAGGATCAGGCGAAGTTGTTCGAACGCGCCATGAGCAGTTTCCATTCGAAGGACTTCGCGAAAGCGAGAACGCTCTTCGAACAGGCTGCCACTGGACCCGCCGTCGAACTGGCTCATTCCGCTCAGATGTACGCCCGCATGTGCGAGCGGCGCATCGGAGCCGATCAGGCCGTGCCGAAGTCTCCCGAAGACCTGTACGCCCATTCGATCGCTCTGATGAATCATGGCCGCTATTCACAAGCGGAACCCCTCCTGCGCAAGGCGGTCTCCGCCTTGCCCCGGGCGGACCACTTCCACTACGCCTTGGCTCTCTGCCAAGGCCACCTCGGCGACCTGCGCGCGTCAGCCGACAGCCTGCGCCGCGCCATCGAGATCCAGCCGTCCAACCGGACGTCCGCGCGGCGCGACGCCGATTTCCAACCGCTGCTGGCGGATGGGCCTGTCCGCGATCTCGTTCTGGGCGAAAGGAGCTAGAGCTGGCCAGCCCCTTGTCGTTTCCCACGCACGGACCGCTTCGGATCGTCACGATCGGCGGAGGAAGCGGCCTGTCTGTTCTGCTGCGCGGATTGAAGGAATATGTGCCGCATCCGACGCCGGGCTCCGGCGAGCCATCGTCAGTCCGCCTTCCGCACATCGAGGTCACCGCGATCGTCACCGTGACCGATGACGGCGGCAGCTCCGGAATTTTGCGGCGCGAGATGGACGTCCTGCCGCCGGGCGATATCCGCAATTGCATGGTGGCACTGAGCGAGGACGAAGCGCTGTTGTCGAAGCTGTTCCAGTTTCGCTTCGAGGCCGGCAAGGGGCTCAAGGGGCATAGCTTCGGAAATCTCTTTCTGACGGCGCTCACGCAGCTCACGGGAGATTTCGCCAAGGCCGTGGCCCTGTCATCGGAGGTCCTCGCCAGTCGCGGACGGATCTTTCCCTCCACGGCATCCGACGTCACTGTCGAGGCGATTCTCGAGGACGGGAAGATCATCGCCGGGGAAACCAAGATTTCGAAGAGCAAGATCCGCATCAGCGAAATCCGCCTGAATCCGCGGCGCGTCAAGCCGCTGAGGGAAACCCTCGACGCGATCTCGCATGCCGATCTGGTATGCTTCGGCCCCGGTTCGCTCTTCACGAGCGTGATTCCGAATGTCCTCGTCGATGGCGTGGCCGATGCGATTCGCAAGTCGCCCGCGCGCAAGGCCTATTTCGTGAATCTGATGTGGCAGCCGGGTGAAACGCAGGGTTTCAGCGCCGCCGATCACATCGAGGCGCTGCACAAGCATTCCGGAGCGCCGCTGGTGGATACGCTGGTGATCAACACGCGGCCGATCACCGGATCGCGCCGGCGCCGCTATGCCGCGCAAGACCTGCAGCCCGTTCAGAACGACTACTCCCGGTTGCACCAACTCGGCCTGCGCGTGGTGGGGCGCAACCTGCTCGCGCGCGGCGAGCGCATCCGGCACTCCTCGCAAGCCACAGCCGCCGTCGCCGTGGAACTGGCGCAAGAGGCGCGGGCGTCCCGGCTGGGCGCGCGCGGCTCCTCGCTGCCGAGCTACTGAGATCGGCCCCGCCGTCCGATCAGTTGTGGAGATTCCCATGAGTCAGCCCGTCTCTATCGCGATCCTCGCGGCCGGTCTCGGCACGCGCATGAAGTCGAACAAAGCCAAGGTGTTGCACCAGGCCGGCGGAATGCCCCTCGTCGAGCATGTCGTCCGTGTGGCGATCGAGATCTCGGGCGAGCCTTCGCGCGTGGTCACGGTGGTGGGCCATCAGGCGGATCAGGTGAAGGCGGCGGTATCGGGCCATGGCTGCGGATTTGCGTTGCAATCGGAGCAGAAGGGCACGGGACACGCGCTGCTCATGTGTCAGGATCAATTGAAGGGCGCGGGCGGGCTCGTAGTGGTGCTCTATGGCGACACGCCGCTGCTGCTTGCGTCGACGCTGCGCCGTCTGATCGATCTGCAGGCCGAAACCGGCGCGGCGGCCACAGTGATCACCACCGATCTCGACAACCCGCGGGGCTACGGGCGCATCATCCGCGACGGCTCGGGCAACGTCACAGCGATCGTCGAGCAGAAGGCCGCGACACCGGAGCAGGCCGCCATCCGCGAGATCAATTCCGGCATCTATTGTTTCCGTGCCGATCTGCTCTGGAGCCTGCTTCCCGCCATCCGGCCGAACAAGGCGTCGGGCGAGATCTACCTCACCGACATGGTGGAGGCGTTGAACGCGGCCGGACATCGCGTGGTTCCGATGAAGCTCTCGAGCGCCGAGGAACTGCTCGGGATCAACACGAAGCTCGAGCTTTCCGAGGCCGATCGCATTTTCCGTGACCGCAAGACGCGCCAGTTGATGCTCGATGGCGTGACGATCATCAAGCCCGAAACCGTGACTGTCGATTTCGATGTGACGATCGGCGCGGATACGATCGTCGAGCCCTTTGCACAGATCCTCGGCAAGACCACGATCGGCGCCAACTGCCGCATCGGTAGCGGGTCGATCATACGCGACTCCGTCCTCGAAGACGATGTGCTGATCGACGCCTACACCTTGATCGGAACCTCGCACCTCGAGAAAGATGTCCACGCGGGCCCGTTCACGCGTCTTCGCATGGGGAATTGTGTCGAGACCGGCGCGCACATCGGTAATTTCGTCGAACTGAAGAACACGCGTCTCGGTGCGGGATCGAAGTCGATGCACCTTGCCTATCTCGGCGATTCGACGATCGGGCCGAAGGTCAATGTCGGCGCGGGTACGATCACCTGCAACTACGACGGCCGTGTGAAGAGCAAGACGATCATCGGTCGTGGCAGCTTCATCGGCAGCAACTCGACGCTGGTGGCGCCAATCGAGATCGGCGAGGAGAGCTACGTTGCCGCGGGATCGGTGATCACCACGCGGGTTCCCGAGGATACGCTCGCGCTCGGACGCGCTCATCAGGTGAACAAGCCGGGTTGGCCCAGTCGCCGGAAGGCCAAACAGAGCTGACCGTCACTCGATCGCGATCGCCGCTCCGGATTCGGCATCAGTGGGAATCGCGACGTTGACCACGTACATCCCGATCGTGTCCGGCGCGAGTCCGGCGAATAGCACCTCCGCGGGCCTGCCGCCCACTGTGACCTTCGGAGCAGCGCGCGCATAGGAGAGGGGAGCGAACGGAGCGAGCGCGCCCGCGGGCACGGGCGGGTCTAGTTCTCCGAGTCCGTACGCATAGAGGGTTACGACAGATCCAGGCTTGACTTCGCCTACGGTGGCCACAATGCGCGGAGCCGAATCGCGCAGCCGGATAGTGGCCTTTGCCTCCGCCCCACCCGACCGCACCGCCAGCGAGACTTCGCCCGCCAGCCCGAACGGGACCTGCGCCACGATCGCGCCCGGTTCCACGCGAAACAGCGGAGCCCGCCGCCCGCCGATCCGCACGCTGGTTCCGGCCAACTGCGCGGCGGTGGTTCTCGGGTTCGCTTCGGCGAAATCGCCCATGGTCAGCTCGCGTCCTTCGATCCGGATCACCGATCCGGGCGCCATTGCGGGCAACTCCGCGAAGGCTGGCTTCGTTACTCGCGGCGCACCCGGCCCATCGACCTCGCGGACCAGCCACAGCAACGCCTGATGGATCATCGTCTGGAAACGCGGATCGAGCCACGTCTCGTCGAAGTGTCCGAGCGCGTTGTAGTAAACACGCCCGTTCCCATATTCGCGGCACCAGGCGAGCGCGAAGTCCTCGTCGGTGCGGTTCACGCCGTCGCGGTTCAGATCGACGGATGTAGCATCGAGCGTCATCAGCACCCGGACTGTGCTCCGGTCGAACGCGCGGAACTGGTAGATCTCTTCCAGGATGCGAAACGAACCCGAGAGATGTCGCATGCTCGGATGCGAGGGATCCTCGATGTCGACCGTCACCGGCTCGGTCCAGGGATGTCCATCGAAATAGCCACCGATCATCTCGCCGTAGTCCGCCCACTGATAGAGAGTGTCGGTGGCGCTATGGGCTCCGCCGAATCCCTTGCCGCCGCGCACGTAATCGAGCAGGTCGCGCTTCTGCGAATCGCTGAGTGCCAGCTCGCCCGACGTGAAGAAGAAGACGGCGTCGAAGGCGCGGAGGCGGTCCGCGGTGATCAGCGACAGGTCCTCGGTGGCGGTGACACGGATTCCGGGTAGCGTAGCCATGACGCGCCGGGCGGTCTCGATGCTGCCGTGCCGGAATCCGGCCGAGTGCGTGACAAAGAGCACGCTCTTCGACTGTGCCCAGCAGCCGAGAGCGAAGAACAAAATCGCGATGCTGCGTGCGATCATTCTGAACGATACCTCAGGAAGAGCGTTACTTCTGCTCTTTCGAACGGAATGGCCGGAAGACGAGTTCGCGCCCGGCCAGCTGAGCGCCGAACAACCCATCGACGGCCTCGTGCGCGGCTGTCTCTGTTTCCATGAATACCACGGCATAGCTACCGTAAGCGGTGGTGCCGCGCCTGATGTCTCGCACCCTGCCGAAGGGTTCGAACAATTGGCGGAGGCTGTCGTCGCTCTCGGTGTAGTCAATGCCGCCCACCCAGACGCCCGTTGCTTCGGGGTACAGCTGTGCCCTTGTCGACAATTTCCGGCCCTCGCCGCGGGGCACCTTGCTTCCCTTTGGAACAGTCACCGTGAAACCCTTGTCGGGGGTCCGGACCAGGATTCCGGCTTTCACCAGCCCGGTGACCTCTTGCTGATAGGTGTCCTGATCTTTGGTTCCCAGCGCGGCGGCGATATCATCCTTTGCGAGGGGACGCCTGCCTACACCCGCCGCTACGATCCTCCGCTGAAGCCTCGACAACGGGAATCCGCTGAATTCACCAAGGAAGCGTTCTTGGTTCTCATCGAACATCGGGCGATTGTAGAGGACCACGGTGAAGGAGTGACCGTTCGAGAACAGCTCAGGCGCACGGTACTCGTTCAGTTCCATCGTGGTGAAGATTCGCCTCATTCCCTCACCGAGCTCACGCATCACGCGCTGCTCCTTCAGGCTTCGGGCGATGAGAGCATTCCGTGACTCGTGCGCACCGGCCAATTGCCTGACGTCCTCCAACCGTAGCGTCGACAACAGGGGTCCTGGGCTCTTGATCTCCATACGATCGTCGAAAACATAGATCTCGATCGGATTGAAGATGCTGTAATCACGATGGGCGATGGCGTTCACCAGAGTCTCGCGGCATGCCTCTTCAGGAAACGAAAGTCTGGTTTGAAACTTCGCGGCCTGATCGAACTCTGTTCCGAGCACCAGGAACTCGCGGAGCCTCTCCCACGCGGTGCGGACTAATTGTGTGACGTTGCCCGTCACCACTACGTCCTGCGCGACGTTGTAGCGCTCCCCGGGAAGAAGCTCGGTACCCCGGACGCGCAGAATCCTGACTTCCGAGCGGGGGTGCCATTTCGCGATGTCCGTGGCATAAAGGAGCAATGCGGCGGTCCGAAGCCGCAGGCCACCTGGCTGAAACTCCGCAAGCCGCATTTGTTGCAGATAGCGCTCGACACCTTCACCCTTCGAGAACGTATTCGCGGCGAACTGCACCTCCGCGTGGTCGAGGTCGGAGACATGCGCCCCATCTCGAAAGAGAGTCTCGTACTCCCGGGACTTCACCTCCTGCCGCTCGAACTGCAACACCTCGATCGATACTGGCTCGGTACCGCGATCGACCCGGCGGACACACCGGCCGTCCGAGAGCTGATAGATCCGCGACGTTCCCTTCGAGACAGAGAAGTAGAGGACCGTCTTGCCATCGATCTCCACCTCGCCAGACGCGGCCAGTGGCAACAACTGGCTGGGATAGACGTGCGAGGACGGAGCGTTCAACATCATCTTGATGTCCTCGCTCTTGTGCGGTACGCCGCTCACCGTTCGATCGTCTTCGACGCCGATCAGGAGGTCGCCACCGTCTGCGTTCGCGAATGCGACCAGCGCTTCAGCGATATCCCTGCAAACAAGCGAGGCCTTTCTCGGCTTCTTGTCTTTCGGAGGGCCTTCGAGGGCGGACTTGAACTCGCGATAGTGACTCTCTCCGTGCTGGAGGTTCAACTTGGCGCGTTCCGTTATCGTAACGAACGTCTCGTCCACGTGACCATCCTAGCAATCCTGTCGAATCTTCCGTGCCGCGGCGCTGTGCGATCATCGCCAGATGACGCTCCGATCCCTCGCGCTGGCCCTATGCACTTCGCAGCTCTCCGCCGAGATCATCGTACTCGAAGCGGCACGGATGTTCGACGGCAAGTCGAACGCGCTGATCAAACCTGGATTGGTGATCGTGAACGGCAATCGAATCGAGTCGGTGGGGCCAGGAACGCCGATTCCACCGGAAGCCCGTACGATCGATCTCGGTGACGCGACGCTGCTGCCCGGCTTCATGGACGCGCACACGCACCTTCGGGGAACGCCGCCCGGCGATTCCAACGCGCGGTTGCTTTCGGCGCTCATGGAAACGCTTCCCGAGCGGACGCTGGCCGCGGCGCCGATGGCGCGCATCACGCTCCATGCCGGATTCACCACGGTGCGTGATCTCGGCAGTTCGGAGTTTCTCGACATCGGGCTGCGAGAAGGAATCAAGAAGGGCTACATCGAAGGTCCACGGATTCTCGCCGCCAATCGCGCCCTCGGCACGATCGGGGGCCATTGCGATTCGACCAACGGCTTCCGCTTCGGCGTCTTGCAGCCGGGCATGGAGAATCCAGCGATCGGCACGGGTCCCGACGCGATGCGGGCGGCGGTGCGATGGAACGTCAAGTATGGCGCTGATGTGATCAAGGTCTGCGCCACGGGCGGAGTCTTGTCTCTCAACGACGATGTCGAGTCGCCGCAGCTTACGCAAGAGGAACTGAACGCGCTCGTCGACCAGGCCCACACGATGGGCCGCAAAGCCGCCGCCCACGCACATGGAGCCGAAGGCGCGAAACGTGCGATCCGCGCCGGCATCGACTCGATCGAGCATGGATCGTTTCTCGATCAGGAGGCTCTCGAGCTGATGATCAAGAAGGGGACGTTCTACGTGCCGACGCTGATGGCGGCGGAAGGCGTGCGCGAGGCGATTCCGCGCGGCAAACTCGATCCGCGCGTGGTGAAGAAGGGGCAGCGCGCGATCGACTCGATCAACTTCACCGTCCGCAAGGCGATCTCGATGGGCGTCAAAATCGCGTTCGGCACAGACGCGGGTGTCTACCCGCACGGCCGCAACGCGGGCGAGTTCCGCCTGCTGGTGGAACATGGCATGAAGCCGATCGACGCTCTGAGAGCCGCCACGAGTGTGGACGCGGCCTTGCTCGGCGTGGACGATCGCCTCGGCACGCTCACACCGGGCAAGATCGCCGACATCATCGCCGTGCCGGGCGACCCCACGGTGGATATCCGCCAAACCGAGAAAGTATTTTTCGTAATGAAAGAAGGCGTGATCTTCAAGCGATAATCAGTCACAATGGTAATGGCGGATCGCGTCCCCGCCTTGAAATAGGGAGAAGAGAATGAACCGCTTGCCGGTTGTATTCCTATTGGCGGCCGCGACCGCTTTTTCACAGAACGCCCCCCGGATCGATTCGATCAGCCCGAACACCGTGGCGGCGGGATCGCCGAGTCTGACGCTCACCATCGACGGATCGGGCTTCACCGCCGATACTCAGGTGTTCTGGCGCTGGGGAACGCTCTTTCCGTCGGCATTGCCCTCGACAGTGATCTCGCCGAATCGCATCTCGGCGACCGTGAACGCGAACCTGCTGACAACGCCCGGCGATGTTGCCATCGCGGTTCGGCGATCGAGCGATGCGGCGGCGTCGAACAGTGTCACCTTTTCCGTGACGAGTGGGTTCGCGATCCAAACCTCGTGTCCGCTGCCCGATGCGGTGCTGGGTACGATCTACTCGCAGACTTTCGCGGCGCAAGGCGGAACCGCCCCGTACACGTGGTCGCTGTTCTAGGGCGCGCTGCCCTCTGGCCACGGGCTCTCCACCACCGGTGACGTTTCGGGAACGCCCACCGCTCTCGGCCAGTTCAGCTTCGGCATCAACGTACGCGATTCGGCCGGACAAAGCATCAACTCCATCTGTTCGATCCGCGTGACGGAGACGCCGGAAGCATCGAACCTCGCGATTACATCGCTCACGCCCACGGGCGCCGTCGCCGGATCGGGCGATACAACCGTCGAGATTCGCGGCGTCGGTTTCGTAACCGGAGCGGTCGCGGTATGGTCCTCATCGCCGACACAGCAGACCGATCTTGCCACGACCTTCCTCAACCCTTCGCAAATCACCGCTGTCGTGCCCGCCACGTTGCTCGCGGGCCAGGGGACGTTCGGTATCTCGGTCCGGCAGACGAATCTTACGCGCCAGGTGTTCTCGAATACGCAGCCATTCACCGTCGCGGGTCCATTGCAGATGACCACGACGTGTCCGCTCTCCGACGGCGCGATCGATACGGATTTCATTCAGCGGTTGGTCGCCAACGGCGGATTCTCTCCCTATCAATTTTCGACATCGGCAGGCAATCTCCCCACCGGACTGCGCCTGACCGGTGACACGTTGTCCGGCCGGCCCGCCGAAGCCGGAGCATACAACTTCACGCTCACAGTCACCGACAGCCGGGGCAACACGATCTCTCGCGGATGTTCGATGCGCGTGCTCGGTCCGTTGACGGTGTCGCCCACGGAGATCAACGTCGTGGCGCCGAGCGGCGCACTTCCCGTGCTCGTGGATCTGAGCCTGGTGACCGCCGCTCCGGGCGCGAACGTCACACCGGTGATCACCACGCAATCCGGTGTCAACTGGATTCGTGCCACGATGGTTCCGGGGCGCACGCCCGCGCTCGCACGGCTGACGATCGATCCGGGAGTGCTCGCCCCGGGCGTTTTCCGTGGCACCGTGACCATCAATACGGACGGCGCCACCAACCGGTTCGTCACGGTTCCCGTAACGTTCACCGTGAGCGCGGCCGAGATCACGCAGTTGACGGCGCTGCCCGCCGCTCTACGATTCGCCGCGTCGCGCGACTTCCGCTCGCCCGCTGCACAGGGAATCCTCGTGACGAACACGGTGAACGTGCCGCTGTCTTTCACGGCCACCGCGGGAGCCTCGTGGCTCGCGGTCTCGCCCTCGAACGGTGTCGCAACCGCGAGCGCTCCGGCGCGCCTGATCGTGCGGGCTTCGCCGGGCGATCTCGGTCCGGGTACCTACCGGTCGGAAGTTGCGATCGTTTCAGGCGCGGTCCGGACTACCGTCCCGGTGATGCTCGTCATCGGCGCGAGTCCCGAAGTGCTGACGGTGTCGAAGAACGGACTGACGTTTGCCGCCTCGCAGGGTGGACCTTCGCCCACCGCCCGGCAGATCCACGTGCGGCCCGGTGCCAACGATTTTTTCTGGGAACCTCAGTTGCCGCAGGAGGCGAACGCTCCCCGGTGGTCCGCCGATCCACCGGCCAACGCGGCACGCCCGGGCCAGATCACGCAGTCGAACATCGTGCCCGACACGTCGAATCTCGACGCCGGATTCTATCCTGGCGAAATCCGCGTGTCGGCACCTTCGGCCGGAAACTCCACGCGGTTCGTCTCGGCGAATGTCGTGGTGTTGCCGCCGTCTTTCGTCCCGCCGCCCGAGCCAAGCGCCGGCGCGATCATGCTGGTGACCAACGCCGGAGTCAACCCCGCGCCGCAGCGGATTCAGTTCCGGAACCTTTCGCGAGCGCAGATGGCGATCGACGTGCAATTGATCGGCGACGCGCAAGTCTTCACGCTGAACGCCGATGCGCCGCGGCAGGTTCCGCCAGGTGAAACTCGCGTGATCGAGATCGGATCCAACGCCGCTTCGCTCGCGCCGGGACTCTACCGCGCGAGCCTCACCGTGCAAGGCTCGGGCAGCGCGACGGTGCAACTCATCGACATCGTGCTCACCGTGGTCTCGCCGCTCTTGTGCAGGCCGAACCGATTCGAGATCCTGCCGCTCTCGTTGCCCGCGAACTTCTCGGTGACCGGCGGGTTGGCGGCGGATGTCGAGGTCGCGGTGCGCGACAACTGCGGAAATCCGTTGCCCGCTTCCGGCGCCGTGACCGTGACCGCGAATACGCGGCCCTGGGGACTGGTCTCGCTCGTCAACACGGGTGAGGACAGATGGTCCGGGTCGTGGCTCGTGACGCAGACAAGCACGGGCCCGGTGCAGCTTTCGATCCACGCCGCGGACGGCAACATCGCCTCGACCCAAACCATCGTGGGCTCGATCACCGCGAATCCGAATCAGCCCGTGCTGCTTCCGGATGCGATCGTGAGCGTCGCCAGTTTCGCGCAGACTCCGGTCGCGCCCGGCGGAGCCGTAGCCGCGTTCGGCACCGGACTCGCCACCAGCACCACCGCGGTTTCGCCGCCGCTGCAGGTCCGGCTCGGCGGGTCGCAGATGCTGATCGGCGATCGCGAAACCGCGTTCTACGCCACGTCTCCCACCCAACTCAACGTGCAGCTTCCCTACAACCTGCCGCTGAATGTGATCGAGCAGGCGGCGGTCCGCGTGGGCTCGCGCATCAGCAATCGCGTGGATCTCGCTACCTCTGCCGCGCAACCCGCGATCTTCGTCGTGACAGGAGAATCGGGTGCCGTTCCCAACGCGGCGAATCCGGTGCTCGGGGGTCAGCGCGTCACGATCCTCTGCGAAGGGCTCGGCGCGGTGAACGCGACCGTGGATCTCGGATTCCCGGCCCCATCGCCCGCCGCCGAGACGCTCGCCGCGCCATCGGTCACGATCGGCGGCAGGCAGGCCCGAGTGATTTCGTCCACGCTCGTGCCGGCCCTCGCCGGAGTCTATCAGGTGGAAGCCATTGTTCCGGAAGGCATCGTTGCCGGTGATGACGTTCCACTCGTGGTCACCTCGACCGGACTGGCGAGCAACACCTCTCGGATCGCCGTGAGGTAGAGCCTTTCCCGCCTCGCCGGTATAATCGTGCGAGGCATGTCGAAAGTAATCCTTGGCACGTTCGCGGCGCTCCTGACCATCTCCGCGCAGGACGCCCGCGAACTCTTCTCCCGCCATTGCACCGTTTGCCATGGCAACGGATTCGGAACCGAACGCGGTCCGAACCTCGCCAGCCGGCGCGTGCGATCACAATCGGTCGAAACATTGCGTAACGTGATTCGCGTGGGCGTGCCCGCTCTCGGCATGCCCGCGTTCAATCTGCCCGCGGCGGAACTCGACGCGCTCACCGGGTTCGTGCGCTCGCTCGGTGCCTCCGCATCCGAGTCATCCGTAGCCGGAGATCGTGCCGCCGGTGAACAGTTCTTCTTCGGCAAGGGCAACTGCGCGAAGTGCCACATGGTGATGGGGCGCGGAACCGCCGCCGCGCCGGACCTCTCTTCGATCGGCCGCGAAATGACGCTGCCGGAACTCGACGATGCCGTGCGGAATCCTTCCGCGAAGGTGAAAGCCGGCTACACCATCGCGAACGTGAAGCTGCGCGATGGCCGCTCGCTGCGCGGCTTTGCGCGCAACCGGAACCGCTACAACGCGCAGATCCAGAGTTTCGACGGACGCTTCCACTTGCTGAGCTCCGGAGAGATCGCCGAGATCAAGGAGGAAGGCGGAAGCTCGATGCCCGCGCCCGCGTGTTCGGCTGCCGAGTGCCGCGACGTGATCGCGTACCTCGCGTCGCTCACGGGCGTGGAGGCGGGCAAGTCCGCCGCGGTTTTGCAAAGCGAAGGCGGGATTCCGTTCGCGCGCGTGGCCGCGCCAAAGCCCGGCGATTGGCCCAGCTATCACGGTAATCCGAGTGGTAATCGGCACAGTCCGCTGACGCAGATCTCCACCGCGAACGTGAAGAGCCTCGCACTGCAGTGGGTCTTTCCGGTCAATCATTTCGTCATGGAAGTGACGCCGCTCGCGGTGGATGGCGTGCTCTACTTCTCTGGACCGAATCAGGTGTTCGCAGTCGATGGCCGCTCGGGCCGCACGATCTGGCACTATCAACGCGCGCGCGGCGACGGTGTGCGCGGCGATCCGGCCAAGGGCACCAATCGCGGACTCGCGGTGCTCGGCGATCGCGTCTTCATGGTGACCGACAACGCACGCCTGCTCGCGCTCCATCGAGTCACAGGCCAAGTGCTATGGGAGTCGAATCTCATCGCAGGGCTCACCAACAAGAACTACGGCAACACTTCGGCTCCGCTGGTGGTAGGTCCGGATCTGATCGTGGCGGGAATCGCGGGCGGCGATCTCGGCATGCGCGGCTTTCTGGATGCCTACAAGGCTTCGACCGGTGAACGCGTCTGGCGGTTCTGGACGGTGCCCGCTCCGGGCGAGCCGCTCTCGGAAACCTGGAAAGGCACTGCGCTCGAGAAGTTCGGGGGTGGTGGCGGAACGTGGATGACGGGCACGTTTGACCCGGAGTCGAACACCGTATTCTGGGGCGTCGGCAATCCCTATCCGGCGCTCAACGGAGACGAGCGCAAGGGTGACAATCTCTATTCCGATTCCGTGCTCGCGATCGACGCGCCCACGGGAAAGCTGAAATGGTACTACCAGTTCACGCCACACGACCTGTGGGATTGGGACGGCGGCCAAACGCCGCTGCTCGTGAACCACAAGTTCAAGGGGCGCGATCGCAAGCTGCTGTTGAACGCGAATCGCAACGGTTTCTTCTATGTCTTCGATCGCACCAACGGCGAACTGCTGCTGGCCGAGAAGTTCTCCGATCGCGTGAGCTGGGCGAGCCGCATCGGCAAGGACGGGCGCCCGGTTCTCGAACAAGGGATCGAGCCGGCGCGCGACGGAACGAAGGTCTGCCCGAACATTCTCGGCGCGGCGAACTGGCCGTCGGTGGCGGTGAATCCAGCGACGGGCTGGTTCTATGTCCAGTCCCGCGACGCGTGTGGAATCTACATGAAGGAAGGCGGCTGGAGTCCGAGGCCGATTCCGCTCGAACCCGGGCGCGCGGTGCTGCGCGCGCTCGACATCGAGACGGGCAAGCGCGCGTGGGAGATGCCGCAGATCGGGCCCGCGGATAGCTGGGGCGGCGTGCTCTCGACCGCCGGTGGACTCATCTTCTTCGGCGAAGACAGCGGCGTGCTCGCCGCGGCGGATGCCAAGACCGGCCAGGATCTTTGGCATATCCAGACCAACGCATCGACAGCGCTGGGCGATGGACATAGCTGGCGCGCGTCGCCAATGACCTACATGGCGGGCGGGAAGCAGTATGTCGCGGTTGCGGCGGGTCCGAACATTCTCGCGTTCGGGTTGCCCGACTCGCGGTAGCGCTTTTCGGAAAGGCCCGAGCCGCCCCAAGCCTCTCACTCGACTCGGACCGAACGGATCGCCAAGCGCGACTGTGCTCCTTCGTACCGCGCATAGAATCCCCACGAACCCGCTTGGCGGATCGGAACCCGTTGTTCGCCGGCGCGGAGCGGCGTGACGTTTCCCGCACTGGGAGAGTCGCCGAAATAGATACCGGTGGCGTTGTCGGCCGGACCCGGGCTGGTCACCACGATCGTGCCTGCTGCCGGGAGCGGCATCCGGCTGATCAGCCGCGTGGCGCCATCGGATGCCGAACCGGAAACGAGCGTCACTCGTCCCGGTTCGATGCGAATGGCGCCGGTCGGTGCCGGCGACTCCTCCCATCGGCCGGAAGGCGCCGATTCGAGCAGCCAGCCTTCGCCGAAGCTCGCCTGCACGATCGGGCCGTGCTCCTTGCCGTCGTGAATCCCTTGAAAGTGATTCATCGCGAGCAGAATGGTCCGGTCGAGTTCGATCAGTCCGTGGTTGGAAAGCTGCCGGTCGCGGGAGGTAGTCTCGACCGTCCTGCGCCACGGCCAAGTCTTGCCATCGTCGCGCGACATCGCGACCGTCATCGGATAGCGGGGCGTCTGCTTGCCCGCCGAGAGTCCATTGCCGTTCCAGGCGAACAGAATCGCGCCGCTGCGCAATCGCAGCAGAATGCCGGTGGATTCGGGTCCGGCGAACGGACTCGGCTGTGCCGCGGACCACGTCCTCCCCGCGTCGCGCGACCGGCTTTCGTATTGGAAGCCAGCTTTGGTCCGCATCAGGCAGTAGAGTTCCCCGTTTGACAACTCGACAACCGACGGCTCCATCGCGCCACGCTCGCATTCCACGTGGATCTCGCCGCCGCGCGTCCACCTCTCTCCACCGTCGCGCGAGATCATCATCGCCGATACGTAGTGATTCGGGCGAATCTTCGGACGCGAGTAGCATACAGGCAGCACGATTGCGCCGTCGCGCAACCGGATGGGATTCGACATCACCGAACTCACCACCACCTCGCCGAACGGAATCTCCGAGGGCTCGCTCCAGGTCTTGCCTCCATCGCGCGAGCGCCGCAGGATCAGGTCGAACCGGTTGCGGGCGTCGCCGGAGTTGTGGAAGAGCAGCAGCGAGCCATCGCCAGGCGCGTGAATCGCGGGATTCAGCACGCTCTCACCCGCGCGGCTCCCGGCAATCGGCCGGGGATCGCTCCATCGCAGGCCGTCTGCTGATTCCGAGATCCAGATGCGATTGGTATTCGAAACTTCGGAACCCCCGGTGGAACACCAGACCATGATCACGGTTCCGCCGGGCAGGCGTGCGTGCTTGACTGCCCAGTTCCCCGTGCGTTCGGGAGTGGATGCGACAATCTCGCGCATGTCGAAGATGTTCTTGGATCCGAACTCTTCGAAGATAGGGTTCGACTGGGCGGACGCCGCGGCGCTGGCGGCGGCGCTCAACCAGCAGCGGCGTGTCAACACCTTCGTAGGCTATCAAACGTCAAAGAAGTGATCCCGGCCAGGCGATTTGTCGCGTACGATGTGTCGGAAATCCCGAGAGGTACATCTTGCCCACCCGCAGACCGGTTCCGGGCAGTCCCGGCCATACGCTCATTCCCGAAGCCGGATGGGAAAATGTCGGCGTTACGCTCCGGCTGTCTCCAAGGGGAGTTGCAGATAGTCCAAGGCGTCTTCAACGACCTGAAGGATGGAACCATCGCGGGAGATCTCGGTATCTCTCCCCATACGGTCAAGACCTACTTTCAGCGCCCCTACGCCAAGCTCCGGGTGGGCAGCGGTCGCAATTGATTGTCTGCGTCATGGCGGTGTATCTGGCCGCGGAACCGCCGAAACACGCCGCGACGGGTGGGCACCCGACAGACCAAGACCCGGCTTGAAGCGGCGGGCGGTTACTCGCATAGTGATGATATCCGGCAAGCCGGATGCACTTAGCCGGACAGCGCACAGCCCTCGCGGAGGAGCAGCAGCGCCAATGGCGGAGGAACCAGCTGGGACCGGGCGCCGTCGCGAGAACCATTGTGCGCGTCTTCGCTGGAGGGATTCACTTTACAACGAAAACACTACACTCTTGTCCTGCTGTCGCTCGGCGTACTCGGTTCGGGCGCGGCCACTCTGGCCGCCGGTCCGCTACAACAATGGGCTTCGGGCGCGGCGGGCACGATCGGGTCGGCCACCACACGCGTACCCCTGGGCGCGGCGGGGTCACTGTCGGCCTATACCGAATCGCCGCCGCAGACCAACGGCGCGACAGCGCACCGCCCGAACGGCGTCGCCGCGCCGATCCCCTTTGCCGGACCGGAGACGGTGGAACGGTGGTGGCCCGCCGCCGCCCTCACCTTCAACCCCGTTCAGCAGAGCGGCAACTTCGCCAAGCCACCCAGCACGATTGCCAGTTTGACGAGCAGTTCAAATGGATGGAACTGGATTCTCGGCGCCACCAACACTCTTGCCGAGGCGTTTCTCGTCGTCCGGCGTACGCATAGGCTCGCGACCCCTGGGACTTCCCTGCCGGCACGGTCGATCTGGCGATCAATATCGGCATCGAAGGTCTCCATGCGTTTGGCGATGGTTCGTTCGCGGGCCTGAACTTCTTTCTCGGCTCGACGATCAGCGGCCTCGAAGACATCTTCCGGCTCAATGTGGTGATTGCGACCGGCAGCTCGCCGCAAGTCCATTTTCAGTCAAATCCGGGCCTCGGCTTGTCCGATGCGGCCATTCGCAGTCTTGTCCTGGCGAATCTCGTCGAGGGCTCGAGCGGCGCCTGGTCTCTCCGTGACCCGCTCCAGCTGACGCTGCTACTTGCCAGCCCCACCTCATTTTCGATCTCCTTCGGCGACCAGGCCTACGCCTTCGCGGATCCGGTGCCCGAGCCAGGAACGGTTTGGCTCATGGCGACTGGCCTGTTGCTCCTGGGCACGTTGGCGCGCTGCAGCGGCAAGGGGATCGCGACAGCCGTCCACACGGTTCGCGCGAGGTGATGGGAATCATCTGGGCGCACCCTCGGCGCAGCTTTTCGATCCGTGCGCGCGACGGAACGAAGGTCTGCCCGAACATTCTCGGGGCGGCGAGCTCGCCGTCGGTGGCGGCGAATCCAGCGGCGGGCTGGTTCAATTCAACGCCCAGTCCCGCGATTCGTGCGGAATCCGCGGGAAGGACGCGGCTGGAGTCCGAGGCCGATTCCGCACGAACCTGGGTGCGAGGTTGCTGCGCGCGCTCGACATCGAGACGGGCAAGCGCGCGTGGGAGTGGTCGCGGATCGAGCCTGCGGATAGCTGGGACGGCGTTCTCGCCGCGGCGGCCAAGTGCGGCCAGGATCTTGGGCATTGCCAGACCAACGCATCGACAGCTGGAGATGAACGTGGGTGGCGGGCGGTTCGGAGCATGTCGCGGTTGCAGCGGGTCCGAACCTTCTCGCGTTCGGGCTGCCGGTTCACGGTAGGCGCATTGCCGAAAGCCGCATGGTGTCCGGGTCCTTGACTCGGCCCGCGGTAAAGTCGAAGGGATGATCGACCTCTCCGTTCTCACCCGCTACTCGACGCCCACGGTTGCCAACGCGATCGAGCTATTCGAACTTCGCCCGCGCGACCAAGGTTTCCTGAAGCCGGGGTTCCTCTGCCTTCGGCCGGACGTGCAGCCTGTCGCCGGCTTCGCCGCGACGTGCCTGGTTTCGGGTAACAATCTCCACACCTACGGACGCCGCGATGTCGCCGAGTACTGGGAACATCTCGAGTCGATCCCCGGCCCCCGGATTTCGGTGGTGCAGGATCTCGACCCGTACCCAGGGAGCGGATGCTTCTGGGGCGAAGTGAACGCGAACGTCCATCTGGCGCTCGGCTGCGTGGCGACGGTGACCGATGGTGCCGTGCGAGACCTGCCCGAGATGCGCGCGGTGGGCTTCCAGGCACTCTACCGGCACGTGGCCGTTTCGCACGGCTACATCCACGTGGCCGGATTCGGCAATCCGGTGAACATCGGCGGCGTGATCATCTCGCCGGGCGATCTGATCCAGGTGGATCAACACGGAGCGCTCATCGTTCCGGTGGAAACGCTGCCGCATCTCGAGGAGGCCGTTCGCGAGATCGAGAGGCGTGAGCGGCCTGTGATCGACTACGCCAGGAGCGGGTCCGCGACACGGCAAGGGCTAGCCGAGAGGATGGCCCGGATGAAGAACGCCGGCCCGTGGCGGCCGGTCGCCTAGCTGCGTTATATTGTCTGCTGACAACGGAGTCAGTTCTTCTGGAGGGTCATTCTCATGAGCAGGTTTCTCATGGCTATGGCCGCGCTTTCTTTCGGCGCGGTCTCTTTGATGGCGCAGGGTGAGCGCGGCACGATCACCGGTACGATTTCCGATCCGACGGGCGGCCTCATGGCGGGCGCGAAGGTCATGGTGCGCAACACGGCAACCAACATTTCCTCGACCGTCGAGTCGAACACCGCGGGCATCTATACCTTTCCGGCGCTGAATCCCGGCCGTTACGATCTGACCGTGGAGTCCGCCGGCTTCAAGACCAAGAAGGTCTCCGACATCCCGCTGAGCGTGGGTCTCACCGCGACGATCAACGTGCTGCTCGAAGTCGGCCAAGTCACCGAATCGGTGGAAATCAGCGCGACAGCCGTCCAACTGGAAGCCGTCACCTCGGGTCTCGGCAAGACGGTGGAATCACGGCGCGTGGTCGAGCTTCCGTTGCTCGGCCGCAATCCGCTTCAGTTGGCCGCTCTCGCGCCGGGTGTGATTCCGACGCGCGGACAGGTCGGCGCCGGCGGCGACGCTATCGGTCAAGCCGGCAACGCGCGCATCTCCGGCGGACTCGCTAATCAGAACGCAATCCTGATGGATGGCGGCGACTCTCGCGGCTTCACGGCGGGCGGACAATCCTACGCGTTTCCGCTCGAGTCCGTGGCCGAGTTCAAGGTTGAAACGGCTACGTATTCCGCCGAGTTCGGCCGCGCGGGCGGCGGCGTGATCAATGTTGCGTCGAAATCCGGCGGCAATCAGTTCCACGGCGTGCTGTATGAATTCCTCCGCAATGATCACCTGAACGCGAACGCTTGGTCGAATAATCGCAACCGCGTTCCCCGCACACTGTTCCAGCGCAACGAATTCGGAGCAGCGATGGGCGGCCGCATCAAGCGTGACAAGACCTTTTTCTACGCCAACTATGAAGGACTGCGTCAAGGCAGCCCGCGCAACTTTCTGGCGACCGTTCCCCAAGCGGGCTGGCGCACGGGCGACTTTCGCAATACCTTCGACCGCGACGGGACCCAGATCGCGGTTTACGATCCCACCACGACGCGAAACGTGAATGGCGCGCTGCAGCGCGACCAGTTCCCGAACAACCAGATTCCCACGTCGCGGATCAATGCGATTTCGAACAACATCGCCAAGTTCTGGCCCGAACCGAATCGCGCGGGTGAAGGCCGCGCCCTGGTGAACAACTACTTCAAGACCGGCAAGAACGTCCAGAATGTCGACCTGTGGTTTGCACGAATCGATCACCAGATCAGCGAAAAACACCGGCTGTTCGGCCGCTTCGGCGGGGCGCAGAACGAGAGCTTCGCGGCGGGCCTGATTTCGCCAGCGTTCCCGGCAACCTCGATCAGTTCCAACCCGGCCCGCAACGCCGGAATCAGCTTGACCTCGACGTTTCGTCCGAATCTCCTCGGCGAGTTCCGCATCAGCTACACCCGCCTTCAGAACAACTCGGCGCCGATCAGTGAAGGTTTCGACCTGCGGTCACTCGGCTTTACGGGCAACTGGGTAGACGCGGTCACCTACCGGCAGTTCCCCCAGATCCTGTTGCAACAGTATGCAACGGGGACCGGACTCGCCGTGGCCACGTTCGGCGCCGATGAAGTCACCGGGCTCGGAGGCGCGGGCAAAAACTACCTCCCACAGGACACCTATCACGGTCAATATCACATCACGTGGGTGAAGAATCGCCACAAGATCAAAGCCGGAGTCGATCTCCAACGGCTCAAGATGGCTGCGTTCAATTCGCGGAATTCGGCCGGCCAGTTCGTATTCGACCGCACCTTCACGCAGGGCCCCGATCCGTCCCGTGTCAGCAACTTCGGTGGCAACGCTTTCGCCAGTTTTCTTCTGGGGGCGCCCGTCTCGGGCAGTATCGAAACCACGCCATGGATGGCGCTGTTCCAGCGCTACAACGCCTGGTACATCCAAGACGATTGGCGCGTGACCAATCGCCTCACGATGAACCTCGGCTTCCGTTACGAGTACACTTCGCCGTATGGTGAGAAGTTCGGCCAAATCGGCTACTTCGACGTGAAGGCCGTCGATCCGGTCACCGGCCGCAACGGTCTTTTCAAGTGGACTCCGCCGGGCGGCTATCACAACGACCCCAACTACAAGACCCTGGGCCCACGCCTCGGGATCGCCTATCAACTCGACAACAAGACGGTGATCCGGGTGGCGGGCGGAATCTTCAACGCCGCCAACAACGGGCTGAACGCCGCGGCCTCCGACTTCGGTACCGGACTGTTCACCACCAACGCCGTCTTCCTCGGGACGCCGCAGTTCGGCTTCACGCCGCCTGCCAACGGCTCATGGTCGAACCCCTTCGCAGCCGGACTCGTCCTGCCCGAAAAGGGAGTCACGACCTTCGTCGGCCAGAGCGTGCGCGTGGCGTTCCCGGACCACCCGCTCGCCTACATCGCCAATTGGAGCTTCTCGGCGCAGCGCATGCTCAACAGCAACACGCTGCTCGAGGTTGGTTATGTGGGCAGCAAGACGACGCACCTGTTCTGGAATCGCATGGATAACGCAACCGATCCGTTGCTGGCCGGTCAGTGGGGCAGCCGTCTGAACGAACTCGTCGACAATCCATTCTTCGGCAAGATCAACGCGGGCCTGCTCAGCCAGCGGCAGGTTCAACGCAAGAACCTGCTTCGCCCGTTCCCGCAGTATCAGCAGATCCTGGCCGTACGCCGTCCGTATGGCGACGCCAACTACAACTCGATGACCGCACGCCTGGAAAAGGCGTACAGCCGCGGCTACACGCTCGGCGTCAGCTACACGTTGTCGAAGATCATCGCGTCGACCGCCGAATCGAACACGTGGGTGATCGGTCCTTCGAACGCGCTCTATAATCCCAACTACAACCGCGGCATCGACGCCAACGACACCCCGCACCGCGTAGTGATTAGCCACCTCTGGGACCTGCCGTTCGGGTTCGGCAAGCCGTACGTTTCGAAAGGACTGGCCGCGCGCGTCATCGGCAACTGGCAATTCTCCGGAATCACCGTGCTGCAGGCCGGACGTCCAATCCTGATCTCGGCTCCTGACAACACCGGCCTGCTCGACTTCGCCTACACCAACGGCCGCGCAGATCGCTTCAAGTCCGGAGTCATCGACAGCCCGACCAAGACCAAGTGGTTCGACACGTCCGCCTTCCGCTCCGCGGCGCCGTTCACGATACCGACCGACAGCCTGAGCCAGCCCGACCTGCGGACACCGTGGCGGAACGCGTTCAACTGGTCCGTTTTCAAGAACAACCCGTTCACCTGGAGGGAGCACAACATCAACATCCAGTTCCGGACCGAGATGTACAACGTGTTCAATAACCCGCAGTTCGATGTGCGCGGCGCCTCCACCGACGTCACCAATCCGCTGTTCGGACAGATCACCGAAGGCGGTGGCGAGCGGAACATCCAATTCGGAATCCGCATCACGTTCTAGCCTGCGGCGAATCCAGCGAATCCGGTCAGCCAGCCCGGTCTGGGCTGACCGGATTTGGTACAATCACTTCTGGACGCATTGCGTCCTGAGGGCCACCCTAGCTCAGTTGGTAGAGCGGCTGATTCGTAATCAGCAGGTCGCCGGTTCGATCCCGGCGGGTGGCTCCAGAGTATTTTCAGTCTTATCAAACAGATACTCGGAATGGAAGAGCGGCCCTAGTGGTCGCTTTTGCTTTTCGAAACGGAATTTGAAACGGTTTCCGGCCGGAATTTCCGGCGCGCCCGAGACAATTCGAATATGCCAGAATCAACGGTCCCTGCGCAAAATTCCGGTCTCGCGACGCCAGAGGAGATGCAGGCAGCCATTGAGGCGTCTGGCTACCTTCTGGAGGGCCGGATCGCACATGTGATGTCAGAACGGGGATTTTTCGTGGAGATGAACCCGTTCACACACGATCCGGCAGACCCAAGCAAGGCGATGGAGGTTGATGTGGCCGGGCGCTACTTCGAGTGGGTCAACCAGGACAACAAGGATACGGTGACCGCCTCGGTGTTGGTGGAGTGCAAGAACAACTCGCAGCCGTTCGCGTTTTTCGTTCAACGGCAACAGGTCGCCGAACTCAACGACAATCGCATTCACTATGGCGGGTATCCGTCCTTCAGCTTGAACCAGCAAACCGGAGTGCCCGAACCACCTCACAAGCTGCTGGAGATGAAGGACTGGCACCACTACTGCCGAGCTATCGAAGTGGCGACGCAGTTCTGCGGGTTCAAGTGGACGAAATGAGAACAAGCCAAGGGACAAGCGCGAATGGAAGGCAGCGCTCATGGAGCACTACTCCAAGTCCTTCTCCAAGCTGGCGATGATTACCGCTTCGAATTCAGCGGATGGATACGGCCTTCGACTCCAGAGCATTCAGATTCAGGTATGCTACCCAGTGGCGGTGTTTCAAGGCCCCATCTACCGCGTGGAGGGTCGCAACGGGAAGGCCAGCGTGGAGCCTGTGGATCGCCTCCAACTCCATCACTCAGCAGCTATGAACGGGCGCATGGCTCAGGTGCAGATCGATGTTGTGACGGAAGCGGCGTTTCCCAAATTGATGGAGGAGATTCTGGAAGAGCTAAAGTCCTTTCGCGACCGAATTAACGGCCACTATGCCCGACTGCTCAATAGTGCACTCGACCAGAAACGAGTCGCCGCCCAGCGCGCCGGGATGAACGCATTCGGAGGTTACCCGAGGTAGCCGAAGCCTATCCCATTCGCTCCTCATCCTCGACCAACTCCCGCAGGAGTAGGCGCGCCAACACCTCCGGTGGGGAGCCGCAAAACTGCGGGCTTGGTCGCACCGCCGTATGACACTTCGATCATTGGGTGCTTACCGCCGATGATCCGATAGATGCCCTTGTGCTGACTACCGTCTCGTTCAATGACGATTGGGTGCGGATCGGAAGTTGCCGTTGTTCCGAGTGTACTGAACTAGGCTACCCGCCGTGCCATCCCCTTCGCACCCCGTAGGGCCTCCAAGAAATCGCGCAGGTCGGCCCGGCCCGGCGTCCACTGCGGGCGGTGCCAGTATTGCTGTGCGCCGGTCATGATGCCGAAGCGTTCGCGCAGGAACTGCCGGACCGTCAAGCACCCCGCTCTTCACCGTGACGCGCGCCGCGTCCACTTCGCCGCGCCGCCATAGCTCTGCGGCTACCACGCTCAGCATCTCGCCCCACGAATACCAGCCCGCACTCAGATCAATCTTCCCGATCTTGCCTGTCCCAATGGATCGTGTTGAGGCGGACGAACACTCGAGGTTCGCCGCGTCCTTCTCACCGCCCCCGCAACACGCGCAAATCGATCCCGTGCTGCTGGCACTTCTTGTACAAATGGCTCCGCTCGAGCCCCAACGCCCGGGCCGTATCCGCCATCCGGAACTGATTCCGTTTCAACTCCGCGAGCAGCGTGTCCCGCTCGAAAGCATCCACACGTGCGCTCAGCGGACCCGACGCCGGCGCCATCTCGCCGTTCGCCTCCGCCTCGATCCGTGGCAGCGACAGTTGCACTTCGCCCGCGCCCACTTCGCGATCCGCAAGCAGCAACAGCCGCTCGACTACGTTGCGCAGCTCGCGAACATTGCCGGGCCACGAGTAGCGCTCGAGCAACGTCACCGCTTCCGGCGTGAACGGCTTCGGTTTCCATCCGTTCTGTTCCTGGATCTGCCGGGCGAAGTGTTCGAGCAACGGCGCGATATCACCGGCCCGTTCGCGCAACGGCGGCAGCGTCAGCGGAAACACGTAGATGCGATGGTAGAGATCCTGCCGGAACTGGCCGTTGCGCGCGAGTTCGTCGAGATTGCGATGCGTCGCGACCACCACGCGGACATTCACGCGCACTGGGCGGTCGCCGCCCACACGTTCGATCTCGCCCTCTTGTAACACGCGCAGGAGCTTTGCCTGCATCACGTGCGGCATATCGCCGATTTCGTCGAGGAACAGCGTTCCTTGATGCGCTTGCTCGAACTTGCCCTGATGTCGCGTCGCGGCTCCGGTGAACGCGCCCTTCTCGTGCCCGAACAACTCGGACTCGATCAGTTCCGCCGGAACCGCCGCACAGTTCAACGTGACGAACGGACCCTGGGCCCGCGCGCTGCGCTCGTGGATCGCACGCGCGACGAGTTCCTTGCCCGTGCCCGTTTCGCCGAGGATGCACACCCGCGTTTCGCTCGCGGCCACGCGGTCGAGCTGGCGCAGCAGTGCACTCATCACCGGGCTCGATCCCACGATCTCATGTGAGCCGACGCGTCGGCGCAATTCGCGATTTTCGCGTTCGAGCCGGTTCAGCTTGAGCGCGTTATCCACCGTGAGCAGCAGCTTCTCTGTCGACAGCGGCTTCTCGAGAAAATCGACGGCGCCGAGCCGGGTCGCACGCACCGCCATCTCGACGGTCGCCTGACCCGAGATCATGATCACCGGGATTGCGACTCCGGCCGCGCGGATGTCCTCCATCAGCGACAGTCCGTCCTTGCCGGGCATCACCACGTCGGACAGCAGCACGTCGAACTGTTCGGCGCGCGCCAGTTCGAGAGCGCGGGCTGCGTTGTCGCAGACAGTGGCCTCGTGTCCGCTCAGGCGGAAGGCGCGGGACAACGACGCCAGTGTGTTTGCGTCATCATCCACGATCAGCAGATGCGCCATTCGGTCTCCTTTCGGGCAATTCGATCCGGAAGGTCGATCCCTGTCCGGGTTCACTCTCGACGCCGATTTTGCCTCCGTGATCGCTCACCACCGATTGGACAATCGCGAGTCCGAGGCCCGTGCCATGCGTCTTGGTCGTGTAGTAGGGCGTGAACAGGCGCTCGCATTCTTCGCGCGTGAGTCCGGCGCCGGTGTCGGCCACTTCTATGATGATGGCTCCTGGTGCGCGCCGCGCGGCAAGAGTGATCGAACCTCCCTTCGGCATCGCGTCCATCGCGTTCAAAACCAGATTGCGGAGCGCGCGATTCAACTGATCGGGATCGGCCTCGACGGTGAGGCTCTTATCTTCGAGATTCAGCGTGCTCGTGATTCGCGGGCGGTCCGGCGCTTGCCACTGCGGCTCGAAGAGCTTCACCAGCGCGGGCAGCAGTTCGCCGAGATTCACCGGCTCGAATCGCGGCGCGGGCATCTTCGCGAAATCGGAGAAGCGGTTGATGATCGACTTCAGTTGCGACAACTCCGCGAGCAACGTCGAGGTGCTCTCCTGGAACACCTCCTCGAATTGCGCCGGTCCGAGCTGGCGCGCACGCTGCAGATTCTCGACCGTAATCTGGAGCGGGAAGAGCGGATTCTTCATCTCGTGAGCCAGGCGCCGCGCGAGTTCGCGCCACGCCGCCACGCGCTCCACCTGAATCAGCCGGTCGCGCTGCTCGACGAGTTGGCTGGTCATCTGGTTGAACGCCTGCGCGAGCTCGCCGATCTCGTCCTGGGAATCGACCTCGACGCGCGTGTTCAAGTTTCCATGCGCGACCTCGCGCGCGCCCGCGGCGAGTTCCCGCACCGGCTTGGTCACACGGGCTGACGCCCACCATGCGATCACCGCGCCGAGCGCGATTCCAGCGAGCGCCCCCGCGACACCGACGGTCCGGATGAACCACGTGAGTGAGTAGAGTTCCTGCCGCGAACTCGACACGAGCAGCACGCCGAGCACTTCCTTCCCGCGCCCGTTCAACGGGATTCCATGCAGCAGCGACGGCTCTCCGATCAAGGGCTTGACCGTGCGCGACAGTTCGCGGCCGGCCCGGCGGACCTCTTCGGCCAGATCAACGCCATCGGGCCGCGCGCCGCGATACGAACTCCCCGGCAGATCGCGATAGAGCGTGGCCCGCATGCCCGCCGGCAGCGTCAGCGTGTCCAGGAATCCTTTATCGACGCGTTGGCCGCCCGCCAGATACAAGGTCCCGGAGCCCGTCGGAACCGCTTGGACCGCGAACAAACCGATCGCCGTCTCTTCCGGAAGTTCCTCCACTTCGACGAACGCGCCGATTTTCTTCCAGTCCACTTTCTCGTCGGCCACCCAGGCCTTCTTGTATCCGAAGCGCGCCGGATAGTGGGCCGAGGAGACGATGGCACCGTCGGGCCCGACGATCTCGAGAAAGTCGAGCGCCTGCTCGCGCGCGAGAGTCTGCGCCTGATCCTGATAGAGCGAGAGATCGGGGCCCGCTTGAGCGAGGTCCGACGCGATCCGCTTGACGGGCTCCGAGCCGGCGATCGACTCGACGCGGCGAACCACTTCGCGGCTCCGCAGCTGCAACTCGTGCTGGAACTGCGAGACGAGCGCGCGGGTCCGCTGTTCGTCGATCCGCTCGAAGGCGCGCTCGGTCATCACCGAGATCGAGTAGCTGATCAGGATCGAGGTGACCGCGATCGCGATCGCGAACAACAGCAGCAGGCGTGTGCGAAACGGACTCACGGCGCCGCCTCGAGCCAGACTTCCTCGAGCCTCCAGTGCAAGCTGCCCGCAGGGACCCAGTTGCGCACCCGGATCTGCAGCGCATAAAGCGCGGGAACGTGGAACAGCGGCACGATCCAGTATCCATCGAGCAAGCGGCGCTCGGCCTGGTAGAGCCCCTCGGGGGTCGAGGCCCCGGCGGGAGTCTGCACCTTGAGCTGCCGGCAGTAGTCGCCGAGCGTGAGACGCGGATCGATCGAGGTGGAATGCAGGCGCGCGAGAACGGCATCGGCGTCGATGCCCGTGGCGAGTCGCATTGTCAACGATGCTTCCCGCGCATTCAAGGCGATTCGTTCGGCGATCGATTTCAGTACCCAATCAGCAGGATCGTGCCCGAGCGTAATCGCGGGTTGCCCGGCTCCGAGTTCACGCGCTTTGGCGGGATCCCGCTGGTTGGCGAAGACGAAGCCGAAGCCTGTCATCCAGGAAGGCAACAGCGAGGCGGTGGTTTCTCCCTGCTTCTGCAGGAGGACGTTCCACATCGGTCCGCGATCGACCGCGAGCGCCACCGCTTGGCGGAGCCGGGCATCTTGCACGGCGGGCCGTCCGCGAAGGTGGACGAGCGCGATGAGATCGGCGGTTGCGCCCGGCCAGGCGCGGCGGCCGCGGAGCTCCTGCCGGCGGAACTCGGCGGGCGTCGTCTCGATCACGTCGGCTTTGCCCGCCTCGAGTTCGGAGAGTTGGTCGCGAAGCCCGCGCCCGAGCCGGACTTCGACACCGTCGAGATAGGGCCGCCCCGCCCAATATCCGTCGAAGGCTGCGACGATCAGCTTCTCGCCGGGGAGCCATTCCATCGCGCGGAACGGACCCGACCCTTGCAGGGTCCCGTTGGTGAGACGGATCGCGATGGAAGCGCGTGCATGCGCGAGTTCGTAGAGCAGGCCGGGCATCGGCAGTACCGATTGGATCGTGATCGTTTCTCCGTTGGCTTGGATCGCGCGTCCCGAAAGCGCCGTGTTCAACGCAGTCGCGATCGCGCCGGGAGTGAGAGCTGAGCCGTCATGGAGCTTCACGTTCGGCCGAAGATGAAACGTCCAGTGGTTCTGGGTGGCATCGGAGGTCCACGATGTAGCGAGGCCGGGCCGGACACCTTTATCGTCGAGATCCACCAGGCGGTCGAAGATCAGCAACGACAGCCGATGCGCGTCGGGCGAATCAGCCGCCAGCGGATCGAGTGCGTTCGGCGCGCCGCGCATCTCGACCACGAGCGTGCCCCCGTAGCGGGGACGCGCCGCGAACGAGCTAACGGCTGCAAGCCAGAGTAATGCGATAAGCCGCATGCTTCTGCGTTCCTGTGCTATGGACGATGGCTGTGAGGGCGCCACCGCCGTCGTGAAGTTCAATGATGCGGCCCCCGATATCGGCGGGGTCGCTGAGAGATTTCGCTTGCCCGCCCGCGATATCGAAGGCCTGGATGCTTTGTTCGTTAGCGCTCGACGACACCACGGCGAAACCCTCGCCGCATGGGTTCGGCTGCACGGCGACCGAGGCGCCCCACTGCGGAAACTGGGCGAGAGGATTACCGCTGTCCGAGATCAGGCGCGACTTTCCGTCAACGCCAGCGGTGATCCAGGCGCGGTCGATCCTGGCGTAGGAAAACGACGGCGGAAGCTTCGGCGAAGCAAAGTGATTCCGTCCCGGTGCCAGCGGCCAATCGGCGGCGCCCGGCTCGCAGGAGACCTTGACCTCGGGGCGCCATGTGCCTTTGCACAGAGTGTCGGCGATATTGGCGGAGAACTGATCGCCTTTCACTTGAAGCCGCCCGCGCAGGTCACGCGGCCACGGCTTGGCGGCCGGAATCGCCGCCTGCTGGCGGACGATCCCGATGCTGGTGAGCGCGATGCGCGATCCGTCGAGGATCAGTAGTCCGCCGTCGACCAGCACGGCGTCCAGAATGCGATCGGGCTGCTCCCACAGCATCGAACGATTCACCGTCAACGCCGACTTCTCGCGCATCGCCGCTTCGTAGGGCGAGATGAAAACCGCGGTCTCCGCGCCGCGCCTGACCTCGGCCACCAGCAGCCGCGTCCGGGGATTCTGCGAGAGCGTCACTGTAATTTCGGTCGTCTTCTCGGCGTTCACGGGACGAATCGTTTGGATGAAGATCCGCTGTACGAGCGTGACATCGGCCTGCGGTGCCTGCCCTGGATTGCGGAACTGGATTGCGCACGATTCCTTGGGCGCGAGTGCCCCAGCGACACGTTTCGCGACGTCGCGCGCGGCGTCTTCGAGCGGAGCGGCACGGAGAGTGGCGGCCAAGAACAAGGCCGTGAGGAACCGGGGCAACAAAACTCCTTTTTCGATGGTAGAGCAGTTCAACCTGCCGGGACCGGTTCAAACGTGACGATCGCCCACCAGGGTCCACGGGTGATGCCGAGCAGAGCGGCCCAAAACCAAAGCTCGCCGTTTGTCCACGAGTCACCCGCCTGACTCACGATCCGCTCCCGGACCCGCCATCCTTCGAGCTTGGCCGACGCGACCGCTTCGCGCCAGCGAAGGCCCTGCGCATCGACCGTCGTTCCCGCGCGGCGCACCCGGTAGAGCTCTTCGAGACAGTCTTCCATCGGCCGGATCCGCCGCGTCGGCCGGTCGGTGTAGCGGATCAGGATGAGCCGCTCGCCGTCATCGAACAGCGCCACCGGACCTGGAAATCCGGTGGCGAATGCCTTCTCGCGATCGCCCAGCTTCAGCCGCTTGAGTGGCCGGCCTTCCCACTCCTTCCGCCATCCCGGAAAGTGCGCGTCCACCGGTTGCGATTCGCCTACCGCCGATCGGAGCATGGGCATCGCACCCACGACTCCTGCGAGGCAGGCGAGCGAGAATCCGCGGCGATGGATCAGGATGTAGCGTTCCGCTTTTTGCGCCTTTGGAGCACGCATAGCACCACCAGGGATCCGCCGACCAGAAGGATGGTTCCCGGTTCGGGAACGTTCGTGAGGCCTTTGTCCGGGTCGAGTCCGAAGGCCTGATACTGCGATTGGTTCTCGAGCACCACGGCACCGCTGGCGGGAGTCACCATACGGAGCCCGGCGCCGAGTTGCGTGGCCGCCTTCGCGTCGCGCGGGAGCATGCGCGGAATCTCGGCCGACGCCCACAGCCGCGCGAGATCCATCGGGGCCTCGAAGCCCTCGGGCTTCTCCGCCGAGGGAACTGCCTCTCGAATGACGCCGCCGGATTCGGCGAGGCGATCCGGCCAGTCGGACGCGCCCGCGCGGAGTGCACGCACGGTCGCGATTCCGTCGAGCTTCGGAGTGACGACATCGGGTCCGGGAACGAGTTGCGCGGTCACCAGTTCCACCCGGCTCTTCTTCCGCTCCACGTGGGCGCGGAGCACTTCCGCGGAAGTGAGTTCCACCGGTTGCGGACCGTGCAGCCACAGGATGGTGCCGCCGCCCATCGACGCGAGTTGATCCCCGGCCGTCTGGAGGGCGGCGACATTGTCGGATCCGCCGCGATAGTTGCCGGTTTCGATCAAACGCCAGTTCGGGTGCTGCCTGGCTTGGCGCGAGAGCGCGGCACGAATCGGCTCGGCAAGTCCGGCCATGCTTTTCGATCCGTCAACCACCACCGCCAATCGCTCCGGCAGTTGAGCTGTGGCCTGACGCTGGACGATCACGCGAGACTTGTCAAGCGGGTGGTGCGTCCAGGCAACTTCGGCCGGATCAGCGACGCGAATCGCGAGCGGCGCGGACATCGCGGTCTCGGCGAGGCCGCGGCTGAAAGGATCGGCGCCGCCGTCGATCCAGACCGAGTGGCTGACGCCATCGACCGAGAAGTTGCGATCGACGAAGTACGGCAGTTGGACCTGGCCGTCGCGAACGGGAGCCGAGATGCCGAGGCGGATCTTCATCGATCCTCGCGGCGGAATGGGGAAGCACTGGGCGAGGACACGGCCGGGTCCGGCGGATTGGACCAGCAGCGGATCGCGCCGGACACTCACGACGCTTTGGTAGGCGGCCTTGGCTTGCGAACGTCCGCCGAATGCAGCTTCGCGTTCTTCACCGTCGATCCAAAGCGTGACGCGGCTGACCACGCCGTCTTGCGGAAGAGCGATCACCGCGCGGGCTTCGCGCTGTACGTTCTCGGTGTTCCGGAACTCGAGCGTCCACTCTTGATAGTGGATGCCCGCGCGGGGTGTGATGCGCCCTTCGAGCCGGGACGAGGAGACAGAGAGGCCTTTGAGGAGTCGGCCCACCCGATCCTGGCCTTGTTCCTCGTCCCAGTCGAAATCGAAATCGAGCCAGCCACGGTTGCGCGGAGCGCTGTGGTGCGGCTCCCCCGTGACGAGGTAATAGATCTTTGGAACCTTCGTCTGATCCGGACTTCGCCCGAACCAGCCGGGCGGGCGGCTATCGTCTCCCGCCTCCCGAAGATATCGCCGGTCGCCGATCGCGCGGAGCCAATCCACGGCTTGCGCCTGTTGCACCGGCGTGCCGTGGATCGCCCGGTCAAGCAGAAGTTGCGTCCAGACGGTGGGAGCAGCGGCGCCGAGTACGATCGCGGAGGCGAGTCCGAGAGCGCGCAGGGCCGAGGGTGCGCCCAGCTCGCCGGTGACATCGCGGAGTTGCCGCCATGCGGTGAATACTGCGCCAAACGGCGAGAGCGGCAGCAGCCCGATACCAACGGCCAGGATCGCGAGAATCGCGAACGGCGCGATCGGCAGAAAGGCGATGCCGTAGATCGAGGCGACCACCACCGCGAGTCCGGAGAGATAACCGCGCCACCGCGCCGGGCTCAATCCGGGCCCGAGCCAGCCAACGAAATTGGCAATTGGGACAATCCAGGCGAGAATCAGGGCACGCCAGTTGGGCAGTGGATTCAAGTAGGCGCCAGCGCTCATCCCGCTCGCCATTTCAATCACGAGCGCGGCGGCCGGCAGAACCACTCCGAGTATCAGCTCGAGCGCACCGCGGGTGGCCGGCCCCGGCACCGGAATCGGTGGCGGGACCGGGCTTTCGATGCGGCGTTCGGAGAGATCGGGAGTCAGCAGTCGCATCGAATTACTGCTGTCCTTGCGGAAGCGCGATCGGCATCGCCTGCCCAGCGCCGCCGCGGAGTACATCATTGGCGAAGAAGAACTTGCCATCGTTCGGCACCATCATGATCTGGACCTTGTCCGAGAGCTTCTCGGCGATGATCTTCTGGATCAGCAACGGATTGTCCTTGAGCACCGCCGCTTCCAGGCGCATCCGCTCGGAGTCGGCCTTCGACATCAACTGGACCTTGTGCAGATCCGCCTCGTTCATCATCTTGCGCCGTTCGAGTTCGGCCTTGCCGTCGATCACCTTCGCCTGCGCGGCTGCTTCCGCCTGCTTCACGGTGGACTCCTTGCGGGCCTCCGCCTCGAGCCGAGTCTGCTGGATCTGCTTTTCCTTGAGCGGCAGCGTGTACTGCATCGCGTCCGCCTGCGCTTTGGCCTGCAGGACCGTCACCGATGCGTCGGCTTCGGCCTGCTTCACCTGGCGCGCCTTGACGGCTTCCGCTTCGAGTTCGGCGGTTTTGACCTGCTTCGCCTTCACTTCCATCTCGACCGCCATGCGGTCGTTCTCCTGTTCTTTCAGGAGCAGTCCTTCGAGTCCCTTCGCGTACTCGACCGGCAACAGCACATCCCGCAACATCACTTCCTTGACGTAGATCGCGTCCGGTGCCAGACGCTTGGCAATCGCGGTTGCGGCTGCCAGCCGGACCTCCTCCCGCTTCGTCGCGAACAGTTCGCGGACCGAGTAATTCGGCGCAATCTCACGGAAGACGCTCGCCACCACCGGCGGAACGATCTCCTTCTCGACAGGCTGCGGCAGATTCGCGTGGACATGATGCAGCTTCTGCGGATCGATCTTATACCGCACCGCCACCGCGAGCCCGACTGGCAAGCCTTCCCGCGTCTGCACCTTCAGCGATTCGCCTCCCCCCGGCGCTTTCGGGTCGATGACCGTGGTGGTTTGGAACAGGCTGTCGCGCGTCGGATAGAGAGCGACGCTTTGGACCAACGGAAGAACGAAGTGAGTTCCGGGATAGAGAGTCCCGGCGAGAGTTCCCGAAAGTTGGCTGACGCGGACGCCGGCCATTCCAGCGGGCACGACATGGATCGCCATTCCGGCCAGCAGTGCCAGCAAGCCCGCTCCGGCGAGCCTGCCCAGCGCTTTCGCGTTCACATCGCGTCCGGCTCGAACCTCCCGGCCGAGCCAAAACAAGACACCGATCACCGCCGCGCATCCCGCGGCTTCGAGAATGTATTTGAGAGCTAGCATAGCGACC
>CADECY010000088.1:0-5039 GCA_902825945.1 uncultured Acidobacteriota bacterium
GTTGTTCATGTACGTGGCGGCGGCAACCACCATGCAAAGTCGGGACGCGTGGCTTGCAGGCCCTGCAGCACTCGTCCGGTCCATGCCCAACCTGCCCGCTTCAATCGGCATGGGTGTGACGGCCGCAGTCGCGAGGCAAGGCACGCCGGCTTCCGCCAGGGCATTGGCAGAACAGATTCTCAGAGCCGTCGGCGACTTCATCTGGCTCGATGACGAAGCGCTGCTCGATGCAGTAACTGCCGTATCGGGCTCGTCACCCCAGTAGGAGAAGGCACCGCTGTGCGATCGGAACCGACCAAGCCCATCGACCGCCGCGCGCACGTGTTGCAGCAGCCTCTCCTCGAGCGGTGCATCGGTCATGCCCGACGACTTGGCAAATCGCCACGCCACCAGGTTCGCGTATCCGGCGGAGATCATCTGCTCGGCACATCCGCGCGGCAACGAGAGGACGGATGCGGCGGATTCGATCAGAAGCGAGCCAACGTTCGGATAGATCCGCAATTCGACGGAGGTGGAGCCTGCGATCGCATCGCGCGGAATCGAGAACGGAAGCGCAAGCGTCCCGCTGGCCAAGTCCGCTGACGTGGTGCGAACCTCTCGGCCGTCGGGTTGAATCCGGACCCGTCTTTCGACCGCGTCGCCGTCCCGTCCGCCCTTGGCCGTCGCGCGCAGCGATGCTTCACTGGCGATCGCCGGCGCTGTGAGCACGAGCGGAACACTGCGCGAACCCTCCGCCGGGATGTCGAGCGTTTGCGTGCGCGATTCGGGCAACGAGAGTCCGGCTCCGGCGCGGGCGTCGAGTTGGACTCGTGCTGTGCGGGTGAGGTAGTTGCGGATCGAAACCGGCAACTCGATCCGGTCGCCTTGGGTCAGCACTTTCGGAAGATCGAAGTCGAGGAAGAATGGCTGGAAGACTCGGATGTCACTTTCGACGGTCGCGGTGCGTCCGTCGAGTGTCGAGGCAAAGACCGCGAGTTTCCACGTCGTGATCGAGTCGGCGAAGCGAACTGGAATCTTGGCCAAGCCGTTGGCGTTGGTGATCACTTCGGGGAGCCAGAGCAGCGTTTCAGGGAAGAACTCGCGGACACGGGGAGTCGAGGTGGGGCCCTGCACTGCGGTCAACGTAGCGGATTCCGTATTCAAGGCCGCAGGTTCCGCGTAGACCTGAACCTGCTCCATCACGGCGCCGACGCGAAGCTCGATCTCGACGGGGGTTACTTTGCCCGCATCGACCGGAATTCGGGGAGTCTCATGCCTCACGAATCCGGCCAAGTCCGCGACCAGCGAGTAGGTGCCCACTGGCAAGAGAGTGAACCGGAAAACGCCGTCCTCAGCGGTGAGAGTCCGTTGAGAACCACCGTCGGACGCGATGAGCACAACCGTGGCATTCGGTATGCCGGCGCCCGTGACATCGGCGACTCTTCCCGCAACCTCGCCAGTCGCCACGCCGGCGGAAGAGGCCATGGCCGGCGGACTCGCCGCATCCTTGCGGGCCGCCTCCTGGGAGACGAAGACCGGGAAGGTGGCGATGTCGAAGTCATCGTCGTTTCCTGGCTTGCCATCGGGTCCGGCGCTATGAAGCCGAAATACGGTCGTGTGGCGTGTGACGGGAATGTGTTCCTCTTTCGTAACCTCCTCCTGGCCGAATACGCGAACGTTGCGAGTGACCATGCGATCAGAGAACGCCGCCTCTTCCTTCACATGGATCGTGTAGGCGCGTCCCCAGGCATCGCGAAGGCTGTCGATGTCGATCTTGGCGGCAGCGAGCGCCTGCCGGAACTGCTCTTCTGTCCGGGGAGGCGGAGAGACATCACGCAACGCGCGCGAAATCGCTCGGCCGTGGATGAAATAAGAGCCCGAGAGCAAGGAGACCATCGCGTCGTCGTCAGTCTCGGGCATGCGGTCCGGCCCGTTGGTCATGACTACAACATTCCGTACTCGCTGGACCGTTTCGACACCGGCTCGGTAAGGGCTCCCCCACGGATCGCGCAGGCGCTCCAGGTCGAGTCCGTTGACTCGGAGCAGCGCGATCAACTCCTCAGGCGAACCCGGATAGGCGGGCTGTCGTGCCAGGATCTCCTGGATCAGCCGCTCGGCGGGCCGAAAGTAGGGCCATTCGAAGGTCGCTGCCGTGAAGTCGTCCGGGGTGCCGCTTTTCTTGTCGGGTCCCGCCGTTCGGACCTCGATCGTGAAATCCTGCCCCGAATAGGACGACCGGGCGAAATAGGGCTGATCCCATGGGTCCCGCGCACTCAACCAATCGGCTTGCAGCAGACGGGCGAGATCGGCGCCGTCGCGTGGATAATCGAACGACCCGGCATGATACCGGTCGAGGCCTTCCTTCCAGCGCTGCGCCTGGGCCTTGATCGACTCAAACCCCGGCGGATCCTCGAGGGAGTCGCTCCGGTTGCGCTCGAGGGACGGGCTGAATCGTGCCGCGAGTGCCTCGGCGGCAAGATCGAGATCCGGAGGCACAGGCCCGGTGCCTGAGATCAGATCGTTCAGGCGCACCCCACCGATATCCGCCTCACCGTCGTCGGAACAATAAGCGCAGGCGAACCACGGCCGGGCGCCGAATTCCTGATCGGTGCGGGCGCGTTCGAGTACTGCCTGGTCCACCAGCGCGATGCCCAGCGCGGCTTCGACGGGTTTGCCCGCGAGATCAGCCGCGCGAACCGTCAGCGTGCCGTTCTCGCCAGGTTTGTATTCGCGCCGATCGGTCGCGGTGGCGAGGCGCAACGGCGTATGGTCCGGATAGACGACCGCGGCGAATCCCGGTCTCGACTCTCCGCTATCCGGCGACCAGGCGGCGAACGTCACCAATCGCGCAAACTCGGGCTGAAAAGGAAAGGTCACTTCCGCTTTTCGTCCGGACAGACGGAGGGTTCTCGAGGCGACGGTCTTTCGATCCACCGTGGCGGTCACGATGATCGCCGCCGTCGCGGGGATATCTTCGGCGCCGGTCACTTGCAGCACCACCGGCTCTCCCGCGCGATGAACCGTGCGGCGCGCCTCGACCGCCACTTTCGACCGGAACGTACTGTGGAACTGCTCGCGCCTCTTGCCTTCAAGGCCCGCGGCGTCGCGAGCGTACCATTCGGCCGACCCACCGGTGAAATCATCTGACACACGGCCCTTGCCCACGCCGTAACGATTGGTGCGGATCTCTCCGGATGCCGCGCCCGACTTCCAGGTGATGGTCGCGGGAGCAGGCCGGCCGTCGGCGTAGGACGCGGAGACGTAGAGAGAAGCCTGCCCTGACTCGAGGCCACGTAAGGCGATCGGATAGATGTGAATCGGATCGCGCGTGACGCGAATTCGAAACTCACGCTGGGCGGTACGGCCGGTGGAAGGATCCTTGACGAACGCGGCAAAGCGAATGTCCTGGAATCGCTGCCATTCGTGGATCGCTTCGGCGGGCATGTCCAACTGCGCTGTAAAATTGCCGTCGTCCGCCGCCGTTCCCTTGGCAACTTCGACGTCGTCGCGCATCACCCGGACTTCGGCCTTCGGAACGGGCTTTCCGAACAAGTAGGCGGCGTTCACGGTGAGCGACGCGCGCTGACCGGCGGTGTAGTAAGCGCGGTCGGGCTTGGCCGTCACCGTGAATGCGGGCAGTTCGTACCGGCTGAGGCGCACCCAATGGATGGCGAGCGATGGGTAATCCGTGCCAAGCCGGAGCAAGTTCACGCGAAGGGTGTCCGGCTCCGCGTTGTCCGGAATTCGCCACTCGTCCTGAATCACGCCGTGTCGCGACGCGGTCCGTTCCACCGTGTGGGTGAGGCCGTTGCGATCCGACTCGATCTTGATGACTACTTTAGCCCCCGAGGCGGCGCGTCCATCGGGGCCAGTCACGACGGCGCGGACACGCACCGTTTGCCCGGGCTGATAGATCGGCTTGTCGGTTTGAATCAGCGCCGTCAGCCCAGGGCCGAAGTTGGGGCTGGCTTCTGCCTCCGCTTCGAAACCGCCGCGCCGCGCGGTGATCGTCAAATCGCCGCCCGATGATGCCTCGGCGTACGGGGCGGCAGGATCAAAGCGGATCTCCACGAATCCGTCGCCGAGATTCCGGATCGATGACGGCCGGACTTGCTTGTCATCGACTTCGAGCGTGCCCGACCACTCGACTCCGGAAACCGGCAGGCGAGTGACCGGATGCGTCGCCACCGCGTGGACGAGAAAGGGCGCGCCGCCCAAGGAGTAGCCCGGGTGACTGATCTTCACCTCGAAGACATCGGGCGAGACATGCGCCAGCGAGACGATGCCCGAACGAGGTGGGAAGTCGCGCGCGGCGGCGCGATCCGGTGTCAGCGAATAGCGAAGCCGCGTCCAGACGGATGGGCTTGCGAGCGGCAGCGCGAAGGCGTGTTCCGACCGGCCATGCGGGAGTTCGATCTCTCGCTGGAGCGGCGGCGACTCCTTCCCCGACACGTCGAGCGACGACACGGCAAGCGTTCCCTTGACCGCACGCCGGAGCGGGTTATCGACGGGGATCGTGACGGTGGCGGGTCCAATGGGGATAGCGACACGGATTCCCGGTTCGTGGACAGAAACCAGTTGTGCCGCCACCGGCAGCCGCAAGACGAGAACGAGGACGGCGAAGGCGATTCCGCGCATTGGACTCCTGAGCAAGACGAGTTGAGAACAGAATATTACCGGGCGCCGTCCGATTCAAGCCCTTCCAACATTAAAGTCACCAGGGTTTACAACCAACGGCGAAGCCAGGCATGCAGTTCCTCGAAAAAGTAGCGATTGTTTTCGCCGTCGAGAACCCAGTGGTTCTCGCCAGGGAACACCAGTAACCGGCTCGGAATCTTCAACCGTTGCAGAACGCTCCAGTTTTCGATCGTCTGATTCAACGGCACCCGGAAATCGTTCTCACCGATAGTGAGAAGCATCGGCGTGCGGAACTTCGCGGCGAAGCGGATCGGGTTCTGCTCGCGCCAAACCTTTCCCTGCTCCCACACCGGACCACCATTGTTCAACTCGCGGTGGTAAATGGTGTCACTGGTACCCCATTGCGATTCGAGATTGATCAG
>CADECY010000088.1:5049-39850 GCA_902825945.1 uncultured Acidobacteriota bacterium
CTTGTAACGAGTCGTTGTGGCTTGTAGCCAGTTAGCCAAGTGGCCGCCGTAACTCGCTCCGCCCGCCGCCAACCGATTTGCATCCACGAACGGAAAGCGCCGGATCGCTTCGTCCACGGCTTGTTCGAGTTCCTCGCCAGGTCCCTTCAGCGGGTCGTTTTGGATCGCCCGCGCGAACTCCTCCCCGAATCCGGTGGAGCCGGTGTAGTTGGTGGTCAGCACCAGATATCCGGGCGACGTGAGCAGGTTGTAGTTCCAACGCGTGTGGAACTGGTCGCGCGACATCAGGTGCGCGCCGCCATGGATGAACTGGATCAGCGGATACTTCTTGGTCTCGTCGAATCCCGGCGGCAGAAAGAGCATACTGTGAATCTTGCGCCCGTTCTTCGCGGTGAAGGTAAAGTGGCGCGGCGGATGCCAGTCGATCTGATCGATTTCATTCGCCGTGAAGCGCGTCAGCGCGGTGTGACGTTTGGCGGCGGTGTCGATCCGGACTACTTCGAGCGGGTTGATCGAGCTCTCCCAGTTCGCAACGATCACGCCAGCGGCCGCCCGCAGGTTCCCATAGGTGCCGAGGTTCATGCCGTAGGCGAGCTTCGCGGGGCCGCCCTCAGCCGGCAGTTCGAACAGCTTCTCGTGTCCAGCTTCTTCGGCGAGCACATGGAGTGTGCGCGAATCGGCGGAGAATCCGTAACTCGCGATCGAACGATCGAAGTTCGCGGTGACGATCGCGGGTTTTCCGTTTCCGGGCCAATCGATTTTCGCCAGGCGAGTCAGATTGTAGACATAGCGGTTGTTCGGCTCGTACTCGGCGTAGAGAGCCTTGCCGTCGGGCCGGAACGATGGATTCGCGAAGCTGTCCGGACCTTCGGTCAGACGCTGCGGTTCCCCGCCCTCGGGATCGGCGCGATAGAGATGCGTGGCGGCTGCCGAGTACGCCGTGGCATGGCGCTGCGTCGTGGCGTGAAAGACGATCGAGCGGCCGTCCGGCGCCCACACGGCCGCAAGGTCCGACCCGGAATTTCCTTGCGTGCCATCGAATCCAGCTTCCGCCGCGAGCTTGGTTCCCGCCAGCAGATCGCGCGGCACTGCGCCCGGTTCGACCGATTGCACGAACAGGTGCGGGCGCTTCTCGTCGAGCCAGTGATCCCAATGCCGGATCGGGAACGAGTCATACGCACGGACCTTGTACTTGCGCTTCTTGCGCTCAGCGGCGATCGGGTCGAAGTCCGCTTGGAACAGCACGCGCTTGCCATCCGGGCTCAGCTTCGGCTCGGAGACTCCGCCCTCAACTTTCGTGATGCGCTGCGCTTCTCCGCCCGAGAGGTCGAGCAGATACGCCTGCCCATCGTCGTCGCCATCGCGCTTGGCGGTGAAGACGATACGGCGGCTGCCGGCGGACCAGGAGATATCGCTCTCCGGTCCACGCGTGTTCGTGATGCGGCGAGGCGCCGCTGAGCCGTCACTTGGCACGATCCAAAGGTCGGAGACACGCTCCTTCGGATCGTAGGATGGCTCGGTCACCGAGACCACTACCCACTTGCCGTCCGGACTGAGCGCGGGCGGGCCCACGCGTTTCATCTTCCACATCGCTTCGTGCGTCAGCGGACCCTTCGCGGCGGTGATCGCAGCGAAAATCAAGGCAGCCAGAACCTTTCGCATACTCCCGATTGTGGCGCGGCGCACGGGCGTAGTAAAGTCGTTCCGAATGACGAGACGAATCTTCATCGGAGTCTGCGTAGCGGCGCTATTCGCCACCGCAGCCGATTCGCTGCCTTGGAATCTGACCGAACTCTACGCGGCGCCCAAGACCTTCGATACCCCGCAAAGCGGCGAACCGGGGGTGAAGACGATCCTGTTCGAAGGCCTGCCGTACAAGGGCAAGCCGACGCGCGTGTTCGCCTACTACGGCGCGCCCGAATCCAAGGGAAGCACCAAGCTGCCGGCGATGGTGCTGATTCACGGCGGCGGTGGAACTGCGTACGCCGAGTGGGTCCGGCTGTGGAACCGTCGCGGTTATGCGGCAATCGCGATGGACACCGTGGGGACGCGGCCCAAGCTCGGCGAGGGCGGCAAGGCATGGAATCCCGAGAGGACCCGTGATGAATTCTCGGGACCCGCGGGCTGGGGCGATTTCGACAATGTCGATCTCGATCCGAAGGATCAATGGAGCTATCACGCAGTGGCTGCGGCCGTGCGCGCGCACTCGCTGATCCGAACATTCCCTGAGGTCGATACGAAACGGATCGGCGTGACCGGAATCTCGTGGGGCGGCTATCTGACCTCGATCGTTTCCGGCGTCGATCAGCGCTTCCAGTTCGCCGCGCCGGTGTACGGATGCGGATTCCTCGGCGAGGACTCAGCCTGGCTGAAAAACTTCGAGAAGCTCGGGCCCGAGCGCGCCAAGCGCTGGTTGTCGCTGTGGGATCCGTCGGTCTATCTCTCGCGCGCGAAGTTACCGATGTTGTGGGTCAACGGCACCAACGACTTCGCCTATCCGCCGGGATCATGGCAGAAGTCGCACCGGTTGACCAAGGGGAAGAAGACGCTGGCGGTGCGGGTCCGGATGCCGCACGGACATCCGCAAGGCGCGCTTCCAGAGGAGATCCATGCGTACGCGAATTCGATCCTGATGCGGGGACCGAAGGCAGCGAAGATCACCCGCCAGCGCACCGATGAGACGCGGTTCGAGGTGAAGTTCGCGGGCGGGCGTCCGGTGGCGAAGGCAGAGTTGAACTTCACGAAGGACTCCGGGCGCTGGCAGGATCGCAAGTGGGAGACGATGCCGGCGGAAGTCTCCAAAGGCCGTGCGTCGGCGGTGGTGCCCGGGGGAGCGACGGCTTACTACTTGAATTTGTTCGATGCCGAGAGTCGCGTGGTGAGTTCCGAGTACGAGATGAAGTGACCGTCGTTCAGAATGCGATAACCTTCAACCCGGGAATTCGCGAGAAGTCGCGAAGGTTGATCGTCAGGACAGCGCAACCGGTCTCGATTGCCGTTGCCCCGATCATCAGATCACGAAAAGGCAAGACGTTGCCCTTCGATGCCTCTCGTCCTTCGATCTCGCCCGCGATACGAGCCGTCTGGCCGGTCGCCGGATGAATGGGCACGAGTCGCAGGAGTTCGTTGACGTACGCGCCTCGCCGAAATCCCCGCTCGGGTGTGCTGGCACGATACACGCCATGAATCAGTTCGACGACCGTGACCGGTGAAAGGAGAAGGTGGCTGGATTTGTGTGCCACTCGGATTGCCTTGGCAAGTTCCGCGACGGGCTGCCGGTTTCGCTCAGCGGCGATCACCACACTCGAATCGAGAACTAATCCAAAGAAGGAGTCCATGTTTGCTGCCGGTGGGTCGCAATAATCTGCTCCAGGTCATTGCCGAACTCGTCGTCGAGCGTCACCTCTAGGTTTCCTGTCTCCGCGTCGTGGACGATTTCGTCAATTGACCTACCAACCGGCTGAGGCGACCGCAGAACCGCGATCGGACGATACCCCTCCTCGATTACCACCTCGACGCCCCTCTGAACCTCCTCCAGCACCGCATGGAGATCACGCGCCACTTCGGCTTCGGTCATGTGCAAGGTCGGCATACTCGTTCATTATCGCTCGATTTCGACGGAACTGGCCGCCTCTCTGCCTCTCGCAGGGGTCTCGTCAGCAGCCCTTTCGCCCCGCGGCTCAGCAGTTGCACCACCGACCGCCGGAATCTGCTTCAATGGAGCAAATCCGCCTTCAAGGAGTCTCCATGTCCGTTCTCCACGCCCGGTTGGCGCTCGCACTCGCAACCACATCGGCTCTTTTCGCTCAAGTGTCCTCGATCCAAGGTCTGGTCAAGGACCCGTCCGACGCTGTCCTCGTCGGCGCCAAGGTCAGCGTCACCAACCTCGAAACCGGACTTCGCCGCGAGGCCGCCACCAACGAGACGGGCCTCTACACCCTCCCGGTATTGCCTGTTGGGCGCTACAAGATCAACGCGGAAATGAAGGGCTTCGCACCCGCCGAAGTGCCCGATATCAAGCTCGACGTCGGCCAGGCCGCGCGCGTCGATTTCACATTGAGGCCGGGCGCCGTCGTCGAAAGCGTGAACGTGAGCGCGGCGGCCGCGCTGATCGATTCCGAAACATCGACGGTCGGCCAAGTGATCGACAACAAACGCATCGTCGAGCTGCCGCTGAACGGGCGCAACTACCTCGAATTGGCGCGTCTGACGGCAGGCACCGCGCCCGCGCGCGGATCGCGCCCGCAAAGTGAGGGCGTGTTCTCAGCAGGCGGACAGCACGGCTACCAAGTGCAAGTGAACATCGACGGCATCGACAACTCGGCGACGTACTCCGGAGGCCCGATCGGGTTCGAAGCGCAAGCCGTCAAGCCGAGCGTCGATGCCGTCGGCGAATTCCGCGTCGTAACCAACAACCTCTCGGCCGAGTTCGGAACGCGCATGGGTGGCCAGGTGTTCGTCAACATCAAGTCCGGCACGAACGAAATCCACGGAACGGCGTTCGAGTTCCTGCGGAACTCGACACTCGACGGAACCAACTTCTTCGCCAACAAGCTCGGCAACAAGAAGCCCACCTACAAGCAAAACCAGTATGGCGGGACGTTCGGCGGTCCGGTGCGCAAGGACAAGACGTTCTACTTCGGATCGTTCGAAGGAACACGGACTCGGCTCGGACGCAGCTTCACGAGCACGGTGCCAGTGCCGGAAGTCCGCGAGGGCAACTTCAACCGGATCCGGCCGGTGTTCGATCCCGCGACGACAGTGGGCACGCCCGCGAGCTTCACGCGCCAGCCCTTCCCCGGCAATATTGTCCCGAGGAACCGTTGGGATCCGCTGTTCCCCAAACTGCTCGCACTGTATCCGCTACCGACCAATCCAAACTCGATCGTCAACAACTACTTCTTCTCGCCCACCGAGCGGAACGACGTCAACACCTACGATCTCAAGGGCGATCACAACGTGAGCGACACAAGCCGCCTTTCGGTCCGCTATAGCCGGCGCGATCGCGACAGGCTCGAACCCGGTCCTTTGCCGATGCCCGCCGACGGCGGACTCGCCTCCACGACCGACATCATCAGCCACAGCGTCGCCGCAGCCTACACGAGCACCTTCGGACCCTCCCTCACCAACGAGCTTCGCTTCGGCCTGACGAAGATGAATACGAAGTTCGACATTCCCTACGATAAGCCTCTTTACGACGAGTACGGCATCAAGGGAATCCCCAAAGTGAACTTCAGTTCGTCGAACGATCACGGGCTGTCGCGCTTCACGCCCGCCGGATATTCCGAGATCGGGTCGCGTTCATTCTGGCCGAACACGAACAACATGTCGCTGTATCAGTTCACCGACACGATGTTCAAGAATATCGGCAAGCACAATGTCCGGTTCGGCGGCGAGTTCCGCCGCGAGAACGTCTTCCGCAACGCCGCCCGGTTCTCGCGTGGACAGTTCGCCTTCGGGCGTGAGTTCACGGCGAATCCCGCCAATCGCGCCGCCACCGCCGATGGACTCGCCGAGTTCATGCTCGGGCTGGCGAGCGGTGGAACCGTCGGCAACGAGAACGGCGAGAATCTCTGGCTCAACGCCTTCTCGGGCTTCGTGCAGAATGACTGGAAGGTGACTCAGCGGCTGACGTTGAATTTGGGAGTGCGCTACGACGTCTTCTTCGCGCCCACATTCCCCGATGGACGCGTGTCGCAGTTCCAGCTCGACTACTCGAGCACCGGACCCACCGCGCAGCTTCCCCAAACCCGTTTCGAGAAGGGCGCCTGCTATTGCGACAATGATTTCAATAACTTCGCGCCGAGGTTCGGATTCGCCTGGCGCGCCACCAACAAGACCGTGCTCCGGTCGGGCGCGGGCCTGATTTACGCGCGGGCCGATTCGGTGCAGACGCAGTGGGCGCGCGGACAGAATCAGGCGCCGGACTTCGTCGAGATCAGCTTCGCCACGCTCGACCGCATCAATCCGCGGCTGACGCTGAGCGGCGGATTCCCGGCTGTGCAGCTTCCCGCCACCGTGGTCCCTGGACCCGCGCAAGTGGGCATCGATGCTCCGTCGAGATCGCTCGCCACGCAGTACTCGACACAATGGTTCTTCGACATTCAGCGCGAACTCCCGTTCAATTCGCTGTTGACGCTCGGCTACAGCGGCAACGGCGCGCGCAAGATGCCAATCAACATCAACTACAACCTGCCGTTCGATATCGCGCCGTCGCCGGTGCCGCTCGCCAGCCGCCGCGTCTGGGGCTTCTACAATGCCGTCAACCGGCAAGTGGCGATGGGCAACATGAACTACAACGGGCTGCTCGTCAAACTCGAAAAGCGCTTCTCGCGCGGGCTCACGTTCCTTTCCGCCTACACCTGGTCCCACACGATCGACAACGCCGACGAAGTAGGCAACAACGACGGTGTAGGCGTGCTGAAGCCTTGGGATCGCGCCGGGAATCGCGGCAATTCACTCACCGATGTCCGGCACAACTACGTCCTCAGCAGCACCTATGAATTGCCCTTCGGAAAAGGCAAGCGCTGGCTTTCCGGCGCCAACCGCGCCACCGATCTGATCCTCGGCGGATGGCAGGTCAACGGCATCTTCAGCCGCACGAGCGGGCTGCCGTATACGATCACCACGTCGGGCGGCCTCACCAACGCGGGCGGCGCCGATCGCCCGAACCGGATCGCGGATGGGACGCTCTCGAATCCCACGATCGACCGCTGGTTCGACGTAAGCGCTTTCACCGTCCAGCCGAACTTCACCTACGGCAACTCGGGCCGCAACATCCTCTTCGGACCCGCGCTCACCAGCCTCGACTTCTCGCTCGCCAAGGCGTTCCAGGTCACCGAACGGTTCCGGCTCCAGTTCCGCGCGGAGTCGTTCAACGCCAGCAACACGCCGTACTTCGGTCTTCCCGCCGCCAACATCAATACGCCGGGCGCGGGCATCATCAACAATTCGGGCGAACCGCGCAGGATTCAATTCGGTCTAAAATTGATCTTCTGATCAACGCATGGCCCGGCAGCTACTTTACTTCCTGGTACTGGCGCTGCTGACTTTCGGCGCATACAGCAACCACTTCGATAACGCGTTCCATTTCGACGACTTTCACACGGTCGTGGACAATGCGCGTGTCCACTCGCTCGATGATCCGCTGAAGTTCTTTCGCGATCCCTCGGCGTTCAGCGTTCTGACCACCCATCAGGTGTTCCGGCCGATGGTGAGCCTGTCGCTCTCGCTCGACTGGTATCTCGCCAGCGGCGCCAGACCGCGCTGGTTCCACGTCTCGACGTTCTTCTGGTTCCTGGTCCTGCTCGGCGTGCTGCGAGCCTTGTTCGGGCACTTGTTGGAATCGCCCGGTTGGGCATGGTTCGCCACCGCGATCTTCGCCTTCCATCCGGTGAGCGCTGAGACGGTGAACTACATCATCCAACGCGGCGATCTCTACGCGACGCTCGGGATCTCCGCCGCGCTCTGGATCTACGTGGCCTTTCCCGCGCAGCGCCGCTTCGGATTCTACCTGATCCCTTTCGCGATTGGCGCGCTCGGCAAGACCACCGCGCTGATCTTTCCGCTCATCCTCGCCTGGCATGCGGGGATCTACGAGGGCGCGCGCGGAAAAGCGTTGTTGGCCCGGACTCTCCCAGCGCTCGCCACCACGGCCGCCATCGGATGGTGGGCCGCCAAGATGACGGGCGCTGCGTTCAACCCGGGAGCCTACACGCCCGGCCTCTATCGCGCGACGCAGACCTACATCACGCTCCACTACTTCGAGAACTTCTTCCTGCCGTTCGGACTCACGGCCGACACCGATCTCAAGGCAGTTACGTCCTACGATGATCCGAAGGTCATCGCCGGAGTGCTCTTCCTCGCGCTGCTGGCGGGGGCGATCGCGGTGACGATCCGCGACCGGAACTGGCGCGACGTCGCCTTCGGACTCGGCTGGTTCCTCGTCGCACTGATTCCCACGGCCGTCGTGGCGCTGGCCGAAGTGGCGAACGACCATCGCATGTTCATGGCGTTTCCAGGGCTTTGCCTCGCCGTCGCGCGTCTCTTGAAGAATCTGCTCGAACCGCGCATGGCGGCGGCGCCCGCATGGCGCTACGGCTCGCTCGCCGCTGGCTTGGCAATCCTCGCGGGCGCGGCGTACGGAGCGCACCAGCGCAATGAAGTCTGGCGAAGCGAAGAGACGTTGTGGCGCGACGTCACGATCAAGAGTCCGGGGAACGGCCGCGGACTGATGAACTACGGTCTCACGCTGATGGCGCGTGGGGCCACGAAGGAAGCACTCGACTATTTCGACCGCGCCGCTGTCCTGACGCCGAACTATGCGATCCTCGAGATCAACCGGGCGATCGCGAAAGACGCTCTCGGCCGGCCCGGTGAAGCAGAGCCGCTCTTTCTGCGCGCGATCCAGTTGAGCCCCGATCAATCGAGCGGCTATTTCTACTATGGGCGCTGGCTGTTCGGCAAAGGGCGCCGTGAACAGGCCGAGTTCAACGTGAATCAGGCCCTGCGCCTGAATCCGAGCGACTTCAACGCACGCGCATTGCTGGCACAGATTCGCGCCGCGATGCAGCGCTGGAAGGAACTCGGCGAACTGGTGGAAGATACACTCCGGCTGGCGCCTAGCGACGCCTCGGCACTGCACTACAAGAAGGTGCTCGAATCGGCGAAAGGACGCACGCAGCAGTTGGCCGCTGCCGTTGCCACCGCGAAAACTCCCGAATCGTGGCTCGAGCTTTCGCTCGCGCACTTCCAGGCTGGCCGCTACATGGACTGCGTGCACGCGGCCGAAGAGGCTCTGAAGCTGCGGCCCGGATACGCGGAGGCCTACAACAATATCGCAGCCGGCTACAATGCGCTGGAGATGTGGGATCAGGGAATCAAGGCGGCCACCGAGGCAGTACGTTTGAAGCCGGACTGGGACCTGGCGCGCAACAACCTCGCGCACGCTGTACGGCAGAAGATGGCGAAATCCAAGTGAGCAAGGCCGTACTTCTGATCCCGGCCTATCAGCCATCAGCCGAACTACCGGGGCTTGTGCGCGCGATGCTCTCGCGATCTGCTGGCTTGCTCGTGCGCGCTGTGATCGTGAATGATGGCAGTGCGGGACGCTGCGCGGCCACGTTCGATGAGCTTCGCGCGATTCCGGGCGTGGAAGTAATCGCTCACGCGGTGAACCTCGGTAAGGGAGCAGCGCTCAAGACAGGCTTCAACTGGATTCTTGCCAATGACCCGGAAGTGACTGGAATTGTTACGGCTGATGCGGATGGGCAACACCTTCCTCTCGATGTCGCGCGCGTGACCCAGGAACACGGCCCGCGTCCCGAAGCGCTCATTCTCGGGTCACGCACCTTCCACGGAACGGTGCCGTTCCGGAGCCGGTTCGGGAACACGCTGACCCGCGCCATCTTCCGCCTATTCACCGGGCTCGCTCTGCGAGACACCCAGACCGGGCTCCGCGTCTGGCCCCGGTCGCAATGCCTCGACGCGCTTCGCCTTCCTTACAACGGCTACGAGTTCGAATTCGAGGCGTTGGTCAAAGCGGCCCAATCGAAGATTCACGAAGTGCCGATTGAAACGGTGTACCAGGAAGGCAACAAGTCTTCCCACTTCAATCCGATTCGAGATTCCTTGCGCATCTACTACGTTTTCCTCCGCTATTCAGCATCGGCGATCCTCGCCGCAGTGATCGACTCGAGCGTCTTCTCGCTCACGCTGTGGCGCACGGGGAACCTCGTGGTGAGCCAAATCGCCGGCCGCGCACTCGCAACGCTCGTCGCGTTTTTCGTATTGCGAAACCTCGTCTTCCGAAGCACCGGCGCACCGTGGAAGACGCTCGCCCGATTCGTGACGCTGGTGATCGTCTCTGGCGCGATCAGTCTACGGTTGATCGAAACCATGGTGGACGCTGGAGTGTCCCCGCTGCCGGCGAAGCTCCTCGCCGAAGGCATGCTGTTCGTGGCCAACTTCGCCGTTCAGCGGACGCTCATCTTCCTGCGGGAGTAGTTTTGCGGATCGTCCAGTGCCAGTGAATCGCAAACAGCGGATCGGCTGGCTGAAGGAACCAGTCCGCCGCGCGCGCCACTGGCTCGAGCGGGCCCGGCACGAAGCTCCGCAAATTCACGCCACCCGACATCAAGTAGGAGAACCAGGGCAGCCAGCGGCGGCGCTCGATGCGCAGCCCGGGATTCGCCGCCTCGAACTTGGCCCGGTCGCGCTCGAAGACGATCCAGGTGAGGGCTTGATTGGAATCGAGCATCGTGTTACCTGGCGGGAAACTCCACTCCCTCGCGTCATCGCGATACGGCTCCGGGTGCACCTTGCCGAAAAAGAACCGGCTGAACGGAGTGTGTGCGCAATCGACCATCGAGATGACACCACTCGGCACGAGCACTCGGTCTGCTTCGCGCAGGAATGCCGCGACATCGGGAATGTGATGGAACACGTGGGTCAAGAGCAGCGCGCGAACACTTGCATCGCGGAACGGCCGCGAGCGGCCGTCGGCCACCAGGTCCACCGAGCCCGGAACCACATCGGATGCGATGATCGATGGGCGGCGAAGCTTGAGACGGCTCGATCCGCTGCCGAGTTCGACGATGGCGCCCGGCTCGCGGACGCTATCGGCGTCGCGTAACAGCAGGTCGTACCAGAGCGCATAGCAGCGCTGCACGAGAGGCTTCTCGTCGAGCAGCCGGCTCTGCGCGGCGAACCACTCCGGGCTGCCCAATTCGTGCGGACGCAGCAGCGGATGCGTCGCCCATTGCTTGATCGCCTGCGCCAGACTCATCTTCGATATCATCGCCTCGCGCCCAGTTCCACCGCTTGAAGCGCGTCCAGTGGATTCGGCACAAAGCGCGGAAGGTCGGTGCCGTGAACCCCAGCCGCATTCGCGAGTTGCCCACGAAGGCTATCGAGCGCCCCCTGCATTCCCGCGATCCGCAACGCCGCGATCGCGAGACCGGCGGGAACGTTGAATGAGAAACCCGTGGTCCCGAGCCCGCTCCACACCGCTCCCGCGAACTCGCGTCCGGTGAGCAACCGTGGAGCGAATAGATTGAACGCGCCACTGGCATTCCGATCGAGGATCACCGCGATCGACTCGGCCAAGTCGGGCAGCGCGATCACCGCGATGGTGCGCGTATCCGCGGCAACCAGGGGCGCGATCCTCCAGCGTCCCAGTTGCTGGACAAACTTGGCGAACATGCCGCCGGGTCCAGCGACGAGACCAGGGCGCACGACGGCTTCACCGCGCTCGAGAAAGATCCGTTCGGTGGCGAACTTGGTGCGGCCGTAAAGACTGGGAGAATCGGGACGCGCGCTGAACGAACTGAGGAACACCTGGCGGCGGACTCCCGCTTGCCGCGCGGCATCGAACCAAGCCTGGGTGCCCGCTCGGTTGCGTTCGAACGAGTCCGGCCCGAAGTCGTGCGCCGCGTGGATCACGCACTCCGAACCAGTGAAATCGCACGCCTCGCCCAATCGGACGCGGCCCGTCTCGCGGACCTCGTGGCCACGAGATCGCAGGTGCTCCGCCATCGCGGTTCCCAGGAAGCCACTCGCACCAGTGATGGTGATGATCATCGCGTCAACCCGCTCGCGATCCGGTGCGCATTGGCCATGATGGAATAGGTGAGATTCTTCGACGGAAGCCTCGGGAAACAGGCGCCATCTACGACAAAGACAGCGCTCGCTCCTTCGAGCCTTCCGTCGCGATCAAGCTCGTATCGTGCTGGACGCTCGCGCATTGGCAGGGTGCCAGCATAGTGGATTCCCTGCCCGGGTCCGGCATGCTTGGCGATGCCCGGAACCGAAAGGCATCCCAGCGCCCGGAACACCTCGCAAAGCCTGAGAGCGAGCGCACGATCGGGGCGCCACTCATATCCCGCCTCGAGCGCGCCATCCTCGCGCAGACGCAGCCACTGCCGTGGGCCGGGTTCGGCCGGATAGAAGACCATTGCGAGCGAGATCGCGGGCAGCAGGTATCGCAGCAGCCGCCGGTTGGTGTCGAGCGAGAACGGAAGCTGCGCCAGGAACTCCGTCATCGGCGCGCCCGTGGCGCCATAGATGCTCGCCTGATACTTGGCGCCGAACGAAGCAGCATCGAAGACAGCGTTCAACTGCGCGAGGCCGCTCGCGTCCGGCTCGATCGTCTGTCCGAGCGCGCCGAGATGGAAGAGCGGCAGCACGGTCATCGGATTGTCGAGAAGCGGGACTCGGGAGGAATGATCGCCAGCCGACGCAAGCACGATCCGCGCCGAGTTCAACGCGCCGGCCGCGAGAATCAGCTTGCGCGCGCGAAAGGTCATACGCGCGCCGCCGCCGATTGGATCGGCGTCCAGTTCAACGCCGGAATCGTTCTCGCGAAACCGCCTCGCAAGCCACCCAGATTCGTAACGGATCGATCCCGACTGTCGCAACTCATCGACCGTCGTCGCGGGGTTGTAGGCAGCGGGGTCGCCGGTTTGGACGAACTCGAGCGATCGATACCCGTACGGCTCGCGCCCGCGATGCGGCTCGCTCAATACGGCAAGCCGCGCTCGCCCCAGCCGGACTCCGCGCCGGTTCAGCTCGGCGCGGCGCTCCCTGTAGACAGCGAGGATCGAGGCGCAGTTCCGCGACATGCGCAGCGGCCATTGGAGCTCAGGCTCTTCGCCAAACTCCGCCGCGAGATCATCCACCGCACCGCTGATTCCGATGAGACGCGAAACCTCGTCGTAGTGCGGTGCGAGATCGTTCGGCGAAAGCGGAAACCCGCGAAGGTCGTCCCCGCCGAATCGATAGACACCAGCACCCCACGCGTTTCCGAATCCGCCTTTGGCCAAGCTGATTACAGGCTGGAAGGTTTCCGAAATGAGCGGCGCGAGCTCATCGGAGTGGCGGATCACGAACTCGAGCCCCGGCGCACGAAGTTTCAAGCTCACCGCGCGCCCGCCGCCCAGGTTCCGCAGACCTTCGAACGCGGAACCGATCGCGTGCGCAGTGAGATCGCCTTCGCGGCGGAGGTCGAAAATGTTGCGGTCGAGTTTGGGCAGGCTCGCCGGGGCAGTGAATCCTGCGTCGATCATCCGAACGTCGCGCCCGCACAGGGCCCACGCGGCCATGGCGCCCGCGGGTCCCGATCCAACGATCAGGAACTCGGATTCAGCGCTCATGCCGCCACAACAGAATCGCGCCCTTGACGAACTGAGCCGCCGCACGGATGGGCGCAGACACGAGTTCGAGCCACGCACCAGGGGCGGAGGGCTCGCGCAACAGGAAGCGGTCCGCCGATTCCGGCCGCGCCTCTGCAAGTGCGAGGATCACGAGCGCGCGTTGGGTCAGCGGATTCGCGGGGCCTTTCCGGCGGCGGTTGACGAACTCCGCCGAGACCAAGTCGGCGCCCGCGGAGCAGAGTTCTCGCGTCAATCGATCGGGCCCGATTCCGAGGGCTTCGCAAGCCCCAGCGAAGTTCCGAAGCAGCTCTGGCGGCGGATCGGCACGGCTGACGAAGCAGCGATGGAAGTGTCGTGCTTCGGCGAGCGGCCCGGTGTCGTACATGCCAACGAATGATTTTACCCGACGCACCGCCCGGAAAATCGTACAATCAATCGTTTGATGTCCATTTCCCGACGCGCCTTCACCGCCGCGCTTGCGGGCGCAGGCGCAGCCAATGCCGCTCCCAAGTCGAAACGGCCGCCGAACATCGTCTATGTGCTGGCCGACGATCTCGGCTGGGGCGAACTCGGTTGCTACGGCAACATCTTCAACAAGACGCCGAATCTCGACCGCGTGGCGAAAGAGGGACTTCGCTTCACGCACGCCTACTCAGCCGCGCCCGTCTGCTCGCCGATGCGCGCCTCGCTCATGACGGGACAAGCTCCGGCGCGCGTGGGAATCACCGATTTCCTGCGTGCCGACGACAAGAAGTTCCTGTCACCCGACCGTCCGAGCCTGCCGAAGATCCTGCAGCAGGCTGGCTATCGCACCGGACTAATCGGCAAGTGGCACCTCATGGGCGACTACAAACGCCGCGCTGGAGATCCGAAGCTGCACGGGTTCGACGAGGTGATCTGTTCCGAGCAAAGCTACATTGGACCCGGCTACTACTGGCATCCGTATCAGCACCTGCCCGGCCTCGCCGCGCGCACACCGAACGAATACCTGACCGACCGTCTCTCGCTCGAGGCATCGGAGTTCATCGAGCGGAATGCCGCCAAGCCGTTCTTCCTGTACCTGTCGCATTATGCGCCGCACACGAGGCTGGCAGCCAAACCGGCGCTCGTGGCGAAGTACAAGGCGAACGAAGAGGCGGGCACCAATCGCAACAATCCCGAACTCGCGGCGATGATCGAATCGCTCGACGAAGGCATCGGCCGCATCCTCGAGTCGATAAGAAAAGCCGGAGTCGACAACGACACGCTGTTCATCTTCAATTCCGACAATGGCGGTGAAGGCCGCATCACCGTGAACGGACACCTACGCGGCGCCAAGTCAATGCTCTACGAGGGCGGCATCCGCGTTCCGCTCATCGCGCGTTGGCCGGGCCGGATCAAGCCGGGTACGACCACTAAGAATCCCGCGATCAGCACCGACTTGTTTCCGACGTTCCTCCAAGCGGCCGGCGCCAAGCCGCCTTCGCAGTATCCGCTCGACGGATCGTCACTCCTCAAGATCTTCAACGATCCGCAGGACGAGCGGAAGCGCCGCCTCTACTGGCACTACCCGCATGATCATGCGCTCGGCGGGAAGATGTCGAGCGCAATTCGCGATGAACGTTGGAAGCTGATCGAGTTCATCCCGAACGGCCGACGCGAACTCTACGACCTCCAGGGCGATCCAAGCGAAACCCGCGACGTAGCCAGCGAGCATCCAGACATCGCACGGTCCCTTGCATCGCATTTGCAGGCGTGGCGAGTGAAGGTACTGCCTGCGCTCGGTGATTGATCTCGATCAGGCCTGGAGTCTGGCGATGGGAATGCTTCGGGACCGCACACCGCGAAGCGGACGTGAATGTCGATTCCCTTCGGACTGTCGTCAGAGCCGATGGCCAAGTCGCGCCAGACATCGGCGTTCCAACCTGCGGTTCGACATCGGCGCGGGAGATCCATTCGAATCGGCGATGGGCCAGATGCCGAGTGTGTCCGGTCCCATCCCAGACGGCGCAGTAGTGTGATCGAACGCCTCCTCACCCGTTGTGACGATGACACGTGCGTTGTCAAAGAACACTGAATTCTCGGTCTCCCGCGCCGGAAAGCAGAGACACACCCGAATCTCTCGGTGCGCCCAGCAGATCCTCGACCGTTGAAAGCCAGGCCGAACCTTTAGGGCGCCAAAAGTATCGATCAAATGTCGGCCGGCCGGGCTGATGGCAACCCGGGAATGGGATTCCATATGACACGTGTAGCGATGTGCCAATCGGTCGCCAACACCCCAGAACAAGAGGGTAGTCGTAGGCGTTAGCGAGGTGAAAGGCTGGATTCAATTCGCCCGCCAGGGAGCCATCCCGCATGTGATCGCTTCGTTCCCCGGTTGGCGTAGACGGCTGCCTAGTGCTCCCCTCGATGGCCGTAGACCCGCGGTACGATCGAACGGAAACCCAAACCGATCGTCGCGCGGAAAATGGAGCCACCCTCGCGGACACGCAATCCAGTCGTCACATCGACGAGTTCCGCGCCATCCCACGACAATGTCGACACCTCATGAGTCAATGCAACCAAATGTCTCGGAGTATGCGACAGCGCAAATTCCGCCAGAATACAAGCCCAAAAACCTGAGTCCTCGCCGCGCTATCATCAATCCAGTTGGCCGCACTCCTCGGACACAGTCTCCCGCTATTGGTGGACCTTCGCCAAATCCCGCCATCGTCACTCAACGAACTGCTCGACGAAGAGGTGGAGGACTGGAAACGCGTTCTCGATTGGGATTTTCGCGCTTCCGCTGAACTGGTCATGCGATTCGTGCGCATGCAGACGTTGTCGGGCTATGCGCTGGTGGATGGCAACCGCGCGGTGGGTTACTGCTACTACGTACAGGAGGACCACAAGGGACTGGTGGGTGACCTCTACGTGTCGCGCGAGCACACGGGCAGCGGCGATCCGGAGATTCGACTGCTGGCCGCCGCACTGCGGACACTCGCCGCGACTCCGATGGTCGGCCGGGTCGAGTCGCAGTTCATGATGCTGTCGCCGCAGGCTCGGGCGCGGATGCCCTACCCCGGCATGATGCGGCCGTTCGACCGCGTGTTCATGCTCGCCGATGCCGCTCCCCTCGCGGCTCTTCCGGAGGGCAAGGCCGCGTCTCGCGCCGAGTTCTACAACTGGCACGAGCGCGAACAGGAGAACGCGGCGCGTGTCATTGCGCGGGCCTACGCGCACCATATCGATGCGCGCATCAACGACCAGTACCGTTCGATCCACGGCGCGCGCAAGTTCATCTCGAACATCCTCGAGTTTCCGGGCTGCGGCAGCTTCTTCCTTCCTGGTTCGATCATTGCGCTCGATCCATCGACTGGACGCCTGCTTGGGCTGTGTCTGGCAAGCATGGTCGCCTTCGACGTCGGCCACATCACGCAGTTGTGCATCGACCCGGATCTCCGCCGCTCGGGTCTCGGATACGAACTCCTGCGCCGCTCGCTCGCCGCGCTCGCCCGCGCCAACTGCCGCCGCGTCAGCCTCACCGTCACCGCGGCCAATCTCGACGCGGTTCGTCTCTACGAGAGCATGGGCTTCCTCACGGCGCATCGATTCGAGGCGTTCGTCTGGGATAGCGCCGGGCGATAATCGGTTGATGATCACGCGCCGTGCCTTCGCATCCGCCGCGCTGGTTGCATCCGCCCGCTCTGCCGCGCCTCCGCGATTCGAGATCGATGTCCGGCAAGTGACACACGGGCCCGCGCACCACTTTTTCGGCTACATCGGACACGCCGGGAACGTACCCTGGAACGCAACGGGCCGCTACATCGCCGCACTCCGTACTTCGTTCCAGAACCGCATGCCGCGGGCGGGCGATGCGGCCGATGTCGTGCTGCTGGATACGCGGCGCGATTACGCCGTGACTCCGGTGGAACAATCGCGCGGCTGGAACTTCCAGCAGGGCACGATGTTCTACTGGAACCCGCAACGCACCGATCGCGAGTTGATCTTCAACGATCGCGATCCGCGCACCAATCACGTGTTCGCGGTCTTGTTCGATGTCGAAAGCCGCCGGAGGGTTCGCGAGTTTCGACACGAAAAGACACCTTTCGGCAACAGCGGCGTGGCGCAACGCGGCGGACGCTTCTGCGGAATCAACTACGCTCGCATGGCGCGGCTGCGGCCGGTGACCGGTTATCCGCAGAGCTTCGATTGGAATCCTGGCGAGATGGCGCCCGAGAACGACGGAATCTTCCTCGCCGATCTGCGCACCGGCAGCGAACGGCTGCTGATTTCGTTCCGTGAAATGGTGGAGCGTCTCCGCGGCAAGCACCCCACCATCTCGAATCGTCCGCTGTTCATCAACCACACACTCTGGAGCCGGGACGACAGCCTCATCTATTTCTACGTGCGCGGAAACTTCGACACGCCGAACGACCGCACCAATGTGCCTTGCGTGATCAGGCCCGATGGCGCTGGGTTCACTCCGCTCACGGCTTTCATCGGCGGACATCCGGAGTGGGAGTCCGGCTCGCGGCTCATCGGCAGCGCGGATGGCAAGCAGGTGATCTACGACACCCGCGTGCATCGAATCGTGGACTCGATCGGATCACCGGAGATTCTCCCCGATCCGGGAGCCGACGTCGCGCTCTCGCCCAGCGGAAAGATACTTGTCAATGGATACCGGAAAGGCAACGAGAACTTCTACGTGGTCTATCGCCGTTCCGATGGCGCGTGGGGACGCTCGCGAGGATTCCCACATCCCGGTCTGACCTCGGGGGACCTTCGCGTGGACGGGTCGCCCTGCTGGAATCGAAAGGGCGATCAATTCCTGTTTCCGGCCATCGCCTCCGATGGCACGAGGCAGATCTTCATCGCGTCGATTCGGGGGCTTTGAAGGGCCGGCGGACCACACGGGGAAGGCCGTGAGCCTTGGCGTGGTTCTCGATTCGCCCCACGAGATCGCACTGCTCCGAGGCGCCGACGAAACGGAGGCGGATCTGTTCGAGCGGTGCCGCGAGTTTCACCGCTTTCGCCTCCACCGCCTGCTTGCGAGCCTCCACGTCGTTCGGCACGGGGCTTCGCCCGAACAACATGGCCTTGGCCACTTCGAACAAGGCTGAGCAGGCAACGGCGCCCAGACGCTCGAGGCCCCTTCCCGCCTCGATGCACTGTTCTCCTGTGCTGTTGATGAAGTACCGAGGAAATCCGCCGTTGAAGACCTCGCCTTCCAATTGGCCCACCGAATAGCAGAGCCGCTGCGCGTCCGAGAGCGTCGCATATCCCTTCGCGGCTTCCTCCTCGACGAGCGGACGCCAGTAGTCCACACGCAGTTTCGCGGCATCGGCTCTGGCCCTGGCCTTTTCGGCCCGCTGCTGGGCCCGCGTAATTTCGGCGCGTCTGCCTTGTTTGCACGGCTCGCACCGGCCCCCGTTCCGCGCCGCCGTGCTGGCCAGTATCCAGGCACGGCACTCTGTACAGGCGACTTTCTCAGCGGGCACTACTTCTTCCCGATGCAGTAAAGGCTGTCGTCGGTGCGCAGGAAGATCTGACCGCGCGAGATCGCGGGTGAGGCGAGAGTCCGCTCGCCGAGACTGTTCTTCGCCACGACGTGCTTCTCCCGGCCCGCCTTGAGCACGAAGGTGTCGCCTTCTTCGTTGACCAGGTAGATGTACCCGTTCGCCGCCACGGGCGACGCGCTGAACAGACTTCCGAGGCGCTCGCGCCAAAGGGTCTCTCCGTTCGCCGCGTCCACCACGGAAGCGATTCCGCGTTCGTTCGCCAGGTAGAGGAGCCCGTCATAGTAGGTGAGCGATGATACGTAGGGGCCGCCCGTATTGACTTCCCACTCGATCTTTCCGCCAGGACGGACCGCGAGGTACGGACTACTCGTATAGCCGCGATTCAGATAGAGCACGCCGTTGTGGTACACCGGTGTCGGCACCGGGACCTTCACCTCTCCGCCCGCGTGCCACAGCACTTTTCCGTTCGCCGGATCGAGTCCCTCGAGGCGATTCGTCGAGTTGACGATCAACTGATCCTGACCGCCAGCTTGGATCACGAATGGCGTGGTGTAGGAGCGGCGATCCTTGCCCCGTTCGGATCGCCAGAGTTACTTGCCCGTGCGCCGGTCGACCGCGACGAGAAAGGCACCGGGCGGATGTTCACACAACAGGAACAGCGAATCGTGGTGCAGCGTGGGTGAGCTGCCGTGTCCCCACAACACATCGAACGGCGCCACGTCTCGCCCGAGATGTTTGCGCCACTGCAGCTTCCCGTCGAAATCGAGCACCACGAGTTGTCCCGTGCCGAACCAGGCGTAAACGCGCTCGCCGTCGGTGACGCAACTCGGACTGGCGAGGTTGTGCTTCACATGCACCGGCTGGAGCGCACCCTCGGCCTCGAACCGGTAGTCCCAACGCAGCTTGCCAGTGCGGCGATCGAATGCCTGCACGGAGAACTTCACCTGCTTGCTCTCACCGGTCCGCTTGGCCACGACGGCGTTCTCAAAGTCGCGGCTGCGGCCCTCGAACGGGCCGTCGCCGATTTGCGATGTGACGAAGACGTGATCAGCCCAGATCACCGGAGTGGAGGTGCCCAAGCCCGCCACCGGTGACTTCCACGCAATGTTTTCGGTGGCGCTCCAACGAATCGGCAGGTTCTTTTCGGGCGAGATCCCGTCGCCGGCCGGACCGCGCCACTGGGGCCAGTCCGATGCGAGGCACAGGCACGGGATGAACAGGAAGGCGAGCCGCATGTTCGAGGATACTACGCGGAATTTCGTACGTGTGCCGGTGTGCTGACGGTCGCCGAAGACTGGTGCCCAAGGCGGTCCGGTTCGATTCGCATCCGTCGAACGGCCTTTGGCGAGGGAGGGGACGATCACGGTGGCCGCGATGACCTCAACGCGGTTGAGCTTCCACCCCGCGGCGTCGTGAATGGAGCGATCCATTTTCTCGTCCCACCAGTGTGGGACATCCTCGAGTCACACCAGCAAGCGGCGCCAAGTAGACACCGATGGGCGAGATCAGCTGAGCGAAGCTCGCGGTCCTGGGCCGTTCTCGGGACCGGTGGCCGCCGGGCCGCCGGTCACTTTTCGAATGCCGTCAACGAGCCGCTATAATCGAGGCTCCGCCATGCGATTCCCTGCTCTTCTCCTCGTTTTCGCTTCAGGCCTCGCCGCCCAGAACTCCGCCAAGCCCGGCCGTTTCCACGTCGAACATCCGACGCTGCTGAATCTCGGATTCGAGTGGCTGATCGAGGGTGACGCCAACCGGAACGCGACGGTCGAGGTGCGATTCCGCAAGTCCGGCACAACGGCGTGGCGTACGGGCCTGCCGCTGCTTCGTATTGGCGGGGAACACGTCTATCGGACCCGCGAGAGCATGACCTATACCGTGCCCGAAGGGTTCGCCGGCAGCATCCTGAATCTCGAACCGGGCACCAGCTACGAGTGTGAGTTCACGATGAGGGATCCCGACGGCGTGATCGGCCAATCCGTGCAACGGGCTGCGGTCGCGACGCGGTCGGAACCCAGGTCCCATAGCGGCGGGCGTGTGCTGCACGTCTATCCGCCCGATCACGAAGGTCCGAAGGAGCAGCCCGCCTTCACCGGACTCAAACAAGCCTACTACGGGCTTGGCACGGGCGACTGGACCTCGGTCCGCATGAAGAAGGCGCAGCCCGGCGACACGATTCTGGTTCACGCGGGTCTCTATCGCTCCGAGCGCCTCAACTACGTCGATCCATTGAGCGCACCGTTCACCGGTTCCTGGTCCCTCTCGCTGAAGGGGACGGCGGAGAAGCCGATCACGATCAAAGGCGCTGGCGACGGAGAGGCGATCTTCGATGGCGCGGGCAACCACAAGCTGTTCGACGTGGTAGCGAGCGAGCACCACATCTTCGAGGGACTGACGTTCCGCAACACCGAAGTGGCGATTTTCGCCGGTGAGAAAGAGGTTTTGGGAGCGGTGGCGCTCACGGTGCGCAACTGCCGTTTCGAGGATGTCGGCGCGGGCGTCTGGACCGAGAATGCCGGATCACGCGACTTCTACATCGCAGACAATCTCTTTCTCGGCCGCGAGGATCAGATGCGGCTAATCGGCTGGAATCAGGCGGGCATGCGGACCGCAGGCATCTATCCCTCGCATCAATTGCGGAGCTTTTTCGCCATAAAGGTCTATGGCCCCGGACACGTGATCGCGCACAATGCCGTGGCGTACTTCCATGACGCGATCTGCATCTCGACCTACGGGCCGCCGGACTCCGATCCCGAGCGGCGCGCCTCGGCGATCGACATCTACAACAACGACATCCATCTTTCGAACGATGATTTCGTCGAGTCGGATGGCGGAACGCACAACATCCGGGTGTTTGAGAATCGCGGCGTGAACGCGGCGCACAACGGCTACAGCGCGCAGCCGATGTTCGGTGGTCCGGTGTATTTCTATCGCAATATCCTCTACCACGTGCCGGCGGGTGGGGCGTTCAAGTTCAGCGCGAAACCGGCGGGGATCTACGCGTTTCACAACACGCTGATCGGCGAGCAGACCGCGTCCGATCCATATTCGAACACGCACTTCCGCAACAATCTCTTTCTCGGGCGCGACACGCCGAACCGCGGAATCATGACGTGGGCCAACGGGACGTCGAACTACTCGAGCGACCACAACGGATACCGGCCGAATCGTGGCGCGGCGAAGCAGTACTCGTGGCTGGCACCTGTCGCGGGCAAAGATGTCTATGAACCGAAGGAGTCTGACTGGCGCCACTTTGCGACTCTCGCCGAGATGAGCCGCGCGACCGGACAGGAGACGCACGGAATCGAGGTCGATTTCGACATCTTCGAGAATCTGGCTCCACCCGATCCGGCGCGGCGGCATCGCGTCTACCACTCGATGGACCTGAACTTTCGGTTGAAGCCCGGCGGCAAGGCGATCGACGCCGGGACCCCGCTGCCGACGGTGAATGACGGATTCACGGGCAAGGCTCCCGATCTGGGCGCACTGGAACTCGGGCAGCCCGAACCCCACTACGGTCCGAGATGGATCACGTGGAAGCCGTTTTATCGTTGAGGACGGGAAAGAGGCGTTCTCGTTTAGAATGAAAGGGAATGCCCCTTTCGAACGAAGAATATTACCGGATCCAGAAACTCCCTCCTTACGTTTTCGCCGTCGTCAACGAGATGAAGGCCAAGCTGCGCGCGGGCCAGCAGGACGTGATCGACTTCGGCATGGGGAATCCGGACGGGGCTACTCCGCGGCCGATCGTCAACAAGATGATCGAAGCCGCTCGCGACAAGCGCAACCACCGTTATTCAATGTCCCGCGGACTTCCGAACCTGCGCCTGGAGGTGACCAAGCGCTACAAGCGCAACTACGGCGTCGAGATTGACCCCGAAACCGAGTGCATCGCCACCATCGGCGCGAAGGACGCGCTGGCGCACCTGCTGTTCGCCGTGATCGGGCCCGGCGACGCGGTGGCATCTCCCAACCCTACCTACCCGATTCACCAGTACGGCGTCATCATGGCCGAGGGCCACGCCTGTATGCTTCCGATGAATGACCCGGCGACTTTCCTGCAGGCCCTCCACGATCTGTACAAGCGCAAGCCGCCCAAGATGGTGCTGATCTCGTTTCCGCACAATCCGACCACGTGCACGGTGGATCTCGATTTCATGAAGGAGATCGTGCGGCTGGCGCATCAGCACGGCACGATGGTCGTGCATGACTTCGCGTATGCCGACATCTGCTTCGACGGCTATCAGGCGCCGAGTATCTTACAAGTAGAAGGGGCCAAGGAAGTGGCGGTCGAGATCTTCTCGATGTCGAAGAGCTACAACATGGCCGGCTGGCGCATGGGATTCTGCCTCGGCAATCCGAAAATGATCAAGGCTCTGGCGCGCATCAAGAGCTACCTCGACTACGGAATCTTTCAGCCCCTGCAGATCGCGGGCATCATCGCGTTGCGCGAATGCGAGGAGGAGACCCACAAGATCCGCGACGTCTATTTGAAGCGGAGGAATGTCCTGGTGGAAGGACTGAATCGCGCGGGCTGGCCAGTGGAAGCTCCCAAAGGTTCGATGTTCCTGTGGGCACCGATCCCCGAGCGGTTCCGCGAAATGGGCTGCCTCGAGTTCTCCAAACGCCTGCTTTCCGACGCCTTGGTGGCCGTGTCACCCGGAATCGGTTTCGGGCCGATGGGCGAGGGTCACGTACGATTTGCATTTATCGAGAACGAACACCGTACCCGTCAGGCGGTCCGGTGCATCAAACAGTTCTTGAAGGCATGATTCGATACCTGGCCGCCGCACTCGCCGCTCCGCTGCTCCTGCAAGCCGATGCATTGTCGGTTGGCGTGCGCGGCGGCGTTCCTCTCTCCGACGCCTTTACGACCGAAACCCGCAACGCGATCTCGACGCGGTCCATCCCGAACCGTTACACGTTCGGACCCACGTTCGAGGTCCGTCTGCCGGGGTCGTTGGGCGTGTCGTTCGACATGCTCTACCGAAGGCTGAGCTATGAACAGACAGGGGGAATCGCAGTCGTGAAGAGGAACGGCGGGCAGTGGGATTTCCCGCTGATGCTGCGCTACCGGTTCGGACGCGGAAACTTACGCCCGTTCGCGGGCGGAGGGTTGAACTTCACACGCATCTCGTCCGAACTCGTCACCAACCCCACGCAGTTCGTGCGAAAGACGAGCAACGGGCTCGCGTTCGGGGCGGGAGTCGAGTTGAAAGTGCCGCTGATCCGGATCAGTCCGGAGTTGCGCTACACCCATCGTGGCAACGATAGCTTTCGCGACGCGCTGACCGGGCTGATCAAGACCAACGCGAATCAGATCGATTTTCTGGTCGGCATTACGTTCTGAGGGCGAGCACGAGGGCTTCGATCTCGGACCCCTTGTCGAGGCGCTCGATCAATTCGAAGCCGGAGTTCGTTCGCGTGAAGTAGCTGACTTCGTGATGCGGAGGATTCTGCCGAACGGTCCGGCCAACGATCCAGACTCCGCCCGGAATGAGGCTGCGCCACACCGCCCGCGCGCCTTCCGTCAGACGCTCAGGCGGGAAATAGGCGTTGTTGAAGATGTTCATGGTGCGGATCACGTCGACGGGTTCGGGGAGCGAATCGAACGCCGAGTGCTGGCGGACGGTGAATCGCGGATCGGTGCGGGCCAGGTGTTCGGCTTCCGGATGCGTGACCGAGATCTTGTTGAACTGGAACCGTCCCTGCGTGAGTTCGGCGCTCTTGGATTCAAGCCAGGCAGGCGGAATCCTCCACTCGGACCGCACTTTGGCGAACTTCGCGGCCGCCCGCTGACAGAGCCACCAATTCAAGGGCCGCCGGCGGGGTTCACCTGGGATCATCTGGATCACGAAGGGGCCGTTCAAGTACTGCAGCGCCGCCCCGTTGGTTTCGATAATGAACGCATCGCCGCCGGGCAGAACGGCTTCGATCAGGAACAACGTCAGGTCAGACGCGGCGAGCCGCGCGTTGGGAAAGGCGGCGAACAAGGCCGGCGCCCACTCGGCGGAAGTGAGGCAATCCGATGCGGCCCAGTCTTCGACCATGAGCGGGGCCGAGGAATTGAACCGCAACGCAAGGACGGCGATCGTCTTCGGGTCCAGGTTCTCGAAGCGCTTGCGGAAAGTCGTGCGATAGATGCCCGAACTCAGTTCGAGATCGCGCATGATGTGCTCGAAGGCGGCCACCTCCGGCACCGAGGGCGGCATCGAGACTCGCAGCAAGCGGCAGGAAGCCCGGCCGGAATTGAGATCGTGAGCCAACCGCTGGAAGAAACCGGAAGGCGGTTCCGGGTGGAAGTCCTCCAACCGGCGTACGCCGAACTTGATCATGCTCTTCTATCGAGTGTATCGCGCCGCGAGTGCAGACGCCGAGCGTGAGTTACCCTGGAGACAGTGCTGGGTACCTTCTTGATCATTCTGGCGGCGGTGAGCCTGCGCGCGGAGACGCGGGTGGTGGTGGCGGGAATCGAAACCAACGCGGTCACCCTGGCGTGGGGAACCACGGAGGGTGCCAGCCGGAATACGATCGGCCGCGACGCGCCGGGAATCGGAAGCGCCAGCATCGAGATCGCGGGGCGGACGCTTGCTTCCCACGCGAGTTCGCTGCGAGTCGACGGGCTGGTGCCCGACACCGCCTATCCGTACGCGGTCTCGGTGAATGGGAAAAGGATCGGCGGCGGATCGGTGCGCACTTGGCCCGCAAAGGCCGCTTCGCTGACGTTCTTCGTGATTGGGGATTTCGGAGATGGTTCGGCTGAGCAACGCCAACTCGGCAAGAAGATGGAGGAGGAGCGGCAACGCCTGGAGGCGGCGGGCGAGCCCATCCGTTTCGTGTTGACCACAGGCGACAATATCTACGGCAAGTTTTCAAACTCTGGCGATGAGGATCGCGACTGGGAGAAGAAGTTCTACGGGCCCTACGCCGAAACTCTGCGCGCTATCCCGTTCCTCGCCGTACCCGGCAACCACGACGGAAACGAAACCGAACGGACGCGCGACCTGCCGGTGTTCCTCGACAACTTTTTTCTCACGAAAACATGGTACCGGTTCGAATACGGCGACGGATTCGCTGAATTCCTGGCTCTCGACACGACGAAGAACCAGCCGCAGCCACCGGAGAAGCCCAACTACGCGCCGGAGGGCGAGCAGTCCAAGTGGTTGAAAGAGCGGCTCTCCAGGCCCGCCTCGCGATGGCGGATCGCCTACATGCACCACCCGGTGTTTTCCGCGGGTCCGGAACATTCGCCGTTCATGAGCCAAATCCCCCACTGGTTTACGCTTTTCAAAGAGAGCGAGGTAAGACTGGTGCTGGCCGGACACGAACACAACTTCCAACTCTCCGAACGGAACGCCGCGACAGGCAACATCCAGTTCGTCGTCTCCGGGGCGGGTGGAAAGCTGCGCGAAGCAGATGTACTGGGATCGATGTCGCGTGAAAGGATCGCGGCCTGGTCTCCCCGGCGTCATTTCCTGACCGTGCGGCTCGACAATGACAAGGCCACGATCACGCCGGTGGGCGTCACGCCAGTGATTCCCAGGGACCCATCGGGCAAGGACGTCAAGGTCCCGATCGAGATTCCGCGCGAGGCGGCTGCCCAAGCGCTGGCGCCGGCGGTGAGCGAGGTGAAGCCTCGGGCATCGCACGATGCCACTTCTATCAATTTCGGAATCGGAGCCATCATCCCGCGGGACCAGCCTTACCAGCCCCTTACCTCGCAAGAGCGGGTGCGGCTTTGGCGGCGCAGCATCCTCGAGAATCCCACGACCTACGCCCGCACCCTCGTCTGGGCCGCCCGCGATCAGGCGAGTACCAACCCCGCGCTGGCGAACCTGAATTTCGGCGAGCGGTTCGCCTCGCGCTACGCGAGGTCGGTACTCGCCACGAGCACGCGCCACGGACTCTCGGCTCTGGCAAGGTACGATGTCCGCTACGCGCCGTCGAAGAGCAAGAGCACCGGCAAACGCTTGCTGCATGCGGTATTGTGGGATTTCACGGCTCTGAATCGAGACGGAAAGCGCGTTTTCAATTGGCCGCGTCTGGTGTCGGTGTACGGCTCGGAGATGGCGTCCGCCGCGTGGATGCCGGGTCAGAAGTGGTCCGCATATGGGGTCCAGAACGGCAACGAACAAATGGCATTCGGGTGGGCTACCGACATTCTGCGGGAGTTCCTGCCCGACATCAAGAAGCGGCTGAAGAAGGGAAAAAAGCAGTAAAGGCGCATCCGGGGAACCGATCGCTTCATCATTCCGTATTAAGGGGATCAGGAGGTCTTTTTATGAAAATCGTTCGAGCGGCGTCGGCCACCACAGGCGAGGGCCTCCGCGCGCGGGCATTTTCCATGCCCCCGCAACTGCTCGACAAGGCGCTCCCCCGCATCTGCATCATCTCGTTTCTGAGCGCGGTCTCGACCATTCTGTTCTTCGTGGCCGACGGATTTCTACAGCCAGAAGCGGCCGAGGTCCAACGGAGTCCACTCCTGCGCGGCGCGGCGCTCGCGATGGTGTTGGTCTCGATCGGCTACATGGCGCTGCAGCGAACGGGCGCGCTCTCCAAACAGATGATCCTGTACTTGAGCCTTCCGTTTCAGGTGCTGGTCGCCTTTTCGATTTCGCTCGCGGACAATATGCTGCTCGACAATGCCGCTTATCCGGTGGTCGGCGTGGCCACGGTTTCGCTTTGGATTTTGCTGTGCGGAATCCTGATCCCGAATCCGCCCGCGCTGAGCGCTGCTGCGAACATCTTGTCCGCGCTCACTTGGCCCTTGGCCTACTGGATCGACATGACGGTCATGGACATGCCCTTCATCGGCTGGAACAGAATCGGAATGTGGATGATGCCGGTCGCGATGACGACCTTCTGGGCGAGCTTTTTCAATCGTCACCTCTACGCGATGCGCCTGAAGTCGGAGCGGGCTGAAGATCTCGGAAGCTACACGCTCGATCGTCAACTCGCCGCCGGCGGTATGGGCGAAGTCTGGCTGGCGCGCCACAAGATGCTGAAGCGCGACGCGGCGGTGAAGCTGATCCGGCCTGACCTGCTGGCCGGGCAAACGATCCGCGGCGAGAACGTGATCCGCAAGCGCTTCGAGCGTGAGGCGCAGGCAACCGCTTCGCTGAGAAATCCACACACGGTGGCATTGTTCGATTTCGGCATGACCCAGGAAGGCATGTTCTACTACGTGATGGAACTGCTCGAGGGAATCGACCTCCAGACCCTCGTCGACAAGTTCGGCCCCATGCACCCGGGACGCGTCAAGAACATTCTCATCCAGGTTTGTGAGTCGCTCGAGGAGGCGCACCGGCTGTCGATGGTCCACCGCGACATCAAGGCGCGCAACATCTTCGTGAGCAAGCTCGGCTGGCAGCACGACTTCGCCAAGGTGCTCGACTTCGGCCTGGTGAAGACGCTGCTGACGACCAACGAGACGATGATGACGATGGACGGATCGGCCACCGGTACGCCAGCCTACATGGCGCCCGAGGTGGCGATGGGAGCGAAAGTTGTGGACGGCCGCGCCGATATCTACGCGCTCGGCTGCGTCGCCTATTTCATGCTGACCGGACAACTGGTATTCGAGGAAGGCTCGGCGACCGCGATGGCGCTGGCGCATGTTCAGAAGACTCCCGACGCTCCTTCGCGGCGGAGCGAGTTGCCGATTCCAGCCGGGCTCGAGCGAGTGGTGTTGCAGTGCCTCGAAAAGGACCCGGAGAAGCGGCCTCGATCGGCGCAGGATCTGGCTCGCAAGCTCGAAGCGTTGACCGACGTGCCGGTTTTCTGCCGGGATCGCGCCGCGGATTGGTGGACCACCAATCTGCCGAACTTCACCTACCGTCCGGACGAATCGGAGGCCGAGACGGCACCCGAACTCGAGGCTGTACGAGCCTAAGTGCATCCGCGGGCCGCCAAGGCTGATTCGCGAAGTACGATGCCGCTCGCCTTCGCGGGAGCGGCGGCGATGATCGCTCATCAGGTGGCGGGCAAAGCGGCGCGCGATGGATTCTTCCTCGGGATCTACTCACCAGCCGATCTGCCGAAGATGGTGGTGGGCGCGGCACTGACGAGCGTGGTGCTGGCGATTCTGTTCACCCGGGTGCTCGAGCGATTCGGCACACGCCAAGTGACGCCGGTGGTATTCGCGATCAGCGCGGCGCTGCACTTGGGCGAATGGGCGCTCATCGACAGCCTGCCGCGCACCGTGGTCCTCATCTATCTTCACGTAGTGGGCCTCGGCGCGATCCTGCTCTCGGGCTTCTGGCTGCTGCTGAGCGAGGTCTTCGATCTGCGCGAGGCAAAGAGGAATTTCGGCAGGATCGCTGGAGCTGGAACCGCGGGCGGCATCCTCGGCGGACTCGCGGCCGAACGCGTGGTGAGCCTGCTATCGATGCCGTCGCTGCTGATCCTGCTGGCGCTGCTGCACGCAGCCTGCGCCTTGTTTTCCGGAAGCCTGCGCGGGGCCTGTGTCCGCGCGGCCAAGGCGCGCGAACCGGTGAGCGTCAAGGCAGCGTTCGAGCGCACTCCCCTGCTCTGGCAACTGGCGGCGCTCGTGTTCCTGGGAACGTGTACCGCGGCTCTCCTCGACTACCTGTTCAAGCTGGGCGCGACGATGCAGATCGGGAAGGGTCCCGGACTCGTTCGCTTCTTTGCGTTCTACTACACTGGTTGCCAAGTCGCGACGTTCCTGTTTCAAACATTCCTGGCTAAGCCCGCCGTGGAACGCCTCGGCATCGCCAGGTCGGTTGCGAGCCTGCCCGTGGTGGTGGGTGCAAGCGCCACCGCCGCGCTGCTGGTGCCAATTTATCCGCTCGTCGCGCTCGCGCGGGCACTCGAGGTCACCCTGCGCGGATCGCTGTTCCGGTCCGGGTACGAGTTCCTCTACACACCGGTTCCGCCTTCGGACAAACGGGCGGTGAAAACGGTGATCGACGTAGGGTGCGACCGGCTCGGAGACGCCGTGGGAGCGGGAGCGGTGCAAGTGATGGTCGCGCTCGGTCCGTCGCTCGCACGGCCCGAGATTCTCGGATTATCGATGGTTCTCTCCGCTGTGAGTACGGCACTGGCGCTACGGTTGGAGAGCGCCTATCGCAACGTTCTGGAACGAAGCTTGGTCGAGCGGGCCAAGGAGGACGAAGAGGAGGCCGCTCCCGACGTCTCGCTCATGAACACGGTCTTCGAGGGGATTCCCGCGATCGCACCCGCACCCCCGGCACGGCGGGATCGCGCCAAGCCAGCCGCGCCGGCCGTCTCACCCGCCAGCCAAATGCTCGATCCGACGCTCGCGCGAATGGAGGAGCTTCGGTCGAAGGACCGGGCCCGGGTGCTGCGCGTGCTGCATCCCGACGCCCGGTTCGATCCGCTGGTGGTCCCGCAGGTGATCCGGCTGCTGGCATGGGACGAGGTGAGCGCCCATGCGCGGGCCTATCTCGAGCGAGGCGGACATCGCATCATCGGGCAACTGAACGACGCGCTCGCCGACGACGAGATGGACTTCGGAATCCGCCGGCGGATTCCCCGGCTCCTGGCGCGCGTTCCCTCGCAGTTCGCGCTCGACGGCCTGATGACGGGCTTGCAGGATGCCCGTTTCGATATCCGTCAGCAATGCGGGCGCGCGCTCGAATACATGAAACGCCACCACCCTGACCTCATCTATCCGGAACCATCCATCATGTCGGCGGTGGGCCGCGAGCTTTCGGTCACGCAGTCCATCTGGCGATCGCGCCGATTGCTCGAAGAGCGCGACCCGCGCGACCACTATGACTACCTCGACGAAATGGTGCGTGAGCATGCGGACCACAGCCTCGAACACGTCTTCTCGCTGCTGGCGGTGATTCTGCCACGCGAGCCGCTGCTGGCTTCATTCCGGGCACTGCACCACGAAGACCGCATGTTCCGCGGGCTCGCGCTCGAGTATCTCGAAACCGTGTTGCCCGAGGAGGTGCGCGGCCGGTTGTGGGAACTGATCGGCGAGACACCGCCACCCGCGCGATCCGATCAGGGACGCGTCACCCGCGAACTGCTCGAGACCAGTCTCCGGCTAGAATCCCATCTTGCGATGCTCCCGCCCAACGGCGGACGCCACCCAAAGCCAAAGGGCGGTGAGCCCGACGTTGATCCAAGCGAAGCCCGCGAAGCTGAGCGATAGCTCGGCGCCCAGCCGCACCATGCCGGCCTGCAGCACGTCGCCAAAGCGCATGAAGAAGGTGTCGATCGCGGCCTTCGCCTTGTACTTTTCCGCCCGGCTGGTGGGCAGGAACAGAGCTTGGCGAATCGTGTTCTGCAGGGAATAGTCGGTCGAGTTTTCGAACATCTTCGCGATCCGCACCACGCCGAGCACCGGCACCACGGCCATCACGGAATAGCTGGTCAGCGCGAGCGAGGGCAGCACGAACAACGCGCCGCGCACGCCCATCAAGTTGATGATGCGGGACACACCGAACGTCTGCAGCAGAAGACCCAGCAGGTTTACCCAACTGAAGTAGTCGCCGTAGAATCCGCCGATAAAGGCGCGCATTGCGTCTTTGTTGCCTGCGTGGAGCCGCGCGGCTTCCTGCTCCACCACCGAACTGAGCAGGAACTCACCGGTCGTGTTCACGACATTCAAGAGCACGATGAGAGCCGCGATCAGCCGCAGGTAGCGGCTTTGGAAAACGAGCTTGAACCCGTTCTCGCCCTCGATATTCTCCTGGGCGTGCTGATTCATTGGCTGGCCCGGGCGGTTGGTTTCCACTCGATTCACCACGGCCACGAACCCCGCGCAGAGCACGAGGACAGCGGCCGTGATCGCCATGAGCGTATAAGGCGAGAGATGGTAGGTCTTGAACAGCGTAGTCGCGATCTGCGCGCCCACGAACGCGCCCACAGAGGCGCCTACTCCGATCATCGGAAACAAGCGCTTCCCTTGCGCCTCGGTGTAGAGGTCGTTTGCGAACGCCCACACCTGCGAAACGACGAACGTATTGAAGATCCCGACCCAGATGTAGAATGCAATGCCCACTTTCGCGCCCGCCATTCCGAGCGTCTGGAACACCACCAGGTTCAGCGCGAAGAACACCAGGAGCCCGACCACGAGCTTGACGCGATTCACCTTCGACGCAACCACTCCATACAACGGCACGAGCAGAATCAGCAGCAACGCCTGCCCGGCTGCCGAGTATGACTTCACCGCGGCGCCGCCCTCGGTGAGGATCAGCGGTTCGCGCGCGGTCTTGAGCAAATAGTACGAACCGAGCAGGAAGAAGATATTGACGAGCAGGAGCAGCGCCCCGATCCCTTCGCCCGCGCGCACGTCGGCGAAGATCGACAGGAATCGCTCGAGCGGGCCTCGCGGCGCCTCGCCCTCGACGGAAAACGCCGGAAACGCTGTTTGCGTGCGCAGTTCCGGAAGGCTTTGATAGTCGGTCCGCTTGGGCATTACCAGTTGCGCTCCACTCCCACCACTTTCCACTCGCCGCTTTCGGCACGTACGAAGACTTCAATCGTCTGCTTCGGCCGGCTGGCAGCGGAAATCGTTGCCACCGAGTAGCCATTCGGCGCGGGCCTCGGGATCGCGGCTCGCGCGCCCGAATGGTTATCGAAGCTCTCCCACTTCACCGAGGCGCCGCTGACGCTCTTGCTCAGATCATCCCACCGCACTTCGCCGCTCTCGATCCGGAATCGATCAAACGGCAACACTTTCGCGTAGTAGGACTTGCCAATCTTGTCGCGCCGCTTGATGAGGCATTGGAGCAGGTACTCGGCGGCCCCGCCGTCAGTCAGTTGGCCCGTCGAGACGACAGTTCGAAGGTCGTCATCGGTCAACGCCATCACCTGCTTCGCCGCCCAGAACTCATCGTCCGGCAGGCGATTCAGAAACGCCGGATTCGGATATTCCGGCACCCACGCCTCGGGGTCGAACGCGTCACCTTCGAACAGCCCGATCGACGAGAAGTATTCGTAGTGCGCGCGCGCCCAATAGGGAACGGCGAGCCCGAGCGAGAATAACTGCACGGCCGACTTCTTCCAACTGAAGAAGTAGGCGCCCGACCTCGGACTGTTCGGGCGATCACTGCCGCTCCCGAGGGTCGAGCCGAAGTCGAGAAGGTAGTGGCGAATGAACTGCGAGCCACCGTCCTTGACGAGCGCGTCGAAATTGTTAATCGAACGCGAATCGTCGTGCGCGAGCCACGCGCAAACGACATGCAGTCCGCGTTGATCTCGCCGATGTTCGTGCGGAACCGTGTCGTTCGGATCGTCCTTGCGCGTTCCGTAGAATCGCGGCGGACCAATCGGCTTTCCGTTGATGCCGAGACTCGCGGTGGCGCGGATGCTGCCGTCCTTCGCGCGCGGCACCTTCACGAGAATCTCGTAAATATCGCGATTGGTCATCTTGCGCTTCTTGCCCGTGGCGTCCGCAAGTTGGACATCGTCACCGAGAACCAGTTGGTCTGGATCGAAGTGGACGATGTAGTTTTCCGGCACGTGATAGCCGACCGCGTGGAACAGGCGCGACGAGATCGAATCGGCCGCAGTGGCCATTTCGGGATTCGAGCGCGGATCGAACTTGACGAAGAACCGCCTCTTCTTCTCATCGAGCACAGTGAAGCCCGGCGTGATGCCCTCGGACTTGGCGCCGACGACGGTCCACCTGTTTCCGATGGGCGGGCCGGAAACCGCGGGCCCGCGCTTCAACTCCTCCGGCGACATCCGGCGATAGTAGTGCCGCTTCACCCACCAGGCGCCTTCCATCGGTTCGCCGAGCGTATTGACTCCCTTGGCGCGAATCGGCGGGCCGGACTTGGGCTGACGCTCGCCGAGCTTTCCGAACTGGTGCGAAAACAGATCGTAGTAGTCGCTCAGCTTGCGGTTGAGCGCCTTATCGACGTTGCGCGGCGCCGGCTCTTTTTCGAGCGGGTCGTCGGGATAGAATCGCTGCGCGTTCGCCGCGACGGCCAGCATCCAGAGGAGGAGGATCGCGCGCTTCATCTCAGTAGACTGGCTGCCCCACAGCGGTTCCGAACCGGCGCTGGGTGAAGACGTCGTTGAACTTGATCCACAACTGGACACCCTCTTGGCCGAAGGCGACGTCGAAACGCATGAACGTCGCGTTGCGGACGTTGAACCGCAGTCCGAACCCGGCCGACTTCTCGAGGTTGGCGAAGTTCAGCATGCCTCGGCGCGGGAAGACCTTTCCCGCGTCGAAGAATACCGCTCCATCGAGTCCGCTGAAGATCTCCCAGCGATACTCCGCGTTCATCACCATGCTGTTGCGATCGGAGAACCGGAACACGCGATAGGAACGCAGATCGTCGGACCCGCCGAGGATCGGCTGCAGGTAGAACGGCACATGCTCGTTGCGGTCGGTGTCGGTGAGGGTGGTCTTGGCGCGCAAAGCGATCACACGGGTCTTGTTGAAAAACGGTATGAACTGTTGGAGGTCGAGATCCATACGGCGGAACGAGTAGCGTTGGATCTCTCGATCGCTGTACCACGAGTACTGAAAAACGTAGTTTCCGCCCGTCTTGGCCATCCCGAGCGGATTGTCGCGATAGTCAAACTGGGAGAAGACGCGGGTGCGAAGGAAATTCGTCTGCTGGTCAATGCCGGGTGACTGAGCGGGCGTGAAGACCTTTTCGGCCGAGATCAAGCGACGGTCTTTGCTCGGACCCACGTTGGTCAACAGATAGCCGGTCGATGCGCCGAACTTTACGCGCCGCCACGGCTCGACGCCGATGATTCCGTCGATGGTCGTGTCCTCGAGCGCGTAGGTGGCGCGAAGGTCCTTGGGCCGGTCCGGCCCGGTGCCATGGTATTGAAGGGAGCGGTAGTTGCGATAGGCTCCGTAGCCCTCGATCTCCATTTTCCCGCTCCAGAGCTTGGGCAGTGTCCACTGCGTTTCATACTTCTGGAACAGACGGGTCGAGATCTGGGCGGAGGCACGCGCGGTCAGATTTCCGCGCAGCAGATCTTCGCGGAAGTACTCGGGGCCCAACCCGAAGCCGCCGCCGGTCACCATCGAACCGAGCTTCGCCCTCCAGCCGTTGTATCCGGCCGAGATGCGCTCCAGGTACTTCTGCTCTTTGACGAGCCGGAACCGGCGTTCGGCGTTCGACACTTCGTCGGGCTTCAACTGAGAGGCCTTCTGATCGCGCTCCTTTTCGATCAGTGACGCACGCGTGTCTTGACTGTGGGCTG
>CADECY010000089.1 GCA_902825945.1 uncultured Acidobacteriota bacterium
GAGGAACACGCGCACAACGGACTCGCTACGGCGCCCAACCCTCTGCGTGTTCCTCCCCTCCTGGCGCCGCGCCTTCGCGGCCTGTGCGCTTCTGAGGAACACGCGCACAACGGACTCGCTACGGCGCCCAACCCTCTGCGTGTTCCTCCCCTCCTGGCGCCGCGCCTTCGCGGCCTGTGCGCTTCTGAGGAACACGCGCACAACGGACTCGCTACGGCGCCCAACCCTCTGCGTGTTCCTCAACCCTTGGCGCCGCGCCTTCGCGGCCTGTGCGCTTCTGAGGTACACGCGCACAACGGACTCGCTACGGCGCCCAACCCTCTGCGTGTTCCTCCCTCCTGGCGCCGCGCCTGCGCGGCCTTTGCGCTTTTGATCCATTCCGACAAGGAGACCTCATGGCCACCAAGAAACAGCCTACCCCCGCCGCGGCGAAATCGCCCAATCTGTACGAACTCACGGGAGGCGGCATCACTGTCTCGTACGCAAGCTCTGGAATCGACGGACAAGCCCGGCTTCACTACAAAGACGCCAAGCTGAACGTCACGGCGGTTGGCGATCAGATCCAGTCCTACGCTGGTCCGGGCGCCGGAGCCCGCGTGGGGATGGTGCTGCAAACGGTTCCCGATTCGAAGACCGTCTCGCTGGTCCTCGTGTTGCCGCGCGTCAATCTCGGACCTTCCAACCGCGCGCGCATCACCACCTTCAGTGTCACGGTCACGTCGAAGACCACGATCGGCGGCCCTGGACTCGTGCCGGGGCAAGTGGACTCCTACAAGCTCACGGAACTGAAGGGCAACGCGAAGTTCGTGTTGTTCTAGCCTGCGCGGCCACTACCAGTTGACCGGATCGCCGGGCTTCAGGCCATGCAGCTTCGCCGATCCGCCCGCCATCTCGAGCACGTACTGCGCGAGCGCACGCCCGCCGTAGTTCGGACACTGGTCAGGCTCTTTCAGGCACGGCGGCGTGTCGGCGGAAATCTCGGCGACCCGGCGGTCCGGCGAGATCCAAATAATGTCAAGCGGGACCTTCACGTTGTGCATCCAGTAAGGGTAAGGACCTGGACGGTCATGCACGAAGAACAGCCCGCGCTTGGGTGGAAGCTGATCGCGGTGCATCATGCCGCGAGCCATGTCTTCGGGCCGCAGCATCACCTCGCACAACACCTTGGTACCGTCGGGCAGAATCAGAGTCTTGGTGTTGAGAGCGTCCACTCCGGTGGGCTCGTCCGAACACGACGCGAGCAGGCAAAACATGAGGGCCGGGAGCAGCGCCACGCCGCCGGACCGGTAGAATAGAGAATTCACGGAGTCACCATTGTACGCGATCGAGCCGGCGCCGGCTTCCTCACCCGCACGCTTCTGGCGAAAGCTGCGCCTGACGCTCGACATGATCAAGTTCGAGCACTCGGTGTTCGCGCTGCCCTTCGCGCTCACCGCCGCGTTCCTTGCCATTCGTACCACTTCGATCAGCGGCGCGGAGGTCGCCTGGAAGCTGCTGTGGATCGTGGTGGCGATGGTGGGCGCGCGATCAGCGGCGATGACCTTCAACCGCATTGTCGATATCGAGATCGACGCGCGAAATCCGCGGACGAAACTGCGTCAGCTTCCGGCGGGCACACTCAGCCGTGAGTTCGCCTGGGGCTTCTTCATCGCCGCCTGCGTGGTGTTCCTCGCGGCTTCCGCGATGCTGAACCGGCTTTGTCTGCAACTGGCGCCGCTCGCGCTCGGCGTGGTCCTGCTCTATTCCTACACCAAACGATTCACGGCATGGTGCCATGTGGTGCTCGGGATCGCGCTCGGAATCGCACCGCCCGCCGCCTGGATCGCCGTGCAGGGTTCGCTCGACTGGCGGATTGTCTGGCTCACCGCTGCCGTGACCCTTTGGACCGCCGGATTCGACATCATCTATTCGTGCCAGGATTTCGAATTCGACGGTTCGGCCGGACTCTTCAGCCTGCCACGGCGTTTCGGAATCGCGGGCGCGCTGCTGCTGAGCCGCGTGCTTCATGTCGCGATGATCGCGTGCCTGCTGCTGCTCTGGTCGCAATTCGCGATGGGCTGGCTCGCCGCGTGCGGAATCGCGGTGGTGGCGGCGCTGCTGGTCTACGAGCAAAGCCTTGTCAAAGCGAACGATCTGAGCCGCGTCGACGCCGCCTTTTTCACCGTGAATGGCTACGTCAGCGTGCTATTCTTCCTATTTTGGGCCGCCGACCTGTGGCTCCTCCCTTGATATCCAACATGCAGCCGAACTTCGAAGACCAGCGTCTCGTTCCGATTCTCGAGAAGGTAGTCGCGGGCACGCGGCTCTCGTTCGACGATGGACTCTCCCTATACCGCTCCCAGGATCTCCTGGCAATCGGCTACATGGCGAACATCGTGCGCGAGCGTCTTCACGGCAGCCGGACCTACTTCAACGTCAACCGGCACATCAATCCGACCGATGTGTGCGTGGCCAGTTGCCGGCTGTGCGCGTTCGGGAAGAAGGCGCGCGATCCGAAGGCCTACACGATGTCGCTCGAGCAGGTGTGGGAAACCGCGGGCCGCGGCTATTCCGAAGCTGCCACCGAATTCCACATCGTCGGCGGACTTCACCCGGAGCTGACGGTCGATTGGTTCTGCCAGATGCTGCGCGGCCTCAAGGAGCGCTTCCCGCAGGTGCATCTAAAGGCATTCACGATGGTCGAGATCTCGTTCCTGGCACAACGCGCCAAGCTCTCGATTCGTGAGACGCTGCAGCGGCTGAAAGACGCGGGGATGGACTCGATGCCCGGCGGCGGCGCCGAGATCTTCAGCGAACGAGTCCGGCGGATCATCTGCGACCACAAGATCGACGGCGACGAATGGCTGAACGTGGCGCGCGAGGCGCATGGAATCGGACTCAAGTCGAACTGCACGATGCTCTACGGCCACATCGAAAACGATGAGGATCGAGTGGATCACCTGGTCCGGCTGCGATCGCTGCAGGACGATACCAACGGACTCGTCACCTTCATCCCGCTGGCCTTTCATCCCGACAACACCGCGCTTGCGCATCTCGACAAGACGACGGGCTTCATGGATTTGAAGAACATCGCGATCAGCCGGCTGATGCTCGACAACATTCCGCACATCAAGGCCTACTGGATCATGATGACGCCGCGAATCGCGCAGATCGCGCAACGATTCGGCGCCAACGACATCGACGGCACCGTGGTGGAAGAGAAGATTTACCGCGATGCAGGCTCGGAGTCCGGACAGTCGCTTCGCCGCGCGGAACTGTTGCGGCTGATTCGAGAGTCCGGACGCGAGCCGTTCGAACGAGACACGTTGTATCGCCCGGTGGAACGCACCGAGACGCATTTCACCGTGCTCGTATAGCGATCACTTCACGGGCGTTGGAGTCGAGGTCGCCACCGGTGGGTTCTTCGGCGCCTTGAACTCCTTGATCGAGGCAATCGATATCTCCTTGCCGCCCATCTCGGGCTGCATCTCGAACTCGACTTCACCCTTGATCGCCTTCACCGTCGCGAAGGTAGCCGTGTAGGTAAAGCGAGTCTTGACTTCGGTCTTGCGGCCATCGCACGGCAGTGACTGATAGGCTTCCGGCGTGACACTCTCCGCGGTGGGCGCGACCGGCTTGCCGCCCTCGGTGAACTTCGACGCCGTGGCCTTCACGGAAGCGAGCCCCGCGAGGCATTCGGCCTGATACTCCGCCTTAGCGCACGTCACGTCGAGTGTAACCTCGAACTCGATCGTCACCTCCGTCGTGCCACCCGCGCCCGCCTTGGAGGCCGATTTGACCGCCGTCATCTTCTTGACGTTCGCGGACTCAGTGCAGCACCGCGACATTTGCTCCGCGCCTGTCGCGGGAACCGTCTTGGGCTTATCGACGGTCTTGGGATCCTTCGCCGTGTCCGGATCGGCTGGAGTCGAGTCCTCGAAGGTATCTCCAATTTTGTTGCCGTCGCGGCTCGGCGGAATCAGTTTGATCTTGATATCGCCGGCGCCGAGCGGAGCGTCCGCCGGAAGTGTATAGACGATCTCCACCCACCAATCCGCGGAATGCTCCTTGCCATCGCACGCAGCCAGGAGCGCCGGAGCGTTCTTGGTCGAGACGATCTTGGCGCCCGCTCTCTCGGCCGCCGCGTCGAGCTTCGCTTCCGCCGAATAGCTAACGTTGCAATCGGCCTTGTCCGCCTTCGAGCAGCTCCAGATGACCTCATACGTGATTTTCTGCGTAATCTGCCGGGGCTTGCCCGCCTTGACGGTCACGGTGCGGCTGCCCTCACTGAACGCGACTCCGCTGGCGCAGCATTCGGGGACCTTCGTGGGCGGATCGGCGTTCGGGTCGCGGTCGCCGAACGGGACCTTGTCTTCGTATCGCGGTCCGGTCTTGCGTCCACCGCGAACCGCGCCACCCACTTCGATACCCACGTCCTTGGAAGCGGTCCCGCGAGGAGCCGTGAGCGTCACGGCGACTTTCCACTCCGCACGATGGCGCTGGCCATCGCAGTCCGCGACCGGCGGTGGATCGCGCTCGACCGTTGCCTTGATCCTGCCGCCGAGATCCTTGTCCGGCACTGTCACCGCGATCTCCGCCTCGCACACGCGGTGGTCCACTTGCGCGCACGCCCAGTCGAGCGTGTAGATGTACTCGGTGGTGGTGGTCGTCTCGCCCTTCTCGTTGACGCGCGTTTGCGTCTTCCAACTACGTTTTCCGGTGATCTGGACATCGTAGGCGCAGCAGGCGAAGCTGAACTGTGCCATCGCCTCCTTTGCCGCGATCGCCGGTCCACCGCCCTGCTTGATGAGCCAGGTTCCTTGCGGCGAAACTTCCCCGGCGGGAATCACGAAGTCGTCGATTCCCTTCGGCCCTTGCACCCGGATGCGAACATCGTTACGCACACCGCCGAGCCCCGACACCGTCTGCCTGTCCAACATCAACGTCCGCAGCATCGTTTGGCGCGGCCCCTCGGGACCGATTGTCTGAAACGGCCGGACCCCTGGCAATGGTTGCGGATCCATGAACACCGCCTGCCGTGGCGACCAGGCGATCGGCATCACGGGCGGGCCTTGTCCGAAGCGCGCCTGCGTGTTGCGTGACGCAGCGAAACCAATCGGCAACCCGCCGATCGCGTATTCGGGAAGGAGGCTTGGCTCTGGCTGTTGATTCGGGGGCCCCTGATTCATCGGAACCTCCACGGGCAGCAACGGCCGCCCATCCGGCTGAGCCAGCGACATTATGAAATCGAAATCGCTCTGCTGGCTCTGCAGCGGCAGCACGAGCTCTCCTCCTGGGCTCGCGCTGAACATCTGCCCGTTCATCGAAAATTGATACCGCTCCAACTGAAATTGAGCGGCCACGGCGTTGCCCGGAAGCCGTTGCACCGACCCTTGAATGGTTTCTCCAGGCCGGATGTCGTCCGGCAGAATGACGAGGATCTTCCCCGCCGGAACAGTCCAGACGATGGCATGATGGCCCTGCTGAGAGTACATCTCCACAGAGCCGTGGGACGTTTGCGAAAAGACCGCGGTCGCGGTCAGGACCAAGCCAATTGTTGTTTTGATCGTTTCTCTTTTCATTGGTGATCCCTCCTATTCAAGAACGCGCCGGAACACCGCCCCGGGGATCAGCACCCGCAAACTCGCCAACCTGATACGCTTTTCCCATGCACCGCAGAGCTTTCATCCAAACCGGACTGGCGGGAGCTTCCGCGCTCCACGGCCAGCAGATCGGCGACCTCCTCAAGCAGGATTCGCCGCAACTCGAAGGAACCGCGCATCGCGCCGTCATGGGGCGCAACGGCGTGGTGGCGACAGCCGATCAGCAGGGGTCGCTCGCCGGTCTGCGCATGCTGATGAAGGGCGGCAACGCGATCGACGCGATCGTGGCCGCCGCGGCGGCGCTCAATGTCACCGAGCCTTACATGTCGGGCATCGGCGGATTCGGCGGCTACATGATGATCTACATGGCGAACGAGCGGAAGGTCTTCGCGCTCGACATGATGGGAACGAGCCCGAAAGCCGCGCGCCGCGAGCAGTTCACCGAGTTGAACTGCGATGAAGGTCCGCTCGCGCCGATCGTGCCCGGAAGCTTGAAGGGCTGGTGCGAGGCGCTGTCCCGCTTCGGAACGATGAGCCTCGGCGACGTCTTCGAGCCCGCGATCGAACTCGCCGAACGTGGTTTCGTCGTCACGCGATATGACGCGATGTCATTCGCGGCGACCGTGGACAAGCTCGCGAAGTTCCCGTCCACCGCGCGTGTGTTTCTGCCAGGAGGCAAACCGCCGCGAATGGGCCAGGTGCTCTCACAACGTGATCTGGCGCGGACCTTCCGCCGCATCGCCCTCGAAGGCCCAGAGGTCTTCTACCAAGGTTCGGTCGGGCGCGAGATCATCGAGTTTCTCCGGCGGCAGGGCGGAATCCTCACGATGGAGGACATGGCCGCATTCAAGGTCCGGTGGCGCGATCCGATCACCACCGAGGTGCTCGGCCACACCCTGTACGGCATGCCTCCCGGCTCGTGCGGCATGACGATGTTCCAGGCGCTGAACATCATGGATGGCTTCCATCCGCGCACGCTCGATCCCTACTCGCTCGAGTTCGCGCATCTGTGGCTCGAATCGATGAAGCTCGCGCTGCTCGACGACGAGCGCCACAACACGGGCCGCGATGTCGAGATTCCGGTGTCGAAGCTGATCTCGAAGGCGCACGCCGCCGAACAGCGCGCGAAGATCAACGCGCTCCGCGCCGGCGGATTCCCGATCCGCCCGTTGCACATGGTAGGCACCACGAGCCTCGCCGCCGCCGATCGCTGGGGCAACATGGTCGCGTTCACACAGTCGCTGGTGAGCGGATTCGGCTGCGGCGTGGTGGCGGGTGACACGGGCGTACTGCTCAACAACGGACATCGCTATGGCTTCGTGCTCGACGCCGGCCACATCAACGTGCTCGAAGCCGGACAACGCGCGAAGGGTGTGATGAGTCCCACGCTGATCCTGCGGGGAAGCCAGCCGGTCATGGCTGTAGGCGCCGCCGGAGGCTACACGATTCCGCAAACGGTCGGACAGGTGATCACGAAATACCTGGCACACGGCTACGAGGTGCAGCAGGCGATCGCTTCGCCGCGCATGATGATCAATCGCGGAATGGGGCGCGTGCCCGTGGGCAACGAGGCGGTGACGTATCTCGAGTACGGATTCCCGGAAGCCACGCGCAAGGGGCTGGAAGCGCGCGGACACCGGCTCGCCCCTCCTGGCAACGCGGGCGGCGTTCAGGGAGTCGCGTTCGATCCGGAATCCGGCGCGCTGATGGGTGGCGCCGATCCACGACGCGACGGTCACGCCATCGCGTTTTGATTAAGGAACAGGCCCGCCACGGACTCGCTCCGGCATCCCACCCTCTGGGTGTTCCTCTTCTATTGGCGCCGCGCCTTCGCGGCCTGTGCGCTTCTGACGTACACGCGCACAACGGACTCGCTACGGCGCCCGACCCACGGCGTGTTCCTCAACCCTTGGCGCCGCGCCTTCGCGGCCTGTGCGCTTTTGGGGTATTGGCGATGAGGCGAAGCAGGAACTTTGCTCAGGGTCCGAAGACCGCTCCCTTACGGTCGCGGCTCGGCTCGACGATTCGTGGGGATCAGAGTCTGAAGCCTCCCTTCGAAGGCGGCTCTACAGTTCCGCCGGACCTTCGAGGCTGCGCCAGAGATACCAACTCGCGTAGGAGGCATACGGGCGCCACGGCTCGGCAATCCTCCGCATCTCCGAGGGTTTGGGCAACTCGGCCAAGCCATATTGGTTCCGCACCGCCGCGCGGACTCCGTAATCCCCCACGGGCAGCACGTCGGGCCGCCGCAGCGCAAAGATCAGGAACATGTGTACGGTCCACTCACCGATACCGCGAACGGCGGTGAGCCGCTCGACGATCTCGTCATCGGGCAAAGAGGGCAGCGAGCCGAAGTCCACGGCGCCCCTGCGGACATGCGAGGCCAAATCGCGGATGTACTCGGCCTTCCTTTCCGACAGCCCCACCGCCTTGAGCTTCGGCATGCGCAGTTTCGCCACCGCTTCGGGCGTGACCGAGCCGCCACATGCCTGCTCGAAGCGTTCGAAGATCGAGGCTGCGGCCGTGCCGTTGAGTTGCTGGAAGACGATGGATCTGGCGAGCGCGCGAAAGTCCGGCGCGTGGTAGCCGATCCGGCAGGGGCCCACGCGTTCGATGATCCGGTCCATCACCGGATCGGAGGCGCGAAGGTGCGCGACTGCTTTCTTCATTGCAACAGAATCCCTTCGGGATGCGTCCCACCTGATAGAGCTGGCATGATGAGTATTGTAGAATCCATGGGAACCATTCGGCGGCGGGCTTTTCTGGCGGCACTGGGCGGGGGCGTGCTCGCGGCACAGGAGACCGATCCCGTCATCAAGATCGACGTCGATCTAGTCAACGTCCTGTGCGCCGTACGAGACAAGCGCGGCACGTTCATCCGTGACTTGGAGAAGTCCGCGTTTCAGGTCTTCGAGGACGGCAAACAGCAGGAGATCCGCTCGTTCGCGAGAGAGACCGATCTGCCGCTCACGATCGGGATGCTCGTCGATGTCAGCAAGAGTCAGGAGAACCTGATCGAGATCGAAAAGCGCGCCGCGGACCAATTCTTCCAGAAAGTTCTGCGCCCGAAGGACGTTGCGTTCCTGATCAGCTTCGGCGCCGAGGCCGAACTTCTGCAAGATTCGACGAACTCCCCGCGTCTGTTGCGCAAGGGCCTCGACGGGCTGCGCCTCAACGCGGGCCTTACGGGAATCCATCCGAGCCCGACGGGATCGAAGACACGTGGCACGATCTTGTACGATGCGATCTATCTCGCCGCGGATGAGAAGCTGCGCCGCGAGGTCGGGCGTAAAGTCATCGTGTTGATCACCGATGGCATGGACTACGGTTCGCGGATCACGCTCAACGAAGCGCTGGCCGAGGCCCAGAAGGCCGACGCCATCATCTACAGCATCTACTACGTCGACCACCGCCAGTACGGCGGCATGTACGGCGGGGGATTCGGCAGCGACGGCGACCTCAAGAAGCTTTCCGAGCAGACCGGCGGCCGCGTCTTCCACGTCTCCGGGCGCACCTCGCTCGACGACATCTTCCGCGAGATCCAGGAAGAGATGCGCAGCCAATATTCGCTTTCCTACACGTCGACCAATGCAAACGGCGCTGCCGGATTCCGCAAGCTCGACATCCGCGCGGCGAACAAGGACCACAAGGTATACGCCCGCAAGGGCTACTTCGCCGGTTTGCAGAGGTGACGGATCGCCGCGCGCGGCGTCTTGTACTCTAAGAGTATGCTCCCGCTTGCGTTTCTGCTCGTGTTCCGGATCGGGCCAGATGTGCCCGAGGTCAAGTACATCCAGCCGCAAATGGCTTCGACGGGCGACATGATCGGCGTGACTTTCGGCACCGGGAATTCCATTTTCTACACCTATTCGAAGAACGACGGGGAGTCGTTCGCGACGCCCGTGAAGGTCCCCGTTACCGGCAAACTGTCACTCGGCAGGCATCGTGGCCCACGCCTCGGATTCCAGACCGGCAACGTGCTGATTTCCGCCATTACGGGACAGAAGGGCGGCGGCGCCGACGGTGACCTGTGGCTATGGCGCTCGCCAACCAACGGCGAAACCTGGGAGAAGCCCGTGCGCATCAACGATGTTCCCGGATCGGCGCGCGAGGGACTCCACGCAATGACCACGGGCAACGGCTGGATTCTCGCGGTGTGGCTCGACCTGCGCGAGAAAGGAACGCGACTCTATGGAGCCCGCTCCACCGACGGCGGGCGCACGTTCGGCCGCAACTTCCTCGTCTATGAATCGCCGGAAGGAACCGTATGCCAGTGTTGCCATCCCACGATCGCGCTGGCGGCGGGCGGCGCGATCCATGTGATGTTCCGGAACTCGCTCGACGGCTCGCGCGATATGTATCTCGCCACGTCCCGTGACGGCGGACTCTCGTTCCAGCAGGCGAACAAGCTCGGACGCGACACCTGGAAGCTCCAAGCATGTCCGATGGATGGCGGCGCGCTCGCGGTCAGCGCGAACAACAAGTTGTTCAGCGTGTGGCGCCGCGAGAGCAAGATCTTCGTATCGCTGCCTGATACGCGCGAGACGCAATTGGGCGAAGGGAAGGACCCGGCGGTCGCCTCCGGCCTCAACGACCACGTGTACGCTGTCTGGACCGGCAAGAACGGCAGCCTGGAAATGCGGTCGACCGAGGAAGACAAGGTCCAGCAGTTGGCTCCGCAGGGCGCCTATCCGCAGGTCCTGTTCACCGGCCACCGGATTCTCGCGGCTTGGGAAGAGGGCGCCGGGATCGCTATCGGAACCGTGCCCGCACCGTCTCTCCGCTCCGCAACGGATTTTCAGTAGCTAGCGCGATCGCGTCGCTCTCGGTGATTCCCTCGAGGATCGCGACGTCCGTTACGCTCGCCTCGCCGAGCTTCAACGCCCGCCAGCGGACCTTGTCGCCATCCAGAACGAGCACGCCGGCAAGACCTTGCTCCCGCCGGACCGCGCCGCGCGGAATCGTCAGCGCGTTCGCCGATGAACCCGTTCGGATCTCGACGTTCACGTTCGCGCCCGGCGGGAGGTACCCGCCGGAATTGTCGATAGTGGCCAACACCTCACCGGCTTGCCGGCTGCCGTGCGGCGCAACCTGCGTGGGCATGCGCTCGATTACGCCCGCCCAGGACTCTCCCGGACGCGCATCCCAGGTCAGCCGGACCGGCATGCCCTTCGACACACGCCCGAGTTCCGGCTCATCGACGAGGATCGTGGCCTGAAGCTTCCGCGCATCGCCGATCTCGGCGATGAGGTCGCCCGCGCGCAGGAAAGCATCGGGCTTCACCGCAAGGTTGTAGATCGTGCCACCGGTGGGGGCGGAAAGCGTCACACGCTGAGCTTTTGCCCGAAGAGCCGCCACCGCGGCACGAGCCTCTCGAATACGGGCCTCGGCCGCCTGACGGCCCTCCGGCGCGACCAGCGATACCCGGCGCTTTTCGATCGCAGCGATCTCGCCTTCGGCCTGCCGGGCACGATCTCGCGCCTCGTTCAACTCCTGTCTCGTGGCCGCGCCCTTCTCCACCAGCCTCTCCGCGGCCGCCACATCGCGCCGCGCTGACTCTTTGCGTAGCCGGGCGGACGCCAGCGATGCATCGAGTTCGGCGAAGGCCGCTGGCGTACCGCCGCGGTCGAACAGCTTCAGTTCCGACTCGGCCTGCGCCACCTTGGCCTCCGCGGCCGGAATCTCGTTCTCCGTTTCGAAAGCATCGAACGTGACAACAGGCTGCCCGGTCCGGATGCCGTCTCCGAGGCGCACGTGGAGCCGCGCGAGTTTGCCGTCCCGATCCGAACGCAGCGCAACCGCTCCCAGCGGTTCCACGCGACCGTTGGTGTTCAGCGTGCTGACGACATCGAGCCGGCGCGGACGGACGAAACCCACCTCCCGCGGTTGCTCGCGGTTCAGGTAGTACCACGCGCTTACCGAGAGCGCCCCAGTCAGGACCAGGAACAGTGTGAGTTTCTTCAAACCTTCATTCTACTGGGTTGACGCAGTACTGATAGAGAATTCGCCACTCCGCGCGGTCAATCTCCGCCGCCATGCGCCAGGCATCCGATCCCTTGTCTCTGCCCACGGACTCCCAAAGATCGATCCAGGCGTAGGGGTCCCACTCATGGCCCATCTTCAAGCGGCAACCGGGATACCGGGCTTCGATCTCTCGAACCACTTCGCGGAGCGATGGAAACACGGCATGCCGCCCCGCGCGGCGGAACCAGTAGGCGGCGTTGCCCGGGTCGGGCTCGAGGCGATGGATAATTCCGTGCCAGAAGCTCCCTTCGGGAGTCGCGAGATCCTGCGCCACGGAGTGAGCTTCGTCCCACCTTCCGTAATGGAGGAGCAACCCCGCACGCGCGCCCCGAGGAGATCGGGCCCTGGGAAACAGGCCATCGCCTGTTTCGAGACTGAGTTGCTCCAGCGCGGGAATCGTGGCCATAATACACGAAGGGCGAACCGGTCACCCGGTTCGCCGCTGGAATGCTAGAGGTGGCGTCCTACCTACGGCGCCCGAACCGCAGTAATGCGAGGCCGACAAGTCCACCGCCCATGAGAATCATGGTTGCCGGTTCCGGCACGATCGGGCCCTGGGTGCCGATTACCTTGATCTCGTCGATCACGATGTCGCTGCCGAGGCCGCCGTTGACGATGATCTGGTAGCCGTCGAGGATCGTACCAGCCGAGATCGTACCGCCAAGTGTGAATGCGGCCAGATTGATCGTGTGGAGGGTCAAGCCACCACTCGTGATCGTGATTGGAGCCGCACCGATGTAGCCGCCGCCGGAAACGTGCAAGAAGATCTGCACGGTTGCGGTTACGAGGGTTTGCAAGTCGTGCGACGCCAGGAAAGTAACTCCGTTGTCGCCTGCGAGCCAAGTGTAGTTGGATCCACCGCCGCTGAGGGTAAGGGTACCCGAAGTGTTGGGATCCGAATTCATCTGCAGGTCGTTGAAAGTGGTGGCTTGATCAACCACGGCTTGCACACAACGCGTACCGGCACCCGATGTGCGGCTGATGCTCAAGTTGCGGGTTCCGCTGCCGCCCATGATGTTCGTGCCGTTGTGATTGGCGGTCGAAGGACCGCTGCAGCCATCGGCCGGATTGTTGTTCTGAACCGAGTTCCCCGTACCGCCAGTCGCGGTCGAATAGTCGTCAACCGTAATCGTTGCGGAGGCCACCGCCGAAAAAATGCCCATCGCGGCCAGAATCAGTACATTTTTTTTCATCGTGATTTAGGGTCTCCTCCCCGGCTGCGCGCCCCTTGGTCTCCCCCCCGCTGGGCCCTCTGCCGGTTCTCTTTCTATCTCCACCATTCTACGCTGATCGTCGTACAACTGTCAACGGCATTCCAGGTCTCAGACACCAGTCGTGTAGTACTAGTCCCCATCTGGGTCTCCAACGCTCACGGTCAGGCACCCCCAACCGGGGGCACCGCAGGGAGCTAGTGCCAGACGTATCCCCCGTCGACCATTAGGTGCTCAGCGGTGATGAAACTGGCTTCATCCGAGGCCAGGAAAACCGTTGGATTCGCAACTTCGATGGGATCCCCGAGCCGGTTGAGCATGTGGCCCGGAGCCACACGATCGCGCCACTCCTCGAACGTGATCCCCAGCCGCTCGATCTCGCGGTAGGAGGCGCTCGTAAGCACGCACCCAGGACAGATAGCGTTGACTCGGATGTTCCACGGTGCCAAGTCTTTGGCCATACATCTGGTCATCGACAGAACCGCACCTTTGGATGAGTTGTAGGTGGCGAAATTTGCCTGGGCGATGATACCACTCATCGAGGCGATGTTCACGATCGAACCACCCTTCTGAGCCTTCATCGCCGGAATCGCGTGCTTGGCGACCATCGCGGTTCCGAAAACGTTGACCCCGAATACCTTGCGCCAATCGTCGAGGGTGGCATCCTCCACACTCTTCTGGGTGAAATCCGCGGCGTTGTTCACCAGGATGTCGATCCGGCCGAATCTCGCTAACGCCTTGTCCGACAATATCTTGGCGCTGTCTTCCTGGGACACGTCCGCGACCACCAACTCGGCTTCCGCGCCCACCGCCCGAGCCTTCTCGAGCGTCCGAACCCCGTTCGCTTCGTGAATGTCGTTCAGGACCAGTCGTGCGCCTTCTTCCGCGAACCGAATTGCGATCGCCTCCCCAATCCCGGCACCAACACCCGTCAGGATCGCAACTTTGCCTCGTAGACGCATGAATTAGACCCCAGAGTACCATATCGCCATGGTACGTTGGATGGGTATGCGCGCAGCCTACTATGCAGGTAACCATACCCTCCTCGTCGACCGGTGCGTGCCGGTAGAACCATCAGAGGGTCAAGTCCGGATAAGAGTCTCACACTGCGGGATTTGCGGAACCGATCTCCACCTTTACCACGGCAAAATGGACCATCGGGTCAAGATGCCTCAGGTGATCGGACATGAGAGTTCGGGAGTGATCGAATCGATCGGCTCCAGCGTCACCGAATGGAACCCGGGCGACCGGGTCACGGTTCGCCCGCTCGACCCCTGCGGCGCGTGCCCCGCCTGCCGTGCGGGCAACGGACACGTTTGCCAAAAGCTGAAGTTCATCGGAATCGACACGCCTGGCGCCTTTCAGGCATTGTGGACGGTACCGGCGCACACGCTGCACCGGGTTCCGGAGTCCCTGACGCTCGCTCACGCCGCCCTGATCGAACCGGTCGCGGTGGCCTGCCATGATGTGCGCCTCGGTGAAGTGAAGCCCGGCGAATACGCGGTGGTGCTCGGCGGCGGTCCGATCGGGGCTTTGGTCGCCATGGTCGCTCGCCAGAAGGGCGCGAACGTGCTGGTTTCCGAGGTGAACCCGTTCCGGATCGGCCTGCTCCGCAAGCTCGGTTTCGAAGTGGTCAATCCGCGCGAGACGGACCTTGTCAGCTTGGTGAATTCACAAACCGGCGATGCCGGAGCCGACATAGTCTTCGAAGTATCCGGATCGGACCCAGCGGCCGCGATCATGACGGATCTATTACGAGTCCGCGGGCGTATCGTATTAGTCGCCGTATTCTCCAAGCCGGCGCCCGTGAACCTCCACCGCTTCTTCTGGCGCGAACTCCGGCTGATCGGCGCGCGCGTCTATGAACCCGGCGATTTCGACGAAGCGATCGCTCTTTTGGCCGCGAATGCGCAACCGTTCCAGGACCTGATCACCGGCGTCTACCCTCTCGATGATCTCCAGCGCGGGCTGAGCGAGATGGACTCAGGGGCGGACGTGATGAAGATACTCGTCGATTGCGCGAGCTAGCCAGATGAATACACTCGACTTATTCAGACTGAATGGCAAACTGGCATTGGTGACCGGCTGCCGGCGGGGAATCGGAAAGGCGATGGCGGAAGGGCTAGCCGAAGCGGGAGCCGACATCATCGGTGTCAGCGCGCAACTCGAGGCCGATAGCAGTGCCGTTGCCCGGTCCATTGAAGCCGCCGGGCGCAAGTTCCGTCCGTATCAGTGCGACTTCTCCGACCGGGCCGCCCTGCGGACATTCGCCGCGCGAGTCACGTCGGACTTCCCTGAGATCGACATCCTCGTCAACAATGCCGGCACGATCCTGCGCAAGCCCGCCGCCGAACATCCGGATGACTATTGGGACAAGGTGATCGAAACGAACCTGAGCGCTCAGTTCATCCTCGCCCGCGAGATTGGCGCGCGTATGATCGCGCGCGGTTCCGGCAAGATCATCTTCACCGCGTCTCTGCTCACGTTCCAGGGTGGCATCACCGTCCCCGGATATGCGGCGGCGAAAGGCGGACTCGGATCGCTCGTCAAGGCACTCTCGAACGAATGGGCGTCGAAGGGCGTGCAAGTCAACGCGATCGCGCCTGGCTACATCGCCACCGACAACACCGAAGCGCTGCGGAACGACCCCGTCCGAAACCCGGCGATCCTGAGCCGCATCCCGGCGGGGCGCTGGGGCAATCCGGACGACTTCAAGGGCGCCGCGGTCTTCCTCGCCTCGCGCGCGTCGGATTACGTGAGCGGAGAGATCCTGACCATCGACGGCGGATGGATGGGACGATGATCGAGCAGGTGAGCTGGGGCGGCTGGCCGAACTGCTGGCGAATCTCGAACGGCGAGGTCGAACTGATTCTGACGGCGGATGTGGGTCCGCGTGTGATCCGCTACGGCTTCATCGGCGGTGACAACATCTTCCTCGAATTGGCGGATCAGATTGGCAAGAGCGGCGAACCGGAGTTCGTGCCGCGCGGCGGGCACCGCTTATGGTCGGCGCCGGAACAATTCCCGCGCACCTATTATCCCGACAACGAGCCCGTCGAGATCGCGGTGCAAGGTGCGTCGATCACAGCTACGGCACCCATCGAGCGGACCACCGGTCTGCGAAAGCAGTTGATCCTGCGCCCGGCTTCCGCTGGCTCCGCGGTGACCGTCATCCACACGATCGAGAACACGCTCGCATGGCCGATCGAAGTGTCGGCTTGGGCATTGACGATGATGGCCGCCGGTGGAGTAGGCATCAGCGGATTTCCGCCACGCGGCACTCACCCGGACTGCCTGGCGCCGACAAATCCGCTAGTGATGTGGGCGTTCACCGATCTTTCCGACCCGCGCTGGACCCTCACTGACAAGTACATGGTGCTGCGGCACGACGCGACGCGGCCGCATCCCACCAAGCTCGGCCACTTCAATCCAAAGACGTGGGGAGCTTACCTGCGCAAGGGTGACCTGTTCGTCAAGAGGTTCGATGCCGCTCTCGGGCCGAACTATCCCGATCTTGGCTGTTCCTACGAGACCTTCGCCAATGGCTTCACGGCCGAACTCGAAACGCTGAGTCCGTTGACCAAGCTCGAACCGGGGCAGAGGCTCGAGCACGTCGAGCGATGGTCTTTGCATCGCGGTGTCGAAGTTCCGGAGTGGACCAGCGGGGCGATCGATGCCAACATCCTGCGCTGGGTCTGATCGTCAGAGCCCCAGCTTCATCTCGTCGCGAACGTAGGCGAGCGCATGCCGGGCCGCTTGGTCAGCGGTCATACCGGCGATGCCGCCCCCTTCGAGTTCCACGAGCGCCCATCCGCGCCACTGGCGCTTGTTCAACGCCGCGGCGACACCCATGAGGTTCACAGCGCCGGCACCGAGCTTCACCTGCTTGCCGTCGCGATAGTCTCGAATGTGCAGGCCCGCGACCCGCATGTGGTATTCCGAGAGGAACGAGCTGGGGTCCTGTCCGGTCAGGCCTGAAGGCCCCACGTCGGCGACGATCGCGACTTCGTTCTGCCGGGTCTTCTCGGCGATCACGCGAAACTCCGCCCAGCCGCGCAGTGTCTCTTCGGTGTGGTTGTGGACCGCGAGCTTCACGCCGTTTCCATTACAGATGCGGCCGAGTTCGGTCAGCGCTTCCGCCTTGCGATGGAAGTAGGCCTGGAGTTCGGCCCCCTCGAGTCCGCGTTGCGCGGCCGGGCTGAACACCACGAACCTTCCGCCAAGCGCCTTCGCACCCTTGGCCACGCGCGCGACATCGGCGCGAGCCTTTTCCAGCCCTGGCGCATCGTGGAGCCGGCCCCCGATATGCAGACCGAACAGCTCGAGTTTGCGATTGGCGATTTCTCCCTTCATCGCGGACGGATTTTCGAAGTCCTCCGCGAGACACATCTGGTTCGTCTCGAAACCAGCGAACCCGGCCGAGGCAATGCTCGTGAGCGTGGAAAGCAGCCTCGCGCGATCCTTGACCGGAACGTAGTAGGAACGCGTCTGGCAGCCGATGCGAACGCGGCTTTCCGCGGCGGGCAACGCGGCCGCGGCGGCACTGGAGATCACGAATTCGCGGCGATTCATCGCGAGTAGAATACCACGCGGACTCGAATCAGGCGGGCGAGATCTTGCCCAGGATCACGGGCCGCTTGGCACCAGTGGCCGATGGAAGGTTCGATGCGCGGCCCCGCGCCGTCTCATGCGCGAGCACCGCGAAGGCGACCGCTTCCTTCGCATCGGGATCGATCCCGAAATCGGCGGACGTACTGATCTCGACTCCGGAGAGCAGCTTGGCGAGATGGCCCATGAGCACGCGGTTGTGCAAACCGCCTCCGCACACGATGAGATCTTCCACGGACTGGCGCGGACGCACGAAGCGATCGATGGCACGCGCGATCGTGGACGCGGTGAGATATGTAGCCGTGGCCACGAGATCGGCGATCGGCAATTTCGTCTCGAGCAGCATCGTCACGAACTCGGAGCCGTACTGTTCGCGCCCGGCCGATTTCGGCGGTTTGCGCGCGTAGTAGGGATCGTCGAGCAATCGGTCCACCAATTCGTTCGAAATCTCGCCCTGCGACGCCATGCGTCCACCCTTGTCGTAGCCCAGGCGGCCCTGGGTGGCGTGGGATACCAGTTGATCCATCACCATGTTGCCGGGGCCGGTATCGAACGCGATCACCTCATCAGGCATCGCGCCCGCGGGAATCGCGGTGAGATTCGCGATGCCGCCGATATTGAGTGCGACCCGCCCGCGGGTCTTGTGCCGGAAAAGCGCGAAATCCACGTAGGGAACGAGTGGGGCTCCCTTGCCGCCAGCCGCCATATCACGAGTTCGGAAGTCGCTCACCACGGTGATGCCCGTGCGCTCCGCGAGGACGCTGCCATCGCCGATCTGCAACGTGCTCGCGACACGGTGACGCGCGATCTCGGCGGGTGTGTCCTCATGAAAGATCGTCTGCCCGTGGCAACCGATCAGTTCGATCGAATCGAGCGGGATCTCATTGCGCAGACAGAGATCGCGCAATGCCTTGGCGTAGAGCTCCGGCAGCAGAAAGTGCAGCCGGCTGATCGACGAAGTGTGACAATCCGTGTTCGACACCGCGAGAATCGCCTCGCGCACCGCCTTCGGATACGGCGTCGTTCCATGCGCCACCACTTCGATTCCGCTCAACCGCGGAATATCGACGACGGCAACATCGATACCGTCGAGCGAGGTGCCCGACATGATGCCAGCGACTCTCATTGTCTCTTGAGCTCCTCTTGCAACTCAGCCAGAAGCTTCAGCGCTTCCACCGGCCGCAGTTCATCGAGATTGATCGCGCGAATACGCCCCGCGATGTCGTATCCCACCGGTTCGAACAACTTGATCTGCAACGGACTCTCGCGCTTCCGCGAGCGCTTCGGCGTGAGTTCTTCCGTCACTTCGTGCTCGGCCTTCTCGTGGAACTCGAGCACTTCGCGCGCGCGCTCGATCACCGCGAAGGGCAACGCCGCCAGCCGCGCCACTTCGATACCGTAGCTGCGATCGGCCGAACCTGGCTCGACCTTCCGCAGGAAGATGATCTGGTCGCCGGCTTCCTTCACGGCGACATGGAGGTTCGACACGCCATCCAGTTGCCCGGCGAGCTCGGTCAGTTCGTGATAGTGCGTCGCGAACAAGGTCTTGGCGCGGATCTTCTCGTGGATGTACTCGACCACGGCCCAGGCGAGAGCGAGCCCGTCATACGTCGCGGTTCCCCGCCCGATCTCGTCGAGCACGATGAAGCTGTTCGCCGTGGCCGTGTTCAGAATCGCCGCCGTCTCCGTCATCTCGACCATGAACGTCGAGCGGCCGCGCGCGAGATTGTCGGCCGCGCCGATGCGCGTGAACACCCGATCGACGAGCGGCAAGGTCGCGGCCCGCGCGGGCACGAACGAGCCCAATTGCGCGAGGATCAGGATCAACGCGGCCTGTCGGAGGTAGGTGGATTTCCCGCCCATGTTCGGACCCGTTATGATCGCCAGGAATTTGCCCTTCGCGTCGAGAAAGATATCGTTGGGAATGAAGCGCGAGCCTTCGCGTTCGGCGAGCTTTTCGATCACCGGATGCCGGCCCGCGAGTACACGAATCTCGCCCGACTCCGAAAACGCAGGCCGCGCGAAGCCGAGCAGCGCGGCGGTCTCGGCGAGCGCACCGTAGACATCGAGTTCGGCGATCGCGCCGGCGGCCTGGCGGATTCGCGTGGCCTGCGCCGCCGCCGCGGTGCGGAGTCCGGTGAAGATCTCCTTCTCGATGTCGAGCATCTTGGCCTCGGCGTCGAGCACCTTGCTTTCGAGTTCTTTCAGTTCGGGCGTCGTGAAACGCTCGGCGCCCACGAGCGTCTGCTTGCGCTCGTAGTCCGCGGGGGCGAGATGCAGGTTCGCTTTGGAAATCTCGAGGTAGTAGCCGAAAACGTTGTTGAAGCGAATTTTCAGAGACGCGATGCCGGTGCGGGTTCTCTCGCGTGTTTCGATATCGGCGATGTACTTGCGCGAATTGCGGCTGATGTCGCGCAGTTCGTCGAGCCGCGCATCGAAACCATCGCGGATCGTGCCGCCGTCGGCGAGGTTCACGGGAGGCTCTTCGGCCAGTGCACCGAGCACGGCATCGCGAACGTCCGCCACTTCGTCCATCCGTTCGTGGACTTGCCGCAATCGCCCGCATTGGGTGGCCCGCAACCCCTCGCGCAGCACCGGAACCTTCGCGAGCGAACGTCCGAGCGCGAGCAGTTCGCGCGGCGTCGCGGTGCCGAGCGTCACCTTGGCGAGCAACCGCTCGATGTCCATGATCTCGCCGAGCGTCTTGCGCAAACTCGCGCGCAGGATCGTTTGCGAGAGCAGTTCCGCAACCGCGTCAAGCCGCGTTTCGATTTCGGCGCGGTCGATCGACGGACGCAGCAGACGCTGCCGCATCAGGCGCCCGCCCATGCCCGTGGCGGTGCGATCGAGCACGCTCAACAACGTGACTTCTCGGCTCTCGCCGGCGAATAGCGGTTCGACCAGTTCGAGATTGCGGATCGTCACCGCATCGAGCATCATCGAGTCCGCCCGTTCCGTGTAGGCAGGCCGGTCTAGATGATCGAGCGCCGAGCGCTGCGTGTCCCGCAGATAGTGCAAAATCGCGCCGGCGGCACCGACGGCGAGGGGCTTGTGCGCGAGTCCGCAGCCATCGAGGCTCAACAGGCGGAAATGCTCCTTGAGAAGACGGTCCGCGTAGTCGAACGAGAATTGCCAGCCTTCGACCGCGGTCCGAACACCGGGCAGGCGCAGGGAATCATCGGACGAGAGCACTTCGCGCACATTCAGCGACTCGAGAAGCCCGTTCACTTCCGCGAGCGCCATCTCGGCCGCGCGGAACTCGCCAGTCGAGATGTCGACCCAGGCAACGCCAGCGCGATCAGCGGATCGTGTCACCGCACCGAGGTAGTTGTTCTCGTGGGGACGCAGCATCGTGGCGTCGGTAGCCGTGCCGGGCGTAACGATGCGAGTGAGTTCGCGGCGCACGAGCTTCTTGCCTGGGCCCGCTTCCTCGGTCTGATCGCAGATCGCGACGCGATAGCCTTTGTTGACCAATCGCGCAACGTAGCCCTCGTGGGAATGGTGCGGCACGCCGGCCATCGGGATCGGCTCGCCTTTTTCCTTGTTGCGGGAAGTGAGCGTGATCTCGAGTTCGCGCGAGGCGATGACGGCATCCTCGTAGAACAACTCGTAAAAGTCGCCGAGCCGGAACATCAGCAGCGCGTTCGGAACGTTCTGCTTGATCGTCTGATATTGCCGCATCAGCGGCGTCGAAGCTTCCACGCTCATCAGGCGTAGAGGCCCCGCAGCTTGATCGCGAACGAAACACGGTCAAGCGCGACCATGTACGCGGCGAGGCGATTGTGCGCCTTGTGCGTCTCGCTGTACTTGACCACATCCTTGAAGCTGTTCACCATGATCTCTTCGAGGCGCGTATTCACCAGATCCTCGTTCCAGAAGAAGCCCTGCCGATCCTGCACCCACTCGAAGTAGGACACCGTGACACCGCCGGCGTTGGCCAAAATGTCGGGGATCACGAAGACACCTTTGTCCGCGAGAATCCTGTCGGCTGGCGGAGTCGTGGGGCCGTTCGCGCCTTCGCAGATGATCTTGCAGTTCAGCTTCGGCGCGGTTTGCGACGTGATGACACCTTCCTTGGCCGCGGGCAACAACACATCGCACGGCAGATAGAGAGCCTCGTCGCGATCGATCGTGTCGCCACCCGCGAACTCGGCGATCGATCCGGTCTGCTTGCGATGCTGCATCAGTGCCTCGATATCGAGACCCTTCGCATTGTGCACCGCGGCATCCCATTCGATGATGCCGGTGATCTTGAATCCGCGCTTCGACATCAGGCGCGCCGCCATTCCGCCGACATTGCCGAATCCCTGAATGACCACCGAAGTCTCCTCGGGTTTCATCCCGAACCTTTCGAGCGCCTGTAGCGTCACGATCATGCAGCCCCGGCCAGTGGCTTCCGGCCGCCCGCGCGATCCGCCGAGGTCGAGGGGCTTGCCGGTTACGACGCCGGTGACAGTCTGCCGCATGTGCATCGAGTAGGTATCCATCAACCACGCCATCACTTGCTCGTTCGTGTTCATGTCAGGCGCCGGGACGTCCTTCTCCGGTCCAATGAACTCGATAATCTCCGCCGTGTAGCGGCGCGTGAGACGCTCGAGTTCGCCCGGCGAAAGGATCTGCGGTTCGCAGATGACACCACCCTTCGCGCCGCCATAGGGAATGTTGACGACGGCGCATTTCCACGTCATCCAACTCGCGAGCGCGCGGACCTCTTCCAGGGTCACATCCGGCGCATAGCGGATTCCGCCTTTGCCAGGGCCCCGGGCGATCGAGTGCTGCACTCGATATCCCGTGAAAACTTCGATCCGGCCGTCATCGAGCAGGACCGGAACGTAGACCGTAATCTCGCGCGAAGGGCTGCGGAGGATCTTGCGGATCCCTTCGTCCATGTTCAAGCGGCCGGCGGCTTCGTTGAAGCGAGCATCGGCGGCGAGCCATGGATTCAACTCCTTGGCCATTGCTGGATCAGACGTTGACATGTGTGTCCTCATTATCGCGCGGTGGACCGGGATCGGGGCTCCAGGGCCGTTGCGGGTAAAATGGCTCCTTGAACCGCCGTCAGTTTCTTCATTCGGCTCTGGCCACGACAACCTGGGCTCAACCGGCCCCGCTGATTTCCGGCGTGGAGCAGACCAGCTTCTGGGAGAACATCGATGGCTCCCGTCAGACCTGGTTCCACCCGCGAATCTGTCGCATCCCCGGACCTCGGCCCGTGCTCCTGATGACGCTCCAGGGAATCACGGGCTCCGACTACTTCCATCCGGTCCAGTGGTCGGAATCACGCGAACTCGGCCGGACCTGGAGCGATCCGAAACCAGTGCCGGACATGGGCCGCCACCCCGGTCCGGACGGACTCGATGAAGGCTACTGCGATACGGTCCCCGAGTATCACGAGCCGACGCGCACCGTGATCGCGATGGCGCACAATGTCTATTACAAGAACGGCAAGCTCGCGCGGCCGAACGACCAGCGCTGGCCCGTCTACTGCGTGCGCTCCGCAAACGGAACGTGGGGGAATGTCCGAAAGCTCGAGTGGAGCGATCCTGACGCGACGGCCATCTACACGTCGAATTGCTCGCAACGCGTAACGCTGCCCGATGGCGATGTTCTGGTTCCGCTCTCGCATGGGCCCTCCGGAAGGCTCGACCGGGGAGTGACCGTGGTCCGCTGCGGATTCGACGGCGAGACGATGCGGGTCAAGGCACGTGGCAATACGCTGCGATTGAGCGTGGGGCGCGGACTGCTCGAACCTTCGCTCGCTACGTTCGATGGCGCAATCTACATGACGATTCGCGCCGAGAACGGACAGGGCTTCGTGACGCGCTCGCGCGATGGGCTCGACTGGTCACCGATGGTCCCCTGGCAGTTCGACGACGGCGAACCGGCCGGGATGTCGACGACACAGCAGCGCTGGCTTCCACACAGCGACGGGCTCCTGCTCGTCTACACCCGCCGTGATGCCTCCAACACGAAGGTGATGCGCTGGCGGGCGCCGTTGTGGGTGAGCGAGGTGGACACGAAGAAACTCGCGCTGAAGCGATCGACCGAGCGCATCGCGATTCCGATGAACACGGACGGCGTTCGCAACGCGGCGGAGGTCGAACATCAAGGCAACTTCCACACCACCGCGATCTCGGCGAACGAGTCGCTGATCAGCACAGGCACCGTGGTTCCGTACAAATGGACCGGCGCGGTTCGGATCGCGAGAGTCCGGTGGCGTTCGCCGAACCGGCTGATCGGGTGAAGATCTAACGGGCGCGGCTGTACCAGCGCCATGCCGTGGCAACGATTTCGTCGATGCTCGAGTGCGTTGGGGTCCAGCCGAGCAGTTCGCGGGCACGGGTCGAGTCGGCAACGAGCGAGGCGGGATCCCCCTCGCGGCGGGACTTTTCGACAACCGGAACAGGTCTGCCCACGACACGTTCGACCGCCCGCAGCACTTCCCGAACACTGAACCCGGATCCGGTACCGAGATTGGCGGTGAAGCTTTGGCTCGAGCGTTGCAGATGCTTCAGCGCGAGCACGTGCGCGTGGGCGAGATCGGTGACGTGAATGTAGTCTCGGATGCAGGTTCCATCAGGCGTCGGATAATCGGTCCCGAACAAGTCGAGGTGCGCGCGTTTTCCGGCCGCCGCGGCCAGCGCGAGCGGCACCAGATGCGTTTCCGGTTCATGATCCTCCCCGGTCTCGCCATCAGGATCGGCACCCGCGGCATTGAAGTAACGCAGCCGCGCCGAGGCAATGCCGTGGCAGGTATCGAACCACGCAAGCATCCGCTCCACCATCAGCTTGGTCTCGCCGTAGGCGCTCACCGGGCGATACGGATGATCCTCCGCGATCGGAACCGTCTCCGGATCTCCGTAGACCGCCGCGGTCGAGGAGAAGACGATGCTTCGCACACCCGCCGCAACCATCGCCTCGAGGAGGTTGAGCGTATTGGCGACATTGTTGCGGAAGTACCTCACCGGCTCCTTCATCGACTCGCCAACGGCGATGTAGGCGGCGAAATGGATCACACCTTCGATCGAATACCCGGCGAACACGCGCCGCAAGGCATCGCGATCGGCGAGATCGGCCTTGATCAGAGGACCCCAGCGGACCGCGTCCTCATGGCCCTTCTCGAGGCTATCGAACACGACCGGCGTGTATCCGGCGGCCGCCAGCGCCTTGGCGGTGTGGCTGCCAATGTAACCCGCTCCACCGGCGACGAGGACATTCATCCGGCTAGCCGATCAACTTTTCGAGACGAGTCCCGCGCAGAACCATGGTCTGATTCCGCTCGGGTCCGGTCGAGACGCAGCCGACTTCGACTCCGGTCCGCTCCTGCAGAAAGCTGACGTAGTTTTTCGCGGCGAGCGGAAGATCCTGGTAGCGCTTCGCGCCGTGGGTCGATGACATCCAGCCGGGCACAGTCTCGTACACGGCTTCCACGCGAGCGAGATCCTCGACGCGTGGCGGCATGTCCTCGATGAGTTCTCCGTCGATCTTGTACGCCACGCAGACCTTGATCTCCTCGATCTCGTCAAGTACGTCGAGCTTGGTGACGATCAAGCTGTCGAATCCGTTCACCGCGGCCGTGTACTTGAGCAGCGGCACATCGAACCAGCCGCAGCGGCGCGGACGTCCGGTGACCGATCCGAACTCGTTGCCAGCCTTGCGAATCCGGTCGCCGTAGGAGTCGAGCGATTCCGACGGGAAGGGTCCACCGCCGACGCGGGTGATGTAAGCTTTCGAAACTCCGATGATGCCGTTGATGCGAGTGGGGGCAAGCCCGGTACCAGTGCAGGCCCCGCCGGCAGCCGCGCTCGAACTGGTAACGAACGGATAGGTGCCGTGGTCGATGTCGAGCATTGTTCCCTGGGCGCCCTCGAGCATCACGCGTTTCCCCGCACGTACCGCGTCATTGAGCAGCACCGCGGTGTCGCGAACCATCGGCTTGATCCGTCCGGCGAGTTCCTGGTAGCGTTCGAGCACATCGTCGTCCTGCGTGGTGATGCCGAAGGCGCGCGCCACGGCCTGCTTGTCGCGGCGCAGCGCGGGATAGGCTTGGGCGAAGGCTTTCGGGTCGATGAAGTCGGCGATGCGGATGCCGCGGCGTCCGATCTTGTCTTCATAGGCAGGCCCGATGCCGCGCGCGGTGGTGCCGATCTTGACGCGATCGGGCGAATCCTCGGAGATCTTTTCGACGAGGCGATGGTACGGCAGAATCACATGCGCGCGATTGCTGATCGCAAGTTGAGTCCGCACGTCGATACCGACTCTCTCGAGCGTCTCGATCTCCTCCATCAGCGCGGCCGGATCGACCACGACGCCATTGCCGATGACGGCGAGCTTGCCCGGCCGGAGAATTCCGCTCGGAATCAGCTTGAGGACGTACTTGTTGCTTCCGATGTAGACCGTGTGGCCAGCGTTGTGGCCACCCTGGTATCGCGCGACGATGTCGAACCGTTCGGAAAAAAGATCGACGATCTTGCCCTTGCCCTCGTCGCCCCATTGAGCCCCGAGGACGATAATGTTGCTCATAGAACCAAACTGACGATTGTAGCGCAGGGGCACCGGCGAGCCCGGCGGAAGACTGTGATAACCTCATGAATTCCCCGCGCCGCGAGCGGGCCGATCGAGGAGGAAGGATGACACCAGCCATGGCTGAAGCCAACTCCGGACTATTCCGGAAGAAGTCTCTGAAGTCGCTGTTGAAGCAGGCCGATGACGGAGGCCATGGACTGAAGCGCACGCTCGACGCCAGGGCGCTCATCGCGCTCGGCATTGGCGCGATCATCGGCGCCGGACTCTTCGTGAGAACCGCCGCGGCATCCGCCGAAGCCGCTGGACCCGCGGTGACGCTCTCGTTCCTGGTGGCGGCGATCGGCTGTGCTTTCGCTGGATTGTGCTACGCCGAATTCGCGGCGATGATTCCGATCGCGGGCAGCGCCTATACGTATGCCTACGCAACGATGGGAGAATTCGTCGCCTGGACGATCGGCTGGGCATTGGTCCTCGAATACGCGCTGGGTGCGGCCACGGTGGCGATCGCCTGGTCGGAGTACTTGAACAATCTGCTCGGCGGCGCGATTCCATTCGCATGGTGTCATTCGCCGATGGAATCATCTCCCGACGGCGTCGCTGGCATCATGAACTTCCCCGCGGTGGTGATCCTGCTGTTATTGACGGCACTGCTCATCAAGGGAACGAGCGAATCGGCGAATGTGAATGCGGTCATCGTGTTCATCAAGGTGTCGATCGTTTTGGTCTTCATCGCGATCGGCTGGGGCTTCGTGAATCCGGCCAATCACGTTCCGTACATGATTCCCGAAGGCGTAGCCGGACATGAAGGCGTCTTCCGGCACGGCTGGGGCGGCGTGCTGGGCGGTGCGGGAATCGTCTTCTTCGCTTTCATCGGATTCGACGCGGTGTCGACGGCGGCTCAGGAAGCCAAGAATCCATCGAAGGACATGCCAATCGGCATTCTCGGCTCGCTCGCGGTTTGCACGGTGCTATACGTGCTGTTCGCGCACGTGTTGACCGGTGTCGCAAACTGGCAGGAGTTCAAGACGGCGGGCAAAGAGGCCTCGGTCGCCTACGCGATTCAGAAGTACATGCACGGCTACGGGTGGTTGGGCACGTCGGTCACGGTGGCAATTCTCGCGGGCTTCTCGTCGGTGATCCTGGTGATGCTGCTGGGCCAAAGCCGAGTCTTCTATTCGATGGCCAACGACGGATTGCTGCCCAAGTTGTTCTCCGATCTCCACCCCACCTTCCGGACACCGTACAAGAGCAACATGGTGCTGTTCGTGTTCGTGGGCCTGTTCGCGGCGTTCATCCCCGGAAGCATGGCTGGCGACCTGACCTCGATCGGAACGCTGTTCGCATTCGTTTTGGTGAGCATCGGAATCTGGGTGATGCGCCGCACCGATCCGTCGGTGGCGCGACCGTTCAAGACCCCGCTGGTGCCGATCGTTCCGCTTCTGGGTGCGCTGGTTTGTTCGGCGATGATCATTTCGCTCGACCACCGGACGCAGATCACGGCGCTCGTGTGGATGCTGCTCGGCTTCGTAATCTACTTCCTCTACAGCAGGGGCAACAGCAAGCTTTCCCAGGGATAGGCGAGGTTGTGAATCCGCGCGATCGCGCGGATTTGCAAAGATGAGTATCGGGTTCAACGAGCCCTTCCTCCAGGCGCGCCGGGCGGCACCGATTGGTGACTCGCCCCGGGCGATCGCGGCGTGTCTGGCGCATTGGGCCCGCTACTCCGAGAGCGGATTGGCGCGGGTGGACCATACCTCCGTGCCAGCAAAGAACACCTCCGTGCCAGCAAAGAACTTGGTTGTGGCCGATTTGACCAAAGCCGGAGTCCAGGTACGGGAAGTTTTTCTCGAAGACACGGACTTGGCGCCGCAACTGGGTTGACCTCGTCGATTCGCGCCGCGCGAAGCGAGGGCGAAGTCCCCCGGCTCATCTCGATCGACTGGTGGCGTCTGCGGCCAGGAATCACCCCAGGCATCAGGATCTCAACGGTGCGGCCCAGTTGCTCAATCTACATCGGGAGGCCTTCGCGGAGGCGGCGGGAACCAGGTCTGGTGGATGTCGCCGGCTCTCCGGAACCCGGTCGTCTTCGCGGCACCCGATCTCGATAGTTGGTTCGTGCAAGAGCTCTCGATCGAGGAGTCGCGGCCAGAGGGCCAGCAGTTCTTCGCCGGCCTTTCGATCTCCCTGCACCGGTGGGGCCGGCCGGATGAGGCGGTCCGAGCCGCGAAGGAGGGCTGTCGTGGGCCGAGAGCCGGGCCGGCAGCGACTCGACGGCGATACTCGACCTCGCGGAGGCCTGAGAAACCCTCGATGAAGCGCTACACTTTGCGAGTGGGCTCACCGAAGCAGCCGCCGCTCTCGAACGGGGCGTCGCGCTCACGCGTGAGGTCTCCGGCGGCGCGTCAGGAGACCCGGAACTGGTCCGCGCACTGGCGGCGGCGTTGACCCGGCAAGCGGACTTCCTCCTGAAGGCAGGTCCAGTCGAACAGGCTGTCGAACCATCCGAGGAGGCTCTGGGCTACGTCAGAAACTGACGGTGGACGAACCGGGACGGCCCGCAACTCGCCGCGAATTCGCGCAGGCATCGAACCAAATGGGGCTGATTCTCCAGGCCCTCGACGAGCCCCAGCGCGCAATCGAGTTCCACACCGAGGCTCTCCACGTTGCCCGGGAGGCCGCCGAACAGGCACCCAGCCGCTTCGACTTGCGTTTCGACACCGCCTTGCTTCACCTCAATCTCGGAGCCGCTCTAGTAGCGGACTCGGGCCAAACCAAGCGCGCGCGGCGCGAGTACGAGGAGTCTCTGCGCGTTGCCAGGGAACTGGCCCGGAAGGACCCGGACCGCGCGGAAGTGCGCGCGCATGTCTGCAACACGCTCATGCGCATGCCGCCGGTCGAGAATCTCGAGAAAGCTCTGGAAATCGCGGAGGATCTGTCGCGGGCCGGACGCGTGGATCCGGCCTCGGCCCACGTGATCGCGGCAATACGCGAAAAGCTGAGCGAGCAGGCATCCCAGCCCGCCTGATTGTTGCTAGGATCATAGGACGTCCATGGTACGGCTCCAACCTTTCCTCGAATCCTGGCAGGCCGCCCGGCGCGACGCCGCGACCGCGGTCACCGACATGCCCGAGGCGGATCTCGACTTCCGGCCCACTCCTGAGCTGATGCCCTTTCGCGAGATCGCGGTGCATGTCCTCAATGCAGGACACGGATTGGTGTCGCTTTTGCTCGATGGCGTCGATAATATTGCTACCCCGGACTTCCGCGACAGGCTGAGGGCTCACTCCATCGACACCGCCGGGCTGACGGGCGCGGAGTTGGCTGCGCGGATGAATGAGACTCTCACCTCCGATTTGGCCGCCCTGTCGGGCCGGGACAGCGCGTTTTTCGGAGGAGTGATCACCAAGTTCGACGGTACTTCGGTCACGCGCCTCGAGATGCTCCAGTTCGTCAAAGAACACGAATTGACGCACCGGTCACAATTGTTCCTGTACCTGCGGCTGAAGGGGATCGTTCCGCCTACCACCCGCAGGCGGCTCGCGAAAAAATAATTTTGCGGTATCGGGTCTTGCTTTTCCCGTGTAGTCTTGTATAAAGAAATTTGCGCAGTCAGTGACAAGGCCCAGAGAGAGGGGTGGCGGAAAGGGTGTTCGCCGTGCCCTCCGGGTCGAGAGGAGGCAAAGAGAATGGTTGAGTGTCCCCTGTGTAACGCAGACATCGATGTCGAGGAAGACGAACTCGATGAAGGCGATACGCTTTCATGCGATGAGTGCGGAGCGACAATGACGGTCGCCGGTTTGGATCCCCTCGAACTCGAGGCCGACGACGAAGATGACGTCGATGAAGACGATGAGGACTTCTTCGACGAGGAAGATGAAGACGATGAGGACGAGGAAGAAGACGAAGAAGAAGACTGGTAGACTCCTTCCCGCATTGGCGGTGGCGCTTCTGCTGATGTTGGCGGCGTTCTCCGCCCTCGCGAAGGAGAAGCCCAAGGACAAGAAGAAGGTCGCTCCCGCCGCGGCGCTGGTGGCGGGTACCGTGTTTCGCGATGCCGGTTTCGCGCTTCCGGGGGCCGAAGTGGTGGCCACGCCGGATCCTCCCCAGGGAAAGAAGCAGTGGAAGACCACCGGCAACGCGCGAGGCGAGTTCTTCCTGCGGCTGCCCGCCGGCCCGGCCAGCTATACTGTAGTTGTCCGGGCAAACGGCTTCCGGCCCCAGGAAAAGAAAGTCACCATTGCCGCTGACGAACGGCTGGATTTCAATTTCCTCTTGGAGCCGGGCGGGGAGAACGCGAAATGAAATTACGGGTCCTGGTCTCTGTTTTGGCGATTGCGGCGTGCCAGTGGGCACAGCAGTCGAACCCTACTCCTCCGCCACAGGGCGCCCGGCGCGATCCGGGATTGTTCCGAGGCGAGAAGCCCCAGAAGGGCGATGAGAACGTCCGCAGCCTGGCCGGCACCGTCCGCAACTCCAAGGACGAACCGGTGGACGGCGCCGTGGTGCAAATCAAGGACACCAAAAGTCTGAAGGTCCGTTCGTTCATTACCCAGGCGGACGGCAACTACCGCTTCAACAGCCTGAGCACGAACGCCGACTACGAGATCAAGGCGCGATTCAGGGACACCGAAAGCGAACTCAAGACGCTGAGTGTCTACGACAGCCGCAAGAGCGCCGTGATCAATCTGCGTTTGCAGACCAAACAGGAACGCGAAAAAGAGAAATCCGAGCAGTGATCGCGCTGGCTGCTGCGTTGGCGCTGGCTCCCGGCTTCGGCGAGTTCGTCCTGCGCGATCTCACCGGAAGGGAAACCACCATTCGGGCGGCCGATGCGAAAGTCACCGCCGTCATCTTCATCTCCACGGTCTGCCCGGTCTCGCAGGAATACGAGCGGCGTTACGCGGTTCTGTTTGAAACGTTCGCGCCACTCGGTGCGCGGTTCGCCTTCGTTTACTCCAACCGGAACGAACCCCTTCCGGAAATCCGCAGGCATGCCGCCGGGCTTACCCTCCCCGTCTATCAGGACGAAGGCCAGCGCGCCGCCGATCGGTTCGAGGCGGCAGTCACCCCCTCGGCGGTGCTGGTGAATGCGAGGGGCGAGGTGGTCTACCGCGGCCGCATCGACGACGCCGCCAATCCGGCGCGAGTCAAGGACCGGTCCCTCGAAAACGCGATTCGCGCCGTGCTCGCGGGCAAGCGAGTCACGGTCCCGGAGACGAAAGCGTTCGGCTGAACGGTGAAGCGCGGGCGGCGGCCGGCCGCCTACTTTCCCAGAATCCGCTCGAGCGACGGCATCGGAATCGCGCCGGGCTTCAACGCTTCCTCGTGGAACGCCGCGAGTTGGAACGCGGCGCCGCGGCTCTTCTCGATTCTGTCGCGCAGGCGCCGCCAAGCCCGGTAGCCGGCGAAATAGGTAGGTAACTGTGTCGAGGAGAGCTTGGCGCGAACCAGCTTGGCAGTGGCCTCTTCCTTCTCCTGGAACGTCTGCTCGATCATGAGGTTCACCGCCTCTTCGTCCGTCATTTCCATCGACTGCATGCGGATGTCGAGAATCGTGTTGGCAACGGCGCGCAGGTACTGCTTGTACCAAGTCATCATCATGCGCGGGTCTTCCGCCAGATAACCCTGCTCGATGAGAAGATCCGTCCCGTAGACCGCCCACCCTTCCACGTTCGGCCCGTTGCCGAACACCGAGCGCAACACGCGCCGCGCCTCTGGCTGCACATCGTTGGCGTACTCGAACTGAAGATAGTGTCCCGGAATCGCCTCGTGAATCGTGAGGATCTTGAGACCGTAATAGTTGTACTCGCGAAGTTTCGAATCGGCTCGCGCCTTCGGCCAATCGGGTGGAATGGGAGTCAGCCAATAGAAGGCTCCGAGCTTCGGCTCGAGCGCGGGCGCGGGATTGAACCCGCCGACGGCGTAGATTCCGCGCATGAACACGGGCGTTTCGATCACCTGGAGATTGTCACGCGCAGGCAGCGTCATCAAGTTCTTGGCGCGAACGAAGTTCCGGGCTTCCTCGAGGTCGCGCCGGGCATCGTCGAAGTACTTCTCGCGGGTCGAGCGGCGTTCCGCCACTCTCATGAGCACTTTCGACACGAGTTCGTTCGGACTTTCCGGCCGCTTCTGGCCCGGATACATCTCGTCGAACATCGGTCCGCCGGTTTCGAGCATCCTGACGCGAACCCGCGCGAGTTCCGACTCCGCGTCGGAAAGCAACTGCGCGGGCGTGACGCCAAGGTCGAGCACGGCGGCGAACTTGGCGGCGTATTTCTCCTTGCCGAGGCGCCAATCGGAGGTGTTCCTGGCGAGGTCCTTCGATAGATACTGATTGAATCCGGTGATCGCCTTGGAGGCGGCGGCCTTTGCCTTGTCGAATGCTTCCTTGCGGGCCGCTGGGCACTGCTTGGTCAGCACACCGTTGATGAGCGCGAGGTTCCCCTCGTTCTCCTCGATTGCCACCTTGGTCCAGATCTCCGGCGAGTCCACCAGGTTCGCACGTGCTTGCTCGAAGAGAGCGGGCAGCTTCTGGAGCCGCGCGATGATGTGTCCGTAGCGCTGTTCGAGCGGCGCGTACTCCAGCATGAACGGGTTGAAGAGCGCGCTTCCAGCAAGTTCCACGTAGACGGTGGGGTTGTGCCGGTAGGCTTGCAGCGTGTCGAGTTCGAGCAGCGCCACGCGGATCTGTCCGGCGATGATGTCGTAGTCGGCCCGCGCCTCGGGATCAAGCGTCTCGGGCTTGACCTCTTTGTCGAGCCGCGCGCCGAAACCCTCCAGAAACTGGCGATACTTCGCCACGCTCACCCCGTCGAATTGGTCGAGCGCTTCGTCGAGCGAGACCCCGTTTCGCGAGTGGAGCCCGGCCGCCGCGGCCGCGACGGGCGAAAAGGTCAGCGCGCCATACATGAACTCTTCGACCAAGGGAGCGATCGAAGCAGCTTTCGGAGCGGGCGCTGGGGCACAACCCACCAGACACAGAACGGCTAGAGCGGCGGCATTCCGGAGCATTCCAGTATTGTATCGACAGCCCCCGAAAAAGCGGCAAGCGCCGGTCAGGTCAGGTGGGTCCAGTACCTGCTGCCCGGCGCCGCGGCTGGCGGGTTTTCCGCCTAATGATCCAATTGTGCCGCGCACCGGCCGCAAAGTCCCTAGCCTGAAGAGGGCAGTGTTCCCGCCCGCGATAGGGTAGAGGCCGGTGGATACTCGACGCTCATCAGGAACAATCCGCGGGCGGGCGCGCGCGGCCCCGCCTTGCGGTTCCAATCGGAGCCCAGAAGGCTCAGCATGCCCAATTCATCGAGGTTTCCCTTCCCCACTTCGATGAGTGTCCCCATGATGTTGCGGACCATGTGCTTCAAAAAGCCACTGCCTCGAATTCGGTAGACCAAGCGGTCGCCTTGATCGAAGAGCGCCGACGAAAAAACGGTGCGCATCTTCGACAGCCCCAGTTCGTCGCGATCGTCCGCGGCCGCGAACGCGGAAAAATCGTGCGTGCCCTCGAGACAACGTGCGGCAAGTGCCATGGCGGCGGCGTCGAGAGGATAAGGATGATGATGCACGTAGCGCCGCTCGAAGGGGAGACAGATCTCGCCGCGCGCCACCCGGTACTCGTACGTCTTCGCGACGGCGTGATAACGCGGATGAAAATCGAGAGCGGTCTCGCGGACATCGAAGACCCGGATGTCTTCCGGCAGCAGCCGGTTCACCGCGCGGCGAAGGTTGTCCGGCGGAATCGGGTTCGTGATATCGAAAGCCGCCACCTGACCCAGCGCATGTACACCCGCGTCCGTTCTGCCGGATCCCATCACGTGAACCGGCTTTCCTTCGATACCCGAGAGGATCTCTTCGAGAATGCCCTGAATCGTGGCCAAACCCGGCTGGACCTGCCATCCGTGGTACGCAGTTCCGTCATAGGCCACAGTGAAGCGAATTCTTCGCGGTTGCTGTGCCAGAAATCGCTACTATACCATTGTTTGAGTGGAACCTTTGCGGGTCCGCTTTCCGTCTTGCTTAGAAAGCCATTCATGAATACGAATCGAAAGTTGGGGGCCGTTCTCAGTGTGTTCCTCATCCTCACACCGCTTGCGCCGGCCCAGCAAGCCACCACCTATGTGAAACCCTACGAACCGGCCGGATTTTGGGACCGGTTCAAGAGACCGTTCATGGAGTCCGATGTCGCACCCGTGCGGCTTGGAAACTCAGCACGTCTCGAATCGCTGATCCGCGGCGGCAAGCTGTACCTGTCGCTGCAGGACGCCATCGCGCTCGCGCTGGAGAACAATCTCGACATCGAGCTGCAGCGCTACGGTCCGGAGATCGCGCGAGCCAGCCTGTCGCGCGCTGAAGCCGGTGGCCTGCTCCGCGGCGTTCCTCCCTCGGTGCAGCAGGGTCCGCAGAGCGCCGTATCCCAAGTGCTCGGCGGATTCGGCGGGGGCGCCGGCGGCGGTGGAACCGGCGGAGCCTTCGCTGGCGGACGCGGCGCGGGCGGCGGCGACACCGGCGGAACCATCATCACCACCACCGGTACAGCCTTCCTCAACCTCGACCCGGTGTTCTTCGCCAGCTACAACGCGGGGCATCAATCGCGTCCGCAGTCGAACACCGTCACCACTGGACTCACCGCCATCGCGTTGAACAGCCAGAGCCACGGCTACGGCGTGCAGAAAAGCTGGCTCACCGGAACCACGGCGTCCGCGGCGTGGAACAACAACGTCGTCCGCTCGACCAATCCGCTGCTCGACTTGAATCCATCGTCGGCGGCGAACCTGCAACTGTCGGTGACGCAGCGTCTGTTGCAAGGCTGGGGCCGCGCCGTCAACAACCGCAACATCCGGATCGCCAAGAACAACCTCAAGGTGACCGACCTCCAGTTCCGAACGCAGTTGCTCGTCACCGTCTCCGCCATCTCGAACTTGTACTGGGATCTCGTCGTGTTCAACGAAGACGTCCGGGTCAAAGAGAAGGCTCTCGAACTGGCGCAGAAGCTGTACGAGGACAACAAGAAGGAAGTCGAGATCGGCACCAAGGCTCCGATCGAAATCGTGAACGCCGAAGCCCAGATCGCCGCGCGGCAACAGGACCTGACCTCAGCCACCACGGCCCTGCTCCAGCAGGAAACCATTATCAAGAACGCTCTGAGCCGGACCGGCGCCAGCACCCCGATGATCGCCGAGGCGCGCATCATTCCCACCGACCGGCTTCGGATTCCAGACACCGACGCGATCGTCCCCATCAACGATCTCTACGACCTCGCCCTCAACAAACGCCCCGATCTCGAGCAGAGCAAGATCAACATCGAGAACGCCAAGATCGGACTGCAGGGATCGAAGAGCCAGTTGCTCCCCTCGCTCGACCTCACCGGCGCGATGCAAAACAACGCGCTCTCGGGCTCGGTGAACGATCTCACCTTGCGGGGCCGCCCGGTTCCGCGAAACGCCGATGCATTCTTCCTGGGAGGATTCGGCAACAACGTCGGCCAGTTGGCCCGCCGCAACTTCCCGGACTACTCGGTAGGCTTTCAGTTGAACATCCCGATCCGCAACCGTTCGGCGCAGGCCGACATGGTAATCGATCAGTTGAGTCTGCGGCAATCGGAATTGAACCTGCAGCGCACGCTCAACCAGCTTCGCGTGGACATCCAGAACGCCGTGATCGCGATTCAGCAGGCGCGGGCACGCTACCAGGCATCGGTCAAGCAGCGCGTATTGCAAGAGCAGACGCTCGACGCCGAGCAGAAGAAATATGCTCTCGGCGCATCGACGATCTTTTTCATCATCCAATATCAGCGCGACCTGGCACAGGCCCAGTCGAACGAAGTCGCGGCGATGGGCGCCTACGTGAAGGCCAAGACGGAACTCGAGCGGGTGACGGGCCAGACACTCGACGTGAACAACATCGACGTGACCGAGGCGATGGCCGGCAAAGTCACCCGGCCGCCCGATCCGCTTCCGCGCGAGAAGTAATCCTTCGCAGATTTCCGCCGAGGATCGCGCCAGCGTCTTCGGCGGAGATTCCCAGTTCGCGCAGAACCTCGCACTGTTGATCGAAAATCGCGCGATGCCACCCGCGCGGGAAAAATGAGGAGTCTGTGCCAAATAGCAGCCGCTTCGGACCGGCGATCGCCAGCGCGCGGCGGAACACCGAGGCGAGATCGCAGCCGGGTTCCTGATACTTCATCCACGAGTTCGAACTCGAGGTGTCGAGGTAGACGTTCGGGCATAGATCGGCGATCATTAGCGCTTCGCGAAACAGGCCCGCGCCAAAGTGAGGAATCACCCAGGGAAGGCCCGGATGCCGCGCCGCGAGCGCGTGAATGTCGAGCGGATTCGAAAAGCGCATGTCGAACGGCGATGGAAGCCCGAGTTTGCGCCGGACGCCGACCGAGAGAACTCCGCAATGCACGAACATCACCGCGCCGGGATGGAGAGCGGCGATGGCGGCGATCTCGGCCACTCGACCGTGCGCGAACGGATACCCCTGCATGGCGGGAAAAAGGCAGACCCCGCGAAGACCCGCGGCGAGCGCGTTTCGTGTTCGATCGGCGGCGTCATCGGACAGCGGATTCACCATGAAGTACCCGATCAGGCGCGGCTGCTGGGCAACCGCCTCGATCACGGAAACTTCCTCCCCCGGCAGGCTACCGATCATCGCGGCGCTCGAAACACCGTGGCGATCGAGTTCGGCCGTCCAGACGCCGGCAAGTGCCGCGGCGGATTCCGGCGGCATCTCCCAACCCAAAGCCGCTTGCACTTCCGCGATGGTGCGCTTCCCCTGCGCGGCGAGCAGCGAGAAGAATCGATGCGAGAAAAAGTGCACGTGGGCGTCGGAGATCTCGATGTCGCCCCAATGCGTGATCATGCAACGGCCGCGCTGGTTGACTCCCGCCGCAAGGTGAGCCCGGCCGACATCGCCATATGCGTCAAGGCCGCCACGTTGTTGAGGCCCAGTTTCTTCATCATCGTCTTCCGGTAGCTGCGAACCGTCTCGACACCGAGGTCGAGCTTCTGGGCGATCTCCTTGCTCGTCAACCCCTCGGCGATCATTCGCATGACCTGCAGTTCGCGTGGCGACAGCGCGTCCAAGGCCGAGGGCACACCAGACTCGAGGTCACCCTTCTGGATCCGGATCAGCAGGCGATCGGAGACCTGCGGGCTCAAGTACGAGCCGCCTTTGGCCACCGTACGCAAGGCATCGAGCAGGTCACCGAGCGTGGCCCGCTTCAGCACGAATCCGCGTGCGCCGGCGCGGATCGCCTTGACAACCGAGTAGTCATCGTCGAGCGCGGAAAGGAACACGATCTTCGCTTGCGGTGTGTTCCGCACGATCTCGCTCGTTGCCTCGATGCCGTTCAACCCAGGCATGACCAAGTCCATCAAGATGATTTGTGGCGAGGCGCGTTGGCAAAACTGAACGGCATCGGTGCCGTTGTCAGCCTCGCCGACCACACGAAAGTCACCACTGCGCTCGAGCATGGTCTTGATTCCATGCCGAACGATTTCGTGGTCCTCTACGAGCAGAACGTCCACGGCCATTTGTGATTTATCTCAACTGAACGGATGTGCCTCTGGCCCCTGCACTGGAGACCCTCAACTCCATTCCAAGGCTCCGGGCCCAGTACGACATCATAACAAGTCCTAGACCAAAATTGGAAACATTTGTTTCGAAGCCCTTGCCGTCGTCCTTCACTTCGATCTTCCGAGGGGAAACCGTCAGCGTAATGAGAGCGGCTCCGGAATGCCGGATTGCGTTGTCGAGCGCGGCGTCGATGATCTCGACGATGGCCGCCGCCTTGTCCGGATCCTGGACGGGAAGGCCGGTAACTTTCGTACGGAACTCTCCCTTGAAGCGGCGGCGCGCCGACTCGGCCAGCCGCGCGATCGCCTGTTCGGCGCCAAACCTCGAGACGGGGTCGGGATAGGTTTCATGCGAAAGCCGCCTGACCTCCTCAAACGCCCGTTCGAGCATTTCCTGGGCCTCGTCGATCCGCGCGGCATTCTCCAGCGTCATCTCCATTTTGGCGAGATCGAGATTGAGACCCGCCGCCGTGATCGACTGGCAGATGCCGTCGTGCAGGACTCGAGCGATGCGCTCCCGATAGTTGCACCGTGACCGGTGAACCTTTTCGAGGAGCGCGTCCTGTTCCAAATTCGGGTCAGCCACGCTTCCTGGCCAACACGGCGCGAATCTTGGCGACGACCTCGCGCGAAACCATGCCATACTTTTCGAGCACGCCTTCCGGGCTGCCGGATTCGGCGTAGGTGTCTTCGATACCGAGGAACTCCATGGGAACCGGACGAGTACGCGCCGCCGCCTGGGCCACGCGAACACCGAGCCCGCCATCGACCAAGTGCTCTTCCGCGACCACGATCGCGCCGGATGCGGAAGCAGCCTTTTCGATCGCGGCCACATCGAGCGGTTTGATGGTATGCATGTCGATGACACCCACCGAGATCCCCTCGGCCGCGAGCGTTTCCGAAGCGCGGATTGCTTCCGCCACCAGGAGCCCGTGCGCGATCACCGTTACGTCCGTGCCCGGGATGAGCTCGATTGCCTTGCCGATTTCGAACTTCTGATCCGCGCCATAGATCACCGGCACCTTGGATCGTCCGGCGCGAATGAACACCGGCGCCTCGAGAAAAGCCGCTTGGCGAACCAGAGCCTTCATCGCAGCATCGTCCGCCGGATCGATGACCACGAATCCGGGCAGCGAACAGGCGAGCGCGATGTCTTCGATCGACATCTGCGACGGACCGTCCTCACCGATCGAAATGCCGCTATGCGTACCCACGACCTTCAAGTTCTTCACCTGCGGATAGGCGACGGTAACACGTAGCTGTTCGAAGCCCTTGTTGAGCACGAAACAGGAGAAGCTCGACACGAAAGCGATCTTTCCGCTGGCCGCGAGCCCGGCACCGAGCGCCACCATGTTGGCTTCGGCGATTCCACACGAAAAGAACCGGTCTGGGAATTCCTTGGCGAACAAATGAGTGTGTGTCGATTTGGATAGATCGGCGTCGCACACGACGATGCGCGCGTCCTCGCGGCCCAATTCGGCGAGGGCCTTACCGAAGCCCTCGCGCGTGGCGGGGCCCATCTTCAATTCGAACTTCGAGGCCATCAGGCGAGTTCCTCCAGCGCTTTGGCGACTTCTTCGGCCGTCGGGGCGACGCCGTGATACTTCGGGTTGTTCTCCATGAAGCTGACACCCTTGCCCTTGATGGTCTGCGCGATCAGCACGGTGGGTTTACCCTTGGTGGCGGCGGCTTCCCGGAACGCGGCATCGACCGCCCGGAGGTCGTGGCCATCGAAATCGACCACGTGCCAACCGAAACTGCGCCACTTGTCGGCGAGAGGTTCGAGATCGAGAATGTCCTTGACGAAACCGTCGAGCTGGATCTTGTTGTAGTCGATGATCGCGACGCAATTGTCGACCTTGTGGAACGCGCCGAACATCGCCGCTTCCCAGATCTGCCCTTCCTGAATTTCCCCATCGCCGAGCATGACGTAAGTACGCGACGGAGACTTGTCGAGCCGCGCGGCGCACGCCATTCCGAGCGCGACCGACAGGCCCTGTCCCAGCGAGCCCGTAGAAGCTTCGAGACTCGGGATGAAGCGGCGGTCCGGATGGCCCTGATAGATCGAGCCGAGTTGGCGGAGAGTGTTCAGTTGATCGACCGCAGTGTAGCCCGCCTCCGCCATGCACGAATAGAGCACGGGCGCGGCGTGGCCCTTCGACAGAATGAAGCGGTCACGTTGGGGCCAGGAGGGGTTCCTCGGGTCGTGGCGGAGATGGCCGCCGAAGTAGAGCTGCACGAGAATTTCGACCGCGGAAAGCGATCCGCCCGGATGTCCGGACTTGCCGGCGCCGATCATAACGACGATGTGGCGCCGGA
>CADECY010000090.1:0-11392 GCA_902825945.1 uncultured Acidobacteriota bacterium
CGCGTGTCTCAGCGGTCCCTGCGTGAAACTTCGAAAGCGCGAGCAAAGCGAGCGCACCCTCCCCATGACCTACCGGGATGAACGAGCCTGAGCGAAACGGTGCGCAACGGCAACCACGGATTCCCAACACGGGCGCGGACTTGATTCAGCGGAGATGACGAAGCCGCGTTCGATACACGTGGATGACAGACGGTACCCGCACCATTCATGAGCCGCGTGTCTCAGCGGTCCCTGCGTGAAACTTCGAAAGCGCGAGCAAAGCGAGCGCGCCCTCCAGTGGAACCCCGCTTGACGTAGTCACTCACTACCCGCAAAAGAGTCAAAATTCTCCAACCCCAACCAGCTCAACACCCTGCGAGCGCCACGACGTCCGGCAGGTGCGGTCAAATCGGCAACGCGCATTTGACACCCGTGAGCCTGAACGCGGGGCGGTAAGCTACGCCCTGAATTCGAAAAGTGAGGATCATCAAATGCTTCGCACCGAGTCTCAACAGAACGCGAGCCGCGCAAACGGCGCGAAATCGAACGGGCCCGTCACGCCCGAAGGAAAGGCAAAGTCCGCCGTCAATGGCACCACTCATGGTCTCTTCTCCGATACCATCCTCCTGAAGAAGGAATCCCGCGAAGCCTGGAACCGCCTCTGCGCCGGCCTCACTGATCGCTTCCAGCCCGCCGACGATGTCGAGCGCAACATTATCTATGAAATGGCCACCGCTACTTGGCGCGCCCAGCGGGCCACGGCCATGGAGACCGCCATCATCGACATGGAGACCGACGTCATTGACCTGACGGAAGCCCCCGCGCAGTCACCGGAGGACGAAATCCGCCGCGCCGCCGAAGCCTACTGCAAAGCCGTCGGCCGCGACAAAGCCATTCTCGAACTCGGGCGTCAATCCGTCCGTCTCAACAACCTCTGGATGCGCCTCCACAAGAAGCTGAAGGAACTCCAAAGCGACCGCAAAGCCGCGGAAGCGGAGACTCCGAAAGAGCAGCAACAGAAATCAAAATCCGAACCTGAGGTCTCAAAAACCTCCTCCAATCAACGGTCTACCGAAGCGGCAGACCTCAATCCGATTTACGTTCATTCACGTTCATTCACGGCGAAAGACAAAAACGAACCATGCACTGGGCAATGACACACGATCCAGGCGAGCAACCCGCGACACCGCCCGCCTGGATCGCGAAGAATAGGCTTCCCGCTGACCTTCGAAACCGCGCCACGGGAAACGCGGACACCTCGGACACCAGTGGTGTCTCTGGCTCCGGCTCCCAACTCTGGGAAGACAACTTCCGCGCGCTTCATGCCGAAATGCTGAAGGTCGCCCATCGCTACCCCGGCTTGATGAAAGAGATCAACTCGACGCTCGAGCACATGGAGAAACCGGAACCTTGGAACTGAAACCATCTCCAATCGCGGCTCTGCTTTCCTCCGGCGATCCGGTCCGTTTCGCCCGCGAGCGCCTCGGCTTCACGCCCGACGCCAATCAGGCCCGAGTCCTCACTGTCGACGCGCAACGTGTCATTCTCGGCTGCCATCGGCAGTTCGGAAAGAGCACCGCCACTGCCGTCAAAGCGCTCCATCACGCGTTCCATCAACCGGAATCGCTCACCATCGTCGTTGCGCCCACGCTGCGCCAAGGCGGACTCCTCCTCGACACCATCCATCGCTTCGCGCATCGCCTTGGACTCGAGTTGAAGCCCGACAAGTACAACCGTCCCGCGCTCGTCCTCCCGAACCGCTCGCGCCTCATCGCCGTGCCATCGGAGGAGCACAATATTCGCGGCTTCTCCGCCGTCTCGCTGTTGTTGATCGACGAGGCGGCCCGCGTGCCGGACGAAGTCTGGTCCGCAATCCTGCCCACCGTCGCCACGGTCAATGGTGCCATCTGGCTCATGTCCACGCCGATGGGCAAGCAAGGCTTCTTCGCCGGTATGTGGCACAACGGCGACCCGAACTGGAACCGCATCCGCGTCACGGCGGACCAAAGCACACGCATCGCGAAGTCGGTCATCGACGAACAGCGCCGTAGCCTTTCGCACCGTCAGTTCGCGCAGGACTATCTTTGCGAATTCGGCGACACCGAGGATCAGGTATTCCGCACGGGCATCATCGAGCGGGCCTTCAAGCCGGACATCGAGCCGATCCGCATCACGAGAGGTTGGCGGCACGATGTGTGGCATCGCAACGCCATCGAGTTCGGCTACTACGTCGGAATCGATCTTGCGAAATCGCCGGACTACACCGCGATCGTCGTCATCGAACTCCATACCTGGGAGAACGGATGGATCAACGTCGCCAACTATGAACGGCTGACTGATACGACCCTGCGCGTCCGTCACATCGAGCGCATGAGCGACAAGCCGTACACCGAGGTCTTGAACCGCCTCACGGAAATCGTCGAACTCCTCGGTCAGCGAACCGTAGTCGTCGCCGACGCCACTGGGCTCGGCGCGCCATTCATTGACTTCCTGCGCGCCTCGACACTTCGTCTTCGCAATGATGCGCCGAACCGGCCGCCTCGCGAGATCCCGGCAAACGCGAATCAATACCAGCAGCATGGCTATCTGCTTCCGGTCACGATCACCGCGAGCGGAACCGCGGGGTCAACTCCGAAGGGCGGCTACAACGTGCCCAAAGTCGACTTGATCGAAACGCTCGACCGCATGTTCGAAGCGGGCCGCCCAGAGATCGCCGCGAACCTGCCTGAAGCGGAAGCGCTCAAAAGTGAACTCCTCGGCCTCCGCCGCAACGGCACCCGGTACGAACCGCACTCCTCCCTCGGCCACGACGATCTGGTGATGGCACTCGCACTGGCCGCCTGGCGCCCAGCCGGTACCGTAAGGATCTGCTGCAAGCCACCCCCGACGTCTTCAGGAGGCCCGCATGATCCACCCCGGCCGAAGCCTCGCCGCTCACTGCGGCCAATCTCGCACTGTTCACCGCGAACGAAACCGCACCACTCACCGCGCCGCACCGATCGTCGCGACCGAAACCGAAACCGCTACCAATCAACGCGATCATTGCCGAGCCGCGACCGCAAGCGATCGGTCGCACACCAATCGCGGCCCCGAGTCCACAACTCAGACCAGTTGCCGCCGCGCGGACCGTTTCGCGACAATAGCCGTTTACCATGGCCGATAAACAAGACGGAATCAGCCGCCGCCACGCCGCGACCTCAACCGCTGTGGGACTGGCCGCCGCCGCGCAAGCCGCTGCTCAACAGGTCCGCAATCCGCCCATCCGTCCCGGCGATCCGTTGAAGATCACCAAGGTCGAAACGATCCTCGTCAAACCGCGCTGGTTGTTCCTGAAGATCCACACCAACGCCGGAATCACCGGACTCGGCGAGCCGATCACCGAAGGCCGCGCGCTCACCTGCGCACAGGCGGTCAAGGAGATCGAGCCGTATCTGATCGGCAAGGATCCTCGCCCAGTGGTCCATCACTGGCAGGCAATCTACCGGCACGCATTCTATCGTGGCGGTCCGATTCTCACAAGCGTTCTGTCCGGCATCGACATGGCACTGTGGGATATCAAGGGCAAGGCTCTCGGCGTTCCGGTGTACGAACTGCTCGGCGGTCCGACTCGTAAGCGCGTGCGTGTTTACGCCCACGCGGGCACGGTTCCCGCAATGAAGGCCGCGATGGAAAAGGGCTTCACCGCGTTCAAGACCGGACCCGCGAAACGCCGTCCGGCGCGCTACGCCGAGTCGCCGGCGGAGGTGAAGTACGCGGTGGAACAGTTCGCCGAACTGCGGCGCGCGCTCGGCGACAACGTCGATATCGGCATCGACTTTCACGGCGCGATTTCGCCCGCGACCGCGAAGCTGCTCATCAAGGGCTACGAGCCCTACAACCCGATGTTCATCGAAGAGCCGGTGCAGTGCCAGAATCACGACATCATGGCCGAGATCGCGCGTGGCACGCATTTGCCGATCGCAACCGGTGAGCGGGTCTTCACCAAGTGGGGATTCCGCGAGGTGCTAGAGAAGAAGGCCGCGACGATTCTACAGCCGGATATGTGTCACGCCGGTGGCATCACCGAGGTCCGCTTGATCGCGGGCATGGCGGAAGCCTATTACGCCTCGGTCGCTCCGCACAATCCGCTCGGTCCGATCTCGCTCGCTGCCGGTGTGCAACTTGCGGCGTCGATTCCGAACTTCCTGATCCAGGAACAGGTCTCGCTGGGCGAAGGCTACATCAAACAGCCCTTCCGCGTGCGGGAAGGATACCTCGATCTGCCCACGGCCCCCGGGCTCGGCATCGAACTCGACGACAACCTGATGGCCGACAAGATCGGCCACGATTGGCGCAATCCGGAGACCTACGACGTTGACGACGGTTCGGTCGTCGACTGGTAGCTAGCCGACACACAGGGCGGGGCGCGCCAGTTCAGAAGAGCTTCTTTGCGATCGCTTCGGCGATCGTTCGTCCGTGGAAGCGTCCGTTCTCGATGAAGATCTCGTTGGTGTGCATGCCAGCGACCAGCACGCCCGCGAGATAGAAGCCGGGCCGGGCGCTTTCGAGCGTTTCGGGATTCGTGTAGGGCCGCTGCGTTTCCGCGTCGAACGTGATGCCGTGCGCGGCGAGGAACTCGGTGTCCGGCTTGTATCCGGTCATCGCGAAGACGAAGTCGTTCTTCGCCTCCACCGTTCCTTTCGGCGTGTCGATCACGATCGAATCCTGTTTGATCTCGCGGACCGACGATTCGAGATAGCCGGTGATCTCGCCGTTCTTCAGGCGATTGTCGATATTTGGCCGGATCCAATACTTGACCGAGTCCGACATCGTGGCGCGGCGGTGGATCAGCGTAACGCGCGCACCCGTCCACCAGAGTTCGAGCGCGGCGATCGCGGCCGAGTTCTTGCCGCCGATCACGGCCACATCGTGATTGAAGTAGGGATGCGGTTCCTTGTAATAGTGGATGACCTTCGGCAGATTCTCGCCGGGAATGCCGAGCAGATTCGGCTTGTCGTAGTAGCCCGTGGAGAAGATCACCTTTCGCGCGCCGAACTCCGTGCGCGTGCCTGCGCGATCTTCAGTGTCCACCGTGAACGCGCCGTCTTCGCCGGTGACGCGCAGCACGCGCGTATATTGGCGAATGTCGAGATCGTAGTGAGCGGCCACGCGCCGATAGTACTTGAGCGCCTCCGTACGCACCGGCTTCTCTCCGATCGCCGTCATGGGAATGTCGCCGATCTCGAGCAACTCCGGCGTCGTGAAGAACACCATGTTGGTCGGATACTGATAGAGCGAGTTCACCACGCAGCCCTTGTCGAACAGGACCGCGTCGATGCCCCGCCGCTTCAACTCGATTCCGCAGGCGAGGCCCGTGGTGCCCGCCCCAACGATCGCGACCGCGGCAGATCTCAAAGCATCGACTCCACCGAGGCGTAGACGGCTTCGAGCGCGCCGTTCAGCGCGGCCGGATCCTTCCCGCCGGCTTCCGCCATGTCGGGCCGCCCGCCGCCCTTGCCGCCGACCGCTTGCGCCACCGCGCCCGCGAGTTTGCCCGCGTGGACCTTCGCGGTGAGATCCTTCGATACCGCCGAGACGATCGCCACGTTGCCCTCTTCGCCGGAAGCGAGCACTACCACGCACGACTTCCACCTGTTGCGGAGTGAGTCGGCGATGGCGCGCATCTGTCCGCGATCGAGTCCATCGACTCGCGCCGAGAGCACCTTCGCACCCTTCGATTCGCGCGCCTGCCCTTCGAGCGCGCCCACTTGCGATTGCGCGAGCTTGTCCTTCATCTGCTCGACCTGCTTCTCGAGAGTCCGTTGTTGGGCCAGCAGCCGGTCCATCTGGTCGAGCAGTTCGGGCTCGCTCGTCTTCATCATCGCCGCGATCCGATGCAGTGCCGAAGTCGTCTCCTGGAACTTGCGCAGCGATCCTTCACCGGTGATCGCCTCGATACGGCGGACGCCGGCTGAGATCGAGCCCTCGTAGACGACCTTGCAGAGTCCGATATCGCCGGTTGCGCGCACGTGCGTGCCGCCGCAGAGCTCGCGTGAGAAGTCCGGAATCGACACCACACGGACCTTCTCGGCGTACTTCTCGCCGAACAAAGCCATTGCGCCGGTGGCGACAGCGGCATCGAGGTCCATCACGTCCGTGGTGACGGCTGAGTTGATCAGGATCTGCTCGTTGGTGAGCCGTTCGATCTCGGCGAGTTCCTCCGGGTCGACCGCCGCGTAGTGCGAGAAGTCGAAGCGAAGCCGGCCGGGATCGACCACCGAGCCCGCTTGCTTCACGTGCGTTCCGAGGACCTTGCGGAGTGCGGCGTGCAGCAGGTGCGTCGCTGTGTGATTGCGGCGGGTCGAGTCGCGCCGCGCGGCATCGACCTCCGCGCGCACCTTCGTCCCTTGCTCGATCTCGTCGAGCGGAACCACCTTGTGTACCGCCAGGCCGGGCACGCCGTAGCGTGTGTCCATCACCTCGGCGATCTTCTTGTCGCCTGCGTACAGGAATCCCCGGTCGCCAACCTGGCCACCGGTCTCCGAGTAGAACGGCGTCCGGTCGAGCACGATCTCGTTCTTGTCCGGGAGCCACGCCAGAACCGTTGCGTCTCCGGTGAGGCTGGTGTAGCCGAGGAACTCCGTCCGCGATACTTCCTGGAGTTTCTGATAGAGCGGATCGATCTGTGACTTGTCGGCGCCCTTCCAGGAAGCTCGGGCGCGCGTCCGTTGGGACTCCATTTCGGACTGGTAGCCCGAGACGTCGACCGACAGCCCGAACTCGCGCGCCATCTCTTCCTGCTCATCGAGCGCGAGGCCGTACGTGTCGTAGAGCTTGAACGCGGCGGCGCCTGAGAGTACGCCGTTCTGGGCATTCTTCACTTCGTCATGGAAGACACGCTCGGCCACTTGGAACGTCGTCGCGTAACGGTTCTCTTCGTCCTTGACGATACGCGCCACGCGCGGAATCGACTCCATCAGTTCCGGATAGGCGGGCTTCATCCACTCGGCGACGAATCCGGTCAGCTTGTGGAGGAACGGCTCGGCGTTACCGGTGCGGCGCGCGTGCCGCATGGCGCGGCGCATGATCTTGCGCAGCACGTAGCCCCGGCCATCGTTGGCCGGGACGATGCCATCATGGATCAGAAAAGCGGCGGCGCGGGCATGATCGGCGGAGATGCGAAGCGCGGCGTCGTGCTTGGGATTCTCGCCTGGCGTGACGTGAATCAGTTCACCGGCTTTGGCGACGATCGCGCTCAGTAGGTCGCACTCGTAGTTCGATACCTTGCCTTGCAGAATCGCGGCGAGACGCTCGAGGCCCATTCCGGTGTCGATCGACGGACGGGGCAGGGGAGTGAGCACGCCTTCGGACGACCGGTCGAACTGCATGAAGACGAGGTTCCAGATCTCGACGAAGCGGCCGCCGCCGTCTTCCGGAAACTCCTCGTGTTCACGCCCTGGTTCGGCGTTGTGCTGGCCCAGATCGTAGTGGATCTCCGAACACGGACCACACGGGCCGGTCTCGCCCATCTGCCAGAAGTTGTCCTTCTCGTCGAGCCGGAAGATGCGGCTCTTCGGCACGCCCGCGACCTTCTGCCACAGTTCCTCGGCTTCGTCGTCCTCGCGAAACACCGTGACGTAGAGCCTGTCTTTCGGGAGCCCGTATTCTTTCGTGATGAGGTTCCAGGCAAGATCGATCGCGTCGGCCTTGAAGTAGTCACCGAACGAGAAGTTTCCGAGCATCTCGAAGAAGGTGTGATGCCGCCGCGTGAAGCCGACGTTCTCGAGATCGTTGTGCTTGCCTCCCGCGCGAACGCACTTCTGCGACGTGGTCGCGCGCGAGTAGTCGCGCTTTTCCAGTCCGAGGAACAGGTCCTTGAACTGATTCATGCCCGCGTTGGTGAAGAGCAGCGTCGGATCGTTGGCGGGAACGAGCGACGAGGATCGCACGATGCGATGGCCGTTGGAGGCGAAAAAGTCGAGGAACTTCTGGCGTATGTCGTGACCGGTCACCCTATCATTGTATCGGTGACTGCGGGCTTCCCGCGCCCAGATGGCGAAACCCGGCTTTCACTTGGTGGAAGACTGCCTGGCGGCACAGCTCGATTCCTCGGGCCAGTGCCCAAGTGCGAGCGAGCCGCACTTGGCGAGGCTCCTCCTGGCGCAGAGGCAGCAATCTCCTGCCAATTCCCGCCAACAAACGCCGCGGAGCAACGATGATCTACTTCGCGGGTTGGAAGAAACACTTCTCGCTTCATCCCGCGACTGGAGGCCCCGCCGAGAAGTCCGCGAAGGAGATCGATCATTGCGGCTGATTTGGCGCTTTCTAGGTTCCGCGCCAAGCTCACGGCGGACAGCCTGCTATCGTGAAATCAGAATGACTCGCCGAAGCCTCCTGTTGGTGATTCTCGCGCCCGCATGGGGATTCGCGCAAAAGAAGAGCAAGCCCGAAAAACTGGAAGTGCTCGCCAAATTCCAGGGCATCCTCACTGGCATCGACAGGACCTTCGTGCGCATCGAAGTCGATGGCGATAACACTCTCGAATTCCGGCGGACTTCGAAGACGGCGTTTTTCAAGGGCAAGACAGCCGTCAAGGCGAATCAGATTCCGCCCGGGGTGCCAGTGCTCGTGGAGGGCACGAAGAATCTCGCGGGCGAGCTGATCGTGGCGAGCGTGACTTGGGACGGGAAATCCGAGCCAGTTACGCAGCCGTGACGATGCCTTCGAGCGATTCGCGGAGTGCCGTGTAGGCGCGGAACAGTAGTGACTTCACTGCCTGCGGCGAGCACTCGAGCGCGACGGAGATCTGCTGATAGTCGAGTTCATCATACTTGTGCATCAGCACGGCGGCACGCTGACGATCGGGGAGTTGCATCACCGCCGAGCGGATGCGTTCGAGAGTCTCCTGACGAAGGGCGCGGCGCTCGGCGGAAAGAGAGGGGTCGGCGATTTGGCGGCGCATTCCGTCGGGCGAGATCGCGTCGATCCGTTCGTTGTCGTTGTGCCGCTTGTTGTCACGGAGCCAGTTGAGGGCGCGGTTGGTGGCGATCCGGTAGAGCCAAGTTGTAAACTTCGCATCCGGCGTGTAGCGCTCGCGAGACTGGTAGACTCGCAGGAAAACCTCCTGTGCGAGTTCCTCGGCGATGTCGCCGTTCAGGACCATCCGGTAGATGAAGTGGACGATGGGGCCGCGATGCCGCGCCAGCAGGTGCTCGAACGAATCACAATCGCCCGCCTTTACGGCCAGCATCAGATCGGCGTCATTCAATGCGTACGCTACATTCATGCGCTCTCGGTCTCCATATCCATCTTGCTCCTGGAGACGCGCCAGTTCCACTAAGAGGGGGTTAAGTTTTGTAAAAATGGACAGTGATGAGCGAAATGGACCCTAACGCATTCGTGCCGCCAGCGACTTTCGAATTCCTGGTGAGCAGCCTTCGCATGCAGGCCGAAGTCCAGCTTGGCCTGTTGCATTTCGGTGACGAGAAGGAAAGGCCGGAGCCGAACTTTCCCTTGGCCCGGCACGCGATCGACACGCTCGCGATGCTGCAGGAAAAGACCAAAGGGAATCTCTCGTGGCCGGAGCAGCGCGAACTCGATAACGCCTTGACGGAACTACGCTTCCGCTTCGTGCAAGTGTCCGATCAGGCGTCCGCGAAAACCAAGGGCGCCGCCGGACCGGCGGAGTAATGCAGCTTCGCCTGACCGTATTGGGTTCCGGAACAAGCGTCGGGGTGCCGACCATCGGCTGCCACTGCGACGTCTGTTCTTCGACCGATCCACGCGACAACCGGCTCCGGCCCTCCGTGGTCCTGCGCTACGGCGGCCGTGTCGTGCTCGTGGACACGACGCCCGATTTCCGTCAGCAAGCTCTGCGTTTCCGTATCGAGAAAGTGGACTCGATTCTCTACACGCACGCCCACGCCGATCACATCCTCGGGCTCGACGACCTCCGTCCCCTCAACTTCCGCCAGCGGGGTTCGATCCCGATCTACGGCTCCGCGGAGACGCTCGACGGGATTCGCTCGATGTTCCACTACGTGTTCTCTGGAAAGCCCTCCGAGTCGTCGATGCCGAAGATCGAGGTGCGCGAGATCTCGGGTGAGCCGTTCGATCTGTTGGGCGCGCGGTGCCAGCCGGTGGCGCTGCGGCACGGAACCGGACGCACGTTCGGCTTTCGCTTCGGTCCGCTGGCGTACCTAACCGACCATAGCGACATCCCGGAAGAGTCGTTCGCGCTGCTCGAGGATCTGGACGTGCTGTTCCTCGATGCGCTGCGGCACAAGCCGCACCCGACGCATTCGACGGTCGAAAAGTCGATGAGGCACGTGGAACGTTTGAAGCCGAGGCGGGCCTTCTTCACGCACATCTGCCACGATCTCGGCCATGAGCGCACCGAGAGATTGCTGCCGCCGCACGTGCGGCTCGCCTACGACGGACTCGAACTGGAGGTAGAACTTCCTGATGTCAGTTGACATCGCTGTTTTCCGGAGCCTCGAGGAGGCCTGCGGACGCTTCGGTCCTTCGTCGGTCACGATCGGCAACTTCGATGGTGTTCATTGCGGGCATCGCGCGCTGTTTGAGAGCCTGGTGGGGCGGGGAGGAAAGTCCTCTGTGATCACGTTCGATCCGCATCCGTCAAGCGTGGTCGCGCCAGATCGCGCGCCGAAGCTGATGACCACTCTCGAGCAGCGGGTGCGATGGATGCGCGAGTCGGGTATCGAACAGGTTCTGGTGGTTCCTTTCGATCGAGCGTTCTCGAAACTCGATCCGGACGCGTTTGCGCGCAAGGTGCTAGTGGAAGCCGCCGGCGCGAAGTTCGTTGCCGTGGGCGGGAACTTTCGCTTCGGGCACAAGGCCGCGGGCGATGTCGGTCTGCTCGCCACGCTGGGGCGGTCGCTCGGTTTCGAGACCCAAGCCGTCGACCCGGTGACATGGCGAGGTGTGGTGGTGTCGAGCACCGAGGTCCGGCGGGCGGTGGAGGCGGGAGCCGTCTCGCGCGCGGGCCGCCTGCTCGGCCGCCCTTACGTATTGATGGGCGATGTGGTTTCTGGTCACGGCGTCGGATCGAAGCAGACCGTTCCCACCCTGAATCTCGCGCCATCGAGTGAAGTGCTACCCGCGCGGGGAGTTTACGTGACCCGGGTGAGTGATCTCGATTCGGAACGGAAATGGCCCTCGGTGACCAACATCGGCGTGCGGCCGACTTTCGAAGGTGACCGGGTGACGATCGAGAGCTTCATCCTCGAAGGCTATGGCGAACCCGCGCCTCGCCGAATCGCCGTCGAGTTCCTGCGGCGGCTGCGCGACGAGCGGAAGTTCGAGGACGCCGCGGCCTTGAAGGCACAGATTCTGCGAGACGCTGGCAGGGCGGTGAAGTTCCACAAGCGGGTCCGAGGGCTCGAGTGATTGATTAGGGTCGCAACGGCCAGTG
>CADECY010000090.1:11402-38437 GCA_902825945.1 uncultured Acidobacteriota bacterium
CGAGCGAGGGGCAGGTTGCAGGCGGCGCGGAGTTTAAAGACACAGATCGGCGGAGGGGCTGCGGGGGTGGAGAATTCCAAAAAGCGGGTCGGAGGGCTCAGGTGATGGATAAGGCTAGCAAGGCCAGGGGGAGCGAGTGCGTCACAATGTTTCCTGCATTCGAAGTGGGCGGCGATCGCCTGAAGTGTCCTGCTACTGCCGCAAAGCCCACGGACAGAACCTCCGCTGGGGTGTGATCGGCGGAACCGCGATCACGAAAGACTATCCCGAGTACAGTTCCCCGAGTTCCGTTGCCGCGTGCCGGATGGAAGCGAAGGGACTTCTCCGGCGTTCACCGTGAAGCCTCGCGCAAGATGGGTGATTGGAGGTCCGAGCGTCGAGTGGATGTTCACGGCTCGTTTTTCGTTCGAGTGCGCGTCGAGACGTCCCTGGCCGCCCGGTTCAGCTTGCTCGGCGAGGCGAACTACCGGCAGGTCCGCGTGTTCAATACTTCTTCGCTCGACTACGTGGATCCGAATGGAGTTCGCATTCAGGGTACGCGATCGGGAGATTCCAAGCAGGCGGTTGCCGCAGGAGCTCTCCGGATTGCGGTTATCGCGGCGTGGCGCCACCATGGGCGCGGGGTTGAGATTCAGCTGGCATGGGATGGCAATTGAACCCGGGCTCCGCTTTACGCATTGGGGCGCCGGCCGTTTTCGCTCGGGTGATATCGGACCCAATAGCGTGCGCCGTAGCCAACTCGATGTGCTGTGCGCGGCGATGTCTTGAGCGCGCAGAGCTATTCCAATTCGCGCACCATGATGTTGCGGAAACGGTGCTTGCCACCGGGAATCCAGCGGTTGCCAGCGTGCACCTGCACGGCGATCATTCCGTTCGTTGCGCCCTCCGCCGCGTGATTGGCCGTGTCGGTCCAATCGGTGATTTTGATTCCGTTGAGCCAAACTCGGATGTGTGGGGTATCGCCTTCGATGCGGGCGCGGAGGTGATTCCACCCGCCGCGCTTGTACCACTTCTGCCACTGCGGCATGAATGTTTCGACGCCCTTCAGCCTCTCGCCGTAGATGCCGCCGATCGCACCTCCGTCGAGGTTGTCGAGCAGCACTTGATACGCCTCGCCCTTTTCCGACGAGCGCAGGAAGAGGCCGCCGTCGCAACCGAAGTCAGGATTGATTTCGAGCGACACCTCGAAGTTCTTGAACGAGCGATCGGTCAGGATGATCCCACCGTGTCCAGGCCGGTCCTGGGTGCCCGTGATCGCTCCATTCTCCACTTTCCAGCCTTGCGTTTGTCCATGGTGATTCACCCGCGAAATGTGCCAGCCGGACAGATCGTTGCCGTTGAACAGCGGACGGAAGTTCGATCCGCCGGGAAGCAGTTCGAACCTGTGCGCGGCCGGTTTGGCGAGCGCTCGCTGCCGTGCCACCAGTTCCGCTTCCAGCGCATCCAGGGCGGAGAGCGCTTGCTGCATGGTCGCGAGTCCATCTTTCTCGAACGGGACTTCGAGCGCACGCCAGCGTGCGAAGTGGATGCTGTTGTGTTCGAGAGTGAGCGCGTGGACACGGGCCGCCTGATCCCACATTGGCGTATGGAGCGTCGAGATATTCACCCCTTGCGCCCAACTGGACGCGGGCCGCGTGGCGATCTCCGAACCATCGATGCGGAGAGTGTACGGACCGTCCGAAAGTCCGGTCACTTGCACGATCTGACGGTTGAGCGATGTCTGGAAGTCCGACGATGAGACGGCGAGCGCCATGATCGGATCGGCCATGTCCACTGGCATCGGAAGGGCCTCGTCGAGCTGAGTCCAGGAAACGGTTCGCTCGAACTTGGCGCCGGAGATCGAGGTTCGCTCCGATCCGGCAACCCGCCGGTTGCCGGCGTCAAGCGACACGGAGCTGACGACTGCTGGCGCGTTCCACGACTTCAACAGAGCCGCCGCCATGATCAGGTGACCCGAAGCCGCGGGATGCACTCGATCGGGCACGATCTTGCGCGAATCCTCGAGCGCGATCGACTTCGCCTTCGCGAGCATCGCGACCACGGAAGTATTCAAGTCAGCGACGTGCAGGTTCTCCTTGGCGGCGAGTTCCTGGATGAACTGTCCGTAGCGGACCAGCACATCGTTGTAGCCGCCGGTAAATCGGGGCTCTTGCGTGACATCGTCATAGGGCGACGGGCGGATCGCCGTGATGCGAACACCGGGATTGGCGGCCTTCAGATCCTTCACGATCTTCTTGTAACCGTTGGCGTAGATGTCGAAGATCTGTTGATCGAACGCTCTCACGCGGCCATCGTTCATGCCGAGCATGATCGTCACCACCGAGGGCTTGTAGGCAGCGATGTCGCGCTTCAAGCGAATGTCGATGCCACCGCCACCTCCGCCGGTCACACGATCACCGCCCCAGCCGGAATGGACGAAGGTGATGGTGCGATTCGGGAATCGAGTCACCGCGTAGGTTTCGGTGAACGTCGTGTAGAGGCGCTGATCGGTGATGCTGTCGCCGAAGAATATGACTCGGTCTCCATCCTCCAAGTGGAAGTCCTGCGCGAGGAGGGCCGCGACGGCAAAGAAGAGGATCGTGTAGCGTTGCACGGGAACATCTTAACGCAGGTGTTGGATAATGTCGCTGATGCACAGACGCGACTTCCTTGCCGGACTCGGCGCTGCCACCATCGCGGCCGCGCAAACCCAGCCCACTCCATTTCTCGAAAGGCGAGCCCAGGGACGCCCACACGAGGGCAAGGTTTTGCTGGCGCTGCAGGCCCATTCCGACGACATTCCGCTGTCGGCGGCGGGCGCGGTCGCCAAGCTCATCGAGGAAGGTTACACCGGATATCTGGTCCGAGCCTCGAACGACGACATGGGCGACGAGCGCGGGCTCGGAACTCCCGGGTCGATCGGCGACAACGTGCTCGGCAACGAGCGCGATCATCAGAAGCTCGCGAAGATTCTCGGCTGCAAGCGGACCTTCGAGCTGAACTACAACAACCACATGATGGCGGGCGTTTCGCAGAACGAGATCATGTCGCGGCTGATCTTCATCATTCGCGCGGTGAAGGCGGACACCGTTGTCTGTTGGGATCCGTGGGCGCACGACGAGGAGAATCCCGACCACTACATGCTCGCCCGCGCACTCGAGGCGGCCTGCTGGATCGCGGGGCGCGATCACGATTTCACCGAACACTTCGCGGTGGGGCTCGAGCCCCACGCCGTCCGGGAGAAGTACTATTTCGCGCGCCGGCCCGAGATCACGCGCGTGGTGGATATCAGCTCGACGATCGACAAGAAGATCGACGCCAACCGCGCGAACGTGGCCAAGGGCCCGGCGGGAACAAACGGATCGCGGCTACGGGCGGAACTCGCCAAGCGCAATCTCAAGTTGCCGATGCTGGGCGATGACGATGTCACGGCTGATCGCAACTACATCCGCGAGTTCGTGCTGGCGCGCAATCGCGAACTGGGCAGGATTTACGGGGTCGCATACGCGGAGGCGTTCCACTACATCGGCCCCGGCACGCCGCGAAAGACGCTGCTAGACGAGTACATCAAGAAGAACGCCGTGCCGTTGCGCTGAGGGGGCCATGCTATAACGGGAATTCCCCTTCACAGCATGGATAGCAATTACGATCGCGCGGCCAACATACGTCTTCTCTTGATGGATGTCGATGGCGTTCTCACCGACGGCCGCGTGTGGCATCTTCCCGGACCGGATGGCGAGTGGACCGAAACCAAGGGCTTCGACTCCCAGGACGGAATCGCGCTGCAGTGGCTCAATTGGAAAGGCATCAAGACCGGTGTGATCAGCGGCCGCAAGTCGCCCGCCGTGGAACTTCGCGCCAAGCAAGTGAAAATGAGCTATTGCTATCAGGGAAACATCGAGAAGATCCCGTTGCTCGAGGAGATCATCCATGATTCCGGACTCCCGCCCGAAAACATCGCGTTCGTAGGCGACGACTTCACCGATGTGGTTCTCTTCCGGCGCGTTGGCTGGTCTGTCGCGGTGGCCAACGCGCGCAATGAAGTGAAGCAATCGGCCCAATACGTGACGAGCGCACCCGGTGGTTTCGGGGCGATTCGAGAAGTGGCGGAACTGATCCTGAAGGCGCAGGGCTACTGGGACGAACTCTTGGAGAAGTACGAAATTGGCCGCGACGAGTGATCAGTTCGGAATCCTGGTCCACACGGCTCCCGGGCCCGGCGTGCTGCACCAACTCACGGGCGTGATCGCCGCGCATCACGGAGACATCACGTCCGTCGAGATCGTGAACCCGGAGACGACGTACTTCGAACTGCGCCTTCCGGGAGATGTGGAGAGACTCGCGGCGGATCTGCGCGCGCTCGAGATCGTGCGCGAGGCGCACGTCGTGAACACGCTCCAGCAGATATACGGAAAACGGATCATCATCATGGGCGGTGGAGCGCAGGTTGGCCAAGTCGCGATCGGAGCGATCTCGGAAGCCGATCGCCACAACATCCGCGGCGAACATATCTCGGTCGATACGATTCCGCTGGTGGGCGAGAAGCCACTCGCCGAAGCGGTTCGCGCGGTGGCTCGATTGCCGCGTGCGAAGGCGCTGGTGCTCGCGGGCTCGCTGATGGGCGGTGAGATCGAGCAGGCGGTGCGTGAAGTGCGGGCGCAGGGCCTGCTGGTGGTCAGTCTCAACATGGCGGGCAGTGTTCCCGACGCGGCTGATCTCGTCGTCACCGATCCCGTGCAGGCCGGCGTGATGACGGTGATGGCGGTGGCTCACACGGCGAAGTTCGCGGTCGAGCGGCTCACCCGGCGGGTGTTCTGAACGGATGGCGTCCGAAATCTGGCTGATTCGCCACGGGGAGTCGGCGTGGAACGTCACCGGCCAACACACCGGACAGACCGACATTGAACTCAGTCCGGAGGGTGCACGTCAGGCGATCTCACTCGGCGAGCAACTCGGCGGCCGCATCTTCGGGCTCGTGCTCGTGTCGCCGATGAAGCGGGCGATGGCGACGTGCCGGCTCGCCGGTTATCTCGATCAGGCCGAACCGGTGCGGGATCTGGTGGAGCGAAGCTACGGCGACTTCGAGGGGCTGACGTGGCCCGAGATCCGGGCGATCGCGCCCGAATGGTCGATCTGGGGACCCGCCGCGCCGAATGGCGAGAGCGTCGAACACGTCGCGCAGCGGGCGCGCCGCGTGCTCGACCGGATCGCGCGGGTGGAAGGAGCCGTGGCCCTCTTCGCGCACGGACACCTGTTGCGCGTGCTCGCCGCTTGTTGGCTCGAACTGACGCCCGATCATGGCCGCCTGTTCTCGATGGCGACCGCGACCATCAGTGTTCTCGGGCGCGAGAATGGCCGGCCCGTGATCCGGCGTTGGGGAATTCCACCGGACCTGCGTGCTACCGGCTCCGGTCAATGAAGTCGCGAATGGCGCGGCGGCGCGGTTCGTCCACCGGATAGTAGGGAGCGGCGAAAACTTCCTGGCAGAGTCCGAGCGCCGCCGCGGCGCATTTGATGCCGGGAAGATACGTAGGCGAGTAGACCGCGTTGCTGATCTCCAACACGCGGGACTGGAGCCGAGCCATTTCGCCCGTGTCGCCGCGAGTCGCGGCATCGTAGAGGCTGACGTAGAGTTCGGGGAACAGGTTCGAGCCGCCATTGACGCCACCGTGCCCTCCGAGCAGCACCGATTCGGCCATGAGTTCCTCGGGGCCCATCACGAGCGAGAATCCCGGGTTGTGCGCCGTGGCCACGCGGACCTGATGATAGAAGATCATGTTAGCCGAACTGTCCTTGAAGCCAGCCACGTTGCCGAGGTTCGACGCCTTGGCGACGGTCTCCACCGAGAAGCTGACATGCGAACAGCTCGGGATGTTGTAGAGGAAGACCGGAAGCGGAGACTCCTCGGCGACCTTGCCGCAATAGGCGTAGAGATCGGCCTGGGACACGGCAAAATAGAGCGGGCCCGTTGTCACCACGGCATCGGCGCCGGAATCGGCGGCGTGGCGCGCGATCGCCATCGACTCTTCGTACGATGCGTCCGCGATGCCTACCAGTAGCGGGACGCGGCCCGCGATGTACTTTGCCGCGAGATCGATCACGGTGCGCTGCGTTGGCTTGTCGATCGCCGGACCTTCGCCGGTGGTGCCGAGCACGAAGACTCCGCTCACACCGCCTTGAATCACATGTTCGATGATCCGTTCGAAACATTCCTCGTCCACCGCGTTCGTGTTGCGGAGAGGAGTCAGGAGAGGGGTAACGATACCCCGGATGGGATTGGGTATTGGCATTGTTACAGGGTTCTGGTGACTTTGGTGAGCCCGCGCGGACGATCGGGGTCGAGCCCTTTCTCGGCCGCCAGGCGAGCGGCGAACAGTTGCGCGGGGATGATGTAGGGGATTGGCGAGAGCGTCTCGTCCTCGATGCGGGACGGGACCGTGATGGTGCGGCGCGCGAAACGCGCGGCTTCGGAGTTCGACTCGTCGGTGATCAACAACACCTCGCTCGTGGTGTCGCGGACTTTGTCGAGCATCTGGCGCATCGCGGGCCAAGTGGCGCCGCCAGGAGCGAAGGCGAACACCGGGAACTGAGGCTCGACCATCGCGATTGGGCCGTGCAGGAAATCGGCGGAGGAGAAGCGCTCGGCGACCACGGCGCAGGTCTCCATCATCTTCAATGCGAATTCGAAAGCGTTCGAGTAGTTGAGTCCGCGGCCGAGAACGACCGTGCTCTCCATGAAGCGGAAACGTCCGGCGGCCTCCGCGATCTCCTCCTCGAGCCGCAATGCCTGCTCGGCGACGGCGGGAATCCGCCGGAGATCGTCGAGATCGAGTGCGGCGTCCATCGCCCAGGCGAGCAGGTAGAGCGTCATCATTTGACCCGTATAGGTCTTGGTGGCGGCGACACTCTTCTCGCGTCCCGCATGCACGAGCAGCCGGTGTTCGGCGATGCGCGCCAGCGAACTCTCGGCTTCGTTGGTGATTCCGGCGGTCATGGCGCCTTGGTCGCGCGCGCGTTCGAGGACGAGATTGGTGTCGGTGGATTCGCCCGACTGCGAGATCGCGACCACGAGGCAATCGCGGTAGTCCACCTGCTTGCCGTACAGCGTGAAGATGGACGGCGCGGCGAGTGACACGGGGATTCCGGTCTCGAGCTCGAGCAAATAGCGGCCGAACAACGCCGCGTTGTCGGAAGTTCCGCGGGCCACCAGTACGATCGCGCGCGGGCGCCGCTTGCGCAGTAGTTCACGAATCCGCCCGGCCGCGGCGAGTTCCTCGCGCAACGTCCGGTCGAGAACCGCCGGCTGCTGGCGGATCTCTTCGAGCATCAGGGACATTCTTTCAAGTGTAGCGCTGCCCGCCGGGAAGCCATGCTATCGTGATCGATTCCCATGACTCATATCACACCGGCGCAGCGTTGGACCGTCATTGCCTGGCTTTGCGTCGGCTACATGATCGCCTACTTCGATCGCGTTAATCTCTCGGTAGCGCTCAGCCAGAAGGATTTTCAACAGTTCTTCGATCTCTCGCCAAAGGATCGCGGGGCGCTGAACTCGGCGTTCTTCATCACCTACGCGCTGGTTCAGATTCCGGCTGGCTGGGTGGTGGACAAGTTCGGATGCAAGTGGCCCTGGGTCTGGGCCTTCACCTTTTGGAGCGTTCTCTCCGGACTCACCGCGTGGGTCACCGGATTCTGGCAACTGTTCGCGATCCGGATGCTGCTCGGCATTGGGGAAGGGGTGATCACGCCTGCAGGAATGCGCTGGATCCGGTACAACTGCGAGGAGAATCAGCGCGGCTTCGTGATCGGAGTCTTCATGGCCGCGGCGAAACTGGGACCCGCGATCGGGAGCTTCCTCGCCGCGTGGCTGCTCGCCGGATACGGGTGGCGGCCGATGTTCATGATCCTGGGATTCGGCAGCCTGATCTGGGTTCCGTTCTGGATCATGCTGGTGCGCGACGACGATCGCGAACTCGAGAAGAAGGCGGCCGGCTCGGGACCCGCGATTCCGTTCGGGCGGATTCTGAGGAGCCCGGTGATCATCGGCACGTTCATCGGGACGTTCTGCTATCAGTACTTCGTCTACTTTTCAATGACCTGGCTGCCGTCGTATTTCGCCGAGCGCCGCGGACTCGACTTGAGCAAGACGGGGCAGTATGCCTTTTTCAGCCTGTTCGGAATGGCGATCGTGGCGATGCTGGCGGGATGGATCGCGGACCGGCTCATCGAGCGCGGCTGGAACGCAGTCAAGGTCCGCAAGAGTTTCATCTACGCTGGATTCCTCACGGCCTCGACTGAGATCTTCGGTGCGCTTTCCGAGTCGCGAAGCGTCGCGTTGTTTTTCGCGATCTTCTCGCTGAGCGGGCTCGGCATGATCACGGCGAACTACTGGGCGCTGACGCAGACGCTGCTTCCGAACGCAGCGGTGGGCAAGATCGTCGGAGTGCAGAACTTCGCAGCGAACGTTCCGGGTATCGTGGCGTCTTATCTCACAGGCTGGCTGTTGCAGACCACAGGACGCTACGATGCGCCCATGTGGGCGATCTGGATCTTCCTCGTCATGGGAATCGCGGCCTACGCACTTCTCGTTCGTGAGAAGTATGTACCAACAGACGAGGCCAATTGAAGCTTGACAATCACCCCTCCTTTGGAAAGAATGGACACCGATTTCCATTCGACCCTGGAGGGGGCCATGTCGCGAAACCTACTACTTGCGGCAGCACTGCTGCCGGGCGCACTGTTTGCGCAAGCGAGTCTCGGTACGATCACCGGACTCATTTCCGATACCACCGGATCCGTCGTTCCCGGCGCCAAGGTCACCGCGCGTCACACGGGAACGGGAGTTCAGACCGAGACGCTGACATCCACGACCGGCAACTACACGATTCCGAATCTGCAGATCGGCGGCTACGAAGTGCAGGTCAACGTTACCGGATTCAAGAGTTGGAGCCGCACTGGCATTGCGCTTTCGAGCAACGACAGTCTGCGTGTCGACGCGGTGCTCGAGGTCGGACAGTTGACCGAGCGGGTGACGGTTTCGGCCGAAGCTCCCGCGCTCAAGACAGAGTCGACCGAAGTCTCCTCAACGATGGAGCAGAAGCTGGTCAAGGATCTGCCTCTGCCGATCGCGGGTATCGGCGGCGGCATGCGCAACGCGTTTTCGCTGATGATGATGCTGCCGCAGGTGAAAAGCAACAACGGCGAAAGCGCGTGGGATGACTTCATGGTCGGTGGCGGACAGGGCTTCGACTGGAATGTCAGCGTCGATGGACTTTCGGTCGAGATCGGATTCCGCAATCACCCCGGCTACATGAACCGCCTGACGCCTCCGATCGACTCGGTGGAAGAGTTCCGGATCGATACCGCGGCGTTCAAGGCCGAGGAGAGCCACGCGTCGGGTGGCATGATTTCGCTCGTCACCAAGTCTGGCACCAATGACCTGCATGGAACGCTATTTGACTACTACCAGAGCCAGCGGCTGGATGCGAACTCATGGTTGAACAACAAGCTCGGGCGCCAGAAGGCCGTTTATCACCGCAACGATTTCGGCGCGAACTCCGGCGGTCCGGTCTACATTCCGAAGCTCTACAACGGAAAGAATCGCAGCTACTATTTCTTCTCTTACGAAGGCTACCGGTTCCCGAACACCTATGGTGTTTCGCAGTTGACGATTCCGCTGGCCGAAATGAAGGGCGGCGACTTCACCAACTGGAAGCTTCCGAACGGTGCGCTGGTCCCGGTCTACGACCCTATCACCACGCGTTCGAACCCCGCGGGCGGCTTCATTCGCGACATCTTCCCCGACAACAAGATTCCGGCATCGCGCATCAGTCCGATCTCGAGGAACATCGTGGCGTTCATGCCGAATCCGAACGCGCCCGGCCTCGTACGCAACTTCGAGACACCAGCGGGTGGACTGACCAAGCGCATCGAGAATGCGTTCATGGCGAAGTTCGATCACTCCTTTGGAATGAAGAACCGCTTCTCGTTCATGTTCTCGAAAAACGGAGTGGCTTGGAACGCCGACTACAACACGAACCGCGATGTCGCCGCCAACTGGGGTCCGAGTCTTCCGTTCCCGCTCGCCGGACGGCGTTACACGCGGGTGGACGAATATCACGGCAAGGTGGCGCGCATCAACGATACGCACATCATCCGGCCGAACCTGATCAACAACTTCACTGCGGGTTTCCATCGGCTGTTCCATCCCGAGCATGACGTCACGGCCTATCCTCAGGGACAGAACTGGGGCGACAAGCTGGGCGGAATCAAGAACAATCCGGGCCTCAACTGGCACTTCCCGGCGGTACGCTTCAATTCCGACAACTACTACGGATGGGAAAGCACCAAGGCTTACGATGAATACCACAACGTCTGGGGCGCGGGTGACAACCTCACCTGGACACGGGGATCGCACACGTTCAAGTTCGGCTACAACTTCGAACTCGTGATGACGAATCGAAACAACGACAACCAGAAGGCGGGCGACCTGTTCTTCCACCGCCTGGAGACCGCGCGGCCCGAGGATAACAGCGGAAACTCAGGCAGTTCGTTCGCTAGCTTCCTGCTGGGAGCGGTGGACAACGGTACCTTCTCCACGGGTTTCGCGCAGTTGCTGCGCTACCCGATGCACTCGCTGTTCATTCAGGACGATTGGAAGATCACCCCGCGTTTGACGTTGAACTATGGCTTCCGCGCCGAACTGAATCCGCCGTTCTGGGAAAAGCATGACCGGATCAGCTACTTCGACTATCAACTTGCCAATCCCGCTGCGGGCGGGCGTCCGGGCGCAATGAGATTCCTCGGTGACGGCAGCGGCCGCGAAGGCCGCCGTTCGTTCTTCGACATGCAGAAGGGCTTCGGGCCGCGGTTGGGCCTTGCCTTCCAGCTCTCACAGCGCAGCGTGATCCGCGCGGGCTATGGCACGTTCTATTCGAACTACAAGCCGTGGGGCTTCAACCTCGGCTTCTATGCACAGCCCACGCCTGCTTCCACCAACCAGGGTGTGACGCCGGCGTTCTACTGGGATCAGGGCTGGCCGGCCTGGCAAGCTCCGCCCTCGACCAATCCGGGCTTCAACACGGGCGCCAGCGTGCCGTGGGTGCATCTCGAGGACCTGAAGCGCCTACCGACCTCTCACACCTGGAACTTCGCGATTCAGCACCTGATCTCGCAAGGCTTCGTTCTCGACCTCACCTACACCGGAACGAAGGGAACCTACCTTGCCTCCAACCGTTACAACGCGATGCAGATCGATCCACGGTATGCAACCTTGGGCAGCCTTCTGAATCGCCGCATCGACGATCCGCAGGTGGTCGCGGCTGGATTCACTCCTCCATTCCCCAACTTCGTGAGCCTGATGGGCCCCAACGCGACCCTCGGACAGTCGCTCCGCATGTTTCCTCAATACACGGGTGTCGGCGGTGGAAGCTGGACCCAGTACAACGGCAACTCCACCTACAATGCCGTCATCATCAAGGTGACCAAGAAGTTCTCGAGCGGACTGACCATGCTCGCCAGCCACACATGGTCGAAACAACTCACCGACGCCGACATGGCGCTTCCGGGCGTGGGCGTGGGGCAAGGCGTCGGCTTCAGCGCGGCGCAGAACCACTACAATCAGAGCCTCGAGAAGTCATACGGCGCACTCGATCTGACGCACCAGTTCAAGCTCACCGCGAGCTATGACGTGCCGTTCGGAAAGGGGCGCAAGTATTTCAACTCAGGGCTGGGACATTGGGTGCTCGGCGGCTGGAATCTCGCCACGTATACGTTCCTCCAAAGCGGTTTCCCCCTGGGTGTTCTCGACAACGGCTTCAACAACTTCCTGTTCGGCGGACCGCCGCGTCCGAACGTCAACTCGCACGATTGGCGCGCGCCGATCGGTGGCAGCGAGTTCGATCCCGATCGCGACCTGCTCTTCGACCGTACCGCGTTCTCGCGGCGCACCAACGCGTCCATCGATCCATTCGGCAGCGCGCCGCGGCTGAATGGCAAGATGCGTTCTTTCCCGATCTACCGGGAGAACGTGACGATCGCCCGCGACTTCAAGGTTCGCGAAAAGGCGACCGCGCAGATACGCTGGGAGATCTACGATCTGTTCAACCACCACACGTGGAGCCTGCCGTCTGCGGACCTGTCGAACACGCAGTTCGGACGGGTCACGAACGCGGCTGGGAATCGCACGATGCAGGTGGGGTTGAAGTTCCTCTTCTGATCGAACCGCGGGATTGCCTCGATGATGGATGCTGTGCCCAGCCCGCAATTCACTGAAGATCGCGGGCCGGGCAGGCAGCGAGTGGACGTGGTCCACTTGGGCGCGCTCGAGGATGCCCTTCCGGTCATCGTTGGCGGGCCGTTCATCTGCTTCTGTGCGATCGATTCGACGGGAGCCAGCGTGAGGCAGTCGAGTCGACTTTGTGTCTGGTTGCTCGATTCCGGCTGTGCCTATTTCCATGCATGGGGACCGGGCAGCGAACGGCTGCATGACCTAATGGACGAAGAAGTAGTGGGAGGGAATCCGCCCGAAACGGATCGCGGGAATGTCGTGACCGCCTGGGATGAGTCCGGCTCACTCGATGTTGCCTTGGAGCGCTTTCTTGGTTGTGAACCAAACGCGAGCTTCGCACCCGGCGACCGCGATCGTGCCATGATTGTCACGGTTGGCCACGATGAGTGGAGCGCCGTTGCCGAGCGAACCTCGAGAGCCAACAACGGAAGGAGACACCCTTGAAACGCAGAGGATTCCTCGAAGGCTTCGCCGCGGCGCAAGCGGCAGCGGCGGCTCAGGCGCAGGCGGCTCAGGCACAGACAGCGCAGACGTACGAGCGCAAAACGCGCGGACTTTCTCGCCTCACGATCAAGCGCGTCTATCCGATCATGACCGCAGGGGGCAGCCGCTACACGTGGGTGTTCGTGAAGGTCGAGACGAGCGAACCCGGACTCTACGGAATCGGATCGGCGAGCAACCACCATCAGGCGTTCACAGTCGCCGCGTCGATCGAAAAGCACATGGCGCCGTTTTGGGAAGGCCGCGACATCGACCGGGTCGACGATATCTGGTTCGCCACCAACTACCGGAACTATCGGCGCAGCGACACCGTACTCAACAACGCGCTTTCGGGTCTCGACATGGCGTTGTGGGATATCAAGGGAAAACGCGCGGGGATGCCAGTCTACGATCTGCTGGGTGGAAAGGTCCGCGACGCGGTGCCGTGCTACGGACACGCCGACGGACGATCGCCGGATGAAGTTTCCGATGGCGTGAAGGTCTTTCTCGACAAGGGCTATCGGCACGTGCGGGCGCAGATGGGCGGATATGGTGGCGGGGGCATGGTGGCTCCCGGGCAAGGGAAGCGGATTCCGAACGGATTCGCTGGTCCGGCTTTCGACGAGGAGATGTACGTCGAGGCGATCCCGAAGCTGATGGAGCACATTCGCGTAAAGCTCGGCAAAGACGTGAAGCTCATCCACGATGTGCATGAGCACTTGAGCCCCACGATGGCCGTGGAACTGGCGCGCCGTCTCGAGCCGTACCGGATGTTCTACGTCGAAGACCTGCTGCCCCCGGAGTTGATCCAGTGGTATCGCAACATCAAGCAGGTCTGCTCGACGCCGATCGCGATGGGCGAGATCTTCACCAATCCGCAGGAATGGGTGCCTTGCATCACCGAGCGGATCATCGATTTCGCGCGGCATCGAGTGTCGACAATCGGAGGAATCACGCCCGCGCGCAAGGTGGCGATCCTGTGCGAGACCTTCGGCGTGCGCACGGCGTTTCAGGAAGGCGGCGACAACGATCCGGTGAATTTTGCCGCGGCCTGCCACGTCGACCTCGCCTCATCCGGATTCGGAATTCAGGAAGACAATCGCTGGCCCGAACTGGTTCACGAGATGCTCCCTGGAACGCCGAAAATCCCGGACGGCTTCGCTTATGTGAACGAAGCGCCGGGACTCGGGATCGATCTGAATGAAGCGATGGCGCGGAAGTATCCGGTGGCCAATCCATCGGGGCGCGAGGACGGGTTCACCGTCCGCGCGATCGATGGGTCGCTGGTGCGGCCGTAGCGGCTGCTACTGCCGGACGAAGAATGTGTGGGTGAGGCGTCCGCCGTCGTTGGTCGGAATGTCGTTGAGCACGATGACCACGCGGGTTTCACCAGGAGGTACGAGATCCGGAATCTTGACCTTGACCTGCCAGACTCCCACGAGTCCGGGTGCCAGGCCGGAGTAGAGAACCGCGGAATCGGGAAGGAAGGTGGTGCCGCCCGCGAAGACGCGGGGGAGGTTGGGCGTGGCGATTTCGCCAGACGGCGGCTCGCCGTCTGGTGGTGCGTCCGGTATGAAGCCTTGGCCGGTTGCGAAGAATGTGATCGTTTGTCCACGGCCCACGGGATTGCTGCGCGAATTGTTCGAGCCATCCTCGTTTACAGCAACTACATTTCCGTTGCCCGATCCGTTCACGGTGAGAAGCGCCGGCGAGGCGACATCCATGCGGACGAGCGAGGCCGCCACGATCCTGCCTTGTGAAGGCTTGTAGACCTGGACTTCCACGGTTCCCGAACGCGGTGCGCTCATCGGCATCTGGAAGTTGATCTGCGACGGCGAGATCATGAACATCGGGGCGGGACGGTCGTCGACGAGGACCTGCAAGTCTTCCAGTTCGCGCGGTAACGGGGAGTTTTGTCCCATGTCCGCGGTCTGTTCCGTGAAGATCTGGCGTTCCGACAGCGGCCGCATCGTGGCGATCATGCCGGGGGCGGCTCGCGGGAGGAAATTCGCGCCGTTGACGACGTTGAGTCCCGGAAAGTGGATTGCGACGCGGTTGGCGATGTCGGCGAGATACAATGCGCCATACTGATCCTGCGTGATGCCGTTCAACGAGTTCACGCTCATGCGGAACTGGGCTGTGTCTCCGCCGATCAGCAATTGGTTGAAGTCGCCGAAGCGAAGCAGCGTGGAACTGGTGCCTCCGACCCAGATTTCGCCCGTCACCGGACTCACCCAGACCGAGGTCGGCCCGGAGACCTCGCGAGTCAGCCGGAAGGAAGCCTGCGGGTCATTGCCCGCGAACGGCGCTTGCGCGAAGAGTAGGACGCGGTTGTTCCGGCTGTCGGCGACATAGAGACGCTCGTCGGTGTCGATCGCGATGCCGCGCGGCTGATTGAAGCGGTTGTCGGCGTTGCCCGGTCCGATCGAACTGAAGTCGGGCTGGCCGAAGACGCGGCTGGCGGCCTTGCCGCTTTGCAGCGGTTCCTCGAACATGAGCACGCGGCTGTGCGCCGCGTCCGACACGAAGACATGCCCAGCCAAACTGAGCGCGATTCCATAGGGCGCGGCCATCGTGCGCGCGGTGGCGTCGGTGGTGCGGTTGGTGAAGTTGAGCTGGCCGAGCACGATGTCGGCGCGGATCGCTCCCGACTGCGCAAACGGGGAGGGGAACCTGAGAACGCGGCTGTTGCCGTTGTCGGCAACCCAAAGATTGCCGGAGCTATCGACGGCAAGCCCGATCGGATTATTGAGGCTGGCATCGTCGCGCTGCTCTCCCGTACCGTACGGGAAGTTGACGAGGCTCCGGAATCCATCCGGCTGGCCGATGACGATGTCGGCACGATCCCCGGGGCGAACCCGGCGCGCATCGGCGAATCCGAGGACGCGGTTATTCGACGAATCGGCCACGTACAGCCGCGGCGGATCGGACCTGGTATCGACCACGATGCCCGAAGGGTCGTTGAACTCGCGTCCCTCGATCAGGTTCGGAGACCGGTACTCGAAGCCGATTTGCCCGAGTACGCGCCGGCCCGCATACGGCGCGCCCGCCGAGAGCTGCGGTCCGGTGGAAATGTCGGGCATGGCCACAACGCGGTTGTTTCCTGTATCGACGATGAAGGTCTCTCCGGCCGCGAACACGGCGTGGATCGGAAAGGCGAGCGTGGCGTTGGTTGGTTCGGGCAGACCCCTGTGGGACCTGATCTCCGACTGGGAAAAGACGTCCTGGCCGATCACGGCGCGAGCGCTCGGGGAAAATTGCGTCGCCTCGATCGGCCATTGATCGAAGGGATCGTAACGCAGGATACGGTTGGCGGCGCTGTCGAGCACGAAAGGTACGTTTCCAATCGTGAAGACGCCTTCCGGCGGAGCGAAGCGGGAATTCACGAAAACGCCGAGGGTTTGCTCGTTGATGGGCGCGGGAGCCGGTTGCCCTTGCGGTGTTGCGCCCCGCACACCCATGATGCGTGCCGCATCCATGCCGTTGCTAAAGGGAGGGCGGTAGACCAGTACGCGATTCAGCTCGTCGCACACGAACAGGCGCCCGGCGGCGTCGAAGGCGATCCCGCCGGGACTGCGCATCCCGTTCTTCCGCCCTCGCGTGCGAATGTCGGGATCTTGCGGCAGCACGAGCACGGACCGGAAATCCTGCTGGCCGATCACCAGATTCGCTGCGGGACCATTGGCCGCTCCAGGCCCGACCGAGGCTGCCGGATAGCGCAATACGCGATGGTTGATTGGGTCTGACACCCACAAGTTGCCCTGCCCATCGAAGATGAGTGCCATGTGGAATGTCGCTTGGCCGTTGCTCGAGGCGAGCGTCCGTTCGGAGAGTCCGCCCTGATTGGCGCCCCGCGAGGTGAGTCCGGCCTGTCCGATGACCTGATCTGCGAGCACCGTCTCGCCCAGCGGAAACTGGGACGGAGCCGGGTATCGCACGACGCGGTTGTTGCCTGCGTCGGCCACGAAAACGTTTCCGCTCGCATCGACGGCCACGCCGGTCGGAAAATTCAAGCCGGAGGTGAAGGTGGTTCCCGGTCCGAGCCCTTCCGAGGAGGTGAAGTTGCGCTGCCCCAGGACGAAATCAGCCTGGGCGCCATTAGCGAAAGTGTTGATGTTGTACCAGCCGAGGACGCGGTTGTTGCCCGTGTCCGCGACCCAAAGAATACCGTTCGCGGTGTCCACGGCGGCGCCGTACGGCGCATTCAATTCCCGCCCCTCCACGAGGTTCGGACGCGTGGTCAGAACCGTGGTGGATACTTGCCCCACAACCCGCGAAGGGTTCGGATTCAGTGCGATGCCCTGTGCCCACAGGGTAGCCGGAATGATCGCCCACAGCCCAACGGACATACGAGCGGCCAACGAAGTTCGATTCAGAATCATGTATTTTTAGCCCTACTCACTCCGAGGTACCATTCTCCTCAACCCAACCTAGCATGGCTTGTTGCCAGCAAAAACTATGCGCATTGGCCAGTACCGGTGGGAAACGCCCCTTACCCGGGTCCGGCCCGATCGGGCCAGCCAAGGCGCCCGGATATCGCTCTTGCAGCCGACCCCGGATGGACGCACCGGTCGCGACTGCCACGATTCCAAGCAACCGGCGATTTCGCACCGGAAGCGGCTACCTCCATTGTACGGCGTTTCCTCCGCCGTGAAAAGCGCTTTCGTAATGAAAGCCCGTTCACATCTCGCGGCGGTTCTCGAGCGACTTCGACATGGTGACCTCATCGGCATACTCGAGGTCGCTTCCGACGGGGATTCCCATCGCGATCCGCGTCACCCTCAGTCCGAGCGGTTTGAGCAGCCGTGACAGGTAGACCGCGGTCGCTTCGCCCTCCACGTTCGGGCTGGTGGCGAGGATGATCTCGGTGACGTGGCCCGCGGCGATTTTGTCGAGCAGGCCCTTGATCTTGAGCTTTTCCGGGCCGATTCCGCGCAAGGGTGACAACGTTCCGTGCAGCACGTGGTAGTGGCCGTGGAAACTGCGTGTCACCTCCACCGGAAGGATGTTGTGCGGCTCATCGACCACGCAGATTTGGGACGGATCGCGCGCAGGATCGGCGCAGTACGGACACAACTCGCCCTCGCTGATGTTGTTGCACGCCACGCACAGGCGCAGGTTGTTCTTGACGTCGAGAATCGCGTTGGCGAACCGCTCCGCGTCTTCACGCTGGGAACGTAGCACGTGAAAAGCCAGCCGTTGCGCGGACTTCTGCCCAACGCCCGGCAGCCGCTTGAACTCGGTGATGAGCCGCGCGAGGGGTTCGGCGAAATCGGCCATGGCGAAACTAGAGAAGTCCGGGAGGGAGCACTCCGCCGAGCGTGCTCTGCATCTTCTTGCGGCCCTCTTCCTCGGCCTTGTTGAACGCTTCGGCGCAGGCCGCCGCCACGAGGTCCTGCAGCATTTCGACATCGCCCGCCACTTCCGGGTCGATCTTGACGCCAAGTACCTTCTTATGGCCGTCCATGCGCACGGTGACCATTCCGCCACCGGCCGAGGCATCTACCCGGATCAGGCCGATCTCCTCCTGCAAGCGCTGCTGCATCTTCTGCGCCTGCTGCATCATTGCATTCATGTTGCCGGGGAGTTTCATGCCGATCAGTATCCTTCTTTGAGATTTCGTACGTTTCTGACTTGCGCGTCCGGAAACAGCTCCTGGAACCGTTGCACTTCCGGATGTTGCATCGCGCGTTTCGCGGTTTCATCTTCGGACGGCGGCTTGGGCGCGGGCGGCGCGGCCGCGCTGGCGGCTGGGGTGAAGCTGACCTTGAGGGGCTTGCCGGTGACCTTTTGGACGGCATTGCGCATGCCAGCGTCGCGGAAGGCGAGTGCGAACTCGGGTGGTCCGGCGAATTTCAGTTCAGCGGGCAGTTCGGAGACGGTGGCGTGCTCGACGGCATCTGCCAGCATCGTCAACTGATTCTCTTTCAGGTAGCCGAGCAGGCGGTCCTTGAGAGAACCCGGATCCGCGCGCGGCGCGGCGCTAACCACCTGTGGCGGCGGTGGCGGTGCCACGGCGGCCGGCGGCGCTGGGGTTTGACGGTACGGCGCGGTGGCGGGCGGTGGTGCCACGGAGGCTCGCGTGACCGGCGCGGGCTTGTTCGCCGGTGGCGCGGATCCGCCGAGCCCGGCCAGCGCCTGCTCGATCGAGACCAGCCTGCCGGCGTGAATCAGGCGTAGCAGGCCCAGTTCGAGATGCAGTTTCGGCTGGAGCGAATACTGGAGGTCGCGATAGAGGTCGAGCGTGATCTGGAGGAATCGGGTCAGGTCCTCTTCGGAAAACGCCTGCGCTACCTTGTGCAGCTTCTCCTGTTCCGGCGCCGCCGCGGCGACCAGACGCGTGTTCGCACCCACCATCCGGACGACGAGCAAGTTCCGGAAGTAGCGCGACAATTCGCGGCAGAAATGTTGCAGGTGCCGGCCGTTGCGCTCGAGCTCTTGCACGATCTCGAGCATGCGCTTGGAGTCTGCCGCTTCGAGCGCGGCGGCAATCTCGCCCATCGTGTCGAGCGAGAACAGTCCGAGCAGTTCGCGCACTTGCGACGCTTCGAGAGTGGTCCCGCAACAGGCGATCGCCTGATCGAGGGCGGAGAGTGAATCGCGTACGCTTCCTTCGCCCACCTGCGCGATCACGCTGAGCGCTTCGGCGTCCGCCGTGATCCCTTCCTGGCCGCAGATCCATTCCATGCGCGTCACCAGTTCCGCGAAATCGACCGAGCGGAAGCTGAACTGCTGGCAGCGCGAGGCAATCGTGGTCGGGATCTTGTGCGTTTCCGTCGTGCACAGCACGAAGACCACCCACTCTGGCGGCTCTTCGAGCGTTTTCAGCAGCGCGTTGAAAGCCTCGTTGGTGATCTGGTGGGCTTCGTCAATGATGAAGACCTTGTATCGATCCTTGGCCGGCCGGTAACGGACGTTCTCGCGCAACTCGCGCATCTCGTTGATGCCGCGATTCGATGCCGCGTCGATCTCGATCACGTCCACGCTGTTGCTCGCCGCGATCTCGTTGCACGCCGAGCATTCCATGCAGGGGGTGGCGGTCGGGCCTTTTTCGCAGTTCAGACATCGCGCCATGATGCGCGCGACCGTGGTCTTGCCGGTTCCGCGCTGGCCCGAAAAAATGTAGCCGTGGGCGATTCTGCCTTGCGAGATCGCGTTGCCGAGCGTGGACCGGACATGCTCCTGGCCGACGAGTTCGGAGAAGGTCCGCGGCCGGTATTTGCGCGCGATGACCTGGTAGGCTGGCTTCGGGTTTGTTGCGGGACTCATCAGGACGGGCGGCCGCGGCGGGTCGGGAAGGATGTCAGACCCCGGGTGATCCGCGGCACACCGGCTAAGCCACTACCGTTGCTTCCTTCCGGATCTGGCGGGGTTTGCAGCCGCCGGTTGCACGGAGCCCGGAGCCTGACAATTCACTAGATTACCATGGGCACCAAGATCACTTCGCTTCGCCGTGCAGGAAATCGAAATCGCAGCCGAGATGCGCTTGCGTGACGTGATCGAGAAACATCTTGCCGTAGCCGCGTGTGTAATGCGGCTTCGGAGGCTCGAACGCGGCGAGGCGCCGGTCGAGTTCAGCCTGCGGGATGTTGATATCGATGCGGCGCCCAGCCGTGTCGAGCACGATTTCAGCGCCGGTCTGTACGGCCGCTAACGGACCTCCGATCGCCGACTCGGGTGAGATGTGCAGCACGACCGTTCCGAAACTGGTGCCCGACATGCGCGAGTCCGAAATCCGGACCATGTCCTTGACGCCGCGCTTCAGCAGCTTCGTGGGCATCGGGATCTGTCCCCACTCCGGGAATCCCGGCCCCCCGTGCGGACCGGCGTTCTTGAGCACGAGCACCGTGTTCTCATCGACGGGCAGATCGTCGCGCAACAAGTCCGCCAGCATGTGCTCGTGATCGTCGAAGACATAGGCGGGGCCACGATGCTGCAGGAGGTGTTCCGACGCGGCGGTGTGCTTGATGACCGCGCCATTCGGCGCGAGGTTTCCGTAGAGGATCAGCGTACCGCCCTCGGTGTTGAGTGCCTTGTCGAGCGGCCGGATGACATCCTCGTTGTAGCAGGGTGAGTCTTTCAGGTTCTCGCCGATCGTCGATCCGGTCACGGTGATGCAATCGCCGTGGAGCAGCGGCAGGATGTTGCGCATGAGCGCTGGAAGTCCGCCGGAGTAGAAAAAATCCTCCATCAGATAGGAACCCGATGGCTTGATGTTGGCGAGATAGGGCGTGCTCTTGGAGATGCGATGAAAATCCTCGAGCGTGATTTGGATGCCGAGCCTGCCGGCGATCGCGATCAGATGGACCACCGCGTTCGTGGACCCGCCCAGCGCCATTGACGTGGTGATCGCGTTCTCGAAGGCCTCCCGGGTCATGATCTTCGATGGCCGCAGGTCTTCGTTCACCATCTCGACGATGCGTCTGCCCGAAAGTTCGGCCATCGCCAGCCTGCGCGAATCGGGCGCGGGAATACTCGCGCATCCGGTGAGTGTCATGCCCAGCGCTTCGGCGATGGATGTCATGGTGGACGCGGTGCCCATCACCATGCAGTGGCCGTGCGAGCGCGCCGCGCAGCCTTCGAACTCGCACAGTTCCTCATCCGACATCTGTCCGGTCCGGTAGTTGTCGAAGATCTTTCGCATGTCGGTTCCGGAGCCGACCTTGCCGCCTTTGTAGTCGCCCGAGAGCATCGGACCGCCCGTGACGAAGATGGAGGGCAGATCCGCGGAAGCGGCGCCCATCAATTGCGCAGGCGTCGTCTTGTCGCATCCGCACAGCAGCACAACGCCGTCGAGCGGATTCGCGCGAATCGACTCCTCGACATCCATCGCCATCAAATTGCGGAACAGCATCGTTGTTGGCCGCATGAAGACTTCGCCCAGCGAAATGGTGGGGAACTCGAACGGAACTCCGCCCGCCTGCCACACCCCGCGCTTGACGGCTTCGGCGACGGTCCGCAGGTGGATGTTGCAGTGATTGAGCTCACTCCATGAGTTGCAGATTCCGATGACCGGTTTTCCGAAGAAGCTCTGGCGCGAAAGCCCTTCCGAACGGATGTAGGCGCGGCGGGCGAAGGCGTAATATTCGAGCGAATCGAACCATGTTTGCGAACGAAGCTTGGTGGCCACCCTAATACTGTATCGTCACTCGATGATGGTTCCGGCCAGCCGCCGTTTCGTCCAAGCGTCCGCCACTCCGTTCGCGCCCTCCGGCGGAACCGGGTCGTCCGCCCGCAAGCGCAGCGGCAGAACTCCGGCCCATACCGGCCAGGCCAGATCCTCCTCGTCATCAAGGGGAGGACCCGTTCGCACTTTCGCCGAAACTTCTTCCAGCGGCAAGGCGAGAACGAGCGTCGCCTTCAATTCGAGTTCGCTCGGCTGCCGGATTTTCTCCCATCGTCCGGGCAGGACATGTTCAGTGAACAGTCGCAGCGCCTCGAGTTTTTGCTCGCGGTCTTCCACTGGCCGCGCGCGGCCGAATACGGCCACCGAGCGGTAGTTCATCGAATGATGGAACGCGGATTTGGCGAGTACCAGCCCGTCCACGATCGTGACCGTCGCGCAGATCTCGATGCCCGATGCCGCCGCTTTGAACATCCGGCTGGCCAGCGATCCATGCAGGTACAGCGTGTCTCCGCTCCGCCCGTATCCGGTGGGCAGTACGATCGGGTTCCCCTCGTGGATAAACCCGAGATGGCAGATGAATCCGGCGTCGAGAATCGAGTGGATCACGTCGCGATCGAAACTGCCGCGCTTGGGCAGGCGGCGCACCTGGGTCCGTTCGGTGGGTGTGTAGGCGTTCATCTCAGCTACACTATGAAGCATCCAGTGGATCTATCCAGGGTCCACATTGTTCCTGAATGAGCAGTCCACTCGAAAGTTCGCGCGCTCCATTCGCCTATGAGCGGATTTACGAGGAGATCCGCGACGCAATACTGAGGGGAACGTATCGCCCAGGCGAGCGGCTGCCCTCGACGCGTGCCACTGCTCAGGTCCGGGGCGTGGCCCGCGTGACTGCGGTGGAGGCCTACGATCGATTGATCTCGGAGGGCTATCTCGAAACCGCGCGCGGTTCGGGGACGTTCGTGAGCCGTTCCCTGCCGGAGGAACTGCTGCGAGCACAATCCGTGCCCTCTCGCACGGCGGCAAGTGAAACGCGCCTTCCGCTGTCGGACTATTCGTGCCGTGTCCCGATCGCTCCCAGCGAGGTGCAGGCCCAGCGCGGCGTGATCTCCTTCGCCAGTTGGATGGTGCGAGAAGAGGACTTCCCGCTGAAGCAATGGGCCCGTCTGATTACCCGGCACGCGCGCTCGCTCGGATCGGGCCAACTGTCCTATCCGCACGGCCCGGCCGGACATCCGCGCCTGCGCGAATTGATCGCCCAATACCTTCGCGAGGCGCGCGGAGTGCGATGCACGGCGGCCGATGTCGTGGTGGTGAGCGGATCGCAGCAGGCGCTCGATCTCGCCGCAAGATTGCTATTGAATCCCGGCGACACCGTCGCGATGGAGGAGCCCGGCTATCATGGCGTGCGCGGCGTCTTTCAGGCTCACGGCATGACGATCGCGCCGGTGCCGGTGGATCGCGACGGAATCGTCACCGCGCGCCTGGCCGTGTTGCGCGGCGTGCGCGCCGTCTTCGTCACTCCCTCGCATCAGTTCCCTACTGGCGCGGCGCTGAGTCTCGAACGCCGCCTCGAATTGCTCCGTTGGGCGCGAGCCCATCAGGCCGCGATCATCGAAGACGACTTCGATTCCGAGTATCGTTACGGCGGCCGGCCACTGCCCGCGCTCCAGGGACTCGAGCCGGATGCACCCGTCGTCTACGCAGGCACCTTTTCAAATGCCTTGTTTCCGGCACTCCGTCTCGGATATCTGGTGGCGCCACCGGGTCTGTCGGAACTATTCGCGAACGCGAAGTTCCTTGTCGACCGCCACACGGCGCCCTTTCAACAAGCCGTCGTTGCTGACTTCATCGAGAGCGGCCAATTCCACCGCCACCTGCGCCGCACGCGCACGCTCTACGCGGAGCGCCACGCCGCGCTGTCCCGCGCGCTCGAAACCGAATTCGGCGAGCGAGCCGAGCGATTCGGAGCCCCGGCGGGTTTGCAGATGATGGTGCGGGTCCACTCGCCGTACCGCGACGAGGAGTTGCTGACGCGATGCCGGGCCGAGGGTGTGGAACCAATCCTGGCGGCGCGCTTTTTCACCACGCCGCCGCCATCTGGCTATCTGATGTTGAGCTTCGCCGCCCTTGGCGTTCGTTCGATTCGCGAAGGGGTGAAGCGCATGAGGCGTGCGATTACGTGAGATCGAAGCTGTTGCCGCGTTCGGGAATGATCACTTCCGTGCCGTAGGTCTCGCCGATTCGCGTGGCCAAAGCCTGCGCGTTGGCGAATTCGCCGTGGACGAGGAAGACTTTCTTCAGCGCGGGCGCGAAAGGCTTCATCCAGCGGAGCAACTCGTTCTGGTCGGCGTGGCCCGACAGTTCGTTCATCACGACCACTTCGGCGCGCACGCGGACGGGTTCGCCGAAGATATTGACTTCGGTCTGCCCTTCGACGATCTTCCGGCCAAGTGTGTTTTCGGCCTGGAATCCGACGATGAGGACGGTGTTGCGCGGATCGCTGATGTTGTTCCGCAGATGATGGAGGATGCGGCCCGCTTCGGCCATGCCCGAGGCCGAGATGATCACCATCGGTCCCCGCAGGTCGTTGAGCGCCTTTGAGTCCTGGACATCGCGGACATAGCGCAAGCGGCGAAAGCCGAACGGATCGGAGCCGTTTTCGAGGAAACGTGCGGTCTGGTCGTCATAGCAGTCCGTATGCTTACGGTAGACCTCGGTGGCATTCACCGCGAGTGGGCTATCGACGAAGATCGGGATGTCGGGGATTGCCTTGCGCTGTGTCAGTTCGTTGAGCAGCAGCACCAATTGTTGCGTGCGGCCGACGGCGAACGCCGGAACGATGACCCGCCCGCCGCGCTGGGCCGCCCGGCTGACCACTTGACCGAGCTTGTCGGCCACGATGTCGCTATCGTTGTGGAGACGCCCGCCGTACGTCGATTCCATGATGAGGTAGTCGGCCTCGGGCATCACCTCCGGGTCACGGATGATCGGCAGTCCCGCGCGTCCGACATCGCCCGAAAACATCAGCCGGACAGTCTTGCCGTTGTGCCGCTTCGTCAGGATCATCGATGCCGAACCGAGCAGGTGCCCTGCGTCCCACATGCGATAGCTCATCGTATCGGTGACCGGAACATCGGCGTGGTAGGGCTTGTTCTCGAACTGTTCGAGCGCCCCTTCGGCGTCCTTGATCGTGTAGAGCGGCTGCACGCTCTTCTCGCCCTCTTGTCCAAGACGGCGGCGGCGGTCGAACCGTTTGTTCAGGAACTCGGCGTCCTTTTCCTGGAGAAATGCGGAGTCGCGGAGCATGGCGCCGCAGAGGTCGGACGTGGCGGCGGTCGAATAGATGGGGCCGCGGAATCCGCTCTTGAACAACGATGGGATGTTGCCCGAGTGATCGATGTGTGCGTGGGAGAGCAGGACCTTCGAGACGCTCTTTCCCGGAAACGGAAAGTTCCGGTTACGGTTGTTGGCCTCTTCGCGGTGTCCCTGGAACAATCCGCAGTCCAACAACAGTCTCTCGCCGTCAACAGCGACTTCGTGCATGGAGCCCGTGACGGTACGGACGGCTCCCCAGAAAGTGAGCTTCATCCCGAATAGTGTACGCGCTATTCGGCGCCGCGCGTAACGGCGCGGGTGTCAGCGAGCGTCCGGACGAGGTCCTCGAGCTGTTCGACGCGCTGGCGGAGACTGGCTATCTCCTGTCCTTCGGGATCGGGAAGCTTGCCGTGTTCGAGCTGCTCGGCATCGTTCATGGCGCCGTGGCTGCGAACCACACGGCCAGGAATTCCGACCACCGTGGAATTCGGGGGGACGTTCCGCACCACGACCGAACCCGCGCCGACCTTGACATGGTCGCCAATCGTGATGTTGCCCAGCACCTTCGCGCCCGTTCCGATCACGACCTTGTTACCCACCGTCGGATGACGCTTGCCCTTCTCCTTGCCCGTTCCGCCGAGGGTGACGCCCTGGTAGATCAAAACGTCGTCTCCGATCTCGGCTGTTTCGCCGATCACGACTCCCATGCCGTGGTCAATGAAGAAACGCCGCCCGATCGTTGCGCCGGGGTGGATCTCGATGCCGGTCAAAAAGCGGCTGAATTGCGAGATCATGCGGGGGAGCAAAGGAACCCGCCGCTTGTAAAGCGAATGCGCGGCGCGATGGAGCAGAATCGCGTGAAAGCCGGGATAACAAAGGACGATCTCGAGGCGGCTCTTCGCCGCCGGATCTTCCCGGAAGATCGTATCGAACTGTTCCCGGATCACTGCAAACATCGGAAGCTCCATTATCGCCCACGGGGCGGGTTTGCGTAGTGCCCCGTGCTATTCTGTAGATGCGCGGCCCACCGGTCGCGCTTCGACAATTTTTCGCCACTCCGCGTCCAAGGAAGGCCCTCCAGCCGAATGGATTTTCAACTCTTCGCGAGACTTACCCTAGCTTCCGCTTTCTTCCTCGCAAGTCCGGTATTCGCAGTTCCGAAGCTCCGCCTGAGCAATTCCGTGGTCGGTCCGATCACGGTCGCGCAAGGGGGAACCGCCACCGCGCCTTCGATCGAAGCGTATGGCGCCACTGGTGAGCGCAGCTTCAACGACGACACCGGCTCTCTGCGGCTCACCGTCGCATCGACCGCCTCCTGGGTATCGCCCGCGCTGGGGACCACCCGGAATTGCGTGGGCCGTGAGGGGCAGTGCATCCCGGTCGAATTCCGCTTCGCCACACAGTCGCTCCAGCCCGGATCCTACTCGGCGACTGTCACGGTCAGTGATCCCAACGCGATCGACGCTCCGCAGAACATTCTCGTGCTGCTGGTTGTCGGGACGACCATCCCGGATCGCATCAATCTGTACGTGGCGCCGAATGGCTCCACGGACACTTTCACTTTTTCCACCAACAGCGTGGTGGCGGCCAACTCGACGACTTCCTCCGGTGGGCAATGGCTCACGGTCAACTTCAGGGGGCTCGGAACCTTCGATTTCGTGCGGCCCTACGAGGTAACGGGACGTCATCAGAGCGAACAGGCGCCTGGTACTTATCAGGGCGCGGTAAGCGTGACTAACTCACGCCTAGCGCAAGACAACAAGACCATGAACGTGACCCTCAACGTGACCGAGGGCCCCATCGCCACCCCCTCCGCGCGGGCCGTTCGCTTTCCGGTCCCCCGCG
>CADECY010000091.1 GCA_902825945.1 uncultured Acidobacteriota bacterium
CCGGCACGACGTAGGAGAAATTCTTCTCCTGCTTCCAGAGGATCTCGGCGCTGTTCTTGCCGAGCTTCAGCGCCACCAGCGCGTTCAGCCCGAGCGTCTTCTTGGCGAACACGTCCCACTCGTCCGCGGTGACGATTCCATCGCGGTTGCCCACGCTTCTTCCGAGCCGGTGCATGATCGGATCTTCACCGTACTCATCCGGCGTCAGGATTCCATCCTTGTTCTTGTCCATCCGCTCGAGCCGCGCCGAAAAGGGCGGTGGCGCGTCGCCGCCATAGCCGAAAACGTAGGCGACATCATCCACCACTACCGGACTCCCCACCACGGTCGTCGCGATCGGGCCTTGCGTCGCCAGCCGCTTCCCACTGGCGGCGTCGTGAATGCCGAACTGCCCGCGGGCCGCCGTCAACACGCGGCCCTCATAGACGGCCGGCGTTCCCCATCCCTCGGCTTCCACTCGCTCCACCTTCCACTTCATCTCGCCGGACTTCGGATCGAACGCCGACATAAATGAGCCTTCCCATTGATCGGCGAGAAGCACGATCTTGTTGCCGGCGAGAATCGGCGACGAGCCGAGCCCCATCAGGTTTGCGAAGGGGCCCAGCGGACTCTTCCAAAGCGGCTTGCCGGACGAGGAAAACCCGGCCATGCCGAAGTCCTTGAAGAACACGTAGACGTTGTCGCCATCGGTCACCGGCGTGATCGCCGCTTCGTGGTTCAGCTTGTTCGCCACTTCCTTGTGTGGCTGTTCGATTTGGCGCTCCCACACGAGCTTTCCCGTGGCGCGGTCGAAGCATTGCGTGTAGAGCTTGCCGCCTTCGGCCGCCGTGAGAAACACATGCTTCTCCGTGAGCACCGGTGACGATTTTCCGGCGCGAACCGGAGTCCGCCACAGCATGTTCTTGCCGTTGCCGAACTCCACCGGATATCCGGCCGCGTTGCTGATGCCGGAACCGTTCGGTCCGCGGAATCGAGTCCACTCTTCGGCGAAACAAAGCGCCGCGCTGAAGGCGGCCATCAAGGACAGGAACCGGACCATGGGATTGATTATGGCATGAGCGATAATCGACGGATGATCACCCGTCGCGAGATCATCCGTTCGGGCTCCTGGTTGGGCCTCACTTATCCTTGGGCACGCTCGAGTTTTCTGGCTGCCGCGCCTTCGTTCACCGCGAATCCGTTTGCGTGCGGCATTGCATCCGGCGATCCGCTGCCGGATGGCGTCGTGCTCTGGACGCGGCTGATGGGCGAGCCGTCACGGGAGTCCGCATGGGCCCGGGAGAATATCGAAGTGCGTTGGGAAGTCGCGGAAGACGAGGCGATGAAGAAGGTGGTGAAGCGCGGCAGAGTCATCGCCGCGCCCGAGCAGGCTCACTCCGTCCACGCCGATGTTCGCGGACTTCGGCCGGGACGCTGGTATTGGTATCGCTTCAAAGCGGGATCGGAGACCAGCGCGGTGGGACGTACGAGAACCGCGCCATCGGGCGCCAACGATCGCCTGCGATTCGCGTTCGCCTCCTGCCAGCACTTCGAGTCCGGCTACTACACCGCCTACCAGCACATGGTCAAAGAGGATCTCGACCTCGTCGTCCATCTCGGCGATTACATCTACGAGGGCGGGCCGCGCCCGGGCGGAGTCCGGCAGCACGTCGGCGCGGAGATCGTCTCACTCTCCGACTATCGTAATCGCTACGCGCTGTACCGCTCCGATGCCGATCTGCGCGAGGCGCACCGGCTGTTCCCGTTCGCCGTGACCTGGGACGATCACGAGGTCGACAACAACTACGCGGGCGACATTCCGGAAGACAAGCAGACGCGCACCGCGTTTCTCGAACGGCGCGCCAACGCCTATCAGGCCTACTACGAGGCGATGCCGCTGAGGCGCACCTCGATGCCCCAGGGATCGAAGATGCAGTTGTACCGGCGGCTCGGTTTCGGTTCACTCGCCGAGTTCTTCGTGCTCGACACGCGCCAGTATCGCAGCGATCAGCCGTGCGGCGATGGCGATAAGCCGCCCTGCGCGGAGATGACGAAGGAGCCGCAGACCATGTTCGGTGACGCGCAGGAGAATTGGCTCACCGCCGGACTGGCGGGCTCGCGCGCCAAATGGAACATCCTCGCCAACCAGGTGATGATGGCCAAGATCGATCGCGATGGCACAGCGGGCGAGCGTTATCCGATGGATCAATGGAGCGGGTATGAAACGGCGCGGGTCCGCTTCATGCGATTCCTCGCGGAGAAGAAGCCGTCGAATCCGGTGGTGATCACGGGCGACGTGCACTCGAACTGGGTGTGCGATCTGAAGGAGAAGTTCCGCGACGCCGGTTCGCCGGTGGTGGCCAGCGAATTCACGGGGACTTCGATCTCCTCCGGCGGCAACGGGGTGCCTGTGCCCGAACGGACAGCCGCTTACCTCGGCGACAATCCGCAGATCAAGTTCTTCAACGCGCAGCGCGGATACGTGAGTTGCGAGGTGACGCGGGAGCGTTTCCGGGCGGACTATCGCATCGTGGAAACGGTGACCGAGAAGCAGTCGCCGATATCGACGAAGGCATCCTACGTGATCGAGGACGGTGTCCGGGGAGTCAAGAAAGCATGAACCGGCGGCAGTTCCTGGGAACGGCGGCGGCCGCGCCCGCCGTGCTCGCGCAACAGAATCGAAAGCGCAACATCGTCTTCGTGCTCTGCGACGATCACCGCTTCGACTTCATCGGCGCGATGGGACATCCCTGGCTGAAGGGCCACACACCGAACCTCGACCGGCTGCTCGGCGGCGGAATCCACTTTCAGAACGCGTTCGTCACTTCGTCGCTCTGCTCACCCAGCCGGGCGTCGATCCTGACCAGCTTGTACATGCACAAGCACAAGGTCTACGACAATTTCTCTCCGTTTCCAAAGGACCTCGACACCTTCCCGCAACTGCTGAAGAAGGGCGGCTATCGCACCGGGTTCATCGGCAAGTGGCACATGGGCGGCGATAGCGATGCTCCGCAGCCGGGCTTCGATCACTGGGTGAGCTTCCGCGGACAGGGCGACTATCAGAATCCGCGGATCAACAAAAACGGCACCAGCAATCAGGTGAACGGCTACATGACCGACATCCTGACCGGCGAGGCAAGCCGCTTCATTCGCGACAACGCATCGCAGCCGTTTTGTTTGTACCTCTCGCACAAGGCGATTCACTATCCGTTCCAGCCGCATCCGCGCCACGCCAACCTGTTCCAGGGAATGAAGGCGCCCAAGCCCGCGTCGATGCTTTACAAGCCGGAGTACTACGATCAGGTTCCGAAGTGGGTCCACGACCGCCGCTTCACTCGCCACGGCGTGGATGGACTGTTCGGCCATACCTCGACCTTCGATGACGCCTATCGCGGATACTGCCAGGCACTGATGCCCGTCGACGAATCGCTGGGCGAGGTGATGAACACGCTCGAAGAGCGGCGGCTGTTGAACGACACGCTCATCGTCTACATGGGCGACAACGGATACATGTGGGGCGAGCACGGATTGGTCGATAAGCGCGCGATGTATGAGCCGTCGATGCGCGTGCCGATGATCGCGCATTGCCCGGACCTCAGTGGGCAGCGTGCGGTGACCGATTTCGCGCTGAACCTCGACATGGCGCCGACGTTCCTCGAAGCCGCCGGACTGCCCGTTCCGGGCCATATGCACGGGCGGTCTCTGATGCCACTGATCGGCAATCGCAGGCCCGCGGACTGGCGCACCGATTTCATCTACGAATACGAGTGGGAACAGGATTATCCCTACACGCCCACGATGACCGGACTGCGCACGCAGACGCACAGCTTCACCTACTACCACGGCACCTGGGACATCCACGAACTCTACGATCTCGAGAAGGATCCGGACCAGATGAAGAATCTGATCGCCGACATGCGGATTCGCGGCTATCAGCGCGGAAGGCTGTGGATGAATCTGACGGACGAACGAAAGCCTCTCGTCGACCGGATTCAGACCCGTTTGCAGCAACTGCTGGTCGAGACGGGCGGAGAGCCGAGGCGATCGGGCAAGGGCAGCGAAGGCGACAAGTACGCGCTATAGGCGCGCTTCACTTCCGCAAGCGGATCTCGACGGTGGCGCCTCGCGAGGCTTTGACCGTTACGCTTCCATTCTCCGGCTCGCTCCCTGCGACCGCGACTGAGCGGACCGAAATCGTGTATTCTTCACCGTCGAGAACGCGCAATTCTTCCGCCGGATCCAAGGGCTTCAACGTGTACTCACCCGCGCGAGCCACCTCGACAATCGCATGCGTGGGGGGCCGTCCGTTGGAGCCAGTCACCTTCAGCACGATGCCGGCAAACCGGGGTGAATCGGTCACCAGGTCGATTCCTTCCGCGCCGTTGCCCGTCACCGCGAAAGGCGGTGAGACCACTGCCTCGGGCGTCCACTTCGGATCCTCACCGGTTTCGCCGCCGGCCTCCACGACATAGGTGCCGTTCTCGACGCGCCGGAACTCATAAGTGCCGTCTGCGACGGTCCAAGTAGATCTTACAAGCAGGTCCGGCGGGCGGTCACCATCGCGCGGGAGAAGGTTGACCATCACATCCTCCGCGGGCTTTCCCGCCGGAGTCCGAATCGTACCCCGAATCGACTGGTTCGCATGCATCGTCACCGGAATCGCCACACAACCGCGTGCCTCCACGCGGAACGAGCGGAGGTCGATCTCGCGGATCGATCCTAAGGCGACAGAAGGTACCAGCCCGGCTGACTGGATATCCAGCCGATACGTACCAGGGGTCAAGCCGCTGAACTCGAACGACCCATCGCGGGAGGTCCGGATGGCACGATCCTCCGGACCCGTCAATCGGACCTCGGCATCGCTGATCCCGTTGTCATCGGCACCGGCACCGAATCGCCGCACCGTTCCCATGACGAGATTCGGTCCGGCGAGGAAGGAGTCCACGAGGCGGTCCAACGTCCCGCACGATCGGATCGGGCGTGATCCGGAACAGACATCGGTGCCAACGGATCCATCGCTCCCACGAGTGCCGAAGATCAACCACCGCTCACCCGGGCGCAGATTCAGGCCGCAGCTCGAATCGGTCGCCGAACGAACCTCTACATCGCGCACACCCCGTGCGAGCCCTCGAATCGCCTTCTCCACCCGGACCAAGCCCGAGCCATCGAGCACCGTGCCAACGATCGCAACGTCCCGTTTGGCCAACAGGTCGCACGTCTCTGGTGCCCTCGAGCACGTGCACGCCGAGACAATCGCCGGTACCAGCATCAACGCCAGAGTTCGAAGCATGCATGGTTGGACACCGGCGGGCCGCAACAGGTTCCGTCTACTTCTCCGGCAGCGCGAACGCCACGTAGGTCCCGCCCGACGGACGCCCCGATTTCCCGCCGCCGCAGGCGATCACCACGAACTGCCGCCCGTTCACCTCGTAGACGTCCGGGGTCGCGTTGCCGGCCGCCGGAAGCGCCGCCTCCCACAATAGCTTTCCCGTCTTCTTGTCGAAGACGTGAAACTTGTTGTCGTGGTTGGTGGCCCCGATGAAGATCAGGCCGCCCGCCGTAACCACCGGGCCGCCGTAGTTCTCCGACCCGGTGTTCCGGATTCCCTTCGCCACCAGTTCGGGGAACTCTCCAAACGGAACCTTCCAGGCGATGGCGCCCTTGTCGAGGTCGATGGCGTTGAGCGTCCCCCACGGCGGCGCCACCGCCGGGTAGCCATCCGGGTCGAGGAACTTGTTGTAGCCGTCGGAGGCGTACTTCGTGTAATAAGGGCTGGGACCGCCGCTCGCCGTCGCCGTGCCCGCGTCGCCCGTCGCCACGTAGCGGGCAATGGCGGAGACGGCGGGGCGCGGGAGTTGCGGATAGGCGGGCATCCGGCCGAGCCCGGCGCGGATGAGTCCCCCGATTTCGCCTTCGGTAAACCGCTTGCCGATATCGGCGAGCGAAGGAAACTCGGGCGGCGACCCCTTCAGGTCCTCACGATGGCAGCTCGCGCAGTGGGCGGCATAGAGTTCCTTGCCATTGGCGGCCTGAGCTGGCGCGGGCCGGGGGATGATCTTCAGAATCCAGGCCATCTCGTTCGAATTGACATAGAGGAATCCGGTCTCGGGGTCGAACGCCGCACCGCCCCACTCGCCGCCGCCGTCATATCCCGGAAACACGACCGAACCCTGGAAGCTCGGCGGAGCGAACTGTCCGGTGCTGATCACTTTGCGGAAGCGCTCCACGACGGCCCGATTCGCCTCAGGCGTCCGCTGGGTCAGCATGTCTTCGGTGAGAACCTGGCGGGCGAACGCGGGCGGCTTCGTGGGAATCGGCTGCCGGGTGGAGAGCTTCTCGCCTTCCACCTCGGACTGTGGAACGGCCCGCTCCTCCACTGGATGGAGAGGCTTGCCCGTGTCGCGATCCCAGAGCCAGACGTGACCGGACTTGGCGATCTGCGCGACGGCGTCCACCAGCTTTCCGCCCTGGCGAACCGTCACCAGCGACGGCGGCGACGGAAAGTCGCGATCCCAGACGTCGTGGCGGATCACCTGATAATGCCAGACCCGCTCGCCCGTCTCGGCTTTCAGCGCGAGCATGCAGTTGGCGAAGAGGTTGTCGCCGTGGCGGTTGGCGCCATAGAAGTCGTACGACGCCGATCCGGTGGGGATGAAGACCATGCCGCGCTTCTCGTCGAGAGCCATGCCCGCCCAGTTGTTGGCCCCGCCGGTGTACTTCCACGCCTCCGGCGGCCAGGTGTCGAAGCCGAAATCGCCCGGCCTAGGAATCGTCCGGAACGTCCAGCGGATCTTGCCGGTCCGGACATCGAAGGCGCGGATGTCGCCGGGAGCCGAAGGCAGGTCCTCGCTCACCAGGCTCCCGAGCACGAGCAGATCCTTATATATGATGCCGGGTGTGGTGGCGATGACGTTGAGCTGCTTCGGATCGCGGCCCAGGCCCTCGCGGATGTCGGTGGTTCCGCCGTCGCCGAAGGTGGGGTCGAGCTTCCCGGTCCGGGCGTCGATCGAGTGGAGCAGGTGCCGCCAGGTCAGGAAGAGCCGCTCTTGCTGGCCGTCGGTCCAGTAGGCGACCCCCCGGTTCTTCCGGCGACCGGGGACCTTGGCCTGGACGTTCGGGTCGAAACTCCATTTCAGCTTCCCGGTCACTGCGTCGAGCGCGATCAGCCGGAGCGTGGGGGTGGTGGCGTAGAGTGTCCCGTTGACGATGATCGGGTTGCACTGCATCTCGGTGCCGGGGGAAGCGTCGCCGGTGTCGAAACTCCAGGCCTGCTGGAGCTTGGCCGCGTTGGACCGGTTGATCTGGGTCAAGGAGGAGTACCGGATGCCGTCCGGGCCACCGCCGTAGATCTTCCAAGAGGTGTATCCGGAATCTGGAATCCGTCGCTTTTGAGCCTCCGCCAGCGGAGCGAACGCGAGCAGACCGGCGGCGAGGCTCGCTAATGTAGTGCGGATCATTGACCGATTATAAGACCTGACCGGTACCTGCGTACTCGGGAACGGGCCGGCACCCCGCTTGACGCCGCCCCACGGACTCGGCTATGGTTTAAGGATTCCGAAGCGTAGTCTAGAAGTCACCGGATTGGAAAACGGATGAAACTACAGAGAATAATCGTTTCAAGCATCGGCACTCTGGCCTGTGGCGCACTGGTGAGCTGCAACGTCACCACGAAGCAAACGCGGTTCGTCACGCCGTTTGTCGCGCCCCAGCCCAAACCGATGGTTGCGTCCTATGCCCTGCAGGATCCCCCGAAGGTGGAACCATCGTTCTTCCAAAAAGAGAATCCCACGCTCCTCACTCAGGTGATGGCGAACGCCCACCGGTCGGCGGAAACGGACTACATCGTCCGCCAGGCCGAGACGCACTACTCGAAGGGCAGTGTCCTCATGGGTAAAGGCGAGGCTTCGGCTGCCCGTGCGGAATTCGACTCGGCGATCGAAACGTTGACCGCCGCGCCCGCCAGCTTGCCCAACCGCGACATCCTGGTCGCCAAGTATCAAAAAATGGTCGAAGACATCTACCGGATGGAAGTGGAAGTGGCCGCCCAGAGCGGTCCCACCCCCGAACCGGTGTTCGACAAGGCTCCGCTCGAAGAGGCCGTCGACCTCACCTTCCCGGTGGAGCCGGCGTTGAAGGGCAAGGTCCGGGCTCAGTTGAAGGCAACCGTCTCGCAGCTACCGCTCGAGATCGCCGATCCGGTGCTGAGCTTTATCAACTTCTTCCAGAGCCCGAAGGGCCGCGACATCCTGCTTTCGGGCTTCCACCGGTCTGGCCGCTACGCGCCGATGATCCGCCGGATCCTGGATGAGGAAGGGGTTCCGCAGGAGCTGATCTACCTCGCGCAGGCCGAATCGGGTTTCCTTCCCCGCGCCGTATCCTATATGTCCGCAACCGGGATGTGGCAGTTCATGCAACCCCGGGGCCGCGAGTATCAGTTGACGCAAACGCAGTACACCGACGACCGGCTCGATCCGGAAAAGGCCACTCGGGCGGCTGCCCGGCACTTGCGTGACCTCTATGACGAGTTCGGCGACTGGTATCTGGCGGTCGCTGCGTACAATTGCGGACCGGTGGCGGTGGATCGCGCGGTGCAGCGCACCGGATACGCCGACTTCTGGGAGTTGTACAAGCGCAACGTGCTGCCGAAGGAGACCGCCAACTACGTTCCGATCATCCTGGCGATGACGATCATGGCGAAGAATCCGAAAGACTACGGATTGGAACGGATCGTGGTGGACAAGGCGCTGGAGTACGACACGATCCAGGTTTCGGCCAACACCCACTTGGCGCTCGTGGCCGATATCGTCAACCGCCCCTTGTCCGAGATTCGGGATCTGAATCCGGCGGTGTTGCGCATGGTTGCTCCGGAAGGATACACCGTCCACGTCCCGAAAGGCTCAGGCAACAAGGTGCTGGCTGCGCTCGACGCGGTGCCGTTGGTTCGCCGCGCGAGCTGGCGCGTCCATCGCGTGACTCCGCAGGAGACGGTCGCCTCGATCGCCAAGCAGTACAAGGTCACGGAGAAGTCGATTTCGGAAGCCAACTCGAACGTCAGCGCGGAACCGCAGGCGGGAGACCTTTTGGTGATCCCGGTGGGATACACGGAGCCTCAGCCCCTATTCCGAACGGCCTCCTACAATCGCTACCAGCGGACTTCGCGTACCACGACCTACCGGCGCCCCGCCGCTCAGCCGGCGCGGAAGCCGGTTGTGGCGGGAACAAAGTCGCCGGTCACCGCCAAGGCTCCGGCCAAGGCGCCCGTCCGCGCCAACGCGGGCACGGCGAAGAAAGCGGCTCCGGCCGTGAAACGTCCGGCCACTCCGGCCAACCGGGCGGCGGCGAAGCCGAAACCGGCGCAACGGGCGCAAGCCCGGACGTCCCCTCCGAGCTTCGGAATGGTGGCCGTGAATCTCCAGCGCTAGTTTTTTGCGCGACAACATAGCAAGAGGCTTGCCTTCCCAACGAAAAGAGATATTCTGATTGTGGTTCACCGGGCGCGAAAGGTGTTTGCCGCCCGGTGAACGAGCATTCGCCATCTTGCCTGGAGGATCCCATGGACGCAGATCCGCGGTTGTTCGCGGTGGAAGACGATATTGACTTCCCCTACGATGAAGAACACATCGAGCTGGAGTCGGAGATCAGAGAATACGACCTGGATGACGAGGAGGAACTGCTGGGCGAAACCGGAACCAGCACTCCCGTGAGCGCGGAGGCGGGTGAGCCCCCCGCGCCCCCGGCACCCGAAACGGCAGCGGAGGTGGCCGCCTCGGCGCTAGCCGCCGCCGCGTCAACCGCCAAGAGATCGAGAGCCCGGAAGGCGAAGGCGGCCAAGGCCGCCGCGTCCAAGGCTCCGAAGAAGGCGCCCGCGAAGGCACCTTCGAAGAAGGCCGCTCCCAAGGCGGCGAAAAAGGCAGTAAAAAAAGCAACCAAGGAGAAATCTAAGAAAACCGTGAAGAAAGCTACGAAAGCCGTGAAGAAGGCCGCCAAGAAGCCAGTGAAGAAGGCAGCCGTCAAGAAGGCGCCGGTGAAGAAGGCCGCGGCGAAGGCTCCGGCCAAGGCCGCCGCCAAGAAAGGCGCGGCGAAAAAGGCTGTCAAGAAGGCAGCCAAGAAGTAGTCATCCGGGAGCGGGCTCGCGCCCGCTCCAATCTTTCATGCCCATCGCCGTTCGAGCGTGGATCCGGCGGATGAGAGGCGGCGCGCAGTGCCATCTAGTGGAGGCCGCCGACGGCAACTGTTATGTCCTCAAGCCGCGCAACAACCCGCAGCACAGGCGCGTGCTCGTCAACGAATGGCTCTCCTCGGCCTTCCTCCGGTACCTGCGGGTGCCGGTGCCCGAAACCGCGATTCTCGATGTCGTCCCGGAACTGACCGCCGAGTATCCGGACTTTTCGATCCACCTCGGTAAGTCACGCGTGCCTGTCGAATCCGGCTGGCACTTCGGTTCCCGCTTTCCCGGCGATCCGGGCCGCGTCGCGGTCTTCGATTTCTTACCCGACACAATTCTCCGCGACGTATCGAACCTCACCGATTTCCTCGGAGTTCTCGTTTTCGACAAGTGGGTGGCCAACGCCGATGGCCGCCAGGCGATCTTCTTCCGCGCCAATATCCGGGTTCCGGCCGCTGACGAACCTCCCCTTCCGGCCCGGCCTGGATTCGCCGCCTTGTTCATCGATCACGGCTTTGCCTTCGGCGGTCCGCAATGGGTGTTTCAGGACGCGCCATTGGCCGGCATCAGCCCGGCGCGGCTCGTCTATCACGGCGTGCGCGGATGGACCGACCTCGAGCCCTGGCTCGAGTGGGTCAAGCACTTCCCAGACGAGATCGTGGATCAGGCACTGCGGCAGATTCCGGATTCGTGGCTCGACGGCGAGCACGATCAACTGAACGCGCTATGCGAAAAACTGATGACCCGCCGCAAGCGCGTGGCCTCGCTCATCGAGGATTGCCGCGGCGAACGCGTTAACCTATTCCCAAGCTGGCGCTGATATCGGCCGCGATGTCTCGCGCCGCCGGCGGCGCCATCAGGATTCCGTTGCGGTAGTGACCGTATGCGAACCAGACCGGAGCCGTTGCATTGATCCGCCCGAGCCGCGGCTCGTAGCCAGCCACGGCGGGCCGGAAGCCCGTCCAAACCTCGCCGGCCGCGCGCCCGCGCAATGCGGGGAGAAGCGCCGCCGCCCGGCTTGCGATTGCCGCAACCGTTTCCGGGTCGGTCTCGCGCCGGTAGCCGACACGCTCTTCCGACGTCCCTGCGATCAGGAATCCGCTGCTCCTTTGCAGCAGATAGGTTTGCCGATGCCGGAGGAGCGGGCCCAGCAATCCCGGTTCGAGCCAGTAGCCGGTCAAGTGTCCGCGCACCGGGAACGACGCCGTCATCGGGACTCCGGCGTCAATCTCGCCGGACCAGGCGCCCGCCGCGATCACCGCCCCGTCGAACGCCTGGCCGTCGAGATCCACATGCCCGTTCATGGGCCTCGCCCGGCGCTTGGGTTCGTTCTCGCGAATCGCCACCCCGCGCGCGGCGAGAGCCACCCGCAGGGCGCCCATGATATCGCGCGGGTTCACCTGCCCGTCTCCCGGATAGAAACGCGCGGCCGCAAAGCCCTCGAGCGATACGAGCGGTGCGATCTCCGCCGCGCGAGCAAGAGGCACCGGTTCCGAGCCGATACCGGCGGCAGCCTGGCGTCCGGCCTTCGCCTCGAGCGCGTTGGTCTCGTCCCCGGCTCGGGCCAGTTCGAGCGCGCCGCATTGCCGGTAGTCGATTTTCCCACCGGACTCCGATTCGAGCTCGCGCACGAACTCCCCGTAGGTCCGCGCACTCTCGATGGCTGCGCCGCGCCATCCCTCGTCCGACTCGATCTCGCCACCGGGAGCAAGCATCCCCGCCGCGGCCCAACTCGCCTCACCGCCCAAGGTCCGCGCGTCGAAAACCGTCACACGCGCACTCCGCTGGGCCAGACGCCAGGCGATCGAGGCGCCGATGATGCCGCCTCCCACGACGGCTACTGTCACTGCCACCCCTTCATTGTAGGGCTACAATCGAGGGGTGCAGATCATCGATTCAGCGCTGTTCGAAGCAGTGGCGCAGAAGGCCTCCGCGAGTCCGCGCCGGCGCATGAACCATAACTTCCATACTGGCCCTGAGGATAACCCCCACCGGTTCCTGAACGTGTTACTCGAAGGCACCTACGTGCGGCCGCACCGCCACCTCGACCCGCCCAAGTCCGAGGCGTTTCTGGTGCTCGAGGGGGAAGCGGCGCTGGTGTGCTTCGATGGCTGGGGCCGCGTCACGTCGAGAGTGAAAATCGGACCCGCGAGCGGCGCCATCGGAATCGACCTCGAGCCTGGGGTGTTTCATACAGTGGTTGCGCTGTCGCCCCGCGCGGTCTGCTACGAGGTCAAGCCAGGACCGTGGAATCCGGCGAACGACAAGGATTTCGCCGCATGGGCTCCGGCGGAGGGTACACCCGAAGCCGCCGCCTATCTTGCCGAACTCACGGAATCGCTGAGGCGCGATTGAACATCACCATCCGCCGCGCAACCGAAGACGACGCCGCTGCGATTCGCGCGATCCTCGGGGTGATCGCCGCGGAGCGGATCTACTCAGCGATCGATCAGCCGTTCAGCCTGGAACAGCAGCGCGAGTACATGCGGTCACTGAGCACGCGAGAGGCGTTCTTCATAGCCGAGGATGAGGCGGGCCGCGTGCTCGGCTATCAGAGCCTCGACCGCTGGTCGGCCTTGTTTGGTTCGATGAGCCACGTCGCGCAACTCGGCACCTTCCTGTTGCCGGAAGCCCGCGGGAGCGGCGTCGGCCACGCACTCGCCGAACGAAGCCTGGTTTTCGCGCGCGAGGCCGGATACGAAAAGATCGTGATCCAGGTGCGCGGGTCGAACGGACGTGCGCAGTCCTTCTATCGCGCCCTGGGATTCTCCGAATGCGGAAGACTGTCGCGGCAGGTCCGGATCGGCGGGGTCGTGGACGACGAGGTGCTGATGGAGTATTTCGTCACGTAGACATGGAGAGGCGCCCGGTCGCCCACTCACCGGACCGCGCGAGCGGGTTCGACATCATCCAGCAATCAGCCGGGAGCGGTCGGCCTCGCTTGCCAGGACTACCTTGCGCAGCTCCGCGGGAAGCGCCACCGGCTCCGGTTCGCTCCGGGCTCGGCGAAGATCGCACCGGTGACCACGATCACCGAGTCCGCCCGCGCAGTCTTGGCCTGCTCCCGGGCGGAGCGGTTCGGGACTTCGTCTGTGGCACGGCGCTCGACAACACGAACGAATCACGCGGGGCCTCCTCGTCGTGGGCAGCGTCTCGAGCCGGCACGAGAGGGCGCCGACAAGGAGCGGTCGCGGAGAAATGGGGGCGGCGGGATGCGGAGAACGGCAGAGAGTAGACGCGAGGGCGTCAATTCGTAGACAGCCCAAAGACGGGCCTTGAAACAGGTAGAGTGGCAAACGATGAAGGAGTGCATGGGAGCCGGTTCCTGATCCGGCTCGGATCAGGCGGGGAGAAGGAAGCGGTCCGGCTGGGCGCGCGGCGGCGCGACCGGGAGAAGCGATGCGTTGCGCATACAACCGCTCCCATCGGTGTCTCGAACAGATCTCTCGGGTTATGCTTGAAACGTTTTGGGCTGGCGGCGGTTTGACCAGTTCGACCGGACGGAGTGGATGCGTCCAGATGAACGGGTTAGACTGGAACGGATGGTGCGACTCCTCTTCACGGCTCTTCTTTCGATCGCTTCGAGCGCGGCAGTCATCGAGCACTATGCCGGCGGCGGACCCGAGGCTCCTGGCGCCGATCGCAAACGGATCAAGTTCGTTGAGCCGTTCGGGATCGTTTTCGACAAGAGCGGAACCGCGTGGGTGATCGAGTACAAGGGCAACCGTTTACTGGCGATCGCGACCGATGGCAAGACATCGCTGGTCCTCGGACCGAAAGATGTCCACGAGCCGCACGGCGTGGTGTTGAGTCCGGACCAGCAACTCTACATCGCCGACACGCACAACAATCGCGTGCTGCGCATGGACATCCAGACGCGCGCGGTGACCGTGGTGGCCGGGACTGGCGAAGCCGGATACTCGGGCGATGGTGGACCCGCCACCAAGGCCACGTTCAAGGGCATCTTCGCGATCGATCTCGCGCCGCGCGGCGACCGGCTCTACATCGCCGATCTCTCCAATCGGCGCGTGCGAATGGTGGATCTGAAATCGGGCACCGTCACCACGATCGCGGGCAACGGACACAAGGGGATTCCCGCCGATGGCGCCATCGCGGCCGAGAGTCCGCTCGAGGATCCGCGCGCGGTGGCCGCCGATTCCAAGGGCAATGTCTACGTGCTCGAGCGTCAGGGCAACGCGCTCCGGGTGGTGGACGCGAAGGGAAAGATCCGCACGCTGATCAAGCCTGGCGATCTCCAGCAGGACATGAAGGGGCCCAAGCACCTGTGTGTCGACGGGAAAGGCAATGTGATCATCGCCGACGCGGAGAACCATCTCATCCGTAAGTATTGGCCCAAGACCGGAAAGACGGAGAACATCGCGGGCACCGGCGTGAAGGGCTTCGACATCGACGCGCGGAATCCGCTGGCCACCCAACTCAACCGGCCCCACGGCGTGTGGGCGGGGCCACAAGGCTGGCTCTACATCACCGACAGCTACAATCACCGGATTCTGCGAATGAAGCCGTAGGGGCTGAAGCCGTAGGGGCCAGCGGTCTCCCGCGCAAAATGATATCATTCCGAACCGGTGCCATGAAACGCAAGTTGATTTCGCTCTCACCGGCCAAGACGCCAACGCTGAAACACAATGTAGCCGGGACGTTGACGCAGGCGATCCTGTCGGGCCGTATCAGACCCGGCGAGCGTCTCAATGAGAGCCAGCTTTCGCGCGATCTCGAAGTGAGCCGGGCGCCGATCCGCGAGGCGCTGCATCAACTGCTCGAGCAAGGCCTCGTACAGAACTCACCGCGGCGCGGCATGTTCGTGGTGGACCTCGGTGACGAGGAAGCGCTCATGATCCGCGATGTCCGCGTGATCCTCGAAGCGGAGGCGTTCCGGATGGCGCGTCAGCATGTCCGCCGCGCCGATCTGACGCGGCTGGGCCAGATCCTCACGAAACTCGACGGGGCTGGGCAGGCGGAGCCACTCTCGCAGGTCCGGCTGGACTATGATTTCCACCGCGCGGTGTGGAGTCACTGCGGCAACCAGTACCTCGAAAGAACATTGAATGGATTGGTGGCGCCCGTCTTCTCTCATTCCGTCATCAGGCTCGGCAGCCGCCGCGGCAAGGTTGCGATGTTGCCACACCAGCCGCTGCTCGACTACCTCGCGGGCGACTCTGCGTTCACGGCGTTCGAGGTGGTGGCGGCGCATCTGGAATACCAGCCCCCGGCCAGCGTGCAGGCACCGCCGCTCCGGTCGGGCACCGCTTGATACAATGACAGGTCGATGGGAATCGTTCGCAAGGTCGTGGAGTGGGCCGGGAATCTCTTCTCGGGTGGATTGTGCCTCATGCTGATCGGCCTGGGCCTGGTTGGGAAGATTACGGGCACCGGTAGTTTTCAAATCGAGATGCTGCCCTGGTGGAGCGGGCAGCAACTGGTGGACATCCTGCTCTATGCCGGGATCTTCGGCCTGATCGCGACCACGCTCGCGGCGAGCGGCAAGTTCCGCCTGCTGCTGCCGGTGTGGACATTCGCCGTGCTCGTCGCGATGGTGTGGGGTTACCTGATCTCGAACTTCAAGTACGACGGCTACGATCAGTTCCGCGAGTCGATCAACCTGATCCTGGCGCAGGTCACTACGTTCGGGGCCAGTGTGAGTCAGGCATTGCGCAAGGCGTAGCCGCTCAGCCAAGCTCCGGGCCGATACGCGAAGTATTCCGCAGTTCGGATGGTTGCATCCATCCGGCCCGTTCTCGCGTCAAAATGGATAGGTAGGAATCAACGACACATGAACGCCATCAAGACCGCTGCCTTGCTCGGGCTGATGAGCAGCATTCTTCTCCTGGGCGGACAGGCCATCGCCGGCCGCCAGGGGTTGGTGCTCGCCCTGGGCATGGCGATCGTCATGAACTTCGTCAGCTTCTTCTTCTCCGACAAGATCGCGCTCTCGATGTACCGCGCCCAGCCGGTGTCGCCGAACGAGAATCAGCACGTGTGGCGGCTGATCGGCCCCATGACCCAGCGCCTGTGCCAGCGAATGGGCCTGCCGATGCCGAAATTGTGGCTGGTTCCGGACCATTCGCCGAACGCGTTCGCCACGGGCCGCGGACCATCGAGCGCATCGGTGGCCGTCACCGCGGGCATCCTCGAACTGATGGATGAGCGCGAGATCGAAGGAGTGATCGCGCACGAGCTCGGACACATCCTCAACCGCGATATCCTGATCAGCTCGATCGCCGCCATGATCGGCTCGGCGATCTCGAGCATCGCGCAGTTCGGCTACTTTTTCGGCGCCGCGCGTCACTCCGACGACGAAGAGGGCGGCGGTGCGAACCCGGTGTTCGGACTGCTCATGATGATCGTGGCGCCGATCGCCGCAATGGTGATTCAGATGGCCATCTCGCGCACACGCGAGTACGGCGCCGACGCGGCGGCGGCCAAGTACACGGGTTCGCCCAACGGGCTGATCTCCGGGCTCCAGAAGCTCGAAGGCTGGAGCCATCGCATCCCGATGGACGCCAGCCCCTCGACGGCGCACATGATGATCATCGCGCCACTTACCGGCGGAGGCCTGATGAGCTTGTTCTCCACGCACCCGAAGACCGAGGACCGGATCGCGGCCTTGCGGCGTCTGGCGTGACGCCGGGCACGTCGAAGGTAACCGTCAACCGGAAGGCGGCCGACCGCGCCGCAAGCGGACATCCCTGGATCTTTCGCAGCGACGTGACTTCGGACGGCGGGGCCCAACCGGGCTCAGCGGTACATGTCGTCGACATGCGGGGACGAACGCTCGGCACCGCGCACTTCAGTTCCACCTCGAACATCACGCTCCGGCTGCTCTCGGATCGCCTGGAACCGCTCGACCGCGCATTCTTCGAATCGCGCATCGCGGCATCGGCGGCTCATCGCATACGAGTGGTGCGCGATTCGGATGCCTTCCGGATGGTGTTCGGAGAGGCGGACCGTCTACCGGGGCTGGTGATCGATCGCTATGCGGACACGGCGGTGGTGCAGACGCTCAGTCAGGGGATGGATGCGCAAATCGAGATGATCGCCGACATCCTGATCGAGACGTACGGAGTACGGGCCGTGGTGGCGAGAAACGATGTCGCCGTGCGCAAGCATGAGAATCTGCCGCTCGAAAAGCGCCTGGTACGAGGTGAAGCGAGCGGGCCGGCGCGGATCACGATGAACGGCTATCGCTGGCACGTGGATCCGCTCGAGGGGCAGAAGACCGGGATCTTCCTCGATCAGCGCGAGAACTATGTGGCGGCCGCGAACTGGGCCCGCGGGCGCGTGCTCGACTGCTTCACGTGCACGGGCGGATTCGGGTTGCACATGGCCCGCCAGTGCGATTCGGTGGAACTGGTGGATTCGAGCGCCACCGCGCTCGAAACGGCTCGACACAACGCCGCGGAGAACTCGATCCCGAACGCCGCCTTCCGCCAAGCCGATGTGTTCGACCTGCTGGCGGGATATTCATCGGCGCGCCGGAGCTTCGAAACCGTTGTTCTCGATCCGCCCGCGTTCGCCAAGGACCGGCGCTCGATCGAGCAGGCCCTCGAGGGCTACCGTGAAATCAACCGGAGAGCGCTCCGCCTGCTCTCGCCGGGCGGAATCCTGGTCACCTGTTCCTGCTCGCATCATGTCTCCGAACAGGCATTGCTCGAGGTGGCGGCGCGGGCCTCGCTCGACGCCGGGCGCCCGCTTCGAGTGCTCGAGCGGCGGTTCCAGGCGCTCGACCATCCGATTCTGCTTACCGTACCCGAGACGCAGTACCTGAAGTGCCTGATCGTTCAGGCGAGCAACTGAGCCGGAATCTCGGTATCACGTTCTGACTTCGCTTCGGCCGGGAACAGGTCAACGAAGATCTTGACCACTTCCGGATCGAATTGGGTTCCCGAATTTTCCCGCAGGATCCGGAGCGCCCGATCATGCTCCATCGCCTTGCGGTAGGTGCGGTGCGACGTCATGGCGTCGTAGGCGTCCGCGACATGCACGATCCGGGCGCTCAATGGGATGTCCTTGCCGCGCATTCCGTAGGGATATCCGGTGCCGTCGTGGTTTTCGTGATGGAACTCGATCACCGGGAGGTATGGCTCAAAGCCGCCGACGCGCTTGAGCATCCGCTTTCCGATCTGGGGATGCGCCTTGATGATCTCGAACTCCTCATCCGTCAGCCGGCCGGGCTTCTGCAGCACGGCGTCGGGGATGCCGATCTTGCCGATATCGTGCAAGCGGGCTCCGGTCTCGATCACGTCGAGGTCGCGTTCGTCGAGCCCCATTTTGTCACCGACGGCGCGCGAATAGTGCGCCACCCGGAGGCTGTGGCCCGCCGTATAGGGATCGCGCGCGTCGAGCGTGCGAGCCATGCTCTCGGCGAATTCGCGATAGGCCTTGTCGAGTTGTTTCTGCTTACCCGCGATCGACTCGGCGGCATGATTGAAGGCTTCCGCCAACTGGTCCACTTCCATGGTTCCCCAGCGGGTTTGGAGGCCGCCTCGAAGCTCGCCAGTCTGCTGAGCGTGACGAAGCGTATCGAGCAGCCCGGCCAGTGGTCTTGCGACCGACTGCGACCCGAGCAGCGACAGCACGAAGACGAGCGCGAGAGTCGCTGACGCGACCATCGTGAAGACCTCGAGTACAGCGTGCAGAAACCGTTGACTGGCGCGATCGAGCGACTGGAGGCTAATCAGACGGTAGCGCGACTTGGCGCCGCCATTGATCGACGTCGCCAGGTAGATGTCATCATCGACCCTGATTTCGCAGTCGCTGTCGGTGGAACACTTCTCCTTGACCTGGCTCTCGATCTCGGCGGGAGAGACGCCGGCCAAACTCGACTGAACCACGTGTCCATCGCGCAACAGCACCGAGTGGCCGACCCCACTCCAATTGCGTGCTTCGAACCTCTCGCCGACGCTGAGATAACCGACCTGCACGGAGTCCACGTGGAGCGGCACCGTGGTGAGCTGATAGACCCCGCGCTCGAGATCGACCATCTCGCGGTCTTCGCCGCTGAGAACCTGGGGAAGGAAGGCTCCCCGCAAGGCCTTCTCGCCATCGGGGAGGCGCTGGAGCCCCGCCAGAGGGCGCTTCCCGGTGTCGGACACGATCATCGAATCGAAGCCGAGGCTGCGGTTGAGATCGAAAAGCTGATGCTCGAGGGTCTTCTGCGCCTGCGGCGGGACCGGCCCTCCGCCCTTCAGAACCGTCAGCCCGGCACGGAGCACGGCATGATCGCGCAGGCTGGTCAGCAGTTTCAGGATGCGCGCTTCCGGCTTCGATCGCGCGGCCTCGATGGCCTGCTGATTCTCATGAAACGTCTCCCGGAGACCTGCCTTGACCAGATCCGCCACCGCGGCGCGGATCGCGAAAAAGCTCACCAGAAGGGCCCCGCAGACCGGAACAAATGCGATTAGCATTGTTCGCAGGGCCAAAGGGAGGGATCTCATGAAACGCCTATCTCAGGTGTTTCATCGGCGAAACGGGCAGCTTTCTGTACCCCTTGGCGACGATGAGGGTACTCGACCCGAGAAGGTCTTACCCACCAACACCTTAGCCCCCCGGCGGTAAAATGAAGTTGATGCCCTTGCGCGCGACTCTGCTTCTGGCTGGCCTGCCTCTGGCTGCCCAAACCATCGACTACGCCCGCCAAATCCACCCGATCCTGCTCGCCCGCTGCACCGCGTGCCACAACTCAGCGACACCGCAGGGAGGGGTGGAACTGACCACCTACGCGGGCGTGGTGAAGACGGTGACACCTGGCAGGAGCGCGGCCAGCAATCTCATGGCCCGCGTTACCGGTGACAAGCAGCCCCGCATGCCGATGGGCGGCTCCGCGCTGGCTGATGCCGAGATCGCCCAACTCCGGCTCTGGATCGACCAGGGCGCGCAAGGACCGAAGGCCGGCGAGCTTTCCAGTTGGAAGCCAACACTCTCGTTAACCAAACCCACTCTTCCCGAATCAGCTGAAGGGCACCCCGTGGACAGGATCGTATTCGAGTACTTCCGCAAGAAGGGTGTCAGGCCGCCGGCAGAGGCAAGTACAGTGATGCAGGCCCGCCGTGCCCACCTCGACCTGTGGGGATTGCTCCCTCCACCCGGCGCGCAGGCCGATCTGGACCGGCTGCTCGCCAACCGCCGCAACTATTCGGATCATTGGATCAGTTTCTGGAATGACTTACTCCGAAACGACGAGGGAGTGGTTTACCACGGTGAACGGAAATCGATCACGCCGTGGCTGCGCAAGGCACTCGAGGACAATCTCCCCTACGACCTATTCGTGCAGGCACTTCTGAATCCCACGGACAAGGCGGATCCGGACGGATTTCTGACGGGAGTCAATTGGCGCGGCGACGTCTCCGCCAGTCAGATCCCGGTCATGCAGGCCGCGCAGAACTCGGCGCAGGTGTTTCTCGGCGTCAACCTCAAATGCAACTCCTGCCACGATAGTTTCATCAGCCGCTGGAAGCTGAAGGATGCTTACGGACTTGCCGCCTTCTTTGCCACCGAACCGCTGAAGATCCACCGGTGCGACATTCCGACAGGTGAGTTCGCGGAAACGAAGTTCCTCTATCCGGAACTGGGCTCCGTCGAGCCCAACGCTTCGCCCGCCGAAAAGAGGGCTGCCGCGGCGCGGCTGTTTACCATGCGCGAAAACGGCCGCCTTCCGCGCACGCTCGTTAATCGAGTCTGGAAGCAGCTTTTCGGACGCGGACTCGTGGAACCAGTCGACGACATGGACGCCGAACCCTGGTCACCAGAACTGCTCGACTGGCTGGCCGCCGATTTCGCCGAGCATCGCTACGATATCCAGTATCTTCTGCGCACGATCATGTCGTCTCGCACCTATCGCCTCGCTTCCACCAATGAGGCTGCATCGGTGCCCTACGTCTTCAGGGGTCCGTTGCCAAGGCGGCTTTCCGCCGAGCAGTTCGGCGACGCGGTCTCGGCACTGACTGGCGAATGGCGGCAAATCGAGCCCAAGGTTCCCGGCGCGGCACGCATTGCGCGGGACTGGCAGATGAAGTCGACGCCGCTCGGGCGCGCTCTCGGACGTCCGATTCGCGATCAGGTTTTCACCGAGCGGCAGACGCTGCCGACCACCTTCGATGCACTCGAACTCGTGAACGGCGCGACGCTCGCCAACGTTCTCCGCCGTGGCGCGCAACGGCTCACGGGCGAACTGCGGGAGGCCCCCGCGAGCCTGTTCGATTCCGGAATCATCGGCAACCAGAAGGTGAAGGTGGATGTCGACGTCGCTGGCGTCGAGAAGTTATTCCTCGTGTTGCAGAACGTCGATTCCTATGACGCGAACCGCGTGCTCGCCGGCTGGTCGGCCGCGGTGTTGACAGGTCCGAACGGCGACGTGCCACTCGCCGATTTGCTCGGCGCCAAGACCGAGCTGCGCACCTTCAAAGGTGACAAGGAGCCCACCGCCACCGTGCCCGTGAAGACTCCACAAACACTTGCGGTCGATCTTTCCGGGCGCGGATTCACCCGGTTCCTCGCGTTCGTGGGCGCCGACGAATCGAGCCTCCAATCCGACATCAACCCGCGAATCCGTTTCTTCGTCTTTCCCGCGCAACCCGCCGACGGGCGCTACTATCGAGTCGAAGGCGACCCGCCCGTTCCGTTGCCACGCGCCGAACGCGACAAGACGCTGCTCGCCGACCGGATCTATCGCCAGGCGCTCGGGCGCGGGATCACTCCGGCCGAGGCGAGGATCGCCGCCGAGATGAACGCCGAGGATCTGTTGTGGTCCGTTCTGCTGTCCCCTGAATTCCAGTACATCCGATGATCGCCATGAATACGAATCGACGCGAATTCCTCACCGCCGCTCTCGCCGCTCCGTTCGCGGCACGTGCCGCCAAGCCCGAACCGAAGGCCGACACACTGATCCTGTTGTGGATGGCCGGCGGAATGGCGCAAACCGAAACGTTCGACCCCAAGTGGCACACTCCGTTCGAACCCGGTATCGATCCGAATCGCGTGCTCTCGACGTTTCCGGCGATCGACACAGTTGTCGACAACATCAAACTCTCGAAGGGCCTCGAGAAGATCGCGAAGGTGATGGACCGCGGCACGCTGATCCGCACCTATCAGGCGGGCGACCTCGGACACATCCTGCACTCACGGCACCAGTATCATTGGCACACCGGATACGCGCCGCCTCAGTCGGTTGCGGCGCCGCACATGGGCGCGTGGATTTCGCGGACGCTCGGACCGCGGCATCCGGATGTTCCGGCGTTCATCGATGTCGGGCAGAGTCTCGAAATCGGCGCGGAATCAGATTCGCTCAAGGCATTCCACACGGCGGGATTTCTCGGCACTGAGTACGGTCCGTTCTTCGTGAGCAATCCGATGGATGCGGCGTCGAGCGTGCGTCCGCCCGAGCACATCTCGCATGAGCGGTTCGAGAAGCGATACGAGCGGTACAAGAAGCTGATCGAGGCGAGTCCGGCGCTGCACGAGGCGACGAGTGTCCAGCAGGAATCGCTACGCAAGGCGGTCGACAACGCACACCGGTTGCTGAATTCGCCCGGCGCAAAGGCGTTCGATCTCACGCTCGAACCGCGCGAGTCGGCGGCGAAATACGGTGACACGCGCTTCGGTCAAGGCTGCCTGCTCGCGCGCCGTCTCACCGAAGCGGGCGCTCGCTTCATCGAAGTGACCACCGAGTACATTCCGTTCCGCTTCTGGGACACGCACGAAAACGGCCACACCCGGGCGCGCGACCAGAAAGAGATGATCGACGGACCGATCTCGCAACTGGTACTCGACCTCGAAGCGCGCGGACTTCTGAACCGCACGCTGATCGTGGTGGCAAGCGAGTTCGGCCGCGACATGATGCAGGAAGGCAAGCCCGATCGTCCGGTGAAGGATCAGGTGAAAGTGCCTGACCGCATCACCGAGATCAAACAATACGGCATGCATCGACACTTTACCGAAGCCGGTTCGGTTCTACTGTTCGGCGGAGGTGTCAAGAAGGGCCATCTGTACGGCACCACGGCGGACGAGCGCCCGTGCAAGGTGGTCGACAAGCCGGTGCGGATCGAGGATCTGCACGCGACGATCTATCATGCGATGGGGATCGCGCCGAATCACGGGTACGAGATCGAGAAGCGCCCGTTCTATGTGACTCGTGATGGGTTGGGGAAGCCGGTGCTCGACGTGTTCGCGTGAGTGGCGGTGGATTTGCGTCACAATAGAAACGAATGGCGGCACTCACAGAGATCCAAGCCCTACTCTCCACGCTGTCGCGAGGGGAGAAGGCACAGGTTCTTCAATGGGTGGTTCAAGATCTCGGTGACGGTCATCCGGGCATCGATTCCAGGCCCGGCGTATGCGGAGGGGAGCCGTGTGTGGTGCGGACCCGTATCCCGGTTTGGCTCTTGGAGCAGGCGCGGCGCCTCGGTTCCACCGAACCTGAGTTGCTCGAGTCCTATCCATCGCTCCGCGCCGAGGACTTGGTCAATGCCTGGGCCTATGTTCGCGGTCATCCAGCGGAGATCGACGCCCAAATCCTGGAGAACGAATCGGCCTAATGGCGAGATTCTATTCCACGAGAACTTCCCGCTGCTTCGTGTTCAGGAACTCCGGCAAATCGGTCATGATGTGCTGACCTCGCTCGAAGCCGGCAAGGCAAACCTCGCCGTGCCTGATGAAGAGGTGCTCACGTTTGCGGCCACGGAGGGACGCGCCGTTCTCACTCTCAACCGAAAGCAGTTCGTGCGCCTCCATCGGCACCATGTGGAGCACTCGGGAATCGTGGTTTGCACGTACGGCGCGAACCAGGCGAGGCTCGCGACGCGCATCAATCAGGCCGTCGCATCCCCGAACCACGCAGACAAACCTACGACGTCACCATCACAGCTACTGAACAAATCACGCACTGCGCCCTCCACCCGCCGAGCGCTCCCCGCTTTCGTCAACCGAGGGCATACAATCGATTCCATAGCCTCGCGAAGTTAGCGAATCGGAGAAGCTGAGGTTTTCGTCGTGAGCGTTTCGAATAAACTTGCGCCCGCATCGCTCGAATGGGCGCTGCGTCATCTCGCCCTAGAGGGCGACGGCGATGTGTTTCCCGTCCCGTTCGAGATCCGCGTCATCCAGGACCAATGGCCGAGTCTCAAGCCAAAACTCGAGAACATCGACATCACGAATCACCTGTGGCAATCGCCACGCAGTGTTCTCGTACCACGCGACGAGATGTCCTTTCGTCGGGCGTGCCAACTTGACCCGATCGACGCGCTCCTCTTCAGCGCAACCATCTACGAAATCGGCAAGGCCATCGAGCAGCGGCGGCGACCAGCCAACGAAGTCTTCAGCTACCGCTTCGCACCAGACGTGAACGGCGCCCTGTTCTCCAAACCCAATCCTTGGGAGCAATTCTGGCAGGAGGCCAAGAAACGAGCAGAAGGCCACGCCTATGCATTCACGCTCGACATCACGGATTACTACAACCAGATCTACCATCACACCCTCGAAAATCAACTTCTCACCTGCGCCGTTCCCACGCCGCATCGCAAAGCAATCCTTGGTCTTCTCAGCAGAGTCAGTGACGGCGTCTCACGCGGCATCCCCATCGGCCCACACGCGGCCCACCTCCTGGCGGAACTCAATCTCGTTCCCCTCGACGACCTGCTCACGCTGCAAGAGATACCGTTCATCCGGTACGTTGACGACATTCACGTGTACTGCGACACACCCCGGGCAGGACAACAAATCATCTTTACGATCGCCGAATACCTCGACAGGTCGCAAAAGCTCACGCTCAACAACCAGAAGACTGAGCGGCGCACCAGGGGTCAGTATCGCGATCATACAGCCGCCATGCTCCTCGACAATCCTATCAACGCGGCGGAGCAACGCATCCTCAAAGTGATCAGAGGACGAGGGGGCGGATACACGAGGATCAATATCACCGATCTCACCGCCGACGAACTGACGAACTGTAGTGGGGCGAATATCCGGGCAATTCTTGAAGAGTATCTCAGGGCCGCGGATCCCAACTATACGCGCCTCCGCTGGTTTCTGCGACGACTCTCACAGCTAGGCGTTCCGGGAGGTGTCGACTTCGTCCTCGAGCACCTGGAGCAACTTCTACCGGCGATTGGCGATGTCGCCTCGTACCTTAACGCCGCGATCGGGTCGTACACCGGGGACTGGCCAAAAGCCGGGAAGGGTATTCTCCGCGCGCTCGAAGACCCCATCGTGGAGAAGAATGAGTACCTGCAAGTCGTCCTCCTGAGCTTGTTTGCCCGAATCAAGGAGCTCAACCACCTCCAAGACTTGGTCCAATCCTACGACGACTGCTCGCCCGCGGCGCGGCGCAAGATCATGCTCGTTGCCGCGCAGGCTCCGGCCGCAGCGTCGTGGCTCCAGGTCAAGCGCGCAACGTTCGGCACCATGGATCCCTGGCAGCGCCGAGCGTACCTCTATGCAACCAAACAACTTCCCCCCGACGAGCGAAGGCACTGGCTTAGTGACGTCCGCGCCACGTTCTCTCCTCTTGAAGAGGCGATCGCGGCTTCAGCTTCAGCCAAGAAGTAGCTGAGATCGCGCCGCTCTCGCACCATCTCATCCAAGCTGGGCGCCTGGCGAGGATTCGAACTCCGAGGGCAACGTAGCAACGCCGAAGGCGGTGGCGGGCCTATACTGTGGAGTATGGATGAGATTCTCATCGTGGTCGAAAAGTGCCCTGAGTCGGGATACCTTGTCGCTTCTTGGGACGAACCCTCCGGTGGCGGTGGCATTTCGACCCAGGCTGCCGACTTGCGTGAACTCCAGGGAGCGGTGGATGACGCGGTCCGATGCCATTTTGAACTGGGCGAAAGGCCCAAGTCGATCCGCTATCATTTCGTCTCCGATCCAGTTCTCGCCACCACATGAAACTTCCGCGTGACGTTTCAGGCGAGTCACTGTGCCGCGCTTTGACTCGACTGGGATATGCTCGGAAAGGCCAAACAGGTTCTCACGTGAAACTGACAAAGGGTAGCCGAACTGTCACAGTCCCTGCCCACGGGTCGATCGCTCCAGGAACGCTCGCAAACATCCTTCGCCAAGCGGACATCGACATCGAGAAGCTGCTCCAGCATTTGCGCTGAGGCCAACTGAGGTGGGATCAGACATCACCGCTTCAGACGGCCGGAGAGAAGCCGCCGCGTACATGGCGCGTGAGGATTGTGCCGGACACGTCTGGGACACTTGCCGACGGTTCCAGAGGCCTTGATGACGGCTTGTGAATTGGCTCCCCACACTGGATTCGAACCATTGAGCCTGCGTTTCCCAGGGCAAGTGCGGTTGTTGTGGCTCGCCGCGGCTTGCTTCACAATGAGTGGTCACGGTCCGGGATTTGGCGACGTTTCATCTCCTGGATTAACTCGGCCTGCGAGTCGACCGGCCTCGAAGCGAGGCGTGGCGGCCGAACGTCGACAGCCCTACGAAACCGCCTGCGTCCGCTTCCGGCTATAGAAAAAGTAGATCACCAAGCCCAGCGCGAGCCACCCGAAGAACCGGACCCACGTCTGCAAGGGCAAGCTCATCATCAGCACCAGACACGACACGATCGAGAACATGGGCAGCAGCGGCACTAGCGGCACCCGGAATCCGCGCGGACGTTCGGGCTGACGCCGGCGCAGTACAATCACGCCCGCCGACACCACGATGAACGCGAACAGCGTCCCGATGTTCGCCAGGTCCGCGAATGTTCCGATGTCCCAGATTCCCGCCGGAATGCCGACCACGAATCCCGCGATCACCGTGCTCACGTGCGGTGTGCGGAACTTCGGATGGACCGCCGAGAAGAAGTCCGGCAGCAGTTTGTCGCGCGACATCGCAAACCAGATGCGCGCTTGTCCGTACTGATAAACGAGCAGCGAACTCAGCATTCCGACCAGCGCGCCGATCGAGACCCAGCGGCGGATGCCGTCGTATCCCAGTTGCTTGAGCGCCGTCGCGACGGGCGCCGCGTTGGCGAGCGTTTTGTAGTTCGCGATTCCGCTGAGCACGAGCGCGACCGCGACATAAAGCAGCGTGCAGATGACCAGTGACACCATCAGTCCGATGGGGAGATCGCGCTGCGGATTGCGGCACTCCTCCGCTGCGGTCGAAACGGAATCGAACCCGATGTAGGTGAAGAAAACGATCGCCGCGCCGGTCATGACGCCCGAGGCGCCGTTCGGAAAAAACGGATTCCAGTTCTCGGTCTTCACCGCGCCCGCCGCGCCGAAGATGAAGATGAAGATCGCGAGCAGTTTCACCACGACCATGATGTTGTTGGCACCCGCCGATTCGCGCAGGCCCTTCACGAGCAGCCACGTCAACACCATCAGAATCAGAAACGACGGGAGATTGAACCAGCTTCCCGTGAACTGGCCTTCGATCAGCATCGGCTCGGATAACTCTTTCGGCAAACGCACGCCGAAGAGTCCGTCGAGAATGTCGTTGAAGTACGCCGAAAAGCCGACCGCCACCGCCATGTTCGACACCGCGTATTCGAGGATCAGATCCCAGCCGATGATCCACGCGAAGAGTTCGCCGAGCGTTGCGTAGGCGTAGGTGTAGGCACTACCCGCGATCGGAATCATCGACGCCAGTTCGGCATAACAAAGCGCCGCGAAACTGCAGGCGAGCGCGACCAGAATGAACGACAGCGCGATCCCCGGACCCGCGCCCGGCCGGCCCACCGTCGATAGCGCGTCCGGACCGTATCGCAGCAAGTCGAGCAGCGGCGCATGCAGCACGCTCTTGAAGCTCAGCGTCTCGCCCGCCGCCGCGGTTCCGGTGAGGATGAAGATTCCCGACCCAATCACCGCCCCGATGCCGAGCGCCGTGAGCGACCATGGCCCCAGCGTCTTGCTCAGCTTGTGATTCGGATCCTCGGAATCGGCGATCAACTGATCGATGTTCTTCGTGCGGAAGAGCGGATTCATGAAACGCCTATGATAACCCGCTCGCCTCGAACCCGCTCATTTCGCGGCGAGATGGCGTTCGAAGAAGGCGGTCATTCCCTCGAGCATGTGCTTGCGCGCCGTGCCGGTGACGCCGTGGGCTTTCTGCGGATAGAGCAGCAGGTCGAACTGTTTGCCGGCCTTCTGCAACGCGTCCATCATGCGCAGCGTGTGTTGAAAGAGCACGTTGTCGTCCTCGAAGTTGTGCGCGAGCATCAGCTTGTCCTGGAGTTTGTCTGCTTGAAAGACGACCGAACTCGCGCGATAGCCCTCTTCGTTTTGCTGCGGAAGCCCGAGGTAACGCTCGGTGTAGATCGTGTCGTACTGTCGCCAGTCGGTGGGCGGCGCTCCGGACACTCCCGCCGCGAACGTGCCGGGCGCGTTGAACAGACTGTAGAGCGTCATGTAGCCGCCATAGCTCCAACCGTACATGCCGATGCGCTTCGGATCCACGAATCCAAGCGAGATCAGATGCTTGACCCCTTCGATCTGATCGGCGAGTTCCTGCTTTCCGAAACGCCGGTAGAGCTGCTTTTCGAACACGTGGCCGCGGCCCGCTGATCCGCGATTGTCCACTTGCCAGATCACGAACCCGCGATGGGCGAGCACTTGATCCCAGTCGGCGCCGCGCCACTGATCCTTGACGTTCTGCGCGTGCGGTCCGCCGTAGACCATCACGATCGCTGGATAGCGCTTCGACGCATCGAACCCCGCGGGCTTGATCATGCGCGCGTGGAACATCGTTCCGTCCGCGCCCTTGAACTCGAGGAATTCGTTGGGCACGAAGGCGAGATCGTCGAGCGGTTTGCGATTCGGCGCGACTACCTCCGCTACCCGTTCGCCGTTTGCGTGATACAGGATCCTCGACACCGGCTCATCCACGTTCGACCATGTGTCAACGTACTGTCCGCAGTCCGGCGACATCAGGATCGAGTGCCATCCGCGTTGCTTCGTCAATCGAGCCGGACCCGCGCCATCGAATCCCACGCGATAAAGTTGCCGCTCGCGCGGGCTCGCTTCGGTCGAGAGGTAGAAGACCTGACTCGCCTTTTCATCCACGCATGCGATCTCGGTCACTTCCCATTCGCCCTTGGTTAGCGGGCGGAACTCGTTCCCGTCGAGCGTGTGCAGGTAGAGGTGCCGATAACCCGAATCGCGCTCGCTACCCCACAGCAATCGCGACCCCGAGAGGAACTGGAAGTCATCGCGCAGATTGATCCACGTGGGTGCTGACTCGGAGACGAGCTTCCGGCTCTTGCCGCTCGACCCGTCCACCGCGAGCACATCCAGCTTGTCCTGAACCCGCGACAGGACGTGCACGGCGATCGAACTGGCATCCGGCATCCAGGTGACTCGCGCGATCATGCTCTCCGGATCGCGCGGGAAGTCGAGCCAGCGAGTCTTGCCTCCGCCTGCTGGAACCACGCCGATTCGCACGGCTGCGTTCTTGGTGCCCGCCTGCGGATAGCGTTGTGGTTCGGATACCGGACGCACATCGAGCAATCCACCGTGCGGATAGATCATCAGGTTGCTCACGTCGAACTGAAGGTACGCAACTCGCTTGGAATCGGGCGACCACCAGTGCGCGGTGGGGATCTGCAACTCTTCCGGGTAAACCCAGTCGAGTTCCCCGTTCCAGCGCGTGGGCGCCGCATCATGGGTGAGCCGCGTGATCTTTTTTGAAGCGACATCGAGGACATACAGTTCGTGATCCGACCGGAAGCTGACCCGCTTGCCGTCGGGCGAGAGTTTCGGATCGGCTTCCGCCCTCGGCGTGCGGGTCAGTTGTTCCCACTTCGCCGAGTCGATGTCGAGCGCGAAGAGATCGCCGGACTCGGCAAGAAGCAGCCGCTTGCCGCCGGGGAACCACTGAACGGGCTGCTCCTTCACTCCGCGATTCACCCAGCCGAACGCATCCGGTGCGGGCACCGCGGCCGCGGCGTCTTTCAACGCGGCGAAGTCGATGAGTTCGCGCCGCCGGTTCGAGTCGAACAGCCAAAGCTTGTTCTTCTCGCGCCAGACGAAACGCGCCCCATCGGGAGCCCAGATGAATCCGGAGGCGGCGCCGGGTTCGGACGCGGTGACATCGGCGATCGTGGGTGGACGCTTGGCTGCGGACAGGGTGAGCGCGAGCAGGAGGAGCCCCAGTCTCATATCCGAGTATTGTAGCGGGCACGGAACAAACTGCCGCGCCGTGGAGTCTAATGGACTCATGTTCGCGCGCCTCGCGCCCTTCGCCGCCGCGTCGGCAGCCGGACTCGCGGCGAGCTTCCAGTTCTTCACGCGGGGTCCGGAACTTGCGTGGCCCATGGCTGTCCTGCGTGCTATCGCGGCAGTCCTGTTCATCTACGGACTGGCGCGGCTGGTGACATGGGCCACATCACGGATCGTTCTTCGGTGCGAGCATAGGATCGACAGGCTCGGGAGCGCTGGCGCCGGAACGGCCGCGGTGTGGCTCGTTCCCTTCGCCGTTTTCTGGGACAGGCCATCTCCACTCGCTGTCCTGAGCGCGGCAATGGCAGCCGGGCTGTTCGCACACGCGGTGGCCGGGCACGGCGGCCGCGGCCAGGCTGGAGAACGCTCATCGAATCTGATTGGGGCGCTGACCGCGGCGCTGCTCCTCCAGACAGTGGGAGTCGCGGCCGGACTCGAACGATGGCGCATCTCCGCCGCCGCTGTCATCGCACTCTTCGCGCTTCTCGCCTGGATGCTTTTCGTGGCATTCGGTCCGCCGCGGAACCGCCGCACGGGTGCGTTTTCGCATTGCGTTGCCGCCGCGCTGCTCGTAAGCACGGCGTGGATCCACCGGGAACCAGGCGGTGGTGGCGCGATCGCCGCAAGAGTCCTGGCGGCTGTGTTTCCCGCCGCTGAAGAGACCGTCAGCGATCGCGGCGAGACGACGAAGGAAGATGCACATCAGACGATTCTGCTGTGGCCGGAAGAGACCGAGACAGTCACGCTGATTCCGCCTCGGCAGGTTCCGGCCGTGCCCACTCCCGGCAAGGCGAAAGAACAGGTGATCCCGTTCTTCGGAGCCTACTGGTTCTATCGCGGACGCGTGCCCGCGCGCAATCCAACCGTGATGCACGGCGATCCGGCCAAAGAGAGCTTCCGCAATCTGGGCTTCCGTTCGCTGTCGATGGACGCGGTTCAGAACTTCGGCCAGAGGTACGATGGCGGCTGCTGCGGCGCGATCGAGGTCGCGATCCGCAACGCCGACCAGCGCCCGGGAACCGTGGACATCGAACTGCTTCTGCGTGACACCGTGGCCCACGGTGAGCCCCTCTCCCTCGGACGCCGCCGGGTCACCTCCCGGCCGCCGATTGACGAGACACTCCGGTTTCCCATCGCGGGACTCGCGCGATACACACGCTTCGACGAGGTCACGGTGCGGTTTCACCTGCTGCGGCCCCGATCCGATCGCAGCGCGATGATCGCGATCCGGCACTTCGTCTTCGTCCAATAGCGCTCAGGTCAGGCGCAGCAGGCTGATCTCGGGCGGACAGTTCACCCGCACACCGAGCGCATTGCCCACTCCTCGGCTCACGTGAATCCATCGTGATTCCCACTCGCGCAATCCGTCGACATAGCGGCGGTCGAACACGGGCGCGAAGGGAGTTCCAACGGCTGGAATGCGGATCTGACCTCCATGCGTGTGACCGGAGAGCATCAGGTTCCAGCGATGGTACCGGAAGATCTCCTTCGTGTCGGGATTGTGCGAAAGCAAGATCGTGGGAACATGCCGGTCGTTGTCGCGAAAGGCACGGCTGGCGTCGATTTCATCCGCCCAAAGGTCTCCCACACCGGTCAGTTGAATCGTTCGGCCACGCACCTGAAGGCGGCGAGAGGCGTTGTGCAACATCGTGATTCCGGACTCTTCCACCATGTCGCGGACCGGCTCATGTGACTGATGTCCGCCGCGCGGGCGCGCCCACAGACCGCCGTCGTGATTGCCCAGCACAGCGAACGCGGGCGCCGCTCGCGAGAGCCGCCGTAGTTGCCCGCGATACCAGGTGGAATCGTAGCCGTCGATTCCCGTGACGAAGTCGCCCGTGACGCAGATGAGATCCGGCTGCGAGGTGATGGCGAGGTCGATCGCGCGTTCGATGAGCGAATCCGCGACGTGCCAACTGGCATGCAGGTCTGCCAGGTGGATCAACCGCACCGGGTTGTCCGGAGGTGCCGCGAACAGACGCATGTCGTGCTGCTGAAAGCGGAGCCAGCGGGGTTCGATCAGAGTTGCGTAGCCACAGCCGACGCCGAGTATGGGGGCTGCGGCGCGAAGGAGGAACTGTCTTCTTGCTAGTGACACAAAGTACACTATATCACAAAGTTAACCGTCTTCTCTCCCGCCGCGATCACCGCGTCCACCTCGCCGCGTCCGGCGAGCAATTCGTGCAGCCGCAAGTGATCAGGTCCACACCCGACGTGGACTCGGACGCCCCAACGCAGCACGACCCAGTTCCGGTTGTTCTGGCGGCGCGTGAGGAGATTTCGCGTACCGCTGGCTCCGCCGGAGTGCCACCAATGCTGCCCGCCGGTAATGCGCGTGATTCGCCAGGTGAGGCCGACGTATTCTCCGCTGGGCGTGATGGACGGCCGCTGGATGTTCGCGGAAAGCGATGCCGAGTTCAGGATCTGCGGCTGGCCCGCCCTTCGAGCGCGGTGATCCACTTCAGCAAGCCGGGCGCGGTGCCGATCCAGCCACCGAACGCCTCGTTCAACTCCATCCAGCGATTGGCATAGGAACGCGGGGCCGGGCCCGCGATTCCCGGCACCACCGGGGTGCCCACCAGAGGAGCGTTCGGATAGTCGTAATACTTCGCCTCGTCCGGCTCGCGCTGAGATGGTAGTGACCGGCCGATCTTCGGTGCCGTGACGCCTGCTGGAACCAGAACCAGTTCGCGCACTGCCTCTGAGGAACACGCGCAAAACGGACTCGCTCCGGCGCCTCACCCGCGGCATGTTCCTGAAAATTTGGCGCCACGCCTACGCGGCCTGTGCGCTTCTTCGTAACTCTTTCCAGTCAACCGTTCGATCACGCGTCCGCGAATCGTATAGCCGGTCAGGCTGTAGGAGTAATGCGTTCCTGGGTTAGTGTTAGTCCAGCCGCTGCCCGATGGCATAGCGGGCGAGGTCCGTGGACGTCAGCCGTGTGCGGTCGACACCGCGGGCGCGCGATGCAAGCGTGTACTGCAGCACGTGGTCGTCGGGAATGTACTTGCCCAGCCTCCGGTGTGCTGGAGCAGTTGGCGAATCGTGATGTCTCGCACGCGCGGATCGGGCGTGACGTTCGGTGGCGGGTGACGTTCGGAATCACGTCCACGAATTTGGCGTCGAGGCTCAACCGGCCATCCTGCACCAGCTCGAGAATCGCCATCCCGGTGAGTGGTTTCGAGATGCTCGCCAGGCGGAAGATCGACGCCGGCAGGACCTGGATTCCGGCCTCACGGCCGGCCAGTCCGAATCCCCGCGCAAGACCAGCCGGCCGTTGCCGGCGATCGCCATCGATGCGCCCGGAATTGACCAGCGCTTCATGATCGTGCGGAGCGCGCTCTCGTATGCAAGCAGTTCCGGAACGTCGCGGCCCGTGACCGGAATCGCCGATTGACCTTACAGAAGGACACCACAACAGCCCAACAGATAAGCAATTCTCAGTTTCCCTCAACTTGACAAGATACTCCACCAGTACCTCGCCATCCAAGTTACCCGCCCTCCGGACCTGGCGCCACAGTCTCAGCATTCGGCGAATCCGGAAAGCGGCAGCAGGTAGAAGCTCGGGCACGGGCGTTCGACCCGTGAACCAGGATTGCGACTCTCTTGCAACCGCGTCGCGCGAAAAGACGAGCCTGGTTCAGCCGCCGCCGGGCCACGGCGCGATGATCGCGATGCGCCACTTCGCCTTCGTCGGCTGACTCGAACCGGTAGAATCGGAATGCCGCTACTATGAACTCCGCGAGAATCGCCGTCTTACTGTTCGCCCCAGCACTCTTGGCCCAGCGCCCACGAGCACGCGACATCGGGCTCGACTGCTGGCAGCTTCCGCCTGGCGCGGAAAACGCCATCACCGACGTCGCGGGTGTCCGCGTTGGCCACACGACCTTGATCCGTGGCGATCGCATTCGGACCGGCGTTACCGCGATCCTGCCGCACGGCGGCAATCTATTTCAGCAGAAGGTGCGAGGCGCGGTGTTCGTGGGAAACGCGTTTGGCAAACTCGCCGGGTCCACGCAGGTGAACGAACTCGGCGAGATCGAAACGCCCATTCTGCTCACCGCGACGCTCAATGTCCCGCGCGTGGCCGACGCGCTGATCGACTACATGCTCGCGCTTCCGGGCAACGAGAGTGTCCGCTCGATCAATCCGGTGGTGGGCGAGACGAACGACGGCCAAATGAACGACATTCGCGGACGCTGGGTGGGCCGCGACGAGGTGTTCGCCGCGATCGGCTCAGCCAAGTCAGGTCCAGTAGAGGAAGGCGCGGTGGGAGCCGGTACGGGCACGATCGCCTTCGGCTGGAAGGGCGGTATCGGAACCGCGTCCCGCCGGACCCCGGGCGGCCACACGGTGGGCGTGCTCGTACAGTCGAACTTCGGCGGCGAACTGACGATGTGTGGCGTTCCCGTGGGCCGTGACCTTCGGCGGCAACCCGGCAACACGGGCGACGGCAGCATCATGATGGTGGTGGCCACCGACGCGCCGGTGGATCATCGAGCGCTCCAGCGGATGGCCGCGAGGACCATCTGGGGACTGGCGCGGACCGGATCGAATGGATCGAACGGCAGCGGCGATTATGGGATCGCTTTCACCACCCATCGCGGGGCCCCATCGCTGGCCGGCGAAGCTGCGTCCCCGCTATTCGCGGCCGTGATCGAGGCGACAGAGGAGGCGATCTACAACTCGATGCTGCGTGCGGTAACGGTGACCGGCAACGGGAAGACCGTCGAGGCGCTGCCTGTTGAACGTATTAAGGCTCTCATTACCAAAATCAGGAGCCGTTGACGTGAAAATTGACCCGGCGGACTCCCCTCGGAGGAGTCGTGCCCCGTGGGCAAGGAGCACATTTGCGAGAGCCCGCCTAATTGGGCCGTTTCATAGTGTTTAACGCAGTCGAGCGGTACATGTCAAGCGTTTCCGGTTGGTCTTTTTGCGGGTGTGTCCGCGAGCAACGCCTAAAGATCGGCCCAAGTTCCATCGATAGAATCGGTTGAGAGAAAAACCCTAGTGATCTTGAACACGCGCTCCCATTCCGAGTTCAAAGCTCACGCTCGGGCCCTGTTAACGCTAGCCCCCTCGAACGGGGAGAGAGCCGCTTGGCCGGCACAGTACGCTAACCAAAGAGTACTCTTTGCCGAGGACGTGCGCTGCCGGGAAGGCACGGTAATCGATTCGGTGGTGCTCGCCAGGGGAGAATTTCTGTCAGGTGCGCGCTGCGTGCTCAACCAGCCGCTGTACGTCTCCGGAAATTGCCACATCGGCAAGGAGTGCGCCGTCGATTCGGTAAGCACGGAGGGAGACCTCATTATCGGACCAGGCGCCGTGGTCAATCGCTGGGCGGCGGCGGGCCGCGTGCTCGACCTTCGCGCCGGTTCCACTGTCCAGCAGGCCGCGCTGGCCGATCAGGAGATCCAACTGGGCATCGAAGCCCGCGCCGGCTGGATCGTCGCGCCGGCGATCCACACATCCGGACGCGCCTCGGGTTTCGGACAGGCGCCAGCCGTCGCGGATTCGATCGAGATCCCACCTCCCTCGAGCGGCGAGATTCCCGAACTGGGCTGGGTCAAAGGCTTCCGTATCGAGAAGCTGTCGCCGCTCGGCGCCGAAACCTGGGTGTACGACGGCAGCCTTCAATTCCCTGCACCCATTTATCTGCGAGCAAAACTCGTGGTTCGTGGCACCTTCGGTTGTCCTCCGGGCAGCCTGCTCGAGGACGATGTGAAGTCCGGTGACGCGATGCGGATCGGCGCGGGCTCGGTCTGCAAGGGCATCCTGACTTCCCGTGGCGACATGATTCTCGAACGCGGCTGCCTGTTCGAAGGCGTGCTCCGTGGGGAACGCGACGTTCGTTTGTCGAGCGGGGTGCGTGGAGGCTCGCTTGGTTCCACCGTCGAAGTGGCGGCTCGCGGGCGTATCATCCTCGAGCCCAACGTGCTGGTTCGCGGACAACTCGCCGCGGACGGGCTCGTTCTCGGATCGGAGCCGGCGCTCGAAGGCGGTCTCGAGTTGCTGCTCGCCGGGGGCTAACCCGGATTTCTCACGGATCGTCAAACCGAAGGCCGTTCTCCATTGCCTAGACATTTGTAAGAAAACATGTTTCGGCGAAAAGGAGAAGGCCTTGGTCAATAAAGAGCGTAGCCAGAATCGGTTCGAGTTTGCTCCGCCGGGAGGCGACGCGCGGTGGTGGCCGAGTTCAATGGAGGCACGATCACCTCCGACGGGGGATGGTGCCGCTGGCCGAAGCCGGCGCAAAGATGAAGTTGATCGCGCAACTGAGCGAGTGCTTCCGCGATGGCCGCAATCCGGCGATGACCCAACATGGGTTGGCTCACATGCTGGCGCAACGGATCTTCGGGTTAAGCACGGTGTGGCGGGCCGCGCGCGGCGGTACAATTCGAGAATGAAGCGCGAGCTTCCTGCTGACTTGGTCGAACGTGTCGGCGAAGAGTGGGCCGAGTGGTATCTGATGTCACCACAGGACCGCTTCGCCGAATCGATGAAGCTATGGGACACCTATCTCGCCCTCGGCGGCTCCCTTGAACCCGAACCCGATACGCAGAGCCCTTTCTTCGATCCGGAAGAGTGGCGCGAGAACGCTGCTCATGGGCGGACAGGCGTGCGTGTTTTACGGCGCGGCCGAGTTCAGCCGCGACCTGGACCTGCTGATCCTGGCCGATGAAGCGAACCTGGAGCGCCTGAAAGCGGCTTTGGCCGATCTCGAGGCCGATCGAATCGCGGTCCCGGATCTGAAGTCCGAGTTCTTGGACCGCGGTCACGCCGTGCACTTCAGGTGCCAGCGCCCGGATGTCGCCGGTCTACGCGTCGATGTCATGTCGGCGCCGCGAGGTGTCGCCAGCTTCGAAGAGTTGTGGGAACGCCGCACTACGATCGAGTCCGACGGCGAGACTATCGATCTCCTCTCGGCGGAAGACCTGGCCACCGCCAAGCGAACTCAACGAGACAAGGACTGGCCCATGATCCGGCGGCTCGTCGAGCAAGACTACTTCCGCTGGCGGGACCACGGCGAAGAGCCGGACCCCGGGTTTTGGCTCCGGCACCTCCGCACGCCGGATCTCCTGGTCAGCGTCGCAGCCGAGTTTCCAGAGGCTGCGAGGGAAGCCGCGCAAACGAGGCCAGCCGTCGCGGCCGCTATCGGAGGTGGCTCGGCCGAGGTCCAACGCCTGCTCGTGGAAGAGGAGGCGTGTGAGCGTGCCGCCGACGCCGAATACTGGCGCCCGCTGCGTCAGGAACTCGAAGAGCTCCGCCGCGGACGGAGGCCATAGCGCCGGCGGACGGAGTATCATGGTGCAATTCCATGACTGGCCGGACGTTGTCGCACTTCGAGATCCTCGACAAGATCGGAGAGGGCGGCATGGGTATTGTCTACAAGGCCCGCGACACACAACTCAACCGCGCCGCCAGTATCAAAGTCCTGCATTCCGGCTTGGCAGCCGATCCCGAACGGCGCCGCCGCTTCATCCAGGAAGCCCGGGCAGCGTCCGCGCTGAATCATCCGAACATCGTTACCATCTACGAGATCGGCCAAGCCGAGGGAACAGACTTCATGGCGATGGAGTATGTCCCCGGCAACACGCTCGACCGTCTGATCCCGGCCTCGGGGATGCCGGTTCCGCAAGCCTTGAACTACGCGGCTCAGATCGCCGATGCGCTCTCCGCCGCGCACGCCGTGGGCATCACACATCGCGACCTGAAGCCTTCGAACATTATGGTCACCGGCGACGGCCGGGTGAAGGTGCTCGACTTCGGTCTCGCTAAACTCACGGAACCTTCGCCCAGCATGAGCGAAGCGGACGCCACACTCACGGACCACTCGCCGCGGACCCGGGAAGGATCGGTGCTCGGAACCGCCGCCTACATGTCGCCTGAGCAGGCCGAAGGCCGCACGGTCGATGCCCGATCTGATATCTTTTCGTTCGGTTCCG
>CADECY010000092.1:0-19892 GCA_902825945.1 uncultured Acidobacteriota bacterium
GATCTGCGGGAGTTCGGCGACGTTCTTGACGAGATAGTTGTGCTTGGTGCAGGGGCGGGTGATGCCGAAGGTGTCGGCTTCCTGGAAGGCGTCCGAGCCGATGAGCTTGGTCGAGACCTGGCCGGTGATGGCGACGATCGGGATCGAGTCCATCATGGCGTCGACGAGTCCGGTGGTGAGGTTGGTGGCGCCGGGTCCGGAAGTGGCGCAGCAGACGCCGACTTTGCCGGTGACGCGGGCGTAGCCCTCGGCGGCGAAGCAGGCGTTTTCCTCGTGACGGACGAGTACGTGGCGGATGTGGTGATCGTACATGGCGTCGTAGAGGGGGAGGGTTACGCCGCCGGGATAACCGAAGATGCAGTCGACCTGCTCGCGTGCCAGGCACTCGAGCAGCACTTTCGCGCCACTCATCAGGTTGGACATTGTTCTCGTGAGACCTCGTTGGAAGGGATTGATTGGGTTCCGCGCCCCGTAATAACGAAAAAGGCCACCGGCCTGGGTGGGAACCCCGCCGGTGGCCTAGGTGCTTCCACCCGGGACCCTCAGGCGGGGCCAGGTACGATTACGATTACCTCAATAATGATGCTGAGCATGGTGGAAGAAGGTCGGCGGGGTTGCCGCCTTCTCCTAGGGTACGCCACAAGCGGCGCAAATGGCAAGCGGGTGTCGGATTAGTTGTTTTTATGGGACCATGAGGACGTTCAACCTGTGACGAAGAGAACGAACTCCGGTGTGTCGCTCAACCCGTCGTGGAACGTGGCCGGGTCTGAAAATTCGCGTGGCGTGTCCGGATCGACCTGAAATGTCATGATCGATCCGCCGGGGTTCTTGCCGCCCTTTCCGGTTTGGAACGGCACATAGACGGTTCCAGCGTCAAACGAGATTCCGCCGATCGTGTTGCCGGATGGTACGGTGATCGAGACGTTTTGGAGGGTCAAGCCACCACCACCACCGGCGGGGATTGGGGCCCACCAGAGGGACGCGCCGGCTGTCACGTAGAGTCCGTTACCCGACAACGCGAAGTGGGTGGGGCTCGACGGCAACTGGTTGCTGGGCCCAAGGAAGGATCCGTCCGCGAGAGAGTAAGAGTTGACCGTTTTGCCGACTTCGTCACACACATAGAGGACTCCGTTTGATACGGCCACGTCGCGGACTGAATTTTGCGGCTTGGCGCCCGGAGTGTCTGGACTCACTCCGAGTCCGCCGTTTGTGGCGGGAACGTCCGGTGCTTTGACGCTTACGTCATGAAGGTCACCCTGTTGGGAGGCGACGAAGGTACCATCGAGAAAGTCCGGGCCGGGGAAATGATCGTTGAGGTATTGGGACTGGCTTCCCTTCCCCAGCGAGCCCTGGTTGTGCAACACGGTCACGAGAGCGACGGTATTGGTGTCCTGGTTGGTGACAAAACAGCGCTCCGGACCATCGAAGGCGATTCCGAACGGATGGGCGATGCAGGTCTTGAAGTGTCCCTGGGACTTCGACAAGACGGGTCCGATCACGACCGAAACGAACGGGCACGCGCCGGTGCTGCCGGGCATGCCGTAGCACAGTACCTGGCTTTCCGATTTGGCGCCGTTGGCGATGAACAACTGGCCACCGCACGGTGTGATTGCGCGCAGTTCCGAGAGCGTGAGGCCAGCGGGAACTTCGAGCACGGACTTGTTGATGTTCTCGCCGGACGGAGTTTCGTAGGCAAACAGATTTTGGTGAGCGGGATCGCTCCCGTGAAACGAGACGAGCAGCATGGGCCCTCCTCTGGGCGCGCGGGTTCCCGCGCGGTTGATCCCCGCAGGGTATCACGGCGATCGGAGGAAAGTAGTCGCGAGCCCGGCACACAGGGCGAGCCGCCCACCGGGTGAAGGCCGCCGGCTGATGGTTTCGCGAGAGCATTCTCAATTCGCGCGTTTTGACTTCGACCGGGCCGGATGAAATAATCGCCCGCTATGGAGGTCTTCATGTCTCGACTCATCCGGCTCGGCGTTGCCGCGTTCTGCGCCTCGGCACTTTCCTTCGGTCAAACGACATTCGCCACGTTGACCGGCACGATCACCGATCCCAACGGCGCGGTGATTCCGGGCGCGGCGGTAGAGGCGGTGCACGCGGGCAGCAACTATCGGTACTCGGCGGTGGCGAGCGAATCTGGCATTTATACACTCGGCCAGTTGCGCGATGGCGTGTACACGGTGCGGGCCAAGAGCGGCGGGTTCAAGGAATCGGTGGTGCAGGAGGTTCAACTGCCTCCGCTCGCTGTCCGCCGGCTCGATATTCGGCTGGAAATTGGTGCGGTGGAGACGAAGGTGGAGGTTTCGGCTCTCGGTGGCGCGATCGAAACGGAGACGGCGCGCATCAGCGACAGCAAGGGCGCCGATCTACTCAAGGCGCTGCCGTTGAATACGCGGTCGTTGAGCGGATTCCTCGCGTTGACGCCCGGGGTCGTGCAGGCGGGGGCGGGATCGTCGACGCGCCGGTTCGCCGGCAGCCGCGCCAACCAGGAAGATACGACGATCGACGGGATCACGGTGGCCAACGGATACGACGGCACGCAAATAGGGCCGTTGTACAGCTACATCGAGAGCTATGAAGAAATCCGTATCGATATGGCGAACAACACGGCGGACTTCGCCGCGATCGGTCAGGTTACGGTGGTCACCAAGGGCGGAACGAACGAGTTGCACGGTTCCGCGCTCGACTACTACACGACACCGTGGTTCCGGGCGCGCGATCCGTTCGCCCTGCAGCGGGGCGGCAATGTGAGCCACAGCCTCGGCGGGTTGATCAGCGGTCCGCTGATGCTGCCGAAACTCTACAACGGACGCAACAAGAGCTTTTTCCTGTTCTCGCTCGAGACATCGCGCGGCGCTCAGATTCTACAGAATCTGAATCCGACGGTGCCGCTCACCCCGTGGCGGCAAGGCGATTTTTCGGGGCTGGCCGCGGTGGTGGATCCGTTCGCCAACCGGGCGCCGTTCGCGGGCAACCGGATTCCTGCGTCGCGCATCAGCCCGGTGTCGCAGAAATATCAGGATCGCTTCTGGCCGCTGCCGAACTTCGGCAACACCGCGGTTTTCGCCAGCCAGAACTATCGCGAGCAGAAGCGGCGGGCGTTCGATCCGAACACCTATGTCGTGGCGCGTGGCGACCACCGCTTTTCGGACAAGGCGTCGGTGTTCGGGCGTTTCACGTGGGACCGGCAGCATAGCCGCCAGTTCACTGGCGGGCTGCCGACGATCGGCCAGCAGTGGCAGACGAGGTCGACTAACGGACTGACGATCTCGTACACGCACAACTTCCGCTCGAACCTGCTCAACGAGTTCCGCTACGGATACGGCTACAACAACAATCCGCGAAATCCGCCGACGCTCGGCAAGGAAGTCGCCCAATACCTCGGGATTACGGGGCTGGTGGACAATCTTCCGGACATCAACGGGCTCTTGAAGGTGGCGTTCACGGGGCTGGGAATCACGCCCGTCGCGGTAGACAACGACTATCGTCATCCGGGTTTCGAGAACTACGTTCAGCAGTTCCAGGAGCAGTTGAGCTGGTATCGCGGCAAGCACAACATCAAGGCGGGAGCACAGTTGATCCGCGTGGTGTTCAATGACAAGCAGGCGAACACGGCGCTCTTCGGCAGCCTGAACTTCTCGAACCGGTACACCAATCAGCCGTATGCCGATTTTCTGCTGGGGCTTCCGACCACGGCATCGCGGGCGTTTCCGCCCGAGTTGATTCAACGGCTGCGCTGGGGCTACGACTTCTTCGTGACCGACGACTTCAAGGTCACGCCGAAGCTGACGTTGAATCTCGGCGTGCGCTATGAACTGCACCCTGGATGGAGCGAGCGGACCGGCAAGCAGGCGGTCTTCGATATCGACAGCGGGCGGATCGTGGTGCCCGACGGATCGTTGAATCTGGTGAGTCCGCTGATGCCTCGTGGATACGTGCCCGTGGTCGAGGCGAGTGCGGCTGGGTTCGATTCGAAGACTTTGCTCACCACCGACCGGTACAATCTCGCGCCGCGGATCGGAATCGCGTGGCGGCCGCTGGGCAACAACACAGTGTTCCGCACCGGTTTCGGAGTCTTCTACGACGTGGTGGCGCGCTCGGTGAGCGCGGGAGCGGCACCGTTCGTGCTGAACGAGCCCGCGTTCGCCAATCCGATCGGCACTCCTGAATTGATGTTTCCGCGTGTGTTTCCGCCAACCGCCGGTGGATTGACCAACGTGGGCCTTCCGGGGGCCTATCGCAAGGATCTTCGGATTCCCTACAGTATGCAGTACAACGCGACCGTGGAGCATCAGCGCTGGAGCACGGGATTCCGAGCGTCCTACATCGGCACCAACACGCGGCAAGGAGAATGGGGCTACAACATCAACCAGCCGCTGCCGGACAACCGTCCGTTCATCAGCAAACCTCGCCGCTTCCCGAGTTATCCGGCGATCACCTACATTTCGAACGGTGGTGGACACCAATATCACTCGTTCACCGCGGAGGTGGAGCGGCGGTTCGCGCGCGGCCTTTCGTATCAGTTCTCATACGTGCTGGCGCGCGATATCGGCGATCTCGAGCGAGGCGAGTCGCCCGAGAATGCCTATGACCGCAAGCGCGAACGCGCGGTGTGGCTCGATATTCCGACGCATCGGCTGACTGGCAATTTCGTGTGGCAGCTTCCGATCGGAAAGGGCCGCCGCCTCAAGGCACCGAACCGGGCGCTGGAATTGATAGCGGGCGGTTGGGACCTGAGCGGCGTGTATAGCATCTACTCTGGCCAGTTCCTCACGCCGCAGTGGACCGGCCTCGATCCGGTGGGCACGGTGTTCACCGCTTCGGCGACGCCGCAGCAGGCGACGATTCGTCCGGACCGGCTGCGCGACGGGAACCTCGGCGCGGGTGAACGAACGGTGAACCGGTGGTTCGACATCGGAGCTTTCGCGGCGCCGCAGCCGGGAAACTTCGGCACGTCGGCCAAGGGTGTGATCAAGGGACCCGGATCGAACATCTTCAACGCGGGAATCGCGAAGAACATTCCGATTCGGGAGCGTATCAACGTCCGAGTGGAGCTGACGTCAACCAACACGTTCAATCATCCGAACTACGCCAATCCGGGCGTGAACATCACGTCGGCTGGACAAGTGGGCGTGATCAGCGCGGTGGGCGGAGTGGCGAGTCTCGATCAATCGGGGCCGCGGAATCTGAGGAGCGGGTTGCGGGTGGAGTGGTAAGGTTCCGGAGGCTTCCCCGCGCCCGCGACCTGGTCCTGACCGGGTCGCGGTTTGCCCGGGCATGGCACAATGGGGAGACTCCTCACTTCAGCAGGGAACTCAACCACACAACATGGAAATCATCAGAATCAACGGCAGGGAAATCCTCGACTCACGCGGCAATCCGACGGTGGAAGCCGATGTCCTACTCGCCGATGGAAGCCTAGGACGCGCGGCGGTTCCATCGGGTGCCTCCACGGGCGAGCACGAAGCGATCGAGCTTCGCGATGGCGACAAGAAGCGCTACCTGGGCAAGGGCGTCAGCAAGGCGGTGAACAACATCAACACCAAGATCGCCAACGCGCTGATGGGCATGGAAGCCTCTCGTCAATCGGAGATCGACGGCAAGATGCTCGCGCTCGACGGCACGTCGAACAAGGGCAAGCTCGGCGCGAATGCGATTCTCGCGGTGTCGATGGCGACGGCGCGTGCCGCCGCGGCTTCGGAAGGAACCCCGCTTTACCGCTACCTCGGCGGCGTCAACGCGCGTACGCTCCCGGTACCGTTGATGAACATTCTCAACGGCGGCGCACACGCCGACAATTCGGTGGACGTGCAGGAATTCATGATCGCGCCGCACGGAGCGTCAAGCTTCAGTGAAGCGATCCGCATGGGCGCCGAGGTGTTCCATACGCTCAAGGGCGTGCTCAAGAGCCGGGGCTACTCGACGTCGGTGGGCGACGAGGGCGGCTTCGCACCGAATCTGAAGTCGAACACCGAAGCGCTCGACGTGATCATGGAGGCGATCGCCAAGGCTGGATACAAGGCTTCGAAGCAGATCAGCCTCGCGCTCGATTGCGCGGCAAGCGAGTTCTACGACAAGAAGTCGAAGAAGTACGTCTTCAAGAAGAGCGACAAGAGCGAGCGCAGTTCGGAACAGATGGCCGAATTCTGGGCAGGGTGGGCAGCGCAGTATCCGATCGTGTCGGTCGAGGACGGCATGGCCGAAGACGACTGGTCCGGCTGGAAGCACCTGACCGATGCATTGGGCGCCAAATGCCAGCTCGTGGGCGACGATCTGTTCGTCACCAACACGACGCGGCTGGCGGAAGGTATCAAGAAGGGTATCGCGAACTCGATTCTCGTCAAGGTGAATCAGATCGGTTCGCTCACCGAGACGCTCGAAGCGATGGAGATGGCGGCGCGCGCGGGCTACACCAGCATCTCGTCGCATCGTTCGGGCGAGACCGAAGACAGCTTCATCGCCGACCTCGCCGTCGCCACCAACTGCGGACAGATCAAGACGGGTTCGGCTTCGCGCACCGATCGCATGGCGAAGTACAACCAGTTGCTGCGCATCGAGGAGGATCTCGGAGCGAGCGCGAAGTACGCCGGAAGGAGCGCCTTCAAGCAATGAAGAAGCTGGTTCTCATCCGCCACGGTGAAAGCACCTGGAACAAGGAGAATCGCTTCACCGGGTGGAAAGACGTCGATCTCTCCGAGAAGGGTCTCGAAGAGGCGAAGGAAGGAGGGCGCGTTCTGAAGGCGGAAGGCTTCACATTCGACGTGGCCTACACGTCGGTACTGAAGCGCGCGATCCGGACCTGCTGGATGGTGCTCGACGAGATGGATCTGCTCTGGATCCCCGTCTATCGCGATTGGCGCTTGAACGAGCGCCACTACGGCGCGCTGCAGGGATTGAACAAGGCGGAGACCGCGGAGAAGTTCGGCGATGCGCAGGTGAAGATCTGGCGCCGCAGCTACGACATTCCGCCGCCTGCGCTCGAACCCGGCGACGAGCGGTATCCGGGCAACGAACCGCGTTACGCGTCGCTGAGCAAGGAGGAGCTGCCGCTCACCGAGTGCCTGAAGGACACTGTGGCGCGATTCCTTCCGCTGTGGCATGAGACGATCGCGCCGGAGATCCGGGCTGGCAAGCGCGTGCTCATTGCTGCGCATGGCAACAGCCTGCGGGCATTGGTGAAGTACCTCGACAACGTCAGCGAAGAGGAGATCGTGGAGCTGAACATTCCGACCGGGATGCCTTTGGTCTACGAGCTCACCGATGACCTGAAGCCGATTCGCAGCTACTACCTCGGCGATCCCGAGAAGGTGAAGGCGGCGATGCAAGCCGTCGCCGCGCAAGGCAAGAAGAGGTAGGCACCAGCATGCAACAAATCCGCGCCGGGGTTGCGCAATTCGAAGCGAGAGACGGCGGCAAAGAGTACAACCTCGGCGTGATCGATTCGCTGACCGCGCGCGCCGTGGAGCAGGGCGCGCAACTGGTGTTGTTCCACGAGATCTCGATCACGGGCTACACGTTTCTCGAAACTCTTTCGCGCGAGCAGGTAGCTGGCATCGCCGAACCGGTGCCGGATGGGCCATCGGTGCGCAGACTGATCGAGATCGCCGCGCGGCATGGCGTGATCGTTTCCGCCGGCTTGGTCGAGGCCGATCAGGGCCGGTTCTACAATTGCCAGGTGGTGGTGTCGCGCGATGGCCTCATCGCCAGGCATCGCAAGATTCACGAGTTCATCAGTCCGCATCTCGATTGCGGAGACCGGCACACGGTGTTCGACGCGTTGGGCTGCCGCTTCGGCATGCTCACCTGTTACGACAACAACCTTCCGGAGAACGGCCGCGCAACCGCGATGATGGGCGCCGAGATCATGCTCGCGCCGCACGTGACCGGCTGTCTTCCCTCCCCTGCTCCGGGACGCGGCGTGGTGGAGCCGGAGGTCTGGCAGAGGCGGAGGGAAGATCCGGTGCCGTGCCGGATGGAGTTCGATGGTCCGAAGGGCCGCGGTTGGATCATGAAGTGGCTGCCCGCGCGCGCGTGGGAGAATGGCGTCTACGTGCTCTACGCGAATGTGCTCGGGGTAGATGGCGGCACGATCAAGCCCGGCGGGTCGATGATCTTGGATCCGTATGGTGAGGTGGTCACCGAGTGCCGTTCACTCGAAGACGAAGTGGTGGTCGCGACGCTGGTCCCGAAAAACCTCGAATTGGCCTCTGGCGCCAGCTACATCCGCGCTCGCCGGCCCGAGATGTACGGGCGTTTCGTCGAACCGAATCCGTACTTGCGCGAGGACAAGCGGCCGGAAGTATATTGGCAAATGATCCGGGAAAAAGCGAAAGACTGACACGCGCCTGTTATACTAGCCAAGAATGCGGCGCGTGGTGATTACCGGAATCGGCGCCTTGAGCCCGAACGGCAATGGCCGCGAACGGTTCTGGGCAGCGACACGCGACGGCCAGAGTGGCGTCGCGGCAATTTCTCAATTCGATGCATCGGCCTTTCAGGTGCGGATCGCAGGCGAGGTCAAGGATTTCGACGAGAACGCCTGGGTCGAGGTGAAAGACAGGCCACACGTGGGCCGAGTGGTTCCATTGGCACGCGCCGCGGTAAGCGAGGCGGTGGCCGACGCGGGCATCGAGCCGGAGAAGCTGACACGGGACGAGTTGCGCGAGATCGGTGTCATCGTCGGATCGGGCGGCGGCAGCCAGGAGTTCTCCGAACGTCAGTACCATCTCTACTACACCGGCAACCAAAAACAATGTAGCGTCTACGTGATTCCGACGTCCACCATCGGAACGCTGGCGAGCGAAGTGTCGATGCACTACGGCTTCCGCGGTTTGTCGCATATCGTGTCGACAGGTTGCACGTCGTCGAGCGATGCGATCGGCCACGCGTTCCGTACGATTCGCGCCGGAGCGATCGACACGATCATCGCGGGCGGCGTGGACGCACCGATCGCTCCCCTAATCGTGCGCGGATTCCAGTTGATGCGCATCATGACCTCGCAGTGGAACGATCAGCCGGAGCGGGCCTCGCGGCCGTTCTCGAAAGACCGTTCGGGATTCGTGCTGAGCGAAGGCTCGTGGTTCCTGGTGATGGAAGAGCGAGAACGCGCGATCGCGCGCGGCGCGCATATCTACGGCGAGATTCTCGGCTACGGATCGACGTGCGAGGCCTTCCACCGCGTGCGGCTCGAGGAATCGGGCGAAGAGCCCGCGCGTGCGATCGGGCTGGCGCTGAAGGAAGCCGCGCTTCCGGCCGAAGCGATCGACTACGTGAGCTATCACGGAACCAGCACGGAATTGAACGACAGGATCGAGACCAAGGCCGTTCACATCGCGTTCGGCGATCGCGCGTCGAACATTCCCGGATCGTCGATCAAGAGCATCATCGGGCATCCGCAGGGAGCGTGCGGCTCGGCGGCGCTGGCGGCGACTTTACTCGGGATGCGCGATGGCGTGATTCATCCGACGATCAATGTGGATGAGGCCGATCCCCAGTGCGATCTCGATTACATTCCGGCGCAGGCGCGAAAAATGCAGGTTGAACACGCGGTGATCAACTGCATCGCCTTCGGCAGCAAGAATTCGGCACTGGTCATCGGGCGCGGGAATTAGCGGGCTGCCAGGTCCGGGCTCAGGCGCCAAGCAGGAACTTCGTGAATTCGTTTTCGCCGTGGACATCGGTGAGGCGCATGTCGCGGCCTTGGTAGAAGTATGTCAGCTTCAAATGATCGAGGCCCATCACGCGCAGAATCGTCGCGTTGACATCGTGCGCGGTCATCGGATGCTCAACGGGGCGGAGTCCGAATTCGTCGGTGGAACCGAGCACACGGCCGCCTTTGACACCGGCGCCCCAGAACCACATGCTGAAGGCGTAGGGATGATGATCGCGTCCGTTGCGGCCCTCGGCGAGTGGTGTGCGTCCGAACTCGCTGCCCCAGACCACAAGTGTCGAATCGGCGAGTCCGCGGGCGCGCAGGTCACGAAGCAGACCGGAAATTGGCTTGTCGGTCTTCGCCGCCATCTTGTCATGGGATCCGGTCAGGTCGTTGTGAGCACCGTCCCAGTCATCGCCCAGATGGGTGCCCGAGTACAACTGAATGAAGCGGACTCCGCGCTCCACCAGCCGCCGCGCCAACAGGCACTTCCGGCCGAAGTCATCGGATAGCCCGTCACCGATGCCGTAAAGCTTTCTGGTCGCTTCCGACTCCTTGCTGATGTCGACCGCTTCGGGCGCTTCCGACTGCATGCGGTAGGCCAACTCGTACGAAGCCAAGCGGGCCTCGAGATCGGTATCGAAGGGACGGTTGGCCAAGTGGCGGCGGTCGAGGTCGCCGATCAGGTCGAGCGTCGTCCGCTGTCTTTGGTTGCTGACGCCCTCGGGGTTCGATAGGTCGAGCACCGGGCTCTTTCCGCCTCGGAACATCGTGCCCTGATAGACCGCCGGAATGAATCCGGCGCCGTATCCTTGAGGCCCGCACTTCATCGCGCCGTCAGTCATCACGACGAATGAAGGCAGATTCTGGTTTTCCGATCCGAGACCGTAGACCGTCCACGCGCCCAAGCTCGGACGGCCTGGGAACTGCGAGCCGGTCGCGAGCAGGTACATCGCGGGCGAGTGGTCGAACGCATCGCCGTGGCACGATCGCACGAGGGCGAACTCATCGGCGTGCTCCGACATGCGAGGGAACAAGTCCGAGACCTCGATTCCGGACTGACCGCGCTTCTGGAACTTCCACGCACCGCCGCGCGCGAGAGCCTTCGTGAAGTCGATTCGGCTGGTCTTGAGTCCCTTGACGAAACTCGCGGGAAGAGTCCTGCCGGAGAGGCGCGCGAGTTCAGGCTTTGGGTCCCACGTGTCGACATGGCTCACGCCGCCGTGCATGTGGAGATAGATGATCGCCTTCGCTCGGGCGTGCTCGTGCGGCTTCTTGGGAGCGAGCGGATTCCCGGCGCCGAACGCACCGGGCACCATCGCGGCGGCGGCCGCGGCTCCGAACCCACGTCCGGCGGAGGCGAGAAAGGCGCGTCTAGTCGACATAGAGAAACTCGTTCAGGTTCAGCAGCGCGCGGACCAATTCGACGAACGAATCGGCCCGGCTCGTTCCATTCTGACTCTGCGCCGCGAGAAATGCCAGCGCGCGGGACTGCTCGGCGTCATCAGGCTCGCGTGCCAGGACGCGGCGCCACGCTTCGGCGGCGACGGTCCGGTCATCGTCCGAATCCGCGGTGAGCCGGGCCGCCAGAGCCCGTGCCCGTTCCATGGTGAATGCGCCGTTGAAAAGCGAAAGCGACTGCGGCGCGGTGGTGCTCGAATCGCGGCGGGAGCAGGTGAGCATCGTCTCGGGCGCGTCGAAGACTTCCATCATCGGCATGCGGAAAGTCCGCTTCTGCAGCATGTAGATGCTGCGCCGCGAATACTCCTTGGTGTCTGTGGTCAACACCCAGGCGTCGGCGGGACGCTGGGTGAGCGTGGACTTCTCCTCGGGCGTAAGTGGCGGCACCACGGGCCTGCCGCCGCGTTTGGGATTGAGCCCGCCCGTTGCGGCGAGCATCGAGTCGCGGATCTCCTCGGCGCTCAGGCGGCGGCGATTGTGGTGAGACACCAAGAGATTGAGCGGATCGCGTTGCGCGGCTTCCGGTGACGGCGTCGAATCCATCCGGTAGGCGGCGGAGTTCATCATCAACCGGTGCATCACCTTGATCGACCATCCCTTCTCGACGAACTCGGCGGCAAGCCAGTCGAGCAGTTCCGGATGTGCCGGCCTTCCCGACCGGGTGCCGAAGTCGCTGGGCGTTGCGATCAGCCCGCGGCCGAAATGATACTGCCAGATGCGATTCACCATCACGCGAGCCGTGAGAGGGTTCCCGGGATTTGCGATCCAGCCCGCGAGCGCGGATCGTCTTCCCGTGGTCGGCATCAGCGGGATCGGTCCGGTGGCTTCGCGCTTTTCGGGCGGCGGCGGAACTTCTCCACCGCCGAGGATCGAAAAGAACCCGGGCTGGACTTCACGTTCCGCGCGCGAACCCTTCGCGGGAAGGAACGTGCGGGGTGCGACATTCCACCAGTCCGCGATACCGCAAGCGAACGGCTTTGCACGGTAGCCCGAGTACATTCGCACGAGCGCCTTTTCCATCTCGCGCAGTTGGGCCGCCTCCTCCGGATTCATGCAGTCGCGGACCTCGTCCTCTCCCGCCTGCGCACTTTGCGCGAACTGTGCCGCCAACTCACGTTGGCGCGGCGTCCGTTCGGTGCCGGCACGGCGCAACGCCTCGCGAGCCTCCTCCGGCAGCGCGGCCATCTTCGCCGCGCGCACCTTCTCCTGACAGCGCGATTGCGACGCGCGGATCTGCTCGCCGTACTCGCGCAGTTTCCACTCGCGGACGCTCTCCGAGATGTCGAACCCGAGCGACTCGAGGCGGCTGAGCGCGACCTTGACCTTGGTCGCGGGCGCGAAGATCGCGCGAACACGATAGTAGTCCTCCTGCGAGATCGGGTCGAATTTGTGATCGTGGCAGCGCGCGCAGCCGGCAGTAAGTCCGAGAAAGACGGCGGAAGTGGTGTCCACGAAGTCAGTGAGTGTCTCCTCGCGATTGATGTCGGCCTGATCGGGGAACAGGTCGCGATTCGGACCCACACAGTATAGGCCTGTGCCCGTGTGCGCCACCGGATTCTCGGGGAACAACTCGTCGCCCGCGATCTGTTCGCGGATGAACCGGTCATACGGCTTGTCGCTATTGAACGAGTCGATGACCCAGTCGCGGTATCGCCACGCGTCGTGGATGTAGGAGTCGAGCTCGAAGCCGGCGGTGTCGGCGTAACGGACGAGATCGAGCCAATGGCGTCCCCACTTTTCGCCGTAGTTCGGCGAGGCGAGCAACGTGTCGATGAGATTCTTCCAGGCGCCGGGCGATTTGTCCCCGGCGAACCGGCGGACCTGTTCGACCGTAGGGGGAAGTCCCCAGAGATCGAGATAGGCGCGCCGCGCGAGAGTTGCGCGGGAAGCCTGTGACGCGGGGCGCATCTTTTCCGCCTTCAACTTGTCGAGGATGAACGAATCGACTTCGTTCGCGGCCCAGTTGTCGCTGAGTTTCGGAGACGCGGGCTTGGAGACTTTCTGGAACGCCCACCAAGGGCTTGTCGCGGGAACGGGAGATCCGGTCCACTGAGCGCCAGCATCGATCCAGCGGCGCAGGGTTTCGACATCGGCGGCGGCGAGCGGCTGGTTCGGAGGCATGGCGAGTTTGCCTTTGCGCTCGACGGCTTCGATGAGTTTGCTGCCCGCCGCGCGTCCGGGGACGATGGCCGGCCCGCGTGTTCCGCCTTTCAGTGCCGATTCACGGGTGTCGAGATCGAGCCCCGACATCGAGACCGCCTTCGAGTGGCACTGCGCGCAGTTCGAGCGCAGAATGGCCTGAGCCTTGGCGGTGTCGTCTTCGGCGGCGGCCGCGATGGCCGTGACCAGCACCGCGGCGATCCAGATGCGCATCATTTGTCACATGCTAGCGTGTCCGGAGGGCGGCGGCGAGCAATTGCGCTGCTTCGCGCCTGATACCATAGGCGAAGGATGGAACAAAAAGGACGCGATTCCCGGCGCATTTTCTTCGGGACATTCGCTGGCGGCGTGGCTGGAGCCTTGACGGCACCGCGGACGGTGCTCGGCGCAAACGAGCGGATCCGCGTGGGCATCATCGGTCCCGGCGCGCGCGGAATGCAGTTGGTGCGCGAGGCGATGGCGGCTCCAAACGTCGAATTCGCGGCGTTCGCCGACATCTACACCAAACGCCTCGAAGACGCGCGTCAGGTTGCACCGAATGCGAAAACCCATCTCGATCACCGCTACCTGCTCGACGACAAGTCGATCGACGCGGTGATCATCGCGACGCCCCAGCACCTGCACTGCGAGCACTTCACGGCGGCAATCGCCGCGGGTAAACACGTCTATCAGGAAAAGACGATGGCGTTCACCGTGGACCACGCCAAGCGCATGCGCGCCGCCTATGAGAACGCGAAAGGGCAGACGGTCCAGATCGGCCATCAATCGTGCTCTTCGGGCATGATGACCGACGCGCTGACCTTCGCCAAGAGCGGAAAGCTCGGCCGCATCACCGCCATCGAAGCGCACATGTACCGCAACACTCCGCACGGGAAGCCGCAATGGTCGCGGCCGGTATATCCGGACATGACGCCCGAGAACATCCTTTGGAATCAGTTCCTGGGCGAAGCTCCGAAACGTGAGTTCGACCCGAACCGCTACATCAACTGGCGCTTTTTCTGGGATTACTCGGGCGGCAACGTCTACGAGAACATGTGCCATCAGCTCTCGTTTTGGTACAAGGCGCTCGAACTGAAGATCCCGAGCGCGGTGACGATGACCGGCGGCGTTTATCTTTGGAAGGACGGCCGCGAAGTACCCGACACGATGAACGTCTCGATGGAACATCCGGAAGAGATTTTGTTCTCGTGGGCCTCCGGATTCGGCAACGATCAGTTGGGTGTTTCCGAACACATCCTCGGAACGGATGGCACGATTCTCAAGGGTCAGCACATCACCTACAAGCCGCAGAAGGTGAACCAGCCGAAAGAAGCCGAGATCGCGGGGCAGGCCACGGCGGGCAAGGACGCGCACATGCGCAATTGGCTCGATTCAATCCGCGGCCAAGCCACCCCGAACTGCCCGTTCGACGTCGGATTCCGCGTGTCGATCGCCTGCCGAATGGCGGTCGAAAGTTATCGTCAGAAGCGCACCGTCCGGTGGGACGCACAGAAGGAAGAACTGGTCTGAGCGAATCGGACCAGGCGAGACGCATCCGCTCCGGCGACATCCGAGCTTTGGCCCGCGCGGCCACCGCGATCGAGAATCGCCAGCCGGAAGCGGAGTCGTTGTTGCGGGAGTTGTTTCCGCGCACGGGACGCGCGCTCGTGATCGGCGTTACCGGATCTCCGGGCGCGGGCAAGAGCACGCTCGCCGGCCAGTTGATCAAGGTGTTCCGCGAGCAGGGCAGGACGGTGGGGGTGGTGGCGGTGGATCCGACGAGTCCCTACTCGGGTGGCGCGATTCTCGGCGACCGGATCCGGATGCAGGCGCATCATGACGATCCGGGTGTATTCATCCGCTCGATGGCGACGCGCGGCTGGCTCGGGGGACTGGCGCGGGCAACCACCGATCTCGTACTGCTGCTGGACGCGGCGGGACGCGACGTCGTGATTGTCGAGACGGTGGGCGTGGGTCAGGATGAAGTGGATGTCGCGCGGCTGGCGGGAGTCACGGTAGTGGTACTGGTTCCGGGAATGGGCGACGATGTGCAAGCGATCAAAGCCGGACTGATGGAGATCGCGGATGTGTTCGTGATCAACAAGGCGGATCACGCGGGAGCCGACAGGCTCGATCGCGAATTGCACCAATTGCCCGCACGCGAGGATGGCACGGCGCCGCCGGTACTGAAGACGGTGGCAAGCGAAGGTACAGGAGTGGCTGAACTGGCCGAGGCGATTCGGAACGTGGCTCCGCAATCGGGCCGGCTGGAGCGATTGTGGGAGCTTCGCCTGCGCGAGATGCTGCGCGAGCGTTTGCTCGATCGCTATCCGCCGGGGCAATTCGCCGAAGCCGCTCGCCAGGTGGCCGCCAGGCAAACCGACCCGTACACTGTCGTGGAGGAGTGGCTGCGCACATGAGCGAATTCGCGATCGATCATTTGGGAATCGCCGTGCGCTCGCTCGACCGCGCGCTCGAATTTTATCAGGGCCAGCTCGGACTCGAGGTTTCCCATCGGGAGACCGTGGCGGCGGAGCGCGTGAACGTCGCGATGCTGCCTGCATCAGTGTCGCGCATCGAACTGCTGGAGCCGGCGAGCGAAGACTCGACAATCGCGAAGTTCCTCGCCAAGCGCGGCGAGGGACTGCATCATGTCGCGCTGCGCACGCGCGACTTCGCGGCCACGATCGAGCGGCTTCGCGCGAGCGGCGCGCGCATCCTCAACGAACCACGCACGGGCGCCGGCGGCCACACCTACGTCTTCGTGCATCCGGAATCGACTGGCGGCGTATTGCTCGAGATCATCGAATCAAAGGAGTAGAACTTGAACGCAGAAATTGGAATCATTGGCGGCAGCGGACTTTATTCGATGCCCGGCTTCACGGTGGAAAAGGAACTGTTCCTCGAAACGCCGTGGGGCAAGCCTTCGGATGCTTACATGGTGGGCGAGTTGAACGGGCGCCGCGTGGCTTTTCTCGCGCGTCACGGCCGCGGGCACAAGATTTCGCCGACAGAATTGAACTTCCGCGCCAATATCTGGGGCTTCAAGATGCTCGGCGCTGACTGGATCCTGTCGCTGAGCGCCGTCGGATCACTCAAGGAAGAGCACAAGCCGCTCGATTTCGTGATTCCCGATCAGTTCTTCGATCGCACACGCCACCGCGCCGATACCTTCTTCGGCGATGGACTCGTCGCCCACATCAGCTTCGCCGACCCGGTGTGTGAGGAACTCGCCGATATCCTGTATCGAGCCGCGCAGACCGTGGGCGTCAACGCGAAGAAGGGCGGAACATACCTGTGCATGGAGGGGCCGGCGTTTTCGACCAAAGCCGAATCGAACGTGTATCGAAGCTGGGGAATGGACGTGATCGGCATGACGAACCTGCAGGAAGCGAAGCTCGCGCGCGAGGCCGAGCTTTGCTATTCAACAGTCGCGATGGTGACCGACTACGATTGCTGGCATCCAGAACATGACGCGGTAACGGTGAACGACATCATCGCGAATCTGGTCAAGAACGCCGAGAACGCAACCAAACTCGTGGCCGAAGCGGTGAAGCTGATTCCGAAGGAGTGCCACGCCAAGGCGAAGTCCGCACTAGCGCATGCGTTGATCACCGACCGCAAGGCAATCAACGAGGAAACCAAGCAGAAGCTGTCGCTGCTGGTGAGCAAGTACCTCGGATAAGAGTGTTCTACTTCGCCAAACTCGTTTGGGCGCTGACGGTTCCAGGAAATCTTTTCCTTGCCGGATTGATCTGCGCCACCTGGATGCTCGGCCGCCGGGGACTGCGCGGTGTCCGGCTCCACGCGCTACGCGCCCTGAGCCTGCTGGCGCTCGCGATCTGGTTCACACCGCTCGCCGAGTGGACACTCGATCCACTGGAGCAGTGGTACAGGGCGCCCGATCCGATGCCCGAACATGTCGATGGCATCGTCGTGCTCGGCGGCTGGGAGAACATCCTGCAACTGGCGGCTCATGGGCAACCCGGATTTACGCCAGCGGCGGAAAGGTTCTTCAAGGGAGTCACACTCGCGCGGCGCTATCCGCACGCGAAGATCGTCTTCTCGGGCGGATCGGGCGATCCGCTGCGGCCGGATCTGAGTGGTGGCGCGGTCGCCGAGCGGGCGGCACTCGAAATCGGAATTCCGCGCGGACGATTGCTCATCGAGCGGAAATCGCGGGACACTTGGGAGAACGCGCTGCTATCGAAGAAGCTCGCCGACCCGCGCGAGGGTGAGACTTGGCTGCTCGTGACGAGCGCAAGCCACATGCCGCGGGCGATGGGGTGTTTTCGAAAGGCGGGATGGCGAGTGGTTCCGATTCCCTGCGACTATGTGTCGACCGGTTCGGAGTGGATGCCCGCGATCGATGCTTCCGTTCCACTGGGGCGGTTCCAGAAAGGGCTTCACGAGTGGGTGGGGCTCGCCGGGTATTGGGTTACTGGGCGGATTTGAACGAAAACTCCGGAGCCTTGCCCGGCCGCTGACGGGCCGCTACGCCTTCAATTGAAAGTAGCAGTGAATGTGGGGAACGCCACGGAAGTACCAGACCATTTCCGGGCCCTCAATCTGCCACGTGTCCCAGATCTGGTCGGAACCGATGTCGTACTTTCCGCCGTACCAGGAGACCTGGAGGCGATTGACGATGGCCTTCTTCCGGATCGTCTCGATGGTGGCTTTGACGTCGTCCTCGCGGAACACGGCCATCATCGAGCGCATCGTTTCGATGAGCAATTTCTTCTGGTCTGCACTGAGTTCCGAGCACGGCAAGCCGCGCCGCTCGGACGCAATCTTGATAACGGACTCCGGCCCTTCCCCGCGAGGCTCGAGCGACACCAGCCCCATGGTCCTCTGACGGCCATCGAGGGCCTGAACGAACCGGTTGAATGCCCTGCCCTGATACCAATACGGATTGCCTGGGTGATCCTTGGACTCGTTGAAATTCTCCCGGCCATTCTTGACTGGGTGCGGGTAGTGCCCGTAAAAGATGGGAGCGCCGCCAAATCCCTGGCCCTTGTCGAGACGCGCGTTGCAACGCCGGGTCACATGGTGACCGGTGAAGATGAATTCGAAGTTCTCATCTTCGGGTGTCCCGAAGAAGCCGGCGGAGGGAGCGTTCTTCTCCTCGCCGTATTGGTCAATCAATACTTGATTATTCACAGCGGCCTGATGCTCCGGATTGTGCATTGAATCGAAGATCTGCCTGATCAGGTCCTGTTGCTCGGGAGTGAAGCTCGTGGGGATGCGGTGCTCGGGATGCACGTACCACCAATTGCTGATGTACTGGCGCTTGGGGTGATCCACCGGCAGGCAGAGCTTTTGCTTCTGTGTATCGGAGAGGCTCTTGTAAAGCTGCATCGGCAGCGAGTCTCCCTTTGCTTTTCCCGCGGCAAAGAGATTGTCCGCCGAAGTGATTGCCGACAGGCCGGCGGATGCGCCAGCGGCCTGGATCCAATTGCGCCGAGTCAGTTTGCTCATAGCTATGCCCCTTTCGTTCGCGAGTACAGTGCCAGACTCGCCGATTGTACACCACGCGGCCCCTGGGAAAGGCTCTTGCTCTTGCTCTGCTTCGCCTGTTCCGCCATAGGATCTCGTCAAGTCGAGCTTGCGGCGAGCCTCGCCGTCAGGCTTTAGAGCGACGAACGGCGAAAAAATCCGCGTGATGGATCTCGGGTTCGAGTCACAAGTCTTTTCAGAGCCCTGTCAAGGGCGTTGGAGGGCGCATGTTTCATCGCAACTGGTGGTTCGTCGAAACCGCCACGTTCCTTTCGTTCTGTCTGATCGTTCAGCCCATGGCAACGGCCGCGCTGGCGGCTGGGCCGCCCGACAGTCAGGTGCCCGCACGGGCCGCCGCTGCACAGGCTCTGGCGGCGAGCACGGTGGCAGCAGGCAAGGCAGTCCAGGTCCTCCGTCCCGCCACGGCCGCCGAAGATGCCGCGGACCGCTACGTCACCGCCAAAGCGAATGAACTTGCACGCGATCCAGCGAGGCTCTTCGGCTTCGTCCAAAGCCAGATCGGGTACGAACCCTATCGCGGGTCGCTTCGGGGAGCCCGCGGCACGCTCTGGAGCCACGCTGGCAACGCGTTGGATAGGGCGCGCCTGCTGGGCGCCCTGCTTCGGGCCTCCGGCTTCGAGGCGCGCTACGTTCGCGGAACACTGGACAACGCCGCAGCCCGCCGCCAGATTCTGTCGATGTTCGGACCGGTGTACGGAGCGGTCGGCTGTCCAAGCCCGTCCGCCGAACGCTCGGACCCGGGCAACGATCCGGCTTTGCTCGCCATCGCCGCCGAGCATTTCTGGATCGAGTACCGGACAGGCTCCAGCGGCCCCTACACCGAAGCCGACCCCGCCGCGGCCTCGCTTGGACAGACGGCCGTCGCAAGGACCGGCGTTTTCACCGAGGTCCCCGCCGATCTCGAACACCGCGTGACGGTCCGGCTCGAGGTAGAAACGTACCAACCTGCCGCTGCGCTATTCGGCACGGGTCTGGGCACCACCAAAGTATTGGAGCAGACGTTCGCGACGGCCGATCTCACCGGGAGGCCCATCACCTTCGGCCACCTCGTGAACACCGCTTCGCTTGGCTCGCTGTTTTCGCTGACCACGCATACCTACTCTCCCTACATGGCGGTCGG
>CADECY010000092.1:19902-38071 GCA_902825945.1 uncultured Acidobacteriota bacterium
CGGTCGGCGAAAGTGTCGTCGACCCAGCCAGCGATCAATTGGTCCGGGGCACTGATTTTCAGGAATCCTCGACGAACTTCCCGCTTGGGTCGAGCGTGCTCACTGGCGAGTTCCTCACGGTCGAAACCTCGGGACCCGGCGCGCCCACGCGCACGCAAACCAAGACCTTGTTCGATCGCGTCGGATTCGCCGCGCGGCGCAATGGGACGGCGGCGCGGGTGGCCACGTCCGCTCCTGCGCTGCCCTCGATCAGCCGGCTGGATCTCACCGTCGTCAACGTACTCCCCGGCAAGCAGGATACGAGTGTTCAACCGCTCTACGAAACCCAACTCGCACAGATTCGCGAGGCGATGCGGCCAATCGGCACCAGGCTCCAGTCCGGCGGGTTGCAATCGAATGACGGCGCGGTAATGGAAGCGCTTCATGTCCGCTTCTTCACCAACCTTCTCCGGTCGGCAACCACCGGCTTCGCGGCTGCGGCGGACCTGCAAACGGCCACGCTCGAAACCGGATTTCTCTCCCGGGCCGTCCACACCGAGCCGCGAATCTTCGCCGCCACAAGCCGTGCCGGCATCGATGGGCAGACCCCCTTCTTGGCACTCGGATTCGATCTCATGCGCGACCAAGTGACGCCGGTTGGCAGGCCTGGGCAAACCAAGGCCGCCTCCTTCGGCTTCCAGACCGCGCGCGGACTGTCGCTGAACGTGATCGAAGAGCAACTGCTGCGGCGCATGAATCCGGATGGTTCCGTCACGCCGGTGGGGGCAATCGCCATCCTGACCGAAGCCCGGCGCACGGGCGCCGGCACACAGACCCTGACGCCCGCCAACCCGGCGGCTCTGGATAGCCTGGCGCTATCCGATGAAGCCAAGTCGCGGATCTCCGAAGCACTATCGAAAGGCCGCGTCGTAACCGCTCCCAGGTCAGCGGTCACTTTGTCCGGGCGGGCACGCATCGGCTGGCTCGAAGCCGACCCCACGACGGGCGCGGTCGAAGGGCTCTTGGAAGACGGATCGCACGGATCGCTCTATGAGTATTCGGGGCTGATCACCGCGGTGCTGCGCAATACCGTGAATCAGCGCCAATACATGGAGTTCCTCGGTGGATTCGTGGTTGGGCTCATCACCGGGATCGTGATCAACATCACCTTCAACTTGATCACGAACCCGATCACCAACAAGTTCATACAAATCGCGGTCGGACAATCCGGCCAGGGAATCGCCGGCCTCTGGCTCGACATCGTGGAGGCATCCCTTCCTCCCTTCGCCCGTGCGGGGTTCGTCTTGGGGCTCTTCATCGCCAGCGCCTACTTCAATTTCGTCCAAGCCGTGGACCCTCCCATTCCGGGCGCGATCCTCGGGCTCCGGCCGAACCTCGGTCCGCCTTCTCCAGGGGGCTCGCCCGGCGTCACGGTTGCGGTAGCTCTCGACCCGCTCGTCGTGCTCGACGAGGGGGGCGCGCGAATTCCACTCGCCTATCGCGCCAGGATCCGCAACACCGGCCCAGCAGCGGGTACGTTCCAGTTGACGTTTCCGAATCCACCCGCCGGATTCGAGATGCGGAGCAGCCTGCCATCGATCGATCTCGCAGCCGGTGACGCCGCGGAGATCGGAGTCTGCGCCGTGCCCGCCACGGCCCTTCCCGCTCCAGGCACACCGTCGAGCTTCGACGTTCGAGCGGCCGGAACCGGAGTGAACACAACGGCGTCCCAGCCGTTCGCCGTGCCCACCGTGCGCGGCTTCCTGCTCTCGACGAGCGTCCAACAACTGAGCGGCACGCCCGGCTCCACATCGCCCGTCGATCTCAGACTGCAGTCGGTGGGCAACGTGCCGCAGACCATCAATCTGAGTTCCACTCTCGACAACGGACTCACACTCGCCGGTTTGCCCGCGTCGGTTGCGCTCACTGCCGGTCAAACCGTGACTCGCTCGTTGACCTTCACCGCGACAAGTTCGACCCCCGCCGGCACTGCGCTCAACGCGAGGATACAGGGCTCCGTCGAACCCGCGACGCTCCTGATCGATGCTTCCGCGGCCCTGCGCTACGAAGTCGTGTCCGCCGCCGCCAGTTCCGTCGCGTCCGCGTCGGAAGGCGCGGGCCGGCTCGGCCGCACCGACATTTTCCTCACGTTGTCGCAAATCGGACGTCCGGTCTCACTGCTGAGCGGAGCATGCACCGATGGACTGCGCGCCCAGGTGAGTTCGCTGCTCTCCGTGCTGATCGCACAAGCGAATGCTCCGTACCTGGCCTCGGCGCGTACGCAACTGCAGAACGCCAAGCAGGCGCTCGACACGAGCACATGCGCCAACGTGGCCAATGCCCTTGCGCTCATCGGAATCGCCATCGGCGAGTTGAACACAGCACTCTCCTCCCCCGCCGCCTACGACTTCGACTTCTTCCTCGTCCCCAACTCGCAACTCGCCACGCCCGGATCGCCAGCGGCATTCAACATGTTCCTGCGCAACCGCGGCACCACGCAGAGCACCTACACACTCGCACTCGGGCCGCTCCCCTCCGGCGTCACCGGCGGACTCAGCCAAACATCCATCACCCTCGCCGCCGGAGCTTCCAATCCATCCGGAACACCCGCCATTACGATCACGCCCTCCACCGGAACCGCGTTCGAATTCTCCATTACCGTTTCCGTCAATGGCGTGGCCGGCTCGGCCCGCACGATGAAGGGCTATCTCGGTGCGCGGACCGAATTCATCAGCGTCGCAAGCGTCACCGCGACGCCCGCCTTCACCAACGCCGGCGGACTCGTGGGCGTCGCCGCGCGCATCGCCAACTCCGTCAACCAGGCTCGCAGCGTCAGCGTCGCGCTGGCGATCAAGCAGGGCGCCACCACCGTCCGCACTGGACCAACCCGCGCCGTGACGCTCTCCGTGCAAAGCCTGATGACCACGGTCGACTTCGGCAACATCGACACCACCGGTCTCGCCAACGGCAGCTACACGCTCGAGGTCACCGTCAATGACGCGGGCACCGGACAACTGGTACCGGGCGGCCAGGGAACAGGCACCCTCCTCATCGGGCAACCGGTGACGAGCGCGCTCTCGGTCACTCCCACTAACATCGCACCGGGTGCGAGCCGCGTGACCACAACGCTGAACACGAGATTCACCACTCCGCAAGGAGGCGGTTCGGCGTTCACTCTGCTCGGAAGCGCGGTAACCGAAGGCGGCGCGGAGTCACTGGCGCTCAACGGAAATCACCTGTACGCCTGCGGAACAAGAGCGCTCAGCGTCGTGAATGTCGCCAACCCCGCCGCGCCCGCGACGCTCCTCAACACCGGACAGGCACAGATCGGGACGCAGGGTTTCACCCCGAAATGCCGCGCCTTCCCGAACGGAACGCGCTTGGTCTATTTCTCGAACAACGGCTCCAATAACGGCGCCACCACCTTCCACATCTTCGACACCACCAATCCCGCCGTGCCTTCGGTGAGTGGTTCGCCGCTCGGCAGCCCGATTCCCTTCACGGGCGAACTTCGCTTTGCGGGCAACGTCGCGGTGACTTCGACGGTCTGGTTCCGGTACCTCCTCAGCAACGGGGCCATCTTCGAGCAGCACGGGCAAATCTTCACCTACGATCTGCTGAATCAGTTCAACCAGATTACCCGCGGCGGTGTGAGCTTCGCGGAACCGGCTGTCGATCCCGTTGGTGACGATCCCAAGTTCGGCATGCTGATCGCCAACCCCACCACGGCGCTCATCGGTGGCTCATCCTCGAACGGGTCGAATACCAATGGAGAAGGCCGGCTCTTCGTTGTGGACCCCTCGCCATTCTTCCCCAAGGGCTTGAAGACAGTCCGCGTCCCAGGCACGGCGTGGATCATCCCGGTGCCCGCGTCCGGCAACACCGTCTTGATGCCCGCGCTCACGCAAGGGTGGAACAATCCCGGCGGTACGCAGTACGACTTCAATCCCCGTGGCAACCTCGCCTTGGTCACCGTCGACCTCACGGACCCGCGTGACCCCAAGATCCTGAAGACCGTCGATACCGGAATCGCCGCGTCCGCCGTCCAGGCCACCCAGATCTCGGCAACCAGCTACGCGCTGCATCTCGGCTATCCGGGCAACAATCCGGCAGCGCCCGCCCGGCTGTTCCTCGTGGATATCTCGGACCCGTTGAACCCAACGCTGACACAAGGTCCGGCTACCTATACTTATTCGAACGCGCTCGGAGCCAGCGGCGTGCTCGGCGAGATCGTCTTCTCCAGCGGCATCCTCTACGTCGCCGCGCCCACCGGCATCCTCACCTATCAATTGGGCGGCAGCGCGGTTCCGAACTACACCGCGCAACTCGTCGTGCCCAAGGGCGGCAAGTCCACCTACGATCCGGCCTCGTTCAGCATCGCGCCCACGATCGCGAGCGGCACGGCGTCCGACACACTCACCTGGACCAACCCCGGCGTCGAGCAGATCACCTTTGCCTCGAACATCGCTGGAGCCGCGCCCGGAGACACGATCCCGGTCGTCTCGAGCGGATCCGTAAACTTCACCACGAGTCTCGGCAACGGTACGATTCCGCTCGGTGGCGCATCGGCCGCGGTGGAACAAATCATCTCCATTGACCCGGCCGCACGCACGGTCGCACCCGGTGAACTGGCGCCCTACACGCTCACGCTCCGGAACCCCGGCACCACGGCGGTCACCTACACGCTCGCCGCCGCGGGCGTGCCCGCCAGTTGGGTCACGCTGCCCACGGTTCCGGGCATCCCCGCGGGCGGACAAACCACGGTGACGCTTGACCTCCGGTCGGCCCTCGCCGACGCGGCGGGCAGCTACGGCTTCGTCATCACCGCGGCCGCCGGCGGAACCAGCGGCTCGGTACAAGGTACGCTCGTGCTGCAAGGTACCGGCTCGATCGGCGCGCAGGTTTCGACCAACGCGCTCGGCGTCACCACCCAGTTGACGCCCGCCAGCGCCACAGGCGGACAAGGCACTCCGGTTGAATACGTGCTTCGCGTCACCAACGCGGGCAACACGCCGGACACCTACAACCTCTCCGCTGCGCTTCCCGCCGGAGTCTCGGGCTCGTTCGCGCAAAATTCCGTGCAGGTGCCGCCGGGCCTCGGGAACTTCCGCGAGGTCCGGCTGACGCTCACCGCTCAGCAGGGCAGCGCGCCCGGCCCGCGAAACTTCACCGTGACCGCGGCCTCGCAGACGAACAATTCCGTCACGGCGCAATCGGCGGGCACGCTGAACGTCGTGGCCAATGGAGTCAACGTCACGCTCGCGCCCGCTTCCGCCTCTCCCGGCGGAACCTTCACGATGACCGTGCGCAATACCGGCACCGTCAACGACACCTTCGACCTCAGCCTTGCGGGCCCAGGCGCACTGCTCGCAACGCTTTCCACCGCCGCCGTCACGCTCGCCTCCGGAGCCTCACAGAACGTCACGGTCGCCACCGGACAGGCGGCATTCGCCTCGCAAGGTCCGCTGACCATCGTCGCCGGTGCGCGCGCGCGCGGAAACACCGCGGTGAGCGCCATCGCGCAAGGCCAGAGCCTCGAAGGCGATGACCGCGGCGTTCAATCCAGCGCGCATCGGACTCGCGCAGCCCGGCCCGGCAACTTTCCTGCTGAACGTCAGCAACGCCGGCACGGTCGAAGACGAATACACCGCCCGCATCGTCACCCGTACCGGACCCGTCCAAGCCTCCCTCGCCAACCTCGACGGAACCGCGGTGCAAACGATTCCCACCTTCCGCCTCCCGGGCGCCACCACCGGACTCGTGGTGCTCGACGCGGCGCTCACCGCCGCGCAAACGGGCACGGTGACGGTCGAGGTCGTATCGAAGACCGACGCTTCGATCAAAGCCACGGCCGTCGCCACGCTCGGCATCGGCGGCCAGTTGATCGCTGACGCCGGTAAGGACCGCAACGTAGCGGTGGGCAAGTTCACCGCGCTCGATGGCACCGGCTCCTACGATCCGGGTGGCGGAAAGCTTACCTATCAATGGACCCTCGTCACCAAGCCCGCGGCCAGCAATCTCGAGACCAGTTCGCTCGGCGCGGCCGATGGACCGCAGCTCTTCTTCCGGCCCGATGACGATGGCGTCTACGTCTTCCGCCTCGTGGTCTCCAACGGCTCCGCGATCAGCCAGCCCGATGAAGTGCGCATCACGGCCTTCGAAGGGAACGTTCCGCCGAACGCCGATGCCGGGCTCCCGCGCAATGTCCGCCGCGCCACGCCCGCGCCACTCGACGGATCGCGCAGCTTCGACCTCGACCGCGGCCCGAGCCCGCTGACCTACCGCTGGTCGATCGCGCGGAAACCGGCAGCCAGTTCGCTGGCCGTGGATGCGATTCAAAATCGTACGTCGGCCGACGCCTCGTTCACTCCGGACGCGGCGGGCGACTACGAACTCGCGCTCGAGGTTTCCGACGGCCCGTCCACCGGCGCCGATCGCGTCATCGTCACCGCCGTGGACACTGGCAATATTGCTCCGAACGCGCGAGCCGGCGCGGACCGCCGCGTGCCGGCCGATACCGAAGTCCGCCTGGACGGATCGGAAAGCAACGATCCTGACAATGGTCCACAAACGATGTCCTTCCGCTGGTTGATCTCGTCCGGCACGCTGGCGAGTACGGACATCCGCAACGCCGGAACATCTTCGGCGCAACTGACCCCGAAAACAGCGGGGCACACGGTCGTGCGGCTCGAAGTGAATGACGGCGCGGCCGCGGCGGGCAACAATGTCCTCGTCACCGCCATGATCGCTTGCGACGCCTCGGCGGACGGCACTGTCAACGCGGCCGATTTCGACCTGATGTCGGCGCTGATCGGCCGGCCAGCGCTTCCCGGCGATCCGCTCGACCGCAACAACGACGGCCGCATTACGGAGGACGACGTGAAACTCTGCGCCGAGCCGCCCGCGCCGCCTCCCGGACAAACGCCCACGCCCGTGCTGCCCCGCCTCAGCGTGAATCCGAGGTTCATTGAGTTCATCGCGCAGCGCGGACAACCGCCGCCCGCGCCACAGTCCGTACTCGTCGATGGAGACTCCGTCAACTTCACGCCCGTGGTGCTGTTCGGCTCCTGGGCGCAACCGAGCCAGGGCCGCGCGGCTCCGCCGTCCACGGTCACCGTCAGCGTCAACCACACCGGACTCGCGGCGGGCATCTACGATACCGAGATCGCCTTCCGCTCCACGCAGCCCGTGGTGGCTGAATCGCTGCGAGTGCGATTGAACGTGATCGACGCGCCGCGTTTCGAACTCGTGCCTGTCGAGATGACCTTCCGCCAGCGCACCGGCGAACCCGCACCCGCGCCACAGAGGCTGTTCATCTACTCGAGCGGGCGGTCAGTGAAGTTCACCCTCGCGAGTTCGGCCAACTGGCTGGTGATCGACCGCGCGAACGGCGAAACACCGGCCATCCACAACGTTTCGGTCGATCCCCGAGGACTCGCACCCGGCACCCATCGCGCATCGATCACCGTCTCGTCCACAGATTCCGTCGCGGGTCTGGCCACTCTCCCAGTGGTCTTCGAGATCGCGCAACCCGCGCCGGTCTTCTCGTTGTCGAATGTCTTGAATGCCGCGAGCCTTCTCAGCGGACCGATCGCGCCGGGCGAAAACCTGCTCATCACGGGCACTGACTTCGCACCGCCCGGAACGTCGCTCCAAGCCCCGGCCGGAACCCCGCGACTGCCGAACCGCCTCGGCGAAACCCAAGTCCTCTTCTCGGGCGTGCCAGGAGTCCTCTCGTGGCTGAAGGACGATTCGGTCAGCGTCTTCGTCCCCTACTCGCTCGCCGCGCGGACTTCGGTCGACATCCAGATCGTCCGCGCGGGCGTTGCCTCGCAAGAGATTCGCGTGCCCCTCGATATCGCCGCTCCGGGCCTGTTCACCTTCGACGGCTCCGGCCGTGGACTCGCGAACGCATTCCTTTCGGACGGCTCGCGGAATAGCGCCGCCAACGGTGCTTTCCCCGGCTCGGCGATCTCGGTCTACATCACCGGCGACGGCTCCACCGTGCCCGAAGGCCGCGACGGCGAGACCGTTACCGACGTGGTCCCGCGCCCCTCACTCCCCATCTCGGCGACAATCGGCGGATTCCCAGCGGAGGTCACCTACGCAGGCAGTGGTCGCGGGTTGTTGTGGAACATCACGCAGGTGAACCTCACCGTACCCGCAGAGCTGCCGGCAGGTCAGCATGAAGTCGTGATCCGCGCGGGTCCGGGAAGGACACAGCCGGGTGTGGCCGTGGTAGTGCGGAGATGAACGATCCGGAAACATATGTTCGAGCGTCATGGACGCTTTGAACGGCCGGCCCCGCGCGCCGTCAGCGGGGCCGCTCATCCTGTTTCCGCGATCGGAGCGATCTCGCCAGTTCGAGATTGCGGCGGGCATCGGCGTAATCTGGCTTCAGCGCGAGCGCTTGCTCGTACTCCCGGATCGCCGCGTCGAATTCTCCGCGCGCGGCGTGCGCGTTGCCGAGGTTCATGCGAGCTTCCGGGAAGTGAGGCTTCCTCCGAATCGCTTCCGCGAACGATTCCGCCGCGGCATCGAACTGGCCGCGCTGCGCCAAGATCAGGCCCAGGTTGTAATGCGCGGCCGGCAACGACGGATCGAGGCGTACGGCTTCGCGCAGGTGTGGTTCGGCTTCGTCCGCGCGATCCGTTTTCAGCAGCGCGTCTCCGAGATTGTTACGCGCCAGAGCCGAATCGGGCTTGAGCCGCACGGCCTCGCGGTAGGGCTCCGCCGCCTCGGCAACGCGGCCGGCCTGCACCAGCGCGTAGCCGAGATTGAAGTGGCCGTTGACGTTGGCGGGGTCAGTCGCGATCCATTGGCGGCTGAACGCCAGGTCATCGGCGAAATAGCGAGCGCGGTACATGCTGATCGCCGCGCACACGATCGCCACCGCCAGCATGGCGCGCGCTGAGATCACCGATGAGATCAGAGCGAACGCCCCGAGCGAGGCGAGCAACACATAGCGCTCGTCGTACGGCGCTTCCTGTCGAAGCAGGTTTGCCGTGGGCAGTAGTGCGATGAGGAACCAGCCCAGCCAGAATCGGAGCGCGGGCGGGGCCTGACGCCGGACCCCGAACGCCACGGCCGCCGTCACGGCGAGCGCGGCCAACAGGCGCACCGGCGAGAACCACACCGATACCGGCGGCTCGTAGTGCAGCGAGAGAAACGGCGCTACGATCGTCTGTACCGCGTACGCGGCGGAGAGCAGAGGTCCGGTGAAGGATCCAGCAGCATACTCGGTGCCGCCGAAGAGCGCATGCCGGATGAGCGCGTACGCCACGGCGATCGGTGCGAGCGGCCAATAGCTGATCCAGCCGGGGCGCGTCCGCGAGACTCCGGTTACGCCGGCCAAGACGAACAAGGCAGGCACCACGACCGATTGCTCCTTGCTCAGAAGCGCCGCCGCGAACACGAGCCATGCGACACCGCGGCGGCCGCCAATCCAAGCGAGCAGAGCCGCCAACGTGAGCGCTGTCGGCAGCAACGTCTCCCTACCCGATGAGACCGGATAAACGCAGGACGAAGCGATGGGATGCAATGCGAACAGCGCCGCCGCGAGCACCGGCCTCGGCCCCCCGCACACCGACACCAAGCGGTAGGCCAACCACGCCGCCGCGGCCGCAAGCGCGGCGTTGAACACATGGAACGGAACCGGATCGCCGCCATGGAGCGACTTCTGGATCAGCAGCGTGGCGCGGGTAACCGGACGATAATACGGCAGGTTGTAGAAGTGCCGCTCGGTGAAGATGCGCGCGACATCGGACGGGCTCTCGGGCGCCGCTTGCGCCAGAATCACCTGCGTGTCGTCATAGATGAATCCATTGGAACTCGCGGGCAGATACACCGCGAAGACTGCAATCACCAGCAGCAGCGGGCTATATCGGCCGAGCGATTCGACGGCGCGGGGCTGGTGAGGCGGACTGGCGGAACGCGAACGAGTGGAGGCGGGCATTCTGCAACCTTCCATGATGCCACCGCCGGTACCCGCGGGAAATCAGAAGTAGATCTTCAAACCGAACTGGAGATCGCGAGCCTCCTGCGCGGCTGTGATGCGACCGAAGGCGGGCGTGCCGAAGGTGAGCCCGGGCGCGCGCAGATTCCCGGTGTTGGCGAAGTTGAAGCCCTCGAAGCGGAACTCCACGCGGCTGCGTTCGTTGATCCAAAAGTCCTTATGCAGAGAGAAGTCCCACTGCGTATAGCCGGGTCCCTGGATGATCGAGCGGCCGGCGTTGCCGTAGCTAAATTGGGCCGGCTGGCGGAAGACGGATGTGTCGAACCAGCGATCAGTGGTCCGGCCTGCAGATAGGTTCGGGTTGCCGGTGATGTCCGGCCGGTAGCTGGCCGTCGTCCCGGAATCGAGAGTGTCCAAGGCGACACCCGGGGTCAGGTAGGGGCCGACCTGCGCCTGCAGGAAGGTGTCGGTGCTCCAACCGCCCAATATCGAATTCAGCGGACCCGCGAGAGCGAACCGGCGGCCCTTGCCGAACGGAAGCTCCCAGCCGATCCCGAGCGTGAAGCGTCCCGGGTTATCGGCTTCGCTCCGGCCCCGATTCACCTTGCCCATATAGTTCCGCGAGTTGAGGCTGGGGTCGCCCTCCACGCCCAGGCGCCCGCCGGTCGCATCGATCGACTTGGCCCACGTGAACGCTGTCAGGAAATAGACGCCCTCCTTGCCCGGCCGCTTCTGCAGTTTCACCTCCATGCCGTGATAGTTCGAATTGGCATTGGCGAACACCATCGTGATGTTCTGGTACTGCGGGAACGGGCGGCGATTCTGGCGGTTGCCCGGTCCGGGGACCGCGTCGTTCCACGCCACCACCTGCAACTCGTGAACCGACGAGTTGCCGGAGTATCCGATCTCAGCCGAAATATCGCTGGTCAGCGCGCGCTGGACGGTGAAGTTCCACGCATGCACGACGGGAAGGGGCAGAGCCGTCTCCATTCCGAACAAGCTGAGCAAGCCACCGCCCGGAGTCAACTGATTCAGATTGAATGGATCCGACAGCGAGATCGTGGGATTGGTGATGTCGCCCACGAATGCGCGGGCGGCGGCATTCGGCCTGGGATTGGCGCCGAACTGCTGCGTCATCCCGACCACCGGTTCGTTCGCGTACATGCCGTAGCCTGTTCGAATCACGATCTTCGGACTCACGCGATAGGCAGCGCCGATACGCGGGAGCGGGCTGTGATTCTCGAACTTCATGACCGGATAGTTCGCCTCGAACCGGCCCGTTTCCCAGAACCGGAGGCTCAGGTTCTGGAGCGGCGGGAACAGTTCCGCCGTCACCGGATTCACGTTGGAGAAGAATCCGCGCTTGTCTTTCCACGGGCCGCGGTATTCGTAACGGAGCCCCAGGTTCAAGGTCAGCTTCGACGAGACCTTCCAGTCGTCTTGCAGGAACAGATACTGGCCTGTTTGCGAGAAGTTGCCGCGCGTGCCTTCGGCGCCCAAAGTCGATTGTCCGACCGTTCCGAATAGAAAGTCAGCGAAATTGTTCCCAGCGTAGGCGCGGTTGAACGCCAGACTGGAACGGTTGTTGAGGACGAAAAAGTTGAAGTGGCGCCGCCAGTGATAGCCCATCTTGAGGAAATGCGCGCCCTTGTTGAAGGCGAGGTTGTCTTTCACCTCCCAATTGCCGATCGGCACCGACCCGAGGATTCCGTTGTCGCCCAGTCCCGTGTAACCGGTGATGCCGATGGTCGGCACGCCATCCACGTCGGCCTCCGCGAGCGGGAAACTTGGCCAGCCCACGGTCTGACCGAAGCCCTGCGATCCGGACGAGAGGGTGCGGCCCGGGTCGTATGGGCGGCGGAAAAGATGGACGCTGAAGTCGTTCACATAAGTGGCGCGGAAGGTGCGGGTGTTGGCGACGGTGGCGCCATAGGTTCCCAGGTAATCGACGAGCTGGTTGAACGCAGCGATGGGGCTGGTGCGGGTCAAGGGGCGCTCGTCCCAGACGACGCGGCCGTACCACCGGTTGGTGGGCGAGAGATTGAAATCGATCTTGGTCATCCACTGGTTCTGGATCTGGTTCAGCGTCGAATTGGGGCTGATGAAGTTCTGGCCGGAGGTGAGGGGAATGTTCGGCTCGGGCCACATCGAGAGGAACTTCTGCGTCACGGGGTTGATGCGGGAAGCCGGAATCGTGTTGTTCGGTAGAGGCGCGCGCGTGAAGGGATCGCGAATCGCCACCGCGAACCGGCCCGCTTTTTCGTCCACCGTGGGCATCAGGCCACGCAGGTTCGTGAAACGCCTCTCCCTTTCTCCTTGATTGGCCACCATGAACCACGCGCGATCCTTCCCGTTGTAGAGCTTGGGAAGAAAGAGCGGGCCACTGATCACGCCGCCGAACTGGTTCCTCTTGTACTCGGGTTTCGGACCGGGGTCGAAGTAGTTGCGAGCCGACAGGCGGAAATCCTTCGATCCATCGTTGCGATGGAACCAGAAGGCCGTGCCGTGCAATTTGTTCGTGCCGCTCTTGGTGACCGTGGAGAACTGACCGCCGGGCCGTACGCCGAACTCGGCGCTGTAGAGACCAGTCTTGAGTTCCATCTCCTGAAGGGCGTCGATATTCGGGAAGAATGTGGTCGAACCGTTGCCATCGGACATGATGCTGCCATCGACGTAGACGATATTGTCGGAGCGGCGCCGGCCTTCGACGCTGAAGCCGGCCGAGTCGCGTCCACCATCGCCAGTGGATCCGCGGGAAGGGACCACTCCCGGAATCAGGCGCGCGAGGCTCAGAAAGTCACGGGAATTGAGCGCGAGGCCGGTCATCGTCTTGTTGCCGATCACCTGGCCCATCTCGGGCGATTCCGTTCTCAACACCGCCGCTTGGCTGGTGACTTCGATCGACTCCGCGATCGAGCCGACCGTGAGAGCGAAGTCGAACCGGTTCGTCGATCCGATTTCGAGTTCGATTCGCGAGCGGACTTCTGTCTTGAAACCCTGCATCGAAGCCTTGATCTCGAACTCACCAACCGGCAGGTTGACGATTGTGTAGTCGCCGGACGAAGTGGTTTCCGTTTTGAAGACCTCGTTGGTGGCGATCCGCCGCATTTGAACTTCAGCACCGGCGATCACGGCGCCGCTCGAATCGGTGACGCGTCCCACCGCGGTGGCGCGGTTAATCTGGGCGAGGGCACAGGAACAGAGGACCGACAGCGAGACTGTCGCCCGGAAAGTGAAACTCATGGCAGACCTCCAGAGCAATTCGGTACCACAGCTATCAAATCCGCCCGGCACTGTCAAGCACGTTCAGACGCGATTGCCGGCATCGAAGAGCGGGACGGGCCTGGTCTTCGGTCGTAGCCGCGTACCGAGGCGCCGGTGGAAACGTGGTCGAGATTCGCCGCCGCGAGCGCGGGAAGGCGGCTCCCAGGGAACGGACGGCAGCGAACGGAAACTGCCGACAGGTGCCCCTCCTCACCGGCGACGGACGAGTCGCTACGCCCGTCCCCGGAGGTGAGAAACACTACGCCACGCAAACCGGCTACCACTGCAGACGGCCGGCGATCTGCATGATGCGCGGATCGGCGGCGCCCGTCACGCGTCCGAACGTCGCGACGTTTTGCGTGTTGACCGGATTGGCGAACTGCGTGTGATTGAAGAAGTTGAACCACTCGAAGCGAAGCTGCAGCTTCGACACTTCGTTGATGAAGTGCAATGGGAAATTCTTCGACATCGAAACGTCCCACTGATTGACGCCGTAGCCGGGCTGGGTGTTGCGGGCCAAGTTTCCGAAGGTGCCCAACGCGGGCGTCGAAAACGCGGACCGGTCGAGTCCGATCAAGCCGTTGGTTCGCGGATCGAGTTTCGCAGAGACCGTGCCCGTCGCGTTGGGCCGTTGCGAGCCGCTGCCCACGCGAGCCAAGTCGCCCGCCGTGAAAATGCTGAACGGCGCGCCACTGCGGAAGTTGATGATCGTGTTGAACTGCCAGCCGCCGAACATCATGTCGGCCACTGGATTCGTCAGATCGATGGCGCGCCCCTTGCCGACAGGCAGATCCTCGACGATGCCCGCGATGAAGTTGTGGCGGATGTCGTTATCGGCCAAACCGCGCTCGGGACGGCGGTTATACATATTCTGCCCAGCCGCGCCAGAATCGATCACCTTGCCGTAGGTGTAGGCGGTCACGGCCGAAAGGCCCTTCCAGACACGCTGTTCCAGCCGAACGAAAGCAGCGTTGTAGTTCGACCACTGGTAGTTCGCCGTCTGGCTGAATCCGGGCAACGCCCTCGGGAACGGCTGCCGGACCGAGAACGCTTCCGGGTTGGACCCATTCGACGGAAGGCGCGGCTGATTCACCAGGATCGAGCCGACCTGTTTTTGACCGGTGTTGCCCATGTATCCGGTTTCGACCAGCAGGCTGGGCCGAAGCTGATGCTGGATATTGAAGTTGTACGAGTACATGTAGCCGTCACGGCGGTTCAGGTCGTTGTTGCTGCCGATGCTGCCGGCCAATTCCGCCGCCGTGGGGAACAGTTCGGTCAACAGACGCGGCGTCTGATTCGGGAGGTTCACCACGGTTCCCTGGACGAAGAAGGGCAGCGTGCTGGTGAGTCCGCCGAGCGTCGCGCCGCCGGTATTGAGCAGCGTGAAGACTCCACCGCCAGCGCGAATCACGGTCTTCGCCGATGCGCGATAGGCGAGGCCCACCCGCGGCATGAAGTTGTTCTTGTCGGTGACGATCGGGCGCTCGGGCAGCACTTGACTATTGGTGCTCACGAGGCCGACACCGGGTTCGTAATAGCGATTCTGCCCGGCGAGGAGTTGACGGTTGGCGCCGAGATCGAAGTTCGCCAGCCGGCCGCGCCAGTTCTGGAAGACTTCGTAGCGGATACCGAGATTCAACGTCAGCTTGTCGGTCACCTTCCAGTCGTCCTGGAAGAACGTTTGATAGCGCGTACCGATCGAGTACTTGGCGACGCCGCCGAAACTCGGGTCGATACTGCCCAGTCCGCCGGTCGCGCTCGAAGGCATGCCGAGCAGGTAGTCGGCGAACGACTCGTCGGTATAGAAGCCGTTCTGGAAATTGAAAATGCCGTTTTGATTGGAGCCCTGATCGTAGCCGACCATGTAGCGGTTCCAGTCGCCGCCGATCTTGACCGAATGCTTGCCGCGAATGTAGGTAAGCGTTTCGGCCGCGCGGTAGTAGATGTTGTTCTGCACGATGCGGAGGCCATAGCCGGCAAAGCCCGACGAGGCCCGCCCGGCGCCCGGATTCCACTCAGGGAAATTGACGCTCGGTTCGGTGTAGTCGCCAGGAATCGGGGCGAGGTTCTTCAATCCCAATTCTGCCGCGTAGTTTTTGCTGAAACGATCACCGTCGCTGACACGCGCCAAGTAGGCCTTGGTGAAGCCGAGCCGCGACTCGCTGATCAGGTTGGCGCCGAAGGTGTGGGTGTAGCCGAGAGCGGCATTCTGCGACCGGTCAGGCCGGATCACACCCTTGCCCACTCGGTAGGAGGCATCGACGAGGCCATTGTCCGCGAAACTCCAACGGCCGAAAAGCTGTCCGCGGCTCGAGACGCGATGATCGACGCGCACCGTGAACTGGTCACGGCGTTCGCGGTCGGGCGGCGTGGTGATGTAGTTGAGATTGCCGCTCAGCGGGAGGTTCGGGTCCGGGAAGAACTGCATCAACTCGCTCGAGATTCGGTTGAAGCGAGTCCGTGGAATGATGTTTCCGGGAAAGGGCGTCTTGTTGTTGTTCGGATCGCGGACGACGATGGTGGGCTTGTTCGGAACGGCGGTAAAGTCGCCGCTCTTCATAGCCGGCGTCGGTACCAGCCCGAGCAGAATGTTGCCGGTCCGGCGCCGCCGCCCTTCGTAGTTTCCGTAGAAAAACGTCGTGTCCTTGCGGATCTTGCCGCCCGCTCCTCCGCCGAACTGGTTGTAGCTGAACCGGGGAGTTCCGCGCGCCGGGCGGAAGAACGGGCCAGCCTGGAAGGCGCGGTTGCGCACGTAATCGTAGACGACCCCGTGGAACGCGTTCGAGCCGCGCTTCGACACCATGTCGATGCCCGCCGCGCCGTAGCCGTAGGAGGCGTCCATGAAGTTCGTCTGAACCTTGAACTCATCGAGCGCGTCGAGCGAAAGCGCAATCGCCGGATTGTTGATGTTGGCGACCGAGAAGTCGACGCCATCGAGCATCGCGTTGGTGGAGGTGTTGCGCACGCCTCCAATTTCGACGGAACGTTCGTCCATGACGGAGGACCCGCCGCGCACTTTCACGGCGCCGGGCGTTAGCGCGATCAGGTCGTAGAAATTGCGAGCGTTGAGCGGGAGCTCGATCATCGTGCGGTTGTCGATGGTGGTTCCCATGACCGCCGTGTTGGTTTGCAACTGTGGAACGGCGGAGGTGACCGACACGGTTTCCGAAACAACGCCGAGTTGCATCACGATGTCCGCGCGAACTTGAGAGTTGACTCGCAGTTCCACGTTGCTCAGCGAAGCGGTCTTGAACTGGCCGCCGGACGCCGTGACATCGTACCTCCCACTCAGCAGCGCGTTGAACTGGTAGTTGCCGGCCGAATCGGTGGTGAATTCGCGCGATTCATTGGTGCCGGTGTTGCGGGCCGTCACTTTGATTCCCGGGACGATGGCGCCGGTGGAGTCAGTGACCGTGCCGAGGATCGTGCCTCGGCCGTATTGGCCATAGAGAGAAGCTGAAGCAAAGATAAGGATTGCGACTGGGCGAATCATGGATGCAATTCATATCAGAATTGCGGCCTCAATTCAACGCGGGGCGTTTAACCCTTGAGAATTACCAGAGCCAGCGCAAGCCGAGATAAGCGTTGCGACCGGCGGCGTCGACGCCCGAACCGTGGACGCGGTACTGGTGATCGAACAGGTTTTCGAGGGCCAGATGCAGTGTCAGCCGTTCTCCCAAAGGCACCCCGGCCCGGAGCGAAGGATTGACCCAGCCGGCGGTTGAAGTGTAGAGAGGCACGCGCACCGAGTCGGCGATGCCGGGCAGCACGCGGTCCTGAATCTGCCGCAGCGTCTCGCCTGTCGGCGTGAACCGCCCCGCTGCGTCCAGAAGCGGCGCCACGCGAGCGCCGGCAAAAAAGTCCGCGATGTCCTGGCGGCGGCGCGAGGCTCCGATGCGCTCGTCGTCGAGGTCGCCTCCGCTCAAACGGCGTTGCGCGCCGGCGGCGCTGGCGGCAAGTTCGATCCAGAGCCGGCGCTGCGTGGTGTATCGGAGAGAGGCCGCGCCCATTTGCGGAGGCAGGCGGCGGATGTTGCGGTTGGGATTGAGGTCGCGGCCGGCGATGAACGAGTAGTTGGCGTTGAGCGTCCAACGCGGCGAGAGCGCGACACGGATGAGCGACTCTACGCCGTAGTAGCGGGACTGCCCGTCGTTGATGAAGGCCTTCACAGCACGCGGGTCAAACGAGGTAGCGACGGTCACCACGCCTTGCGCCAGTTGTTGCGGCGTCGGCGGAATCGGCCGGACCGCCAGGCCTGCCAGTTGCGCCGGCACGGCCGAGGCAGGGAAGAGCACGGTGCGGCGCACGATCGGGTCCAACAGTTCGGCATCAAAAACGTGAACGCGGGCGTAGGTCCGGCGCGTCGTGATGCGAATTCCGCCCTCGTAGCTGTAGAGAGATTCGGCCCGGAGCGGCGCAACGGCGCGGCCAAGAGAAAGCGCGTTCTCGCCCGCCGAGTTGCCAAGCAGCGCACCTGCGCCGATCGAGTCCGACGCCGGAATTTCAAAGCCGAGGTCGTTCAAGCCGAGCGAGCCGAGGTCGTTCAGGTTGGGCGCACGGAATCCGCGGCCGGCGGCGAAGCTGAAGCCGAGCCAGCCGGCGGCTTGATAAGAGAGGCTGGTGTTGAAGGTAAGGTCGCCGAACGACTCATCGGCCGCGGCAGCCTGATAGCTGACGCGTGTCCAACGCCCGCCGAGCCCGAGCCGGAGGCGCGAGGGCACCAGGTCGAGCGTGCCTTGTGCGAACAGGCCGCCCGTCCGGTACTGCGATCCATCCGGGTAGAGCGGCCGCAGCGAGCCCGAGCGGCGGGAGCCAATCGATTCGTCGTAGAGCTCGCCGCCGAAGACCGCAGTGGCGCGGGTGCGCCAGTGGGCCGTGCCCTGCGCCGCGTAGCCCATCGAACGGACGCGGTTCCAGTCCACCGTGACGGCATCGGTTGCACGTAGGTTCTGGCGCGCGCCGCCATCGATT
>CADECY010000093.1 GCA_902825945.1 uncultured Acidobacteriota bacterium
ACGAACCGCGCGACGCCCGTTGCAAACGGCGTCGCCGGCGCGTAGCCGAGACACTTCCGCGCAGGGGTGACGTCGGCGCAGGTTACCGGCATGTCACCCATCTGCGCAGGCAATCGCTCGAGAATCGCCTTCCTCCCGAGTGCCGCCTCGATCGTCCGGACCATCACCGCCAAGCTGACCGGCGTCGAATTGCCGAGATTGAATACCGAGAACGGCTCGGCGTCATAGCCGATCGCGGCGACGATGCCCGACACCGTGTCATCGACGTAGGTGTAGTCACGGCTGCTCGTTCCATCGCCGTAGAAGGGAACAGGCCGGCCGGTGTCAATGAGCGCGGTGAACTTGTGAATCGCCAGGTCGGGGCGCTGACGGGGACCGTAGACAGTGAAAAACCGCAGGCAAGTTACGTTGAGCCCGTACAGATGCGAATAGACGGCGCACATCTTTTCCGCAGCCAGTTTGGTCGCCGCGTAGGGAGACATCGGCAGGGTGACCGTGTCGGCTTCCGAGAACGGCACACGGTTGGCGCTACCGTAAACCGAACTCGACGACGCGAGCAGGAACTTCCGCACACCCGCATGTCGCGCCGCCTCGAGCATCGCGATCGTTCCCTGGACATTCACCCGTTCGTACAGCAGCGGATCGTCGAGCGATGGCCGCACGCCTACGCGGGCCGCCAAGTGCACGATGGCATCGGGGCTCGCGCGACGCACGCTCTCCGCGGCCGCTTCCGGATCGCAGATATCCAGTTCGTCGAATTCGAACGCTCCATGCCGCGCCACCTCGGCAAGATTGGCGCGTTTGAGCTCCGGAGAATAATAACCGTCGAGGTTGTCGGCGATGGTCACTCCATGGCCTTCGCCCAGCAATCGCTCGGCGAGATTGGACCCGATGAAGCCGGCTCCCCCGGTGATGAGCACCTTCATTCCGCGGGCAACTCACTCATCCAGGCGCTGATTGGCTCCACCTGGAGAGTGTAGCAATCGAGGCTGAATTGCCACAATCGGAAACACTCGCCCTACTCGCCCCCGGTGGTCACCCACATCTGGGGGGTGAGAATATTTGCCTCGCGCCGACACTATATTTATAGCCGTCCTCGAACGGTGAGATAGATAACCCGCGCCTCCGGCCGGCGCTCCGGAGTTCGCACGGGCGCGCGCTCGCGGCCCTCCTTCCTTTCGACCGGAGGCAACCCCGAACCTTGGCCCACCACTACCGGCCGCTGCGGCGTCTCATCCATGGCATCTCCTGGACCGCCCTCGGCGCGGTCCTGTCTCGCCTGGCGCTGCTCGCCGGAACCATCCTCTGCGCCCGGATTCTCGGGCCGGTTCCCTACGGTAAGCTCGCGCTGCTGCAGAATGGTGTCCTGACGCTCGGAACCTTCGCGGGCTTGGGCATGGCCGTCACCGTGACCAAGCACCTTTCCGAGATGCGGATCCGGCAGCCGGAACAAGCGAGCCGTCTGCTCGGGCTGACGTTGCTGATTTCGCTCGCTTCCGCTTGCGCCGCCGGGCTCCTGTTGGCACTGTTACGCACACCGGTCGCCGCGGAGATCCTGCGCGCGCCCGATGTCGCGCCCTTGTTACCGGTCACAGCGATTACACTCGTCTTCACCGTCCTGGCCGCGGTACAGTCCGCGGCGCTCGCCGGATTCGAGGCGTTCCCCTCGCTCGCGACCGCGAACTTCGCCAGCGGAATCGCCACCGCAGCCTTCACCGTATCCGGGGCCGCGCTCGGCGAACTCGAAGGCGCGCTCCTGGGCGCCGCCGCCGGTGGATTGTTCTCGGCCGCCGTGCTGGCGGTGGCCGTCCGGCGCTCGGCGCGGCGCTTCGGGTTCGTTTTGCGATTCGATCCTCGCCGCGACGACCTGCGCCTGATGATCAGCGCGAGCCTTCCCATGCTGCTCGCAGGTGTGATTCCTCCGGCTGTCACCACGCTCACCGGAACGATGCTCGCGCGGACCCACGGCGGATACGCGGAACTCGGCCTGTTCGCCGCCGCCGATCAGTGGCGCACGGCCATCCTGTTTCTGCCCGCGCTGATGAGCCAGGCGTCGCTACCGATTCTCACCGACCTTTACGCGGGCGGAGACCTGGCCTCTTACCGCCGCTTGTTTCAAGTGAACCTGCTCGGCACCAGCGCCGCCTGTCTCGCCGCCGCCACGCTGATCACGCTCGCCGGGCCCGCCGTGATGGCGGTCTACGGCAAGGCCTACGCTCCCCACTCGGACGTCCTCATGTACTGTTGCGCCGGCGCCGCGCTCGCCGGAATCGCGGGCGCCGGCGCCCAGGTACTCACCAGTTCCGGCCGCTACTGGATCGGTTTTCAACTGAACTTTGTGTGGGCGATCGTGCTTCTCGGCTGCGGGTTTCTGTGGCGCGCCGATGGCGCCCTCGGGCTGGCGCGCGCCTACTGTCTTTCCTACGCCGTGCACCTGGCGGTTGTCGCCGCGGTGACGTTTCTCTTGGCCCGCGGACCACTCTCGGTTCCAGAACACCGTATCACCAAGGACCTCGCATGACTCAACCCTGGACGAGCGACGAGCTCGAAATCGTCACCTGCGACTGCTGCGGACACCGCAAGTCCAGCGCCGTGTACCGCCGCCCCGATGGCCTCGACGTCGTTCGATGCCTGAACTGCGGATTGCACTTCCTGAACCCGCGCCCGGTCGCGGCCGCGATCGGCCGCCTTTACGATTCGGCCTACTATACGAGCGGTAACCGATCGATCGGCTACGCCTACGACTACGCGTCGGAATCGTTCCGCCCGATCGCCGCCGAAGTGGCGTCTAACCGTCTGCAGGTGCTCACCGGCCTGATGCCGCTCGAAGGCAAACGAGTGCTCGAAATCGGATGCGCCACCGGAGAGTTCTGCGCGGCCGCACGCAAGGCCGGCGCCACGCCGCTCGGCATCGATCTATCGGGCGAAATCGTCGATGTCGCCACGCGCCGCTACCCCTCGATCGCATTCCGGAAAGACACGGCCGAGTCGATCGCCGGCACCGGGCAGCGGTTCGACGTGGTGACCGCCTACGAGGTGATCGAACACGTGCCCGCGCCCGCCTCCTGGCTCCGCGCCTCGTCGGCGCTCCTCGAACCCGGCGGGCGGCTCGTGATCAGCACTCCCAACGTGACCCGCGCCGAGGCCGTCGGCCCGGACAACTGGACGGGCTTCAACACCAGCCTCGAGCATCTCTACTTCTTCTCGCTCGATTCGCTCATGTCGATGATGGCGCGCTTCGGCTTGGCCGTGGAAGCAGTCTATTCACAGGGCACCGGACTTCTCACGCCGGAACCGGTGAGCGCGTTGCGGGCCGTGTTCGCGCGCCTGGGCCTGCTCGAAGCGGCCCGCCGCGCCAAGCACGCCTTCCTTGCGCCCCCGCCCTATTCGCGGTGGAACCCGGGCGATCAGCTTCACACACTCATGGTAATCGCGAGGAAGTCATGAACCGGCCGAACAAAGTCCTGACGCTGCAAAACTACTATCTGCCCGGCCATCGCGGAGGCGGGCCCATTCGCGCGATCTCGAACATGATCGCCGCACTCGACGGCGACGCCGGCTTCTGGGTGGTGACCAACGATCGCGATCTCGGCGTGAACGATCCCTATCCGGCGGTCCCGCGCGGGCAGTGGTCGGCCGTGGGTCCGGCGAACGTTCTCTACATCGATCCGCTGCACTCGCTCGGAACCATCTGGCGTCTGCTGCGTGAGTTCGATCACGACATCCTGTATCTGAATAGCGTTTTCGAACGGCGCTATTCGCTGTGGCCACTATTGTTGCGCCGTCTCGGCCTGATTCGGGACCGGTTGACGATCCTGGCTCCGCGCGGAGAACTGGGGCTGAACGCGCTCGCGATCAAAGGCGTGCGCAAGCGCGCTCTGCTCGCCGCGGCGATGCGCACCGGCCTTTACGACAATCTCGTATGGCACGCCACCAGTCACACCGAAGTCGCCGACATCGGGCGCTTCCTGAAGGAGTACGATTGTCCAGGCCGCATTTTCCAGGCCGACGATATCGTCGACACGCGAAAACACACACGGCCCCCAGCCGAGCCAAAGCAGCCCGGCCATGCGCGGTTGATCTATCTCTCCCGCATCGTGCCCAAGAAGAACCTCGCCTTCGCACTGTCGGTTCTACGCCAGGTGAAGGGCCGCGTGACATTCGACATCTACGGCCCGCGGGAAGACGCGCGCTACTGGGCCAGGTGCGAATCGGTCATTGCCACGCTGCCCTCCAACATCACCGTCAACTATCGTGGCGTGCTGCCGCACGATCGTGTGCTCGATACTTTCGGGCAATACGATCTCTTCTTCTTTCCCACGCTCAACGAGAATTTCGGGTACGCGGTCTTCGAGGCGCTGAAGGCCGGCTGTCCGGTGTTGTTGAGCAACGAGACCCCCTGGGAGGAAGCGGCGCGGTGCGGCGCCGGCTGGATTCTGCCGCTCGGTGACCCAGGGCCCTTCGCTGGGCGCATCGAGGAAGTGGCCGCGCGCGGCGACATCGCGCAGCGCGGCCAATCGGCCCGCGCCCTCGACTACGCCGCTCGCGTCTCCGCCGATCCGGCGGCCGTCACCGGACATCGCGACCTGTTCCAACTCGTGGAGGCCGGATGAAGGCCGCGATCCTCGTCACCCACTTCACCGCCGGAGACGGCGGGCGCGTGGAGGTGGCGGGCGGCGGACGCCCGCGCATGGTCCGCGATCTGGCGCGATATTTCGTCTCCCGCGGAATCGCGGTGGATGTCTACGAGCGCCACCGGGCCACGGCGCCGTTCGAAATCGAACCCGGGATCCGTGTCCGGCGCGTACGCACTCCAGTGTCCGCGTGGGGAGATCTCGTCTTCGCGCTCGAAACGCGCTCGCGTCTCGATGAATACGATCTGTGCTGCTATGCGTCGCCCGAGGATGGCTTTCCGTTCTTTGCCGGAAAGCGCGCGTTCGCCATGCAGCACGGCATCTGGTGGGACTCGCCGGCATACGGCTGGGCCCGCCGCAAAGTGACCGCCGCGGTACAGGCAATACGCAACCTCGCCATGTGCCGAAGGACCGCGGCGGTCCTGTGCGTCGATACCAATTTCATCAACTATCTGCGTCTGCTCGGGCCCGCCGGAAACGAAGCCGCTCGGAACTGCTTCTACGTTCCCAACTACGCTGATCTCGACGAATTTCCCACGCCGGACGAACGGACCATCCGCCGCAGGTTCGAGCAACGGCGGCTGGTCTTCTTGCGCCGGTTCGAACCTCCGCGCGGCGGCCCGTTCTTCGTCGAGGTATGCGAACGGCTGTGCCAGCGCGGGGTCGAGTTTCAGGCGCTGATTGCCGGCTGGGGCAGCGAGGAACAGCGTGTTCGGGCAATGGTTGCACGCAATCCGGAACTGGCGCGGCGCGTGACGTTCCAGACGGCTGGTCTCGATTCGGCGGCGGCGATTCTCGGCGGCGCGGCGTTGAGCGTGGTGCCGACACTATGGTCGGAGGGAACCAGCCTCAGCGCGATCGAGTCGATCGTCTCGGGCGTGCCCGTGGTGGTGAGCGATGTAGGAGGACTCGGTAACCTGGTGCTGCCCGGATTCAACGGAGCCGTGTGCGGCGTGCGCGCGGATGATTTCGCGGACGCCATCGAGCGGATGCTCGCCCGCTGGGAGCCCTACTCGCGGCTCGCGCGGCATTGTCTGTCGATGCGCGAGGAGCTCTCGCGGCAGCGTTGGATCGCTGCGGTGGAACAACTGCTCGGCCGCGCGGGTCTGTTGCCCCTGCCCGAGGCAACCCACGAAGTGGAACCAGTGGCGGTGACGAGGCTCTAGATGCTCTTCGTTCTCAACGCGCTCGTTCTCGGATTGGAAATCGCCCTGTGGCTCGTGCTGTTCAGCCAGCCGAGGCGCTATATCAAGGGCCTGTTCCTGCTCGCCCCCTGGCTCGGACTCTACACCGTCATGGCCGCCGAGTGGGACTTCTTCAAGGCGGGCCTCGTCATGTCACCGCTGTTGTGGCTGCGGGGTCCGCGCATGCCAGCGCTCGGGCGCATTCGCGTCGCGCTGTTCGGCGTGGCAATCATCGCCGTGACCCTGCTCAGTTGGCAACTGTTCTCGAAGGAGGTGCGGCAGTACGACATCCTCCGCACCGTGAACGTCGATAGCCGTCTATCGATCGCGACCGGACTGTTTCTGCTGCGTCTATCGCTGCCGTTTCTGATCTGCGCCTTTCTCAAGCGCCCGTCCGATATCGCCGGTTGCGTTTCCGCCTACGTGAATTCGGTGCTCGTGCTCTGCATCTACGGACTGTTCCAGCAGGCCGTGTTCGTGATGACCGGCCATCCGGTGACCTATGTCATGCGGCAAGGCGTTTTCGGCGAGTCGTCGGAGGTGTCATCGGTCCAGATGTTCGGCTGGACGCTGATGCGAGTTCACTCGTTCAGCAAGGAGCCGAAGGACCTCGCGCTGTTCTGCGTGCCGGCGATCGCCTGGCTATGGTCGCAACTGGGTGCGCGACGAATGGTGGTGGTGAAGCTGGTGGTAATCCTGGCGGCCGCCGTGCTGACGTTTTCGTCGTCGTTCGTGCTCGTGTTTCCGGCCGTTGTGTTCGTGGTGGAGTGGATGCGGCACCGCCGTGGAATCAGGCGCCGCCCAGCAACCTATGTTTTCGGCGCGCTCGTGCTCGCCACCTTTGTGCCGTTCTATCTGAGCGTCAGCCAGGTGCGCGTATCGGAACGCTTCAACCGCGCGGAAGACCTGTTGCAGGTGGGCCGCGAGCGTCCACTCTACTACTTCCTCGCCGATCAGTTTCCGCGCTCGCTGTTCGGCTACGGCGTGGGCACCCAGACGAGCTTCCTGCCCGGATACATGAGCCGCGAGTACTGGTCGAAGAGCCTCGATACCCGCGAGGTCGTCGGCGTCGATTCGTTCGCGATGACGCTGTTTTCCGATCTCGGAATCGAGGGACTGCTGCTGGTGCTGCTGGCCGTGCTGGCGGCGGTCCGGAGCAAGCGCGTGAGCCTGCCCACCAAGTCCGCGCTGGCAGCAGTGGCGATCGCCGGGATCCCGCTCAACTGCGACCTGCGATCCGGGGTCCTGTGGCTGTTCCTGGGACTGGCGGCGGCCGAAGCGCGCTTGTCGCGGCCGGGTCCGAAGACGGCGTTGGTTTCGCGGGAGGTGCGGTGGCGGCGCCCGGAGGTTGTCGAGGAGGTGGTGCGGGGCAGGGGATGAGTGTGCTGGGATCGCTCGATTGTTCCGGCTGCGGGCGTCGGGCTGGTGTTTTCTACCCTGCGCGATCGTCGCCTACAGCGGCTGGTGTTGCACCGCCACCGACGGAATGATTTGACGTTCGGGCCCACCTCGTTCGGCCAGGATCAGTCGAGTCAAGCCTGTTTCCGCGCGAAGACGGAGAGCAGGTCGAAAGCGGCGTGCATCAACATCCCTGGCACGAGAGCACCGCGCCACGCGGCGACGGTTCCGAAAAGATGCCGAGGAACGTGACCGTCACCATGATCTTCCACGGCAGGGCGGCGTGGGGCTACGCCATATGCGAGTGCTTGCACGACCACAGCGGCTCCACCCCGGCGGTTCAGTCGCGGATTGCGAGCACCAACGACGCTTTCGTGACCCAGATCTGCGATCCGTGGCCCGGCGCCCAGGAACCCGCGCGGTTCCGCCATGTTCGCGGCGCGGCGCCGCCGGAAGCACAAATGAACTCGGTGTGGTCCGGTTGCACGCAACCGTTCGAGGTGCCCGAGGTAACGGCAAATCAGCCGTGGCTGGTGCCAGCGCGGGAATCCACGGCGCTGCCGATGCCGCTGAGACTGAGCGTGAACGTGGATGGGCTCGAACCGGGTGAGTACCGGGCATCGGTTTACGTGACGGTGCCAGACGCGTTTCATCCACGGCTCGAGATCCCGGTCGTGTTGGAGGTGACCGATTCGCCGGTGGCGGGCGCGGCAAGGCCCAGGTGGTCGAAATGAAGCTTTTCGGTGGGCCGCCTTCGTGGAGGCGGCCCAGCACACCTCGGCTCACTGGATCAGTGACTGGATCCGGCTCACCGCCACCGTTGCCCCGCCTCCATCGCGATAGGTCACGCGATAGTAGAGCGCGCGATTGGCCGAGCCCGGCAGGTTCACCGAGCATGCCGTCGCGCAGCCAGCGGTCAGCGTCGATCCGAGCGCGGAGGTCGCGCCATAGTCGACCAGCGCGTCGGCTATGCCGCGCCCGGGCGGCGGTGTCAGCTTCAGCGCCGTGGTCACGGCCGAGCCGCCGGTGGAGAGCGTGGTCACCATGCCCACGCGCCGGCCCAGTCCGCCGAGCGGACCGCAGGTGATCCGCCAATAGTAGTTGGTCCCCGCCGTCAGCCCGGCCGAGACGGTCGAAAACGAGCGGCCCACCAGCGCCAGTCCTGGATCAGCGCCGTCATCCCAGGAAGAGAACGGGGACGAAGCCACGCGGAGCCGGCAGGAGTCCGGACTGATTGTCGAGCCGATGAAGCGGATCTGGGTGTCGCCCGGGATCACACGCACATCGATCCGGTCGCGCGGCGCGAATGGCCAGTGCGGATTGTCGCCATACAGGTTTTGGTATCGAACGTTGCCGTTGATCCATTCCCAGGCCGACCAGCCGGTGCCCGGGGGAGCGGTCACGCCGTCGGCCAACCAGGAGGACGCGGCGCGGTTCAACTGCGCGTAGCCCGACTGCAGGTCGGTATCGTTGGTGAAGCCATTGATCGTCTGGAACACCGGCAGATGGGCCTGCTTCATGCTCAGGTACGAGCTGAAGGTGAACTGCTGTCCGGGAAGAAGCACCTGCGACGGACAGCCGCCGGGCTGCGGAACACCTTCCGGAAAGCAAGGCGTCAGCGGCTCGCGGTAGGACCCGACGAGGAACGGATTGTAGTCGCGATGCTTTAACCGGTTGAGCAGTCCCTTCATCATCGCCGTGCGTGCGGGCCGCACCTGGCGGAATCCGAGATATTCGGCGTGTCCGATCGCGGTGAACAGGTACGCCACCATCCACGGACCTTGCGCAGTGAAGGCCTTCTGCGGATCCACCTCGCCGCCAACCAAATATGCCTGCGGCACTTCCTGCGAATACGTCAGCCGCAGATCGCTTTCCATCGCCTTGTAGCGGCCGAAGCACCAGGGGCTGTAATCCCAGAGGTTGTTCACCGGCTCCGGACACGGTTGATGGAAATAGCCATCGGTCACCTGGAACTTGCCCTCGTCGATCGCGATGTTGCGATTCAGCTTGGAGACGAAGTATTCCTTGACGGGAGACCCGTCTGCGCCCACCCAGGCGGCCTGCGCGAGGTCGCGAAACGCCCAGGCACGGCCGCGAATGCCGTCGCGCCAGGCGAGATAGCCCCAGTCACGGTGGCGCTGATGCGCGCGATCGTTGGTATTGGTGAGCGTGAACTCCGGAAACTCCGAGCCGTTGGCGACCACGTGCGAACCGAGGTAGAGCACCTCCTGCTCATAGAAATAGTCACCGGTCATCAGATACGGAAGGAATGACAATGACGGCATGTGACTGACGGTTCCGCTGTTGAACTCGAATCCGTTGTTGCTGACGTAACCGACCGGCATGTAGCGGTCGGCGGCCTGCGTGTTGATCTGGTTACCGGTGACTGCTGTCGGCCGCGCGTCGATCGAGACCGGAAACCCGAAGGCGTCCACCGAACGGTTGGCCGGCACGCAGCTCTTGTCGTTCGGATCGGCCGCGTACTCCCCGTTGTCACAGAATTTGAGCCCGGTCGCGCCCTCGCGATAGTGGTACGCCAACATTCCCGAGCAAGCGCCGAGAGAGAGCGCGATCTCGTTCATGCGATGCGCATTGGCAAGCGTGCTCGACCACGAGTAGATGGCCGTTCCCATCCAGCGTGGAAACAAGCCGATATCGGGACGCCCGCCGACATCGGGCACTTGCCGGTTGATCGGCCCCTTGACACGCTTCCATGTCCCGGTGAGTGTCTCGTAGTCGTCGGGCGCACACTTGTCGCTCACCTCCCAGGCCGGTTCGAGCACCGACGATGTCGACGTGTTGTTGAACAGCTCGTTGGCAATCGCGTTGGATGACAGCGTCACTCGCGGATCGTGCGGAATCACGCCCGCGTACTTCTTGTACTTGTGGTTGTAGTCGTAGCGGACCTCACCCGGAGCGGCGCCGTCCCAATACATGCGGTCGTTCTCGTTCCACACCGGAAAGCGAAGCCGGGTTCGCGCGGCGAACTTGATGCCCGGCTTGGTGTAGACCACGGGACCGGCGGACGATCCGGTGCGCAGTTCGACGTCGATGTATTGATCCTGCATCCGGTCGGTCCAGTAGTTGTTCAGGATGTAGACGATTCCCACTCCGCTCCATCCGGAGTAGAAGGTGACCACGGCCTCTGGATGGATCGACTGAAACCGCGGCGCGGGCGCATCCACCCAGCGGTCCGTGTTCTGGTCGATCCGGTTGATCATGGTGCCGGCAAACCAGGTGTAGCTGCCCGTGCCGAACCCGACTCCGGTGCCGCGATAAGTACGCCCACCGATGGCGCCCGCGCAACCCCAGGAGCCAGTACCCACCGTCAGCACATTACCGGACTTGTTGCACACGCGGATCATTTCCGAACCCACCTGAAACACTTCGGGCGCGTCGATCCCGGACGCGTCGGTCACCGGAACCGCCAGTGCGTAGGCATCGATGGTGGCCGTCAGACGGAGATCACCGGGGAGCCGGACCATGTTGCCGTGAATGCCCACCGAATGCGCCGCCGGGGTGGTGCCGTTCTGGCCGCGGCCCGCCACGTTCTGACAAGACGAAGACGTCCCGTTGGTGGTGCCCACGTAGAGCGTTGTCCCCGAGATGTAGCAAATCGAGATGTTTTCGCCATCCACTTCAACAAGGAAGGGCCGCGTGAGACCGGTCAAGGCCGAGACGTCTTCCACGCCGAGCGAGGTCCAGTCGGATCCGACGAGCGTGGTGAGACGAGCGACGCGCTTTTCCTTGAAACCGAAGTCTCGCGAGCGCGCCGGAGTTTCGTCGGCCAAGACCACTTGCGTGGCCGCGGGACCGCGCATCCGGTATCGCCATTGTCCGGCGGCGAGAACGGCTCGTGGATCGAAACCGCGTTGCGTGGTCGGCCCTTGCGGATTGGCCGTGACGCGGATCTCTCCTCCCCACGCTCCGCCGTTGAAGCCAAGCATGCCCGCCTGGTCGAGCCCAGCCGCGTCGCAGGCGGCACGATTACCGCTCGAGCACGGATCGGCGTTGTTCCGGAAGTCCACCGTGAGCGTGCCGTTGGCAGGCACCGTGGCGCGGAAGCTGATATCGGCGCGCTTGACCGAGCCCGCCGGACACAGCGCGGAAGCGGGCCAGCGATTGACATTGTCCGCCTGCCAGATGGCGATCCCGGTGCCTCCGGTGAACGGCTGCGGGAAGTCGCAGATTTCGTCCTCGGCGAACGCCCAGGCGATCGTGAATGGACGATTGGTTTGCGCCGACCCCGTGCGATCGGTGATGCGCACCGCGTTGTCGAGACCCCAGGCGGCTGGAGCCAGAAGCGAGAACCAGACGATGAGTTTGGTCATGATCAACGCTCCCAGACCTGCATCGGCGGCATTTGGAAACCAGTCGCGTTAATGGTGCCGCAACTGGCCGGCAGCGTGAGTCCGGCGCCGTTGCCAGTGGCGCGATTGGACGCGGCGCCGAAGCGCGGCGTGCTGCCGTTGATGATCCCGGCGAACTGTCCATGCACGTCTCGCGCATAGATGGTCAACGTGGAGCTGTCGCTGCCGATCGCGATGAAATAGATGCCGGGATCGAGCGTCACCGCGCTCATCAGCGGAATCCACTTGGCACCGGTCGAGTTGATGTCGGGCGTGCCGCCACCGGTGGCCCGGCCCCACGCCAACAGATTGGCGCAGGCCGAATCGTACAGACCGGCCACGACCGCGCATGTTCCGCCGGCACAGGATGTTCCGCTCGCGGTGGCGACATTGATGCCCACCTTTCCGAACGTAGCCCGGAACGGGAGCACCACCTGCCACACACGCACGTCGCGATCGGTCACGCTCGGAGTGATGAACGCGCTGCCGCCATCGAAGGGCGACCAGTAACCCACTCCCGCCGTCGTGATCAGCGTGGGGGACGAGCCTCCGCCTCCGCCACCGGCTGCCGCGTTGCCGGTCTGGCTGAGCATCTGCATTTCGGCGCCGTCGTACATGACGGCCACCAGTTGCCCGGCCTTGATGTCGTTGTCGGCAAGCGCCTGGTCACGATTCTTACGAATCGCCTTGGCGCCGAGCCCATTGAAGTTGATGGTGGCGTCACCGGAGTTCGCCGTGTTGGCGCGAAAGTGATAGGTCGCGCCGGCCACGTAGCCGGTGATCGCGGGAGAGATCGAACAGACGTAGGCATCGGTGGACCCCGAGTCCGCGCAGAAGTTGACCGGACCTTCGATCGTTCTGCCGCCGTTCACGTAGGTCTGCGCCGCGAGCGCGGCCGCGAGACCGAATGAGACAATCGCCTTTTTCATGACTAGAAACTCCTCACGATGGTGGCGCGGAAGGCCTGATTGGCCGGATCCACGCTGCCGGTGGTGATCTTGCACAGACGCACGGTGACCGTGTTCTGCGAGCTGACGAACATGGTTCCGCTCAAGCCCGTGTCGAGGGTGTGGGGCCAGCCGGCCGCCACGGCATCGCCGGTGGCCGCGCCGGGCACGTTGAGCGAGAGCTCCGAGCAGGCACTCTGCGCGATGGTGGTGAAGTCGAGCGACGTGGTTGCCGACAAAAACGTCGGCACGGTCGCCGTGTCGACGCCCACTTTTTTGACGCTCGCGCCGGTTTGGGTGATCACGATTCCGAAGTCGGATTCGATCGTGTCTCCGCCGCCTCCGGCGCCGCACGCCGCGCCCGCGCTCACGATGTTTCCATTGGCGTCGAACTTGGCGCAGTCGTTGGCCGCGGGCGTGCCCGTGCCCGACATCTGCACCTTGGCGCCATTGCCTTGCCGTCCGGTGGCCGCGATCTGCGACGGGGCGAGCGAACCGCCGAACAGCGACAGATCGAGGTTCGACGAGACCACGTCGATGTCCACTTCGCGGTTGGTGGCGTCGTTCGAGACCGAAACGCGTGAGGACGCCGCGTTGATGCTCTTGAATTGCAGGTCCACGCCCGATTTTTGGTGGAACACGCCCACCCCGCCCACGCCCGCGTTGGAAGCCGTGTTGGCCTCGCCGCCTCCCGCGCTGCCGCACGGCGCGCCGGCGCTGGTCAGATTGCCGCTCGCATCGAACTTGGCGCAGTCGTTGGCCGCGGGCGTTCCGGTGCCGAACGTTTGGAGCTTGGCCCCGTTGCCCTGCTTGGAGGCCGCCGTGATCTGGGCGGCCGAAAGCGAACCGCCGATTCCCGCCAGATCGAAGTTCGCCGGAACGACGTCGATATCGATCTCGCGATTCACCGTATCGTTGGTGACCGAGACCCGGTTGGAGCCCGAGTTCAGATTTTTGAACTGCAGGTCGATTCCGAACTTTTGATGGAACGGGCCGATGCCCGCCGTGCCCACGTTGGACGCGGTGTTGGACTCGCCCGATCCTCCACCACCGCCACCACCGCCCGATCCGCCGGTGCCGTTGACGACACAACGGCCGCTCTGCGGAGAGCTGAAGGTGACGGCAACCGAGCTGGAGTCGATCACGGTGACCGTGTTGGCCTCGATTGCCTTGCTCGCACCGTCATAGCACTGCACGATGACGTTGGTGGTCGCCAGCGCATGATTCACCGTCACGGCGGTGGCCGTGGTGAACGATTGCGACACGTTCGGCGTACCCGCGCCGGAACCACCGCCCGCGCCGCCGGCCTGCTGCGACCAGGTGTTGGCCGAGACGCATCCGTAAAGATTGCCGCCGGCCGGCGCGTCCGACTTGAAGTACATGTCGCCGGTCGTGCAGGTTGCGGGCAACGCCGTGCCCGTTTTCATCGGCTTGGTCATGGACGCAGCCGAGAAGTCGACGCTCTTGGCCTGCGTTCGCAGATCAATCGCCGTTTGAGCGGCGGCCGTCGACGCGGCCAACGCGCTCAGGAGGCAGAGAGAGAAGCCTCTTGGTAGCTTCACGAAGTATCTCCTGAGAGAACTCGCGACGCCGCGACGGGAACCGTGCCCGCCGAGCGGGGCGAGTCCCGATTCCGGGCGGAACACTTCCACCCGCGCTCATGGTTTGCGCGCGTCAATCACGTTTTGCCGATTTAGCCGCACCCCGGAGACCCGGCGGCGGCCGGCAAGTTCCGCCTTCGCAAGTAGTTAGCAGAAATCGCGAATTTTCATGCCTGGCGTGTGACTGCGATAAACCGCCTCGAGCCAGGAGTACGTTTCCTGGCCCGGTACTATGTGGCCGGGCTCAGCTTTCTTTCTTGGCCAGGCGGGATGAAGTGAACGGGCGCCGCCAGCCTTTCGGGATGGGGCCGGTCACTTCCGGATCGGCGTCGCGCAGGGTGCGGGCCGGACCGACCATCGCAGGAGCCGGCTGCCAGGTTCCGACCGGAGACGGCATCGGGCGCGGGGCCTGTTCGGTGCCGGCCGCGCCCGCCGAGGCATGGGCGGCACGCTCGGCGGCCGCTGGCAGCAGTTCGTTCTTTTCGACGATCCACCAGCAGCCACAGCACATGATCAGGTAGTAATAGAAGTCGTATTCGGTGCGCGAAGCGAACACGCTGCAGAAGGCGAAGGCGATGAGCGACATCTGCAGCATGATCGGATAGTTCTCCTTGCCCTCTCCTGGAAACAGTTTCGTCATCCGCCGGGCGGACTTTCCGAGCCACCAGATTCCCCCGAAGATCTGTGCGCACAGAATGAGGAGAGCGGGAGTGCCCGAGTCCACCAACATCTGCAGATAGTTGTTGTGCACCACGTGCCGGCGCATGTTGGCGTGGCCGAGGTAGATGCCGCTGATGCGCACCCAGTTGTGGGTTCCAAAACCGACACCGAATACCGGATAATCCTTCCACATCCGCACCGCTGCCTTGGCGTACTCGATACGAGACGCCGCCGAGCCTTCCTCTTCCGGATTTTCGAGCGTCCGCATGCGCTTCTTGAAACTATCCTGCACCAGATAGAGGGCCGGGAAGCTCAGCATCACGATGACGGCAAGAGTGACCAGCTTGTACTTGGAACGCGCGGCGATCACCAGGTAGACGAGACCGAGTGTCAGCGCCGCCGCGCGCGAATGGCTCATCACGATCGCCACGATCGAAAAGAAGCATCCGGCGAGCAGGACCGTCTTGGCCCACTGCTGCTCGACGATTCCACGTGCATACCAGGCCATTGGCAAGGCCATCACGAGCGCCATGGCGAGTGTGTTATTGTCCGACATGAAACCGCCGTAGCCCACGTCGATGCGGATGCCGCCCATGCGCAATCCGAACAACCCGTACTTGAATCCCACGAACATCAGGCAACCCACCATCAACAGCATGAGCCGGTGAAAGTCGATCATCTTCTGGATGAAGAGCGGAATCATCAGGCACATCAACAAAATCCTGGTAAACCGCAAGTATGGATCCCAGGCAAGTTGCGGATACGGCGCCATGAAGTTGGAGAGCAGGATCGGAACCTGCAGCAACAATAACAGCAGCACGAACGGATTTCTCAACCAGTGGATGTAGTTGGGAACATAACGCCACACCCCGAGCAGCGTGATGATCGCGATCGTGACCGAGTGCGGGTACATGCCTTCGGCCCAGGCGAGCGCGTCCGGCCGCATCAGCGAATACCAGACATAGCCGTATAGTCCGATCAACGGGTTCACTAGTCCGACCGCGCACACGACGAGCACGACCAGATTGAGCAACAACTGGCGGATGGCCATGCCCTATCGTAACAAGCCCGGCTGTCAGGCCGGAATGCCGCTGGTACGGACCGGTTCCGGTACCACAGGACTTCCGGACCCCGAGATCAGACCCGCCAGCAGCGCGCATTGGCGTTCGCCGTCGAAAGCCTGCCAAAAAGAGGCATTGGCGCGGCTCGGACGCCGGCCCGAGCCGAGAAAGCCGAGTACTCCCTGGTCGATCCGCTCCGGACTATCGGCCGGGTACAGGCACAGATGATCGATCCCGCTGGATGAAAGAATCCGCTCGAGGGGCGATCCGGGGCTGGTGAAGGAGAGCATCGGGCGGTCGCAACGCGCATAGTCGAACAGCTTGGCGGGCACCTGCACGCTATGGCCGCGTTCGTTCATGTCGAGCATCAACAGAATGTCGCAGGAAGCCATTCGCTGATTGGCTTCGTTTTGCGGAATGCCTTTGCCCGTGCACTCCACCATCCCCGCGGGCATCCGGGCGAGCATATCCGCGAATCGCGCCTTCGCATCAGGCTCCACGGGACCCACCAGTTCCAGGCGCAGCGACGCCGGATCGAGTTTTCCAGCGGCGATCAACCGTTCGAGCGATTCGAGAAACAGGCGCGGATGCCGCCCGCCGTAGAGTGTTCCGGTATGTGAGATCACCAGCGGGCCCCCAGCTCGCGCGGGTTGGGTGGGAAACGGATGGCCAGGATCGAAGCCATTCCAGATGACGTGGATCTTTCCCGCCGCTTCCGGATAAACATCCCGCCAGTAAGCCGCCGCGCCGTCGGTGTTGGCGACGATCACATCCGCCGATTCGAAGATCGCGCGCTCGAAGCGGCCGTCGTAGTCGAAAAACCACTTGCGGGTGCGGAACGGATTGGTGGCGAACGGATCGCGGAAATCGGCCACCCAGCGGATACCGTGCTTGCGCTTGAGCCACAAACCCACCGCGTGGGTGGCAACCGGAGGAAAGGTCGAAAGGATCGTATCTACCTCGCCGCGCTCCATCATCTTCTCGGCTGCGGCCACCGCGTGTGGAACCCACGGCAGTTCGTCTTTGTAGGGCAGAAGAAAGCGTTCGGTCCAACGCAACAGTTCCGCTCGCGCGCGAGCGCCCAGGGACGGATTGGAGACGGGCACGCGCGTCACTCGTTCGGCGGCGGCCAGATCGGGCTTGGCCGAAACCACGCGCGCCGCGATGCCATGCCGCGGAAGATACTTGAAAAACCGCGCCGGGCGTAGCGCGCCGGTGATATTTTCCGGCGGAAACGCGTGAGCGACAATCAGAACCGACGGTTGACCCATCCGCCTACTTCCTCTTACCTCTCTTGGCCCGTTTGGACACCGGTTCCGGCAACAGGGAATTGGATGCGGCAACCCGCGGCGCCTTTTCGGTGGCTTGCTTGGCCGCGGCCGATAGCGCCGGACGGGTCGACGAGCGCTCCTTGTAGGCCGCCAGAAGGGTGTTCAACTCACGCGGCACGAGCGCCCACATCGGATTCTCGTCCATGACCTTGCTGTCGATCTTGGAGTCTATCCAGTTCCAGGCCTCTTTGCCGCTCAATCCGTCGGCGTTGAGCGGGTAGAGATAGCTCGCAGCCGAACGGCTCACGATCGCATAGCCATGCTCGGGGTCGAGGGTATGCTGGATCGGGAACGAGGTGGGCAGTTCCTTGAATCCGCGCTTGATCTCCTCCCACGAGGCAAAGTATCCGGCCGGGGCGCAGGTGAACTGATTCGACCTCGAATCGAGCGCCGGCACGCACTTGATGAGCGGCGTCTGATAGGCGGCAGCCAGATAGGGGCTGGCGGCGGGATCGCGCAGAATGTGCAGCAGCCGCGTAGTAAGCGTCCGCGCGTGTAGTTCGGCCACCTGTTTGAACCCGAGGTCGAGCATGGCGCCGCTCACCACTTGGCTGTAATAGATCATCCACTCGGAAGCGCCACTGTAGACCGGAATCGCGTCAGCCCGCGGCAGCGTCCCAGCGGGCGGAGCCTTGGGAAAGTCGTTGTGCGTCCACATGAGCGAGGTCCCGATTCCCGGCGAGGAGGCGGGAAGATCGAAGCCGAGCAGCGGGTTGGCCATGTTACGTCCCACTACGTTGCGGCCCCAGCACCAGCGCGTGGTTCGCGCCGCGTTGAACGCGCCCGCCGGACACGGCTCGTAAAAGGCTCCGTTGCGAATGTCGAAGGCGCCCTCGAGAATCGCCAGGAAGTGGTCCAGCTTCCGCGTAAAGTATTCTTTCTCGGCCGACCCGGACGGGCTCATCACCGCCGCGTGCATCAGATTTCGCTGGACCCAGGCGCGCCCACGCGTCTCGGTCGCGGTGTAGCCCCAATCCTCGTTCCGGCAGTAAGTACAACCGGGGTCGGGGCTGGAAGTCGTCGAGTTGAAGGCCGCCCAGAACTGCAGCTCCTCGAGAAAATACCAATCGCCCGTGATCAGGTAGGGGACATAGGCGAGGCCCGGCTGGTGCGGAGTGTCGACGGCCCAGCCACTGTAGCCCGCGCCGCCTTGGTAGGCTCCATTGACGCTGGCCTTGGTTCCGTCCGGCCCGCCGACGTATTCGAGGCGGTCGGCCTTCTTCGATTCACCCAGTGTGTTCACCGCCGCGTTCACGGTGGGCCGCGCGTCGATCGACAACACGCGCCCCAGAGCGTCCGGACTCGGGCTCGTGCAGGAGCGATCGCAGAATTTTCTTCCCTCCATCGATTCCCGGTAGTGTGCCGGAATGTGCGCCGCCGCTTCGGCGTTGGCGAGCATCACCTCTTCCATCCTCGGATCGAACGTGTACAGATACCGCAGATACCAGCGCGGCACGAAGGCGATGTCTGGACGTCCGCCAGGGGCGGGGAAGTAGCGCAGCCATTGCGCGCCGCCCATGAAGTCCTCGGTGGCCATGGCCCGCTGATAGAAGTTCCACTCCTCGGTGATCCCCTTCTCAGTCACCCTGCGCGCCAGATCGTAGGGAGGCAGCGATCGCGAGTAGACCAAGTAGGGAAGGTTGTAGTCGATCGAAACCGGACCCGGCTCGGCGCCGCTCCAGAAATTGCGTCTCCAGCGCGTTCCGGCCGCCTGCATCACCTTCTGAATCGGGCTCGCTTCGACGAACGGATCGTCCTTCATCAGGCGCATGTTGTATACCTGATTCTGCAACCGCTGCGTCCAGATGTTTTCGACGATCGCCTCCACCTTCACACCCTGCCATCCGCGGTAGAACGTGAGCACGAAGACCGGATGGAGCGACTTCTGGCGCAGTTCGGTGGACTTGCGCCATCCGGCGTCAGCCGCTATGTCGATGTAGGTGCGATGATCGCGCGGCATGGTGCCATCTTGGCCGCGCCCGTTCGGGCAGATCGTCACCTTCAGCCCCTGCACGGCACAGACCTTCATGACTTCGCCGTCGGTATAAACCTGCAACGGAGCTGTCCAGGTGGCGATGTCCCTGGCGTAGTCGGGGAAAACCGTGAACTCGGTGGTGTTGCGCGAGATATCGACGCTGTTGCGGACCACGCCGAGCGGGGAGTACCAGCCGAAATCGAACGGCGTTTGAGCGGACTTGTCCTCGACGATCACCTGCGTCACCAGCGGGCCACGCATCCAATAACGCACGCTCGTGTCGGAGGGCGTCCCGTTCCATGCGGCGAGAATGTCCTTAGCGTTGACGAACACCGGCTCGGAATCGTCCTCGACGTTAGCCCCAGCCGCGATCGCGGCGCCCCACTTGCCTTCCGCGAAATCGAACATCTCCTGTTTGCCGAGGCCGGTGCCCTCCGGCTGGGCCTGATTGACGAAGTCCACCTTCAGCCGTCCGTTGGCCGGAATGCTGGCAAAAAACGTCACCAGGGAATGTTGCACGCTGCCGTCCTCCCAGCGTGTCTTCACGTCGCACTGGGTTTCGGTGGCGGTGCCTTCGATGACCGCTTGCGGGCAGGCCGCGATTTCGCCCCTTGCGAAAAATCGCGAAACCGTCACCGGCCGCTGATCCTGCGTCTGGCCCGGATTCCGGATCCAGACGCTGTTGGGAATCACCGGCCCGCCGGCCTCGGCCGCCGCGATGGCGGCTTGCGCCAGCGGCGATGGCTGATAGGGCCCGCGCGGAGGTGTCTGCGATCGGGAACCACAGGCGAGTATCGTGCAGAGCGCGCCCACGCTCCACAGCCGCCGGGCAGTTATCCATCGGGAATTCGGCATGGCTTTCTCCTCCATTGACCGGGCCGTTCAGCGGCCTCGTTTATACCAGTTTTTGTCTCGCCCAGGCCAGTTCGGCCGGTTCGAAAAATCGTAGCGCCCACAACAGGGCCGGGAAAGCGAAGCAGACCGTTACCGCGGAAATCGTTCGCGCGGCCAGCCCCTCGAACGGGAGCGCCCAATGCGCCGCTCCGAGTAGCGCGGTGGTGAGTATCAGCTTTCCGAGCCTTCTCCATTCCAGTGTAATCGGGAACAGCATGACCGCACGCCGGTAGCTTGCCGCCAGCAGCGTTGCAAAGCCGATGAGCGTCGCCGCGATCGCTCCCGCGATCCCGTATGGCGGAATCAGGGTGACGTAGGCGAGCATGCACACCACGGCCGCTTGCACGTTCACCACCGCGTCGATACGCGTCTCGTCGCACAGGAAGAACACGCTGCGGAAAAAGTCGGCCGCGGCGCGCAGCCAATAGGCGCCGGCGATCCAGGGAACGTAGGCTATCGCGCCCCAATAGGATGTGTCGGCGAGAATCCGCACGATCGAATCGGCACCCACCGCCAGCGCGAAGCAGACGTACGTCATGGCGGCGGTGAAATAGGTGAATACGCGGACCAGGAACGCCTTGCCCTCTTCGCCCTTCACCTGATTGAAGACCTGCGCGTTCCAGTAGAGGGTGAATCCAGTTTGCAGGAACGATACCATCATTCCCAGTTTGTACCCAAATAGGTACAAACCCAGTTCCGTCTGATCGACTCGGCCACGCAGGAAGAATCGCTCGCCGAAGTGGAAAACATAGGCGGCCAAGCCTGAGATTCCCACCGGCGCCGCGAACCGGCAGATGCTGGCGAACAGCTTTCCGTTGAAGCGAGAAGGGCTCGTGGCGACCGCGTACACCGCGACCGGCGCCCCAATCGCCAGCGCGCTGATCAAGCCGCTCCACAACACCGCGTAATAGCCTGCCCGGTAGACCACCAGCAACAAGACATTCAGCGAGACACCCACCAGCAGGTGCACCAGCGTCGCCGATACATAGAGCGCCGGCTTGTCCTCGGACCGCAACCAGCCCCAGCAAACCTCGAGCACGATCAGCGCGGCGAAAGTTCCGAACGTGATGCGGAAGGCGGGAGCGTACACATCGCTGCCGAGCACCCATTGACTGATCCAGGGCGCGCCGAGCATTCCCGCGCCCGCGCCCACCGCGCCGATCAACGCACCGCCGAGCATCATCGTGCTCACCACTTCGCGTTTGTCGCGATCGCCATCGGCGCGCGCGTAGAAGTAGGAAATCGCGCTCGCAAACCGGGCCCCGGCGATGATCGAAAACAGATTGAGCGTGGTGTCGATCATCTCGATCACCGCGTTGTCGGTGGGCGTGATGTAACGCGTATAGACCGGCAGCAGCAGCACCGACACGATACGCGAGGCCACCAGTCCAATCGTATAGACCCCGGCCGAGCGGACCATCTGGCCGAATTTTCCGGCGAATTGCATCCGGGGGCCTACCGCGCCATGCTCTCCGCGAGCTGAGCGCGGCCCGCCCCGGGGCCATGATGCGCGTGCCAGCAGGCGAGCATCAGCACATACCACAGACGAGTGGAGTTATCGAGCATGCCGCCCTGATGCTGCTCCCACAACCGGCGCGTTTCCCCCAAGTCGAGAATCGATTCCATCGCCGGCCGGAACACGGCCGATTCAAACACCGGGCGAAGGCTCGTCCGCATCCATTGCGCCATTGGCACGATGAACCCCTGCTTGCGCCGCGTGGTGGTGCGCCCGGGCAGATAACGCGACAGGGCGCTTTTGAACACCAGCTTTCCGTTCGCTCCGCGAACCTTGAACGATTGCGGCAGCGTCGCGGCCAGCTCGCCCAAACGGTAGTCGAGCCACGGCGCCCGCGCCTCGAGCGAATACGCCATGCTCGCGCGGTCCATCTTCACGAGAATGTCGCCTGGCAGATAGGTCTTGATGTCCACGGCCTGCATCTGATCGAGCGCCGGCAGATGCTCGAGCCCCTCGAACTGCTTGCGGAATCCCTCGCGCGCGGTGTAGCCGGAGAGTTCACGGCGCAGCGCGGGCGAAAGCACTGCGTCGAGGCTCTCGTCGCGGAACGCGGTCACCGAAGTGAAGTATCCGTCGGCGATTTCCTGGGAAACACAGGTGAGCATCGACTTGAAGCGTAGCGGACGCGGCAGGAAGTCGGTGCGCGGCCACGCCTTGCCGAGCGCGGCGAGCGCGGTATGGCGGAACCAGTCCGGGAACAGCCCGCGCAAACGGTTTTCGAGGACGCCCAACTGATAGCGGTCATAGCCGCCGAACAATTCGTCGGCCCCATCTCCCGACAGCGATACCGTCACGTGCTGGCGCGTCATCCGGCACAGGTACAGCGTCGGAATGGCCGACGAATCGCCGAACGGCTCGTCGTAGTGCTCGACGAGCGTCGAAAGCATCTCCTCGATCGAGGGCGTGACGATCTGCTCGCGATGCTCGGTCTTGTAGCGGTCAACCACCAGCCGCGCGTAGTCGAGCTCGTCGACGGATTTGTCGGTGAAACCGATCGAGAACGACTTGACCCGCGTCTGTTCCGACATCAGTGCGACAACGGCGCTCGAATCCACACCGCCGCTCAGGAACGCGCCCAGCGGCACGTCGCTCATCAGCCGGCATTTCACCGCGTCGATGGCGAGCTGGCGAATCTCCTCGGCCGTGTCTTCGTACCGCCGCGAGCCGTCCGGGGCGAACTTCAGATCCCAGTAGCGGCGGAGCTTGGCTCCCTTGGCGGTGAGCAGCAGGCTGTGCGCGGGCGGAAGCTTGTGAACACCACGATAAATCGTGGCGGGATCGGGCACGTAGCCGAAGGCCAGGAAATCGGCCACCGCGCGCGGGTCTACGTCGGGCTCGAATTCCCCGATCGCCGTGAGCGCCTTCAGCTCGGAGGCGAACGCGAGCCGGAATCCGCGGATCGATTCGGTATAGTAGAGCGGCTTTTTGCCGAAACGGTCCCGGGCCAGAAACAGTTCGCGTTTCCGGCTGTCCCAGATGGCGAAGGCGAACATGCCGTTGAGGTATTCGGGCAACCGCTCGCCCACCTCTTCGTACAGATGCACCAGGACTTCCGTATCACTGTGCGTGGTAAAGCGATGTCCCTTGGCGATCAGATCCTCACGCAGGCCGGCGTAGTTGTAGATCTCGCCGTTGAAGATCACCTGCACGGTTCCGTCTTCGTTGGCCTGCGGCTGCCCGCCGGTCGACAGGTCGATAATGCTCAACCGCCGGTGTCCGAGCGCGGCGTGCCCGTCTACGAACGATCCGTAGGCGTCCGGACCACGATGTAGGATCCGGTCGCACATGCGGCGCAACAGTCCGCTATCTGCGGGGCTGCCCTCCTCGGAAACAAATCCAGCGATTCCACACATTCAGCTACGACTTTGCCCTTCCTTCGGGATCGACCGAAGGTTATCTTCAGTTTAGCAGGTGGTTCCGGACACACCCATGTTTGGGGGGTCCTCGGGAGCCAGGAACGGCAGAACCGCTTGATGCGCGCGCTTGCGCAACAGCCATTTCTCGAAGGGCGGAACTTCCTTGCGCGCGATCTGTTGCAGCAGCAGTTCATCCACTTCCTGCGCGCGTAGATCCGGCGGAAGCTTCTCGAAGCGCTCGTCGTGCTTGAGTGTTTCGAGCTTCTCGCGCCGCATGGCTTGGCGCGTCGTCTCGGGCAGGTCTTGCAGGATCGTCTGCGCCAACTGCTGGCGGGCGCGTTCGTATTCGAGCACCAGTTCGCGCTCTTCCTGCTGATCCTGATGGCGGAACGCCAGTTCTTCGCGCTGACGGAAACGCGCGATGTGGTGTGCCGCGGCCGAGGAGTCGACCAGCCGGGGCCGGGATTCCTCGTCTCGCGCTATCTTGACGAGCAAGCCCGGAAGATTCCGCAACGCCTGGCCGGCGCGATGCTTCTGGCGGCAGACTTCGATCGCGATCTCGCACCAGTCGAGAGCGTTCGTCGAGGCCTCTCCGGGACCCGCATCGAGCGCCTGACGGATCGCGGCGGCGGCGACATGGTGGGCCACCTCGGCCGCCTTCATCTCCTCGAGCAGCCGCGCGGCGCGCTGGAGTTGATACTGCTCGAGACGCGCGGTGAACTTGTCGCAATATTCGGCTGCGGCCTTGCCCGGGATTCCGGCCTTCTCGAGCTGCGCCCGAACAAAGGCGCGCGTGTCGTCGCCCGATACCACCGCGCCGTTGACCGCAAGCGATTTACGCTCGGGCACATAGCTCGGGTGGCGGTGAAGGGCTATCCGCCAGTGCTCGGCGTCGACGGTGTGATACGAACCGAGAACCTGGATGCGCATGAGCTGTTCGAAAGCCGGTTCAAGCGTCTGCATGAGGCGCGAGAAGTAGTGTGGCGGAGTGACGATGCCCAGATGCTCGGCCGAAAGCTTGCGGGCGTCGATCACCACCAGTTCCGTCTTTTCGAAGGCGACGGCGAGGAAGCGGTACAGGTGCTTGGCCGTAATTCCGTCGAGTTCCATGTAGCGGCCGGCGTCGAGCAGGCGGAAAAAGCCAGAGTCCATCGACTGGATGAGCTTGTCGGTCCAGGTGATGGATCCGGTGCAGCGGCCGCTCGAACGGTCGAGTGAGAAGCTCGCTTCCTGGAAGACGTTCAGCCACTTGACCTCTTCGTGGCGGTCGGTTGCGGTGAGTGCGCGGAATCGCAGCGGAATGAAGCGGTCCATAGCGAGCTTCAGGCGCTGATAGAACTTGCCGTGGACATTGCTGATGTTGAGGATCTTGGCTATTTCTCTTCCGGTGAAGCTCACGGTCTTCGAAAAATTGCTCCGGAAGGTGAGCACTCCGAGGGCGACGAAAATATCGAGATCCTGTTCGGTCGGAAGCCCGAGTTCGTTGTTGCCCTGGACTTGCCAGAGCACCGAAAGCTCACTGCCATCGGGCAGGATCTTGGTTCCGCGGATTTCAATCTTGCCGATTCGCTTTCCGACGCGCCGCTCCAAAACGGCGAATGGCACAGCGGCCAGATTTTCCTCCTCGACCGACAGGTTGAGGAGGGAGGGTTTCGGGGGGGAGGTGGATTTTGCTTGCGGCACGAAATGCCTCAGTTTCCGTTGTACGCGATTCGGCCCCTCAAATCGAGAACTTTACGATCAAGCACACGGATTGCCCGGGGTTTTTATTGGCAAGCACACGGTTGGCTCGAAAGAGGCCCTTTCCAATACCATTTCCATAAACCAAAACCAAACTACCAACCATAGGGGGCCGGGGGCAGGCCAATGTGCTTGATCGTAAAGCCTTTTAATTGAACAGGATATAAGCGATCATGGAGGGTTCAAAGGCCATGTGCCTGATCGTAAACCCCATGTGCTTCACCGTAAACGGGGGGAAGGGCAATTGTTTTCATGGGCTTGCACGTAAATCGTTGATTTTATTAGAGGGCTTGGTTCAGCGTACATGGGTTTTCAGCCAAGACCCATGGGTCGCTTACGATGAGGCACACGCGGAGGCCTGAAATTTACGGGGAGTCACACACCAGGGGGCCTGGATTTCACGGCAAGCACATGGTTTTTACGATCAGGCACACGCCACTTCCGATCAAGCACATGCCCATGGCACAGTAGGAATATGGTTGACGTGTCATGGGTGACGCTCGACAGAGTGGTGAGCGAGGACAAACCAAAGGCCAAGAGGCCGCTGAGAAGTCACTTCGCCGGACTGACGGATGACGGGTTGCTCGCCGGCCTTCGCAAGTATGGGATCGATACCGGCCGGGACGAACTCGCCGCGGAATGCCGGCGGCATGTCTCGGCTGAGGCGTTGACGCTCGACCTCGACCAAAGCGGCCGCATCAGGGGCGGAGCGGACAGGTGGGCGACCGACTCGGTCTGGGCGATTCTGCTCGAACTGTGGCTGCGCTGGTTCCCCGAGATCCCGGTATTCGAACGGCTCGACGACCAGATTGCTCTGGGCTATCGCAGCAGAGAGGAAGGTCAGGAAGCGGCCTGCTGTGAGGTTTGGTTGCGAGCTTGGGCGGAATCCCAGAAGCTCTTCGAGAAAACAGGTTCGGTAACGGTTGAGGACTTCGACAAAAAGTTCCGGGGCACCCAGTCCTTGTACAACTGGATGCAGGATCTCGAATCCGTGCTTTGGGAGGCCGGCTTGACGGATCCGGCGGTGTACGAACAACGGATTTGCGTCTGTGAAGACATCCTGCGAATGCTTCCGCCTAAAGACCAGATCACGATCGAGAACACCCGGCGCAGTCTCACCGAAACGCATTTCGAGCTGGGCCGTGTCGAACACGCGGAGGCGATGTTCCGGCAATGGCTCGAGGCCGATCCGCAATGGGGCTGGGGTTGGGTTGCCTGGGCCGAGTGTTATCAGTTCACCCACACGGACGCCAAAGATTTGGGCAAGGCGGCAGAGATCCTTTTGAAAGGGCTGACCGTTGCGGGTGTTCGCGAAAGAAGCGAGATAGAGAACAGACTCTGCGACGTCTATCGGGACCAGGGCAGAATCGCCGAGGCTGATGATCTCGCCGCGCGGATGCGCGAGGAATATCACCAGACGCTGGAGAACCGTCTCGGGCGTCTGGCGGGACTCCAACCGCTCCGGATGGTGAAAACCGGCCGCAACGAGCCGTGCCCGTGTGGAACCGGCAAGAAATACAAGAAGTGCTGCGGGAAGTGACAGAGGGCTTCTCACACTCTGTCGCCCCGAGCCGATGAGACTACCGGGAGCGTCTCCGTGTCCAGCACCATTACCCCACTCCGGTTCACCGGTCTCAGCACTTTTTCTGAAGACTTCCAGTCGATCCTCACTCGCGCGGCGCAGGTGGCGGCGCTCCCGGTCAAGTATCTCCAGAATCAGCAATCCGATCTCATCACCAAGAAGCAGTCGCTCACCGCGCTCGGGACATCGGTGCAGGGGCTCGGCAACGCGATTGCGAATCTGGCGAGCCTCGGCGAATCGCGATCGTTGACCGCAACCAGCAGCAATACCTCGGTGGCGGTGGTCTCGCTCAACGGAGCGGCGACGCCCACCTCTTATACGATCACCGACGTCACCTCGATCGCTTCGCGGGCTTCCGAGACGACCGTCAGCGGCTTTGCCGATGCCGATACGGCGCAGGTGGATGCCGATGGCCTGCTCGAGCTCGAACTCGGAGGAACCACGCATGCGATCGACCTCACCGCGCCGGGCACGAACAATCTGAACGGACTGCGCGATGCGATCAATGCCCTGGGCCTGGGCGTAACCGCGTCGATCATCGACACCGGATCGGGCGCGACACCGCAATATCTCTCGCTCACCGCCACCTCGCCCGGTGAAACCTCTGTCGAGTTGCGCACCACCGCGGGCTCGGCCGCGTCGAACCTGCTCACCAACTCCAACCAGGGCTCGAACGCCGTCTTCAAACTCAACGGCCTGCAAGTAGAAAAGACCGATAACGTCATCAGCGACGTGGTGCCAGGGCTCACGTTCACCATCACAGGTACCACCGAACCGAATGAGTCCGTCGTGCTCAGCCTGACCAGTGGACGCGGCGGCCTCGCCAACGCGCTCTCCGGTCTCGTCACCGCCTACAACGCCGCGGCCGACAAGGTCAAGACCCAGATTGGCGAGAACGCGGGGCTGTTGAGCGGTGATTACATCGTGGGCCAGATCCGGCGGACACTCAGCCAGGTAGCCGGCTACCACGCGGCCTCCGGCGATGTGAAAAGCCTCGTCGATCTCGGAATCGAACTCGACAAAAACGGCGTGATGTCGTTCAACTCGGTCAAGTTCTACTCCCTCCCAACGGCGACGATCGACGCGGGCTTTGCCTTCCTCGGCTCTTCCTCGACCGGATTCGGCGCCCTCGGCTCCAAGCTCGATGAGATCACCAACCCCTTCAACGGCCTCATCAAGACCCAGCAGGACAACTACGACACCACCGACCGGCGAATCGGCCGCAACATTGCCGATCTGGTCGCGCGCATCGAGCAGTCGCAAGCGACTCTTTCGATCAAACTCCAGCAAGCCGATGCGCTGCTCAACTCGCTTCAGGGGCAGCAGAACATTCTCACCGGCGCGATCGAAAGCCTGAACGTCACCACCTTCGGCAGGAGGGCCTAGTGACCTGGATTGGCGAGTTGGAAGCATCGACCTTCGAGATCGCCAAGGCGCAAACACTGGAACAGGCCAAACCGTGGATCGAACTCCGGGCACGCCTCTGCCACGCCATCCCTGACTCGATGACGGCGGGTGAATGGGAACGTCTGCGGGGGGTGCGCGAACTCGGCGCGACGGCGCTCGAACGGCTCCTGGCGGAGGCTGACTCTCTCCGCGAGCAACTGTCGGAGTGCCACCGTTCCGGGCAGATGATGCGGGCCCTGTCGTCTTCTGAAACCCTCGAACCCCAGGAATGCGACCTGGAGGGCTAAGGCCATGCTCTTAGCCGCAGGGTGGCTAAATGGCTGACCTGTCGTGCGGCCACTCATTTTGCTCCGGCTATGATCTGGATGCCGGTATGCGTCCATCTCTGTGAGCCAGCGGCAGTTACCAGGCGGCATCGGGGAATTCCCTATGGAGTGAACCCCGTTCCGGGAGCATGGCATAAGGTATTGCTCCAACTATACATAACCGAAAGATCATCTCTAAACTGTAAACAGTCGAGGAGATGACATGCCAATGAACTTTCACACACGCAACCGGCGCAAACGCGGCTTCACCCTCGTCGCGATGGCGATCTCAGCAACCGCGTTGGTTGCCGTTGTCGGGCTGGCGCTCGACGTCGGCCGCCTCTATATCGCCAAGAACGAGACCCAGATCTATTGCGACGCGGCTTCCTTGGCCGCGGTCAAGCAGTTGAACGGGTTGTCGTCAGGCGTCACGGCCGCGACGTCGGCGGCAGCGGCGGTCAACAACTCCTACAACCTGAACTCGACCCTCGCCACCGGATCGACCATCACCTTCGCCAACACGGCGACCGGACCCTGGCTGGCGGCGGCGAGCCTGCCGAGCACCCCGAGCGGCTACATGTACGCCAAGGTGAGCCTTCCGGTCCAGATGCCGCTCTATTTTCTGCCGCTGGTCGCCAATCGCTATTCACAACAGGTGCAATCGGTTGCCGCGGCGGGGCAGGTCGAGATTACCTCCTTTGGCGCGGGCCTCGGACCGTACTCCTTGGTGAGCACCAACACCAGCGGGCCGAACTTCGGTTTCGTAGTGGGGAACGAATATACGATCCAATGGCCCCAGTTCAACGGCACGCGCCACGGCTGCAACGGAGGCAACCCGGAGAACTGTTTCAACGCCGACCCCTGCCACGACGATGCCCGTCCCGCAATGTGGGCGGTTGCCTCCAACTGGAGCTCCTCCACCAACGGGTACTGGGGCTTTTCGTCGAACTCCGATATCGAGCGCTCGGTGATCAACGGACTGCAGACGCAGGCGATCAGCGTGGGCCAGAACATCCTGCCGATCATGACGAACGGCAACAAAGCGGCGCAGGCAATCGTGCTCGACGAGCGGTCTTCGCAGGACACCGATTACACGAGCGACCAGGTCTCGGAGTACCAGGCCTCCTCCACCAGAAACGGCCGACGGATCATGCTGATACCGGTACTGAATCCGGAAAGCGCGACCGTGACGACCGTAACGGGCTTCGCGGCGGTGCTGCTCTATAACGACGGCTCGACGGCGAGCAACTACTATCGTTCCGGCACGAACGGCAACTCCCCGTTCTGCGCCGTCTATCTCGGGCCGTACGTGGCGGGCAGCAACACCACGGGTACGGCGACATCGGGCAGCGGAGCTTACGAGGTGAAATTAGTCCAATGATCTCCGGATTCATCAACAAACGGCGCGGCCGCCGCGGCAACATGCTCGTCGAATTCGCCATCGGATCGAGCCTGTTCGTCAGCGCCTTTACCGCGACTTTCCAATACGGCTACATCTTCTACCGCTACAACACGCTCGAGAACGCAGTCAACACGGCCGCGCGCTGGGCGGCGCTGGCTCCGTACGATTCCGCGAGCACCACACCCTCGGATGCGTTCGCGAGCAAGGTCAAGAACCTGGTGGTGTACGGCCAACCGACCACCGGAACCACGCCCGTGGTGCCGGGGCTGGCCACCACCCACGTCGTATTGACGCCAGTCTTCACCAACGGTGTTCCCACGCACATGAAAGTGCATATTAACGGATTTTCGATCAACGGCGTCTTCGGATCGATGAACTGCAACAACAAACCGGTGGTCCGTTACGCCTACCAGGGGCGATGGGCACCACTTCCGTAGAAACGGGAGAAAGAGGAGAACAGAAATGAGACTACGGAGACTCGGTAACGGAAAGCGGCGCGGAAGCGGAATGCTCGAGACGGCGCTGCTGTCGATGATCTTTTCGGCGATGCTGATCGGGACGTTCGACTTCGGACAGTTCCTGTTCGTGCATCAGGCGTTGGTGGAGCGAGCCCGCTCGTCGGCGCGCTGGGGTGCGCTCAAAAACGGCGCCGAGTTGACGGCGACGCGAAACATGGTTCTCTACAATCAGCCGACCGTGCCCTCGATCAGCCCGAATCCCTACTTCGGACTCGAGCCGTCGATGGTCACCGTGACGCTCGACGGCGCCGGTACTAACGACGCCCGGCTCACCCTCAGGATCGACAACTATCCCTACAAGATGATCTCGCCGTACACGGCGGGAACCTATACGGGGCCCCAGATCCTGGTTTCGGTGCCGCTCGGCGGACGCCAGTACTAACTGTTTCCGGCGCGACGATTCCGCCCTATGCCGTCCCGGTAACTGGGTGTGCTGGGACGGGTCAGCGGCGGAAGGCAACTAACTTCCCGGCCGGAAACGCGCCACCACCTCGCGGATCGCCTCGGGGCTGACCCCACGCGCGGCCGCGAGATTGGCGTCCCGGATCTCGGTCCGCAGGATCAACACCTCGGGCGGCGCGATGATCCCGAAGGTGACGCGGCCGGGCGAGGTCTCGAGTACGCGGACCTCGACATCGGGCCCGATTATCAGAGATTCTCCCGCGCGGCGCCGGATCACGAGCATGGGGCGCCGCCTCCCGGAAGCGGCAACGGATGACGCGAGGCGTACGGAGATTCCGGGCGCAATACCTGAACGCCGCGATGGGTCTCGGCGCATATCAGCACCGGAGCTTGGAGATTGGCGGTCACCGAGCCCTCGGAGATCGTCAGAATCGCCAGCGCGCCGAGCGTACATTTTGCCAAGCCGGCCGCGTCGAGAACATCGAGATCGGCGAGTTCCGGCTCGACCGAATAGCCGGGCTGGATGTGCGCCGCAGGTATGGTGATGAAGGCGAGGTCCGGCGTGTGCAGGCTCTGTAGGAAAAGCACGGGAGCGCTTTCCGGACGTTCGAGAAGTAGGAAGCGAGTCTCGGCCTCGAAAGCAGGAAGGCCGGAAGGGAAATGGTAGATATCGCTCTCGCTGTATCGGATGGCACCGAAATTCGTGGTGACGAGTTCGTGCATGGCGGCCCTGGAGGCGCACGTTTCCATCGGCGCCTGGGGTCCAGTACTTTAACTCTTGAAGACACACGCGCGAAGACGGAGCCGGGCCGCTGCACGAATCGCAGCGTATTCCTTCCAGTCGGCGTCGCGCCTTCGCGGCCTGTGCGCTTTTGACTTGGCCGTCCGGGATCAGGCCGCCTGCGTGCGCGCCACCAAGCCGTACACGGTGTTGATCAGCCGATGGGCGGCGAACATACCCGCGAAGGCGATCAGAAAGATGAGATAGCCTTCGGCTGTGTGAAAGGCTCCTTCGGCGAGTTCCGGGTTGTAGTTGCTCAGAATTCCGGTGATGGTGACGCGGAACGCGTTGGCCGCCACCGCGATCGGAATCGTGAGCACGAGCAGCGCACCACGCATCCAAGACTTCGGGTCGGAGAGATAGGCATAGACGAGAGCCATGAACGAAAGCGAGAGCAGTGAGCGGATTCCGCTGCAGGCCTCCACCACCGACAGATCGGTCTGGGCCAAATGCAGAATGTTGCCCTCGCGGAACACCGGTATCCCGATCCAGTGGAGAACGTGTTCAGCCACTTCGCTCGCGAATAGCTGCAGCGGAAAGGTGATCTGGTTGTAAATGATATTCGGAATCCGGATCATGAACAGTAGCAGGAACAATGGGAAGGCGAGCGCGCGGATCAATCCGAAGCCGCCCAGCGCGAGCAGAATGCCCGTGATGGTGATCAACAGCGCGGTGCGTGCGATGAACATCTCGGCGCCGAGCGTTCCAGCCAACAATTGCAGGGCGCCCCATATGATCAGGATCCATCCCAGGCGCGAAGGGTTGGGCGCGATCGAAATCCAACGGTCGCGCATCTGCCAGGCGATATAGCCCGCCACCACAGGGACGAAAAAGCCGTGACTCATGTCGTCGTCATGGCGCCATTCGGACACCATTCCCGCGATGACGTCGAAAAAACTCAGCGTCACCAATGCCGAGAAAAACAGGATGGCGGCCCAGGGCAACCGCTGCGCGGCAGTATCAGAACCCATATATAGCCATCGTACGCGGATGGGCGGGGCGTGGCAAGGATCATATACTGGGAAGGTCCCATCGGAGGCTGGCGAGCTCTTGGCATGATGTGGCGCTGTACTGGCTCAGTCACCTCTGATAAACGAACATTATCAGATGTCAGATCGCATCCGAATCCTCAGCCTCTCCACCGTTTTCCCCAATCCCACCGAGCCCGGATGCGGAATCTTCGTCTCCCGCAGGCTCGAGGCGCTCGCCTCGCTGCCCGATGGACCCGAAATCAAAGTGCTCGCGCCCATTCAAGTGATGGACTACGGCAATCGGCGCCACCGCTTCTGGCGCGCGCGGGGAGTGGTGCGGCGGAGGCAGCAAGGTCCGCTCGATGTGCGGCATCCGCGGTGGTGGTATCCGCCGACGTCGAGCATCCTGAATCCGGCGTTTCTGTTCGCGCGGCTGCTTCCGGCGTGCTTGCGGCTGTGGTGGTCCGGCTGGCGGTTCGATGTGATTGATGCGCATTTCGGACATCCCGAGGGTGTTGTTGCGGCGCTGCTCGGGATGTTGTTCCGGCGCCCGTTCCTGATCACGATGCGGGGCAACGAGCGCGATTTCGCGCGGATCGGGATTTTGCGAACCTGGCAGCAATGGGCCTTCGGCCGGGCCGGCCGGATGATCGCCGTCGCCGAGCCGTTGCGAAAGTTCGCGATTGGGCTCGGTGTCCCCGAGTCGAATGCGGTGACGATTCCCAATGGCGTGGACTCGACGGTGTTCCGCCCGCTCGACCGGTCCGCGTGCCGGGCCAGGCTCGGGATTGCGCCGGAGGCGAAGGTTCTGCTTTCGGTGGGATATCTGGTCGAGCCCAAGGGCCATCACGACATCGTGCGGGCGCTTTCGCGATTGCGTGCGGCCGGACGCGGAGCGCCGGTCGAGCTGGTGATCGCGGGGGGAGCGGGCAGGGAAGGGGACTTCGAGCCGGAGATCCGGCGGATCATCGCCGAGACCGGCATGGCGGACCGGACGCGGATGACCGGCGCGGTAAGTCCGGATGAGTTAGTGGAGTGGATGAATGCCACTGACTTATTCTGTCTCGCCAGTTACTCGGAGGGCTGGCCGAATGTGGTGCTCGAGGCGCTGGCGTGCGGCACTCCGGTGATCGCGGCGAATGTCGGCGGAGTCCCGGAGATGATCACCGCGCCCGATTACGGAATCATCGTTCCGCCGCGCGATGCCGGGGCGCTCGAGCAGGCTATCGAGCAGGCATTCGGGCGCCAGTGGAACCGTGCCAAGGTGGCCGAATGGGGCCGATCGCGGGGCTGGGGGCAGGTGGCGCGCGAGGTGTGGGCTCAGGTCCGGGCGGTGGTCACACCGCCGAGTGGACCTGCGCGAGCGTAGAGAACTCGAACTCACCGAGCAGCCGCTCGAGCTTCCTCTCCATCGACCCGAGGCCCAGATAGGTCCGCAGCCGCGCGATCGCGCCCGAAGCCAGCCGAGGCTGGTGCGGATCGATTTCCCACGGGTGGAAATAGATGCAGGCGGGCATCTGGTCCCGATGGTTCAACCGCCGGATTCCCGCTGCCGTGTAGGCATACGGCAGCAGCCGCAGGTAGCCGCCGCCGCCGACGGGCGTGGTCCGCGACTCCGACAGTTTCACCGCCGCGACCGGGACTTCGATGATCGGGCCGGACGGCGTCGTGATCGCGTGCGCGTTGCGCGGATATCCGGGGATGCCGTAGCGGTCGTGGACGATCGGATAGATGCTCGAATCGTGAGTGAAGCCGCACTCGACCAGGATCTCGAGGGCCCACATCGAGCGCTTGGTGATCGAATAGCTCGGAGCCCGATAGGCGCGCGGGGCGATGCCGCAAGCGTTCGAGATGGCGTCGGCCGCCTGGCGCGTGTCCTCGCGGAACTGTTGCGGGGAGAGGTCGTAGACGAGCTGGTGCAGGAAGCTGTGACAGGCGATCTCGTGACCCGCGGCGGCGATCTCGCGGACCAAGCCCGGGTATCGCGAGGCCACCCAGCCGAGGATGAAGAAGGTGCCGTGGGTGCGGGTCCGCGCCATGAGGTCGAGACAGCGGCGCGTGGCGTCCTCGACGCGGGAGGGGAGTGTGTCCCAATCGGAGGGCGAGACGCCGCTCGAGCCCTGGACCTCGCTCGGGTGGAAATAATCCTCGACATCGACACTGATGATGTTCTTCATTTCGAGGCTTTTCGGGTGGGCCGGATGAGCCCGAGCAGGAATACGGCCGACTCGAAGGTCAACGAGAAGACCCATAAGGTCAACGTGTCCAGCAGGTTACGGGCCGAGGGCATGCCTGATTCCATTATAAGTGCCGGCAAGCCTCCCCGGCGAGATTACTTCGAGATCGTGCGGATGCCGTTGATCAGCGATCCGATATTGATCCGGTTGCGGGTCGAAACCGGCTTTGACACTTCGCGCCAAGGAGAGGCGAGAGGGATCAGATGGGTGAAGCTCCAAAAATATTCCGAACAATTTGATCCCTCCCGATTCCCTTTCACGCATACAGTGGTGACGCAGAAAAGATCGGACGGGAAAACAAACAACAGCGACAATCACCAGTCCGGCAGCCAATCGAATTCATGACCCCGTAGGGCCTGCCAAGAGGAAGAGGGAGGCAGGTCCTCGGGGTTTTCGATTCCACCAGCAGTTCTGGCCTCCTATTGGATAATGAGAGGATCACGCGAAGCCTCCAGATCCTGCTTCGACTCGCCCGCCGATCCTTCGCTCCGGATCGCGAGGCCGGGTGTGGTCGCGCGCGGCGATCGGCAACCACCCGGTAGGCCATGCTCACCGTACTCAATGCCGCCGTCGTCGGATTCCAGATCCTGTTCTGGCTACTGCTGTTCAGCCAACCGGCCCGCTACATCCAGCTCCTGTTCATCTTCGCCCCCTGGCTCGGACTCCATGCCGTTTGGGGCGCCGAATGGGATTTCTTCAAAGCCGGACTCGTGCTCAGTCCGCTGCTGTGGCTCCGCGGCGCCAGCCTCTCGGTTGCGGGCCGCCTCCGATTTCCGCTCGCCGGCCTGGCATTGATCGCGGTGGCTCTACTCGGCTGGCAGCTCGTTACCAAGGAAGTCCAGCAGTACGACATCCTGCGCACCGTCGATGTCGATAGCCGCCTGGTCATCGCGACCACGCTCTTCCTGCTGCGGCTCTCGCTCCCGATCCTGATCGCGGCCTACCTCACCCGCCCGGGCGCTCCGGCATCCTGCATCAATGGATACGTGAATTCCGTGCTCGTCCTCGCCATCTACGGCCTGATCCAGGAGGCGGCGTTCCTGCTGGCCGGCACTCCGCTGACCTACGTCATGCGGCAAGGCGTGTTCGTCGAATCGAGCGAATTCTCGACCGTCAACACCTTCGGAACCACGCTGCTCCGCGTCCATTCGTTCAGCAAAGAGCCCAAGGATCTCGCACTGTTCTGCCTTCCCGCGATCGGCTGGCTGTGGTCGCAACTGGGCGCGCACCGCGTGGCCCTGGTGAAACTCGTGGTGATTCTCGCGGCCGCGATTCTGACGTTTTCGTCTTCGTTCGTGCTCGTGCTGCCGCTGGTGATCCTCGCGGTCGAGATCCTGCGCAAGCACAGCATGCGGCAGCGGATCTCCACCTATCTGTTCGCCGCTCTGGTGGCCGGCGCCTTCATTCCTGTCTACCTGAGCGTGAGCCAGGTGCGTGTGCAGGAACGCTTCAACCGTGCCGAGGACCTTCTCCAGGTGAGCCGCGAACGGCCGCTCTATCAGTTTCTCGTCGATCAGTTCCCGCGCTCGCTCGCCGGATATGGCGTCGGAACGCAGACCAGCTATCTGGCAAGCTACATGAGCCGCGAACACTGGTCGCGGAGCCTCGAGAGCCGCGAAGTGGTCGGAGTCGACTCGTTCCTGCTCACCATCTTGTCCGACCTCGGAGTGGAAGGGATCCTGTTGGTCAGCGCGGCGCTCTGGACGGTCGTGCGCAACGGCGCAATCTCACTGCCCACCCGCGCGGCGCTCGTTTCGGTGGCGCTGGCGGGAATTCCGCTCAACTGCGACTTGCGCTCGGGCGTGCTGTGGCTATTTCTGGGCGCGGCGGCTGCGGAGGCGCGGATCGCGCGCGGCGCGCGGGTGGAGATGGTGCCGGTCCGGATTCCGGGGCGAATCGCCGTTGCGCGATGAGCGCCGAAGCATGGCAACGGCTTATTTCGCTCCCACGGCCAACGCCTCTTCGACACCCGCCTTCGTCATCTCCCGAACAGCGGACGACACACCCGGTCCAAAGCGCGCGGCGGCCTCGATCTGGTCCCAGTTGTCGTGGAACCAGCGGATCGTGTTCTCGAGTCCGGCTTCGAACGGAGTGTTCGGCGAATAGCCGATCAGCGACTTCGCCTTGTCGACCGAGGCGAGCAGGCGTGACTTGGTATCCCACTTCCGCTTCTCGGCCCAGCGGATGCCCGCCGGGTTGTTCACCATGCGGTTGATCATCATGGCGAGGTCGACGATGCGGGTTTCGACTCCCGAGGCGAGGTTGAACTCTTCGCCGATGGCTTCCGGCATCGAGCCGGCCCGCAAGAGCCCGTCGACGATGTCACCGACGTAGGTGAAGTCGCGGGTCGCTTCGCCGTCGCCGGTGATCGGCAGTGGTTGTCCACGCATCGCCCAGTAGATGAAGTTCGGGATCACGTTGCGGTACTGGCCGGGGATTTCGCCCGGTCCGTAGGAGTTGAAGAATCGGGCCTTCACCACTTTCAGTCCGTAGTGGTGCCAGAAGAAGTTGCCGTAGAGTTCGCCTAGCATCTTGGTGATCTGGTAGGGCGTGGTGAGATGCAGGCTCATGAACTCTTCGCGCAGCGGAAGCGGTGCCCCGCTGCCGTAGATCGAGCAGCCCGACGAGGCGTAAACGAAGCGCTCGACTCCGGTGAAAACCGAGTACTCGAGCAGGCGCAACGTGCCCATGCCGTTCACCATCAGGTCGCGCTCGGGATGGTCGAGACTGTTCTGGTTGGCGAAGAAGGCGGCGAGATGGTAGACGATCGAGGGCTTGTCGAAGAAGACACGCTTCATCTTGACTTCGTCGAGGATGTCACCTTCGACGAAGAGCACGTTCGGCTGATCGGGAACGTTCCAGCGTTCGGCGCTCGACAGGTCGTCGAACACAATCACCCTGGCGCCGGCGTTGGCAAGCGCGCGCGTCAGGTTGCTGCCGATGGCTCCGGCGCCGCCCGTGACAAGGACGGTTTTTCCGCTGTAGTGGGAGCTGTAGTCGATCATATGG
>CADECY010000094.1 GCA_902825945.1 uncultured Acidobacteriota bacterium
GATGTCGAAATCGCGCGGCAACATCGTGCGCGCTACTCCGATCCAGGAAGTAATGGGCGCCGACGCGCTCCGCTACTTCCTGCTCCGCGAAGTGGTCTTCGGCCAAGACGGCAGCTTCAGCTACGACGCGCTCGTGGGCCGCTACAACTCCGACCTCGCCAACGGGCTGGGGAATCTCGTTTCGCGCAGCTTGAGCATGGTGCAGCAGTATCGCAAGGGCACCGTGCCCGCGGCGGCCGCGACCTCCGATGCCGTCGCCGGCGCTGCGCGCACCGCCATCGCGGCGGTGAAGCAACATTTCGAGGCGTTCGAATTTTCAAAGGGCCTGGAAGCGGTTTGGGCGCTACTCTCGGTGGTCGACAAGTTCATCGTGGAGCAAGCGCCTTGGAAACTCGTCAAGAGTCAGGACCCGGATGATCAGGCCAAGCTCGACACCGCGCTCTACACCGCCGTCGAAGCGGTGCGAGTCGGGACAGTGCTACTGTCACCAGTCCTGCCCGAATCGTGCGCCAAGATCTGGTCGCAGATCGGACTCGCGGGCTCGCCCGGAGATCTCCGCATCGAATCGCTCGACTGGGCGCAGTATCCGGCCGGCAACGCGATCGGAACGCCATCCGCCGTCTTCCCCCGGATCGATGCCGCGCCGGCCGTCGAAAAGATGCGCACTCTCGAGGAAGCCGAGACAGCGCGCCAGAACGCGCTCGTCGGCAAGAAGCCCGAGCCGCCCGCTGGAATGGCGGAAGGCGTGAGCCCGATCGCCGAGACGATCAACATCGAGGACTTCGTGAAGGTCGATCTCCGCGTGGGTCAGGTGCTCTCGGCGGAGAGCGTGAAGGGCTCGGACAAGCTGCTGCACCTGAAGATTGACATCGGCGAACCGCAACCGCGCACGATCGTCGCGGGCATCGCGCTTGCCTACACGCCCGCGCAGATGGTGGGGCGGAAGGTGGCGATCGTCGCCAACCTCGCTCCGCGCAAGCTTCGCGGCATCGAGTCGCAGGGGATGATCGTGGCCGCATCGCTCGAGGGTGGCACGCCCACGCTCGCGGGATTCCTCGAGGACGTGCCGGTGGGCGCGCGTCTGAAGTGATCGACTCGCACTGCCATCTGGACGGTCCGAAATTCAGCGCCGATCGCGACGCGGTGGTGGATCGCGCGCTCGCGGCTGGTGTCGAAGCGATGGTCTCGATCGGAACCGGCGAGGGTCCGCCGGATCTCGAAGCCGGGATTCGCATGGCGGACCGCTACCCGTGCGTCTGGACAACGGTGGGCGTCCACCCACACGACGCCGCGAAGGCCGGCGACGGCACAATCTCGAGCCTCGAGGCCCTGGTGGGGCATCCCAAGGTTGTGGCGGTCGGAGAAATCGGACTCGATTATCATTACGATTTTTCGCCGCGCGACAAGCAGCGCGCGGTTTTCGCGACACAGATCGGCCTTGCCAATCGAAAGGGGCTCCCGATCGTCATCCACTCGAGGGAGGCATGGGAGGACACTTTCGCGATTCTCGAAGCCTATTGGAACCCGGCCGCCGGCGGCATCATGCATTGCTTCAGCGGCGGGCCGAAGGAGGCCGAGCGCAGCCTCGCCATGGGATTCCACATCAGTTTCGCGGGCATCGTCACCTATCCGAAGGCCGCGGATGTCCAGGCCGCAACGAAGATCGTACCGCTCGACCGGTTGCTGATCGAAACCGACTCGCCGTACCTCGCGCCGGTTCCGCACCGGGGCAAGCGCAACGAGCCCGCGTTCGTGACCGAGACCGCGCGACGGGTGGCGGAATTGCGCGGCGAAAGCGTGGAAACCGTGGCCACCGCCACAACGAAGAACTGGCGGCGGTTGTGCCTGAGGCAGGGAAGCTAGTAAACTTGAGGGTTTCATGGGAATGAGCCGGCTTTCGCAGGCCCTGACAGCCAGGGAGATCCGGGAACTCGTGTCCGCAGACCTGGAACGCGTCGAACGGGAAATCCAACTCGAATCGATCGCGTCGGTGGAAGCGGTCACGAAGATCTCGACGCACCTCCAGGGCAATGGGGGCAAGCGGTTGCGTCCAATGTTGCTCCTGCTGGTGAACAAGCTCGTGGGCGAGACCACCGACAGCGCGATTCGCCTCGGCGCCGTCGTCGAGATGATCCACGCCGCGACCTTGATCCACGACGACGTGATCGACGACGCCAAGACCCGGCGCGGCAAACCCTCGGCGAACGTGCTGTGGGGCAACCAGACCTGCGTGCTCTCCGGCGACTGGCTCTACATGCAGGCCTTCCAGATCGCGCTCCGGCAGCGGAACTTCGCGGTCCTCGACATTCTCATCTCACTCACCCAGATGATGGTGGAGGGTGAACTGCTCCAGCTCGAGCGGATCGGCAAGATCGACGTGACCGAGGCCGACTACATGGAACTGGTCGATCGCAAGACCGCGAGCCTGTTTTCGGCGTGCGCCCGCCTCGGCGCTCTGGTGGGAGGCGCGAGCGACGCCGACGAGGCCAGGCTCGGCGAATACGCCTGGAACCTCGGTATGGCGTTCCAACTCGTCGACGACGTGCTCGACTTCACCGCGCGCGAATCGATCCTCGGCAAGCCCGTCGCCAACGACCTGCGGGAAGGTAAAGTCACGCTGCCGCTCATCTACGCGCTAGCCGAGGGAACGCCCCAGGAGCGCGAGTTGGTCGCCACCGTGCTGCGCGAGTCCTCCTATGAGCGCGTACCGCTGGCCCGAATCCTGACGCTGATCGGTCGCTATCAGGGGATCGAGCGCGCCCGGCAGCGCGCCCACGCGTTCACCGAAAAGGCCCGCGCCATCATCTCTTCGTTCCCGGAATCAGCGTACCAACGCGCCCTGTACACTGTGACGGACCTGATCACCGAGCGCGATCACTAGAGTCCGGGCCCTCGCCTAGGCCTGATCATATTGAGTTGCCCAGGCTTCCCCAGAGATAGCGAGCCGCCTGTTCCGTGTGAGCAGCCTCGCCCCAGCCCAACCCGATCTCCCCGGACCGCCCTCCCGCTTTCCCCCCGACACTCACACTCGCCTTGGGTTGGCTGGTTGCGCACAAGCGGATGAGATTGGATGATCGTCTTCACCGGCCGCGGTCTTCCGCGAGGACTCGACAACAACCACCGGCGACATCAGTGATCGAACGTAAGCCGCTTCCCAGTGGCCCGGTGATTCAGGTCTGCGTAAGTCGACCAGCCGGCCATCCGGGTCTGCCACCAGCGCGCGGCGCCCCCAAGGACCATCCCTCGACTCTGTCACCACTCTCGCGCCCAGGCGCCTCAGTGCATTGACCGTTGCGTCAACCGAGACGACTCGCAGCCCGGCCATGGTCGCGTCGGCACAGCCGCCGCCGGATTCCGCGGGCCTCGGGTAAAGCTCGAGGACCATTCCGCCCACGTCAGCCGCATAGTGGAGTGGCCCGGACCCGTGCTGCTCGAGGCGGAATTCGAGGCCAATGGTCCGATAGAAAGCCACCATCGCCTCCATCTGGCCTGTGCGGAAAACGAGAAGACAGACCTTCAGGGCGTCACCCACGGCGCCTACAGCACGATCTTCTTGTGCTGGATCTTGGCGAGATCCCACTCGCCCAATCCCATCGCGCCAGCGATCTCCACATGCTCCGGCTGCCGGTTGAGAAACTTGCTGTACTGATCGGGCCGGTCAAGCGCGATCGGCTTCATCCCCACGGCCACGCGCTGCGCGTCGATTGCCGCCCAGCCGATCCGGTCCATCGCCACCGGATCCGTCGCAAAGTACATCTTCTTGTGCTCCCACACGAACTTCGCATGCGCACCCGGACCACCGTGATAGAGCGCCTTGATGCCGTCCATCACGTGCAAGACCGTCTTGTTCCGGATCACCGGCATCGACACAACGGCGGGAATGAAGGCGCCACACGTGTTCTGCGTATACGTAGCGTGGCTGCGAGCCACGTTGTTGACCAGTCCATGCGACAGGTTCTTGAGCGCGAGCGTCACGCCCGCGGACTGATGATCCTTGAGTACGGCGAGATTGATCAGCTTGCTCACCTTCTTCGTGATGAACTCGGCCACGAAACTGCGCCGCGCGGTCAGGTTGTTGATGTCGTAGCCCGGGCGCGTCAGCGCCATGTCCAGGTAGACGTCGCGATCATAACCCTCGATTGCCTGCTGGATCTCTTCGTAATCCTCGACCGCGTGCGCCCATCGCACGCCTTCGGGCAGCCACTTGTCGAAACCGGCACTGAGAAACTGTTTGCGATAGCGGTCATAGACCACGATGTCTTTGTTCTTGATCCCGGCCTCGTTCAGTCCACTGATGATCTCGCGCAGCGCCTCGGGCGACGACATCACCAGTGGTGCTCCGACCGGATTCACCTTGATCCCGACCACGTCGCCTGGCTCGACGAACAGCTTCCAGGCGGACTTCCAGTCCGGCGCGCCCGTGAGCTGTGCCATGCCCGAGCGCATCATCGCGCGGATCGGCTCGGCCTGGAATCGCCCCGATACGATCGGCGCCGGATGGGAGACCTCCACCACGCGGCCCTTGAAAAGTCCCGGCATCCCGAGACGGCCCGGTTGTGCGGATTGGTTCGACTGCGCCGAGAAGGCGAGTTGTTGCATCGAAACGCCGAACAGCGAAGCCTGCATCCATTCGCGCCGGGAAATCGAGCGGCGCCATGCCGCTTTGCGGGAGCTGATGATTGAGGTCATGCTCATAGATTAGAATCAGAGACTGAGGAAAGCAATCATGCCCAACGGATCGTCTCGCCGCGACTTCATGAAGACCGCCACGCAGCGCTTGAGCGTGGCCGCCCTGGCCAGCCAAGTGTTCACCGAGGCCACTTCCGCCGCCGAAACCGGCGTGCCGCAACGCCCGCTCGGGCGAACGGGCCAGAAGGTCTCGATGCTGTGCCTCGGTGGCTGGCACATCGGTTCGGTCAAGGACGATAAGGAAGCCATCCGCATCATGCACGCCGCGATCGACGAAGGGCTCACCTTCTTCGACAACGCGTGGGACTATCACAACGGCCACTCCGAAGAGGTCATGGGCGACGCACTGAAGGTGGACGGCAAGCGTTCCAAGGTCTTCCTCATGACCAAGAACTGCGAGCGCGACTACGCGGGCTCGATGAAGAACCTCGAGGATAGCCTGCGCCGAATGAAGACCGATCACCTCGACCTATGGCAGTTCCACGAGATGGTCTACGACAACGATCCCGACTGGGTCTTCGAAAAAGGTGGACTCAAAGCCGCGCTCGAAGCCAAGGCGCAGGGCAAGGTCCGATTCATCGGCTTCACCGGACACAAGGATCCGCGGATTCACCTGAAGATGCTCGCCAAGCCGCATGCCTGGGACACCGCGCAGATGCCGATCAACGTGCTCGACTACTTCTACCGCAGCTTCCAGAACGAAGTCGTTCCCGCATGCCTCAGGAAGAATGTCGGCGTGATCGGCATGAAGGGACTCGCGGGCGGAGCCACGGAAGGCCGCCTGATCGAGAAGTTCGGACTCACCGCCGAGGAGTGCTATCGCTACTGCTTGAGCCAGCCGGTGTCAACGCAAGTGGTGGGCATCACGACCATGGCCCAGTTGAAGGCCGACATCGCTCTCGCCCGGAGCTTCAAGAAGATGACTCCCGCGGAGATGGACGCCTTCCGCGCGAAGGTCCGGGGCGAGGCGGGTGACGGCCGCCACGAGTTGTTCAAGTCGAGCAAGACGTACGACGGTCCGCACCACCGGAAGCAGCACGGGTTCGATTTGGCATAGTGCGTCCTAAGACGGCTTGGTGGATCCGGCGCGAAGGCCCGGGGCGCCCGTTTCGACCGCGGCAACGTCGACGCCCACCGGTGACACAAATGAACGGGGGCAAAATGGGTGCCTCGCCACGTTCCGTCGCATCCCTACTTCAGAACCTTGATCTCGAGATCCTTGAACCGCATCTCGAGCGGCGGACCTCCGTGCAACTGCAGCGCGATGAAGCCGCTCCCGTCGATGCCCGCCTCGGCCTCCGTGTAGTCCACCGTCTTCTTCCCGTTCAGTTCGAGCACGATGTGATTGCCCTTCGCGGTGATGCGGTACTCGTTCCAACCGGACTTGTCGAGCCCCGCCAGACTCTCGGGCGTTGCCTGCACCAGGACCTTCTTCCGGCGTGACTCGTCGTAGAGACAGCCCCAGTAGTTCTGGCCGAGATCGGCCTGATAGCCGATGACCTCATGCGAATCGGGCATCGGCTTCGAACGGAACTGGACGCCGCTGTTCGCCTTGCCGGTGGAGTCCGTCATCTTGAACTTCACCTTCAGGACGAAGTTCGCATAGTGTTTCTTCGTCCGCAGGAAGTCGTTGTACTTCAACCCGGGCGACACACCCACGATCTCGCCCTTCTCGACGCGCCACAGTCCCGGCGTGTCGACAACGAACTCATCAAGATTCTTCCCGTTCCACAACGGACGGAATCCCTTTTCCGCGGCGAAGCACGAAACCGAGAGCAGCAAGCCGGTGAACAATCGCATCAGAACGATTGACTCACAAACGGTTGATTCCGTCAAATGCCGCGATCTTGTAGAGCTCGGCGAGAGTCGGATAGTTGAACACCGTTTGGATGAAGTAGTCGATCTTGCCGTTGAAGGCGAGCACGGCCTGGCCGATGTGGACCAGTTCCGACGCGCCCTCGCCGATCACGTGCACCGCCAGCAGTTCACGCGTGTCGAGGTGAAAGACGAGCTTCAGCAGACCCGTCTCGTCGCCCATGATCTGGCCACGAGCGGTTTCCTTGTACCGCGCCTTGCCCACCTCATAGGGAACTCCCGCGGCGGTCAACTCTTCCTCGCTCTTGCCCACCATCGAAATTTCGGGGATCGTATAGATGCCGTACGGGAACAACTCGGGCACGCTCTTGGTCTCGATCCCGAACGCGTGGCACGCCGCCAGACGGCCCTGCTCCATCGATGTCGATGCCAGGCTCGGAAATCCGATCACGTCGCCCGCCGCGTAGATGTTCGGAACCGCGGATTGATAATGCTCGTTCACCTTCAACCGTCCGCGATCATCGGCCGACAGGCCCGCGCGCTCGAGCCCGAGCGACGAAGTGTTCCCCGTGCGGCCGATCGAGTAGAGCGCCTTCTCGGTGATGATCTGCTTTCCGCTCACCAGGTAGATCTTGACTCGCTCGCCATGCTCGTCGTTGACACGCTCGATGCTCTTCACTTCCTCGCCCAGCCGCAGCGTGACGCGATTGTCGCGAAGGTGATAGGCCAGCGTGTCGGCGATCTCATCGTCCACGAACCCGAGCAGATCGGTCCGCTTGTCGATCAGGGTCACGCGAACTCCAAGCGCGGCAAACATGCTCGCGTATTCGCACCCGATCACGCCCGCGCCAATGACAGTGAGTGTCTTCGGCAAACGGTCGAGGCACAAAATGTCGTCGCTCGTGAATACCGTTCGCCCGTCGAACGGCAAATGATCGTCCTTGGTCGCCGTCGTTCCCGTCGCGATGATCACGTTCTTCGCCGTGATCAATTGGTGTCCGCCGTCCGGCTCATCGAGCTTGATCGTGTTCGCGTCCACGAACGATGCCGTGGCTGACAACAAATCGACATCGTTCCGGTTCAATTGATGTCGCGTGACGTCGATTTCGTGTTTGATCACGATGTCGGTCCGAAACAGCAGATCGGCCATCGTGATGTGTTGCTTCACGCGATAGGAATCGCCATAGACCCGCCGCTCGCGATAGCCGGAGAGGTACAAGACCGCTTCGCGCAGCGTCTTGCTCGGAATCGTTCCCGTGTTGATGCAAGCGCCGCCGACCACGGTCTTCTTCTCGATGACGGCAACTTTCTTTTCAAGCTTGGCGGCTTGAATGGCGGCCCGCTGACCCGCGGGTCCCGACCCAATTACTACGAGGTCGTAGTCGTGGGTGGACATGCACTCCTATTGTAGCGTGGGCTCCGAGCCGCCTCCTCCGATCAATTCCAAAGGCCGTGCAATCGCCCGTACCAATAGCCCGCCGGAAAATACGACATCGCATCGGCGCTCAGCACGTTGGTCATGTACCTCAACTCCGGCTCGAGCGACTGGTGCGGATCGATCATGTAGCGCAGGTGCTCCTTGTCGAGTAGGCTGAACACCTTCTGGGCGACCACCTTCGCGCCCGACCCCGGATCGCGCCGCGCCACCATCGCACTCGAAATCGCCAGCCGCGCCGCCACCTCGCCCCACGCCACCGGAAACGTGCCGTTCTGGAACATCCACGGACTGTTCCACAGCGGCCTCGGCTTCACCGACTTCGGCAATGGCTTCCACTCGCCGGTGTGCGTATCGAGCTCAATGAAGTAGTAGGAGAACATATCGGCGCGCATTCCCGTCTGCGAGAATTTCCACCACGCAGTCATCGCGCGCTGATATCGATCGCGGCGCGATGGCTCGAGGTCGCTGAGCAGGTCCGCGATCACCACTTCCTTGTCGTGAAACGCGCGATCTTCGGTGCTGACGTACTTCTCGCGTCCCATTCCGCGATTGGTCTCACGCGCGGTCGGCATCGCGCCAAACAGCGCATCCAGGCGTTCGTACTCTTTCCGGAATCGAGGGGCACCGGTCACCTCAAACGCGATCCGGTTGATCGCTGCCCATACCGGCATGTGGCGCTGCGCTCGCGGCATCGACTTTTCGAACTCCCAATTCTCGCCGAAAAAGTTGATGGTGTAGCGATTCTCGCGCCAGTAGTCGGCGACCGCGGTGATGATGAAATCCGCGCGCTGCTTGTTCTCCGGCGGCGCGATCGAGCGATAAAGATAGAGTCCCCAGATCGGGCCGAAATTCTGCTCGGTGCTTGACTGCGTGGTCATCATCTGACCGTAGGGCTTCGAAATCCAGCCCGTCTTCGCCTCCCATCGATCGGTCGGATCGATGCTGCCATTGCGCTGCATCAGCGGCGCCGGACCAGTACCCTCGCTCAGCCGGAAGATCACATCGATCGAGCGGAAGGCCTTCGCCGCGGACTCGAGCGCCTTCGGGTCCTTGGTGGCCAGGTATCGGTAGCACTGCGATGCGAGAAAGATCCCGGAACACATCGGGCTGTTCTCGTAGTTCATCCAGTCGTTGATCGGCACGCCGATCGGACCCGGAACGCCCGCGAAGTCTTCCTTGCGCCAAGGCCGCTCTTCGGCGAAGTTGATGTGCGAGTAGAGAATGCCCTTGTCATCGTAATGGTGGTTGTGAACGTAGTCTTCGATGTAGCGGATCCGCTGCTCGAGCGGCTGCGATCGATTCAAATGTTCGAGCCGGCCGGCCGCGCGGGAAACAGCGGATGCGGCAAGGACAGCGGTGAATTGACGTCTCAGCATTCTCGCTGAAGTATACAACCGATTCAAAACTCCCAGTAGGCTCGATACTCGGCGAGCATCCCGGCACCCTCGGAAGTCCGCAAGAACGTCTCCGGATCGGAGAACCGTTCGTGGCGCGGAAAGCTGTTGCGGTAGGCAACGAGTTGCGTTTCGAAGTTGGCACACGCTTGGGCGGCGAGTTCGGCGCGTCCGAATCCTCCGAGCCCGCGCCTCCGAAGGTCCGCCGCCGGACCCTCCGGACTCACGGGCCACAGCGTGTCCGCCTCGACACAGCAGACTGCCGCCCAGTCTGACCGCGGCGGATACGGCACGCCGAGCTTCACCATATCGTGCAAGCCGATGTGCTCGACGGCGCGATCCCGAACGTGGACCGGAATCGCGAGCCGCGGCATCGACAGAATCTCATGGGCGAGTTCCGCGCTCGCGATCATGTGTTCCGGACGCTGCCGGGCACGCTTGGCCGCCAACCGCTCCGCGCCGGCTAAGTCACCTTGCTCCCGCGCGTGGCGGATGTCGAGTTCGGTCACGCGCCGGATCTCGCCGAGATCGTGGAGCAACGCCACCACGCATCCGAACAGCTTCACTTCGAGGCCGATGAGTCCCTCGGCCGCGAATAGCCGCATCGTCGCCTCGAGGACATAGATCTCGTGCTCATGCGGCGACTCCGCCGGATCGCGCCGCGACAGGTGCCGCTCCCATGCCACGTCGAAGATGGCCGTCACGAGATCCCGGACCTGTTCGGGCAGAGCGGCCCGGAGCCTGTTTCGCAGCATGGCCCGTTCATGGTAGCAGGACTGCCGGAAAAGCCGAAGCCCCGGCACGGAGCCTGGTAGCAAGCCAGGATCCGGACCGGGGCCACGGTTTGGGCGAAATCGTGAGGAGTGTTTACGAAGCCTTGTCGGCGGGTCCGGCAACGACCTTCACCTTCACAGGCTGCTCGATCAACATTCCGTCACTGCCCGTAGTCAACACCATCAGAAAGAACTTGCCCGGCTTGACATCCTCAGGCACCTTGGCCTGTACCACCGCCGCCTTCTGGCTGGTGATGGTGAGCTCATAATCCGTCTTTCCATCGGTCAGGAAGACCTTCTCGACGTGCTGACGATCTAGGTATTCGCCCTCGATCTTCATCACTGTGCCCGGCATGACCGCTTCAGGGGTAGCCGTGCGCATCGTCGGAACGCCATCCAGTGGTGTCGCAGGCACGGGGACGAGGAAGAGCCCGGCCAGGATCACCAGAATCAGAATTAAAGAGCTTTTCATCTTGTTTACCTCCCGACTTGATACTACGCCGGTTCGAAGCGGATTTCAAGACTTTTCTACGCTCTTCGCTGAAATAATCCGATCGGTCGTAGTGAGAAGCCCAAACCATTGAGGTACGGAAACGGGCCACCCCATGATATAATGCCCCCAGCGCAAAGAGGATTCATGCGAACACTCGTATTCTACCTGGCAGTCGTAACCGTGCTGGCCGCCGAGCCCGCGACCTCGGAATCGAAGCCTAAGTCCTTTACCGAGAAGCAGAAGCAGTGGTGGGCGTTCCAGCCCGTCACCCGTCCGGAGGCACCGGCCGTCAACGGCGCGGGAAACCCGATCGACGCCTTCGTCCTCGGGAAGCTCGCCGAAAAGGGGATCGCGCCGAACCCCAGGGCTGACAAGGCCACCCTCCTGCGCCGTGCCCATTTCACCATCACGGGCGTCCCTCCGACACCAGAAGAGGTTCAGGCCTTCCTTTCCGACACGTCCGCGAACGCGTGGGAAAAGACTATCGATCGCCTCCTCGCTACAAAACAATACGGCGAACGGTGGGGGCGCCACTGGCTCGACCTCGCCCGTTATGCGGACTCCGAAGGCTTCAAGGCCGACGAGACCCGCCCGAACGTCTGGCGATATCGCGACTATGTGATCCAATCGCTCAACGACGACAAGCCATACGATCGCTTCGTGAAGGAGCAGATCGCAGGCGACGAGCTCTATCCCGGCGACAAGGACGCACTGGTCGCCACGGGCTTCAATCGTCATTTCCCGGACGAGTCAAACGCCGCCAACATCATGCAGCGCAGGCAGGAACTGCTCAACGATATCACCGACGTCGTCGGGTCCACGATGATGGCGATGACCTATGGCTGCGCCCGCTGCCACGATCACAAGTTCGATCCTATTCTGCACAAGGACTACTATCGCCTCCAGGCATTCTTTGCCAACACCCGCATCGAAGATGAAGCCCTCCTCGTGACACCCGAGCGGCGTGCCGCCTTCGAAGCCAAGCAGAGGATCTGGGAAGAGAAGACGGCGAGCGTCCGGGCGGAGATGGATGCGATCATCAAACCGCGCTACGTGACCCGCTACGAGGAGCGGATGTCACGGTTCCCGGAAGAGATCCAGGCCGTCATCCGGATGGCTCCGGATAAGCGGAACCCCTACGAATGGCAGATGTACCAGAAGGCCAAGGCGCAAGTGACGTTCACCGATCAAGAGATCGCCGCGACGTTGAAAGGGGCCGAGAAGGAGAAGTTCAACGCGCTCAAGAAGCAACTGGCGGCCTTCAACCACCTCAAACCAGCCCCCCTGCCGGTGGCCCAAGCGATGATCGACGAGAGCCGTTCCGCTCCGCCGACCCATGTGCTTTCCGTCGGCAACCACGAGGTGAAGCTGTACGAGGTCGAACCGGGCTACCTCTCGATCCTCGATCCAGCCGCGGCGAAGATCGCGCCAGTCGATGGACTGAACACTACCGGCCGCCGCGCGGCACTCGCCAACTGGCTCACCGATCCTTCCAATCCGCTCACCTCGCGTGTGATGGCGAATCGCATCTGGCACTATGCTTTTGGGCGCGGAATCTCGGCCACGCCCTCCGACTTCGGTGTGATGGGCGAACGCCCCGCCAATCGCGAACTGCTCGACTGGCTCGCCTACACCTTCGTCAACGAAGACAAGTGGTCGATCAAGAAGTCGCTCAAGCGGATGATGATGTCGGAGACCTTCCAGCAGTCGGCTGCCTTCAATGCCAGCTCCGCCGAGAAGGACCCGGACAACAAGTACACGTGGCGCTACAACCGCCGGCGGCTCGAGGGCGAAATCATTCGCGATTCGATGCTGCAGGTATCGGGGCTGCTGAACGCGAAAATGGGCGGTCCGGGCGTCTTCCCTCCCCTGCCCCCGGGAATGACCACGCGCGGTGGTTGGAAGAAGGAAGAGACCATCGAGGAATCCAGCCGCCGCAGTGTCTACACGTTCGTGCGCCGCAACACGCGCTATCCGATGTTCGAGTCGTTCGACATGCCCGATACGCATGAACCCTGCGCGCGCCGCAACCTGACCACCAGTTCCACTCAGGCGCTCGAGCTGCTCAACAGCGATCAGGTGCTCGGTTGGGCGAAGGGCTTGGCGAAGCGCGCGAGCAACGATTCTGGCATGTCCGCCGGATCTCGAATCGAACGCGCCTACAAGCTCGCCTACTCTCGCAATCCGTCGGCCGAAGAGCTGGGTTCCGCCGAATCATTCCTCGACAAGCACGCCAAGGTCACCGGCAACGCGGAAACCGCCTTCGTCGACTTCTGCCACATGTTGATGAACTCGAACGAATTCGTCTTCATCAACTAGCCCGGGAGGATCTTCATGATCGACAAGCTTCGTCATCATTGGCAAGTGAGCAGCAGACGCGAGTTCTTCGCGCACGCGGGTTCCGGACTCGGAGCGATGGCACTGGCAAGCCTACTCGCCGAAGACAAATCCCACGCCGCATCCGCCGACCCGCTGGCGTCCCGGCAACCGCATCACGCTCCGAAGGCGAAGTCCGTCATCTGGTTGTTCATGGAGGGCGGACCGTCGCACATCGACTTGTTCGATCCCAAGCCGAAGCTCAATGAACTCGCCGGACAACCGATGCCTGCCTCGTTCGGCAAACCGATCACCGCGATGGGCACCGCGAGCAACACGTTGATGGGCTCGCCTCGTACCTGGAAGCAGTACGGCAAGAGCGGCGCGTGGGTCTCGAACTGGTATCCGCACATCGCCAACCATGTCGATGATCTGTGTATTCTGCGATCCTGCTGGGCGAACGGACTGAATCACGTCGGATCGGTGTGCCAGATGAATACGGGTGACATCCTCGCCGGACGCCCGTCGATGGGCGCCTGGGTCACCTACGGACTCGGCGCGGCCAATCGCAATCTGCCCACGTTCGTCGTTCTCACCGACGATCGCGAGGTGATTGGCGGACCGAAGAACTGGTCGTCCGGATTCCTTCCCGCCACGTTCCAAGGCACGCAATTCCGTCAAGGCGATACCCCGATTCTGCACCTGAAATCCCCGAAGGGCGTTTCCACCGAACAGCAGCGCTCCAAGCTCGATTTCCTCAAGGAATTGAACCAGCGCTGGTCTCAGGACAAGCCGGAAGACACCGAACTCGAAGCCCGCATCAACAGCTATGAGCTGGCCTACAAGATGCAGGCGCAAGCGCCGGAAGCCGTCGACATCTCGCGCGAATCGGAAAGGACCAAGGCGCTTTACGGGCTCGACGACCCGGATCTCGCCGCGTTCGGAACCAACTGCCTGCTCGCGCGCCGCTTGGTCGAACGCGGTGTCCGATTCGTGGAGCTCTATTGCGGATCGGGTAGCGGCTGGGACGCGCATTCGAACATCGAAGGGAACCACTCCAAGTGGTGCCGCGTGTCCGATCGGCCGATCGCCGGCCTGCTCGCCGATCTCAAGCAACGCGGATTGCTCGACGACACGCTCGTCGTCTGGGGCGGCGAGTTCGGCCGCACCCCGTTCAACGAGAAGGGCAATGGTCGCGATCACAATCCGTGGGGCTTCACGACATGGATGGCGGGAGGCGGCGCCAAGGGTGGCCGTTACGTCGGCTCCACTGACGAGATCGGCCTGCGCGCGCAGGAAAAGCCGATCCACGTGCATGACTTCCATGCGTCGATTCTGCACCTCATGGGACTCGACCACTTGCGGCTCACCTACATGAAGAATGGCCGCGCCGAGCGTCCCACGATCGTGGGCGGCAACCTCGTTCCAGAGATCTGGACGTAACCGCTCAGCAGGGCACGAGGCTGCTGACGGCGTCTCCCACCGCTTGATCGAGCGCCGGGGCGAGTTCGCTGATGTCCTCCGGCAAAAGCGTTCTCAGTTGAGGCGGAACCAGAGTGGCAACCCCGGCGAGGTCCTCGACGATCGCTCCGAGTGGATAACCGAGGGCGGATGCTAGGCGCCCCGCCCAATGGGCGATCGCCGCCGGTTCGGTTGCCTCCGCAGGCGGGTGGTGGTGGTATGCCACCACCTGCCGGATGTCGTCCGGAAAACTCCATTGCCCGGCAAGTTGCTCGCCCGCTTCGCAATGGCTCAGCCCCGAGATGGTCCGTTCGGAATCGAGCAGACACCGGATCGAGGTCGCAGACGACAACAGGATTGAGTATTGTGCCGGGTACATCAGCATCAGCCCCACCAGGCCGATGTCGCTGAGCAAGGCGGACGTGTAGGCCTTCTCGGCGTCACGCTTTACAGCCGAGGCGAGCATAGCCGAAAGTTGCGCCGTGGCGACGCTATGCTTCCAGGCGTTCAGAAGCGGCCGGTTTCTGGCGATCGGCGCCACGTAAGATGACACGGTAGCCGCCATCGCGATCCTGCGGATGTGGTTGATACCGAGTGTCAGAACACCTTGGCGTACGGTGGTGATCCGGTGCTTGGCCGCCGCTGCGGCGCTGTTGGAAAGCCGGATGATCTCGGCGCTGATGCCGACATCGGACTGGATCATTCCCACGATGCCGCCGATATCGGCGCTATCGTCGTCAAGCGCCTGGATCAGGCGCATTCCTACTGCCGGGAACGGAGGGATTCGCTTGATGATCGCGTGGCCTGGGCCCATGCTGACTCATATCGTCCCCGTTAGCCGGGCCGCGAGCCCATCGTTCGTCATTCCGGCAACTCGATTCGGGCCAGATGGCCGCGGTGCCTTTGGAATGCCTGATACAGCAACTCCTTCCCGTATTTGGCATCGGGCGTCCAATCGAATGCCCAGGATTCGGTGGCCAACAATACCACACGTGACTCCGATTTCGCGGTGAGGCGAATCACCGAGGTACGCTACTTGGCGCCGGTCCATTCGCGCTGCTTTTCCTCTTCGATCACGCGAACCTCCTCGACCGCCCGCGAATCGGCAAACACACGCGCGCGGTGCCAGGTGCCCTTGTCGAACGGGTCGAGCCCCTGGCGGTGCTTGACCCAGATTGTCGCTTCCTCACCCGGTTCGAGTTTGCCGTTCCCGTTGCCTCTACCCTCGGTCACTTCGCGCTCGATGATCGCGCCACCGCCGCGATTTCCGGCTTGACGGAAGACCGGGAACCTGCGAGTTCGCCCGTCGAGAATCACCCAGGCCCCCGGCTCTTCGACCACGGACGGCGCGATCTCGATGTCGAGATGGCGGGTCGCGGTGTGCCAGCCATCGTAGGTGATCTTCACCTCCAGGCGCGCATGAGCGAAGGTGCCATCACCGGCGGTGAATCGCGCCTTCAACCGGCCGGTCAAATCCAAGGTCGCGCCGCTTGCGATGTTGTCAATCTCCGCTTTGCCCACGCCAATGGCGACCGTTGGGTAGCCGGAGGTCACTTCCACCTTAACCGCGCCCAACGCGTCGCCTCGCGGATTGAAGATCCGCACAGGCAACGCGACATCGCGATCGGGCCAGAACCATGTCCGTTCGAGCGGAAGGACAACGGGTTCTTGCGCGCCGGTTCCCGGACCAGCAATGCCCACGCCGTCCTCGCCGCTGACCCGGAATCGCAATCGCCCATTCGCATCGGCGGTCGCGGTGCGGCGCTCGCGCGTCCCCACGATCCAGTAAACCGCACCTGGCCGGTACAGCGGCGCGGTTGTGATCGCCGCCGCGAAGCCCGTGCCTGAATTGCGAATCGTGAACCCGCCTTGCGTCACGTCCTCGAGCATCGTGTAGGCAGGCTCGCCCTCGGTCTCGACACTCCACCCCCAGACGGAGAACTTGCGAAACGGATTGTGATGAGAGAATCGCACCGGAACGATGTCGAGATCGGGCCGTTCGAAAGCCCGTTGATGAAACGCGAACGTCTCGCCGATCGACGTGGCCCAATGCCGGTGATACTCATCCTGCCTGTACTCGAATTCGCCCTGCGATCGCGAGTACGCTTCGCGGGTCTCCTCGTGGTATTGGCTGATGTAGTCGCCACTCGCGCGAATCAGCCGGACCATCGTCAGCGAATGGTTCGCCGTGTGATCTTTGGGACGCCACAGCAGGCGGCGGCCTTTGTCCCCGACGTAGAACTCCGGTCCCGGATTGAACGAGGATGCACTGCCGATCATCTCCGGGTATCGCGCGCTCAACCATAGCGACATGAAGCCGCCCATGCTGAGTCCGGATGTGGCGCGAAAGCGGCGGCTCGTCAAAGTGCGATAGGTGGAGTCCACATGCGCGGTAAGTTCACGGAAGTACTCGCCGAAATCGATCTCGCCGCCGTCGATACGCACGTGCCACGGGTCCCCGCCATAGAAGCCCGTGTACGTCTTGGCTTCGTAGCCGTCCACGCACACCACGATCACCCGATTCCGCGCGACGAATTCCGCCATCTTCGGAATCGTCTCCTTGCCCTGATCGTAGTGTTCGACCGTATAGCGATCGGAGTGACCGTGAAAGTAGTAGATCACCGGATAGCGCTGGCCGCTCGACTCGTAGCCGGGCGGCAGCAGGATCCGGTAGTTGCGGGTTTCACCGAGCGTCTTCGAGACGTGACGGCGATCGAGAAAGGGCTGCGCAAGCGCGAGCCCGGCGGCGAAGATGACAAGCGACAGTCGAAGCACTCAATAATAGAGTATCCGCCTTGATCGACACTGACTCGCTCATTCGACCGGTGCTTGCCGCCTGCCAGGCCGGCAAGCCCTACCCGGACCTGTTGCTTCACAGTCTGGTGGAACAAGCTTCCGATCCCGAAGTCTCGCGGGCGATGTTCCGCGATCTCGTCGAGCCGCTGTGCGACGCGTTCGAACCGGCGTGGTGCGAAGCCTACGCCGCGATGTTCGCCGATGTGATCGCGCAGGTGGTTCCGCATTGGAGCGCCCGTGAATTGAGAGCAAGATACCGCCGCGTGCGGATTCCCCGCCCCGTGACAGCCGAGCCCTCCGCCGTATTCGTGCTGTCGAGGGTGACGCTCGGCGCCGATGTCGCGGTGACGAGCATCGTGCTCGACGCGGCAAAGCGCCGGTTTCCGGCCGCGCGCATCGTGCTCGTGGGTACACGCAAATCCTACGAATTGTTCGATGGCGATCCGCGCATCGAACATCTCGCCGCGCCTTACGCCCGCACGGGCCTCCTCGCCGATCGCATCGAAGTGGGTGTCGACCTGCGTGCGCTGCTGGCGGACCCGGATTCGCTCGTGCTCGATCCGGATTCGCGGCTCACCCAACTGGGACTGCTGCCAGTTTGCGAGGAGTCGCGCTATCGTTTCTTCGAATCACGCTCGGCTGGCGGCGAGGGCACGGAAACGCTCGGAGAGTTGACTCGACACTGGTGCGAACAGATTCTCGACATCGCCGAAGCGCGTCCTTTCATCGCGCCCTCCGCGAAACCGGTCTTCGACGAACCCGGACTCACGGCGGTGAGCCTCGGCGTGGGCGAGAATCCGAACAAACGCTTCGCTGATCCGTTCGAAGAGCAGCTCATCGACTACCTGCTGACGCGCGGGGCCAAGATTCTGATCGATCAGGGAGCGGGCGGAGAGGAGACGGAGCGGGTCCAGCGGTTGATCGCTCGATCCCCTGGCGCGCTAAGAACGTGGTCAGGCGCGTTCGCACCCTTCGCCGCGAGTATCCTGAAGGCCGCGGCCTACGTGGGCTACGATTCAGCGGGACAGCATGTCGCGGCCGCTGCGGGAAGTCCGTTGCTGACCGTGTTCGCGGGAGAGGTGAACGAGCGGATGTTCGCGCGCTGGCGTCCGTCGGGTTCGGGCCGAATCGAGATTGTGCGGCCAGCCAGGCTCGATCCGCTCGGCCAGGCTTGCAAGGCCTACGATATCCTGACAGCATGAAAACCCGAATCGCCGTTGGCATCGCGAGCATACTGGGAATGTTGCTCGCGCAAACGAAGGAGATAGAAGTCAAGGGCAGCCCGATCTGGACGGACACCGAACTCGATGTCGCCGCGGGAGAGACGATTCGCATCACCGCATCCGGCGAGCTTCAATACGCTGGCGCTAAATCTGCCGCCACTCCGGCGGGAATGGCGCGCGGGTTCCGCGACCTGGCGCGGACGCTTCCCGTGAACGCCAGCGGCCGTGGAGCCGTCATCGCGCGAGTGGGCGAAAGCACGCCGTTCGCCGTTGGAGCCAGTTGGGAAGGCACGGCGCCGATCGGTGGACGCCTGTTCCTCGGCGTCAATCAGGGTGGTGGCGACAAGCCCGAGGGCTCCTACAAGGCTTCGATCGTCCGCGTGAAGGCCGCGCCACCACCGGTCGATGTCTCGAAGCTCGACCTCCCGAAACTCACACAGGAGCAGATCGACTCCGTCCCCACGCGCGTGCAAGACGACGCTGGCACTCTGGGCGATCGCGTGAACTTCTTCGTCATCGGCTCCCGAGAACGGATGCAGGCTGCGTTGAAACAGGCGGGCTGGGCCGTGGTCGACAAAGACAAGAAGTCCGCGGTGGCGGCGATGGGCCTCAGCGTACTCAAGAAGGAATCCTACACCACCCTACCGATGAGCGAACTGAAACTGTTCGGCCGCTACCAGGACTTTGGCTACGCCATGGGCGACCCGATCAAGGTCGTAGCGGCGCGACATCACTTCCGCGTCTGGAAAGCTCCGTTTGACCTCAACGCAGTCACTGTCTGGGCGGGCGCGGGCACTCACGATATTGGCTTCGACAAGGACCAGCGAACCGGCGGCGTCACGCACAAGATCGACCCAAACACCGACCTCGAACGCGAGTTCATCGGCAAGACCATGCAACAGACGGGGCTTGTCGCCAAGCTCGAGCACATGACCGTGTCGAATCCGGTCACCAAAGCCAAGACCGCGCACGGGGAAGAGTTCTACTCCGACGGCCGCACGCTGGTCATTTATCTTCTACCGGACTCGGTCCAACGATAGCCTGCTCGAGCAGGTCGTTGAACTGCGTGACCTTCGAGTTCAGCGTGGCCTCGCGGGTGCGAAGCTGATCGGCGATGTGAAGACACGCATAGACCGCAACGCTGGTCGAATCGAGATTCGGCCGGCGCCGCGCGAGCGCGTTCATGAAATCATCTACCTGCTCGGCGAGGTCGACCATTTCCTGAGGATCACCGGCCGTAGTGAGGGTGAACGATTGGTTCAGGACCGTGACGCGGACCTGTTTTTTCTCGCCCTCGCCCTCCATGCCGTTTCACCCGTCAGGCGCTAACCTGATCGATCGTCTCGAGCAGCTTTTCGAGGCGCTTGCGCACCACCTCGCGCTCGCTCCGAAGGGCTTCGGCCTCGCGAGCAGTTTCGGCCGACTTGCCGGCCTGCGATTCGAATTCGGCGAGCTGCTTGCGGAGTTTGGTATTCTCCGCCCGCAACTCGCTGACGATCTCGACGGCTTTCCGAATCTTGGATTCGAGAGCCTCCAACGATTCCATGGGTGCCTCTGAACGGTGGGATTTAGGCGAGAGCGGCTTTCGCCTTCTCGATCAACTGATTGAACGCGGGAGTATCCTGGGCGGCGATGTCGGCGAGCACTTTGCGGTTCAGATCCAGTCCGGCTTTCTTCAAGCCGTTCATGAACCGGCTGTAGGACAGTCCCTGCGCCTTGCAGGCGGCGCCGATGCGGATGATCCAAAGCGAACGGAAGCTGCGCTTTTTCAGCTTGCGCCCGACGTATCCGTACTTGAGGGCCTTTTCGACCGCTTCCTGCGCGGAACGGTGCAGCTTGCTCTTGGTGAGGAAGTAGCCCTTTGCGAGCTTGAGGACTTTCTTCCGGGAATCCGTGCGGTTTGTACCGCGTTTTACTCTTGGCACGTTTTTTCTCCTGAGGGATTTCTAAAGAAGCGGGCGGAAGCGGGCACGTGCAGTGGCTCCGTCCACACCGCGAAAGGGGTGCTGACCAGTTCAGTACGGCAGCATGTCGCGCACGGCCGCCACGTTGGTGTCGTCGAGCACGACCGATTGACCCAGTTTCCGCTTGCGGCCGCGCGCCTTCGAAGTCAGAATGTGGCGCGCAAACGCCATGCGGCGCTTGATCTTGCCGGTTCCGGTCTTCTTGAAACGCTTTGCCGCTCCCTTGTGGGTCTTGAGCTTAGGCATTTGGTGGATCCTTGGTGAGGGTGGGTCCGGACAAGGGAATAGTGTCCGGGAGAAATGCGAACTTTCCGAGTATAGCATGCGTACCCGGTGGTAGCATAGGCAGTTCGGATGTTCGGAATCGATCCCCGCGCGGCCCGCGTCACATGGACGGTCCTGCTCACGCTCGGCGTGTGCGGGGCGGTCTATGCACTGAAGCACACGCTCCTGCTCTTCGTCTTCGCGATTTTGCTGGCCTACCTGCTGAGTCCGGCGGTCACAGTGGTGAACCGGATCGCGCTCCGCAAGACCTCGCACACCGTCTCGCTCGCCGTCGTCTACCTGCTGATGCTCGGCGGAATCGGCGCCATCATCTCCGCGGTCGCCGCCAGCGCGGCCGAAGAGGCCGCCAAGCTCGCGCAGACGCTGCCGCAATACATCAAGAATCCGCCCACGATTCCAGATTCGATGATTCCCGCCTGGATCCTGCCGCACAAACAGGCGATTCTCGACGGTCTCCGCGCCAAACTCGAGGAAGAGGCCCAGCAGATCGTGCCGATGCTCGCGCAAGCAGGCCGTGGTGCGCTCGCCGCCCTTGGCAACATCGTCACACTGGTCTTGGTACCGATCCTCAGCTTCTTCTTCCTCAACGGCGCTCCGGAGATGCGCGAGGCGCTGATCGACCAATTCTCCGAACCCCTGGCGCGCCGCCGTGTCACGCGCATCATCGATGATCTCCATCGGGTCATGGGCCAGTTCATCAAAGCGATGGTCCTGCTCGGATTCGCTACGTTTCTCACCTACTCCGTCGTGCTCGGAACGCTTGGTCTGCCCTATTCGCTGCTGCTCTCCGTTCTCGCGGGAGCGGTCGAGTTCATCCCCGTCGCCGGCCCGCTCACCGCTTCGCTCGCCATCGTCATCGTCGCCGCCGTCACGGGATTCCCGCACATACTCGGAATCGTGATTTTCCTGATCGTCTACCGGCTCTTCCTCGACTACGTCTTGCAACCGTGGATCATGGGCGGCGGACTCGAACTTCCCGCGCTCGCGATCATCTTCTCCGTTCTCGCGGGCGAGGAGTTGGCTGGAATCGTCGGCATGATCCTGGCGATCCCCGTGCTTGCCGCGATTCGCGTCGTCTGGGAGCACGCACGCGGAGGCAGTGAGGCCGCGGAATGAACCGGCGCGCCCTTGCATTCACCCTGATCGCGCTGCCCGCTCTCGCGCACATGGTCTCGATCTCGACCGGCGAAATCCGCCTCGATGGCACGCGTGCCCACTACGAGATCCGCATGCCGCTCTACGAGGTCGCGCCATTGCAGGACCCCGAAAAGGCCTTGCTGGGTGGAATCCGGTTTGTCGCCGGAGGGGTCGAGGGCCGGCGCATCCAGGGCAACTGCCAGAAGGTCGAAAGCGAAAACGCGCTGATCTGCAAGTCTGTCTTCGAGTTTCCGGTCGCGGTGGAAACGCTCGAGGCCGTGTCGGACTTCCACAAGATCACCGTGCCCAATCACGTCCACCTGTTGCGCGCCGTCCGTGGCGATTTTACTGATCAAGCCGTGCTCGATCTCTCGTTTCCCAAAGCGCAATTGCGATTCCGGCCGCCGACTGCGACGGAGCGGATCGTGCAACAAGTGGTTTCAGGCGCGATTCGCGCGGGCGGCGGATTGGCGCAGTTGTTGTTCCTTGCGGCGTTGGTGCTGGCGGCGCGCTCCCGCCGGGAACTGATGTTGCTCGCGGGAATGTTCATAGCGGGCGAAGTGGTGGCGTGTGTCGTGTTGCCGCTGGTTTCCTGGCAACCCGCGCCACGATTCGTCGAAGCGGCCGCCGCGCTCACGATCGCCTACCTTGCCGTCGAGATTCTACTCCTTCCGGAAGCGGGCCAACGCTGGCTCGTGGTCGGCGTGCTCGGGCTCTTCCATGGACTCTACTTCGCGCTCTTCATCCAATCGTCGGACTTCGCCACCGGCTGGGTGCTGCTCGGTGTCGCGCTCGCCGAAATCGCGCTCATCGCCGGGTTCGCATGGGCGATGTCGCGATTCGCCGCCCAGGTCGAGCGATTCCAGCCGGTGCGGATTGCGGCGGGCCTCCTGTTGGCGGTCGGGTTGGTGTGGTTCTTCTCGCAACTTCGCTCTTGACAGCGACTTCGACAAATTCCCCGGGCTCCGCTGGCGCCGCCCGCTCGAGGACTGATCCCGAACGGACGCTACACTATCCGGTATGCGTCCCGTCTCGAGGTTTCTCGCCGCCACCGTCTTTGCCGCCGTCTGTTTCGCGGAAGTTCCGATCGACTGGACAGCGGCGCTCAACCACATCACGGCCAATTCCCTGCGCGGACATCTCTCATTCATCGCCTCGGATCTGCTCGAAGGACGTGATACACCGTCGCGCGGACTGGATATCGCCGCCGAGTACATCGCCGCCCAATTCCGGCGTGCGGGCCTCGAACCCGCAGTGAAGGGCTCCTACTTCCACGAGAGTGATTGGAAGGTCCACGAGGCGCGCATGGATGGATTCGAGATGCGCCTCACGCTCGACGGCAAAGCGTTCGACATCAAGCCGGGCGAGGTGACGGTCGTATCGAGCAAGGGCTTCGACCTCGCCGATGAGACGGTGCTCGTGCCCGCTGCCAACCCGAGCGCGGCGGAGGCGAAAGGCAAGGTCTTCTTCTCCACGAACAAAAAGACTCCGTCAAGCAAGCTCCGCGAAGGTGCCTCGCTCGTCGTGATGCTCGACCCGAAGGGCGCGATCGGTGGGATGCTGAGTGGATCGAAGCCGTTTCGCGACAAGCCGGACACCCGGAACGCACCCGCGATCCTGATTCATAGCGACGACATTCCGGACAGCCCGAAAGAAGCGCGGATCACGCTCCGTCTCCGCGAGCCTGAAGCGAAGCCATTTGCCATGCGAAACGTCACGGCGATTCTGCGCGGATCCGATCCGGAGCTTTCGAAGAGCTACATCGTGGTCACCGCGCACTACGACCATATCGGCATGATGGCCAAGGGCCCGGCCGGTGACCGGATCTTCAACGGCGCCAATGACGACGCCAGCGGCACGGTGACGATGATCGAGATCGCGGATGCCTTCTCGCGCCTCACCACACGGCCCAAGCGCAGCGTCTTGTTCGTCGCGCTGTCGGGCGAAGAGAAGGGCCTTCTCGGAACACGGGCGTTCATCGACAATCCGCCTGTGCCCGTCTCATCGATGACAGCGAACGTGAACATCGAAGTGCTCGGACGCACCGATGTCGAGGACACCGTGCAAACGCGTAAACTCTCGGTCACCGGGATCGACTACTCGACGCTCGGCCAAACCGTCATCACCGCGGGCAAGGACACCGAAGTCGAGGTCTACAAGCACAACCTCAACGAGCCCTTCTTCAGCCGAAGCGACAACCTCGTCTTCGCGCGGAAGGGCATCCCTGCACACACGGTGTCGAACGGATTCGTCTATCCCGACTACCATGGGCTCGGCGATGAGTGGGAACGGATCGACTTCGACAACATGGCCGCGCTCAGCCGCACCATCGCACTGGCGATCCTGCGCCTGGCCGACGATCCGAAAGCGCCCGTGTGGGCTGACCTTCCGGCCACGAAGACCTACCGCGAAGCCAACAAAAAGTAGCCCGGCCTCAGCCGTGGCCGAGGTACATCAGCCAGCCGAGACCAAACAGCGCGACGATGAAGCAGCCGAACGTGTAGAGCCCGTACTGGATCTGCTCTTGAATCCCGCGCTTGGAGACGATGCCCATCACCACCGAACACAAGACGGCGAAGATCAGACTGACTTCGAGATGCGAAAGGTTCATCTTCGGCATCGGTTACTCCGGTTTCACTCCGGTGGCGATCTCGTATGCGTCCACCATCGCGAGGATGTTCATCAGACCTGCGCCCACCAGAAGCTTGGTTCCGTAATCATGCACGTGTCCAGCGACATCCGGCTGATTGTAGCCGAGCGCCACGGTGATCAGGTAGAGGATTCCGGAAGCGACATTGCCCACGAATCCGCCGCAGTAGATCAGTGTCGTGAACAGGTCACCGGTCTGGGGTTCGAACAGCGCTCCGCGCAGCATCAGGCCAAGCAGGAACGCGATGATCACCGAGGCGAACAGCAGGATGCCACGCGTTGTCCTCTTCAGCAGAAGGTGGCCGCCGCCGGGAAGGAGCCAGGCGAGGCCCACCACGGGAATCCAGTTGATGGAAGCCGGTTTGGGCATTCAGCCTCAGAGTAGCACGATATACTGACAGCAAGCGATGCGGCGATCATGGATCGGAGCCGGCGCCGTCCTGTTGCTGGCGGCCTGCGGCCCAACCCCGTCTCCGACTGCGGCTGAACCCGTACCAGGCTCCGCCCCGGCGGCTGCGATTTCGACCGCCCCGGCTGAACCGGGAGACGTCCGGCTCACCGACGCCACCGATCGCGACATCTTCACCGGCTGGTTCACCTTCCTCGCCGAAGCAATGTTCGACCGGCCCACCGGAGAACTACCGCGCGAAATCAACGACTGCGCAGCGCTACTACGCTTCGCCTATCGCGAGTCACTCCGGCGGCACGACGGCCCGTGGGCCGAACAGCTCCAGCTCGATCGAGTCCCGCCACTCGGGTCGATCCGCAGCCCTACCCGCAAGTCGGCTCTGTTCCGGATCGACGAAGCGGGTACGCTCGCCGAATTCGCCGACGCGCGCACGCTGATCCGGTTCAACACCCGAAGAGTGGCGAATGACGTGCATGATGCACATCCGGGTGACCTGCTTTTCTACCACCTACCTGATCAAAGCTCGCCCTACCACGTCATGATTTTCCTCGGGTCCAGTTTTCTCGAGCGAAAACGGGGGCCGTTTGTCGCCTATCATACCGGGCCCACGGACGGGAAGCCCGGCGAGATCCGCCGTCCGTCCATCGAAGAGCTACTGCGCCACCCCGAGCCCCGCTGGCGCCCCGCCGCTGGCAACGGCAACTTTGTTGGAGTGTTCCGATGGAAAATACTCGGTTGACGATTCCCCGCCTCGCCGCGGCCACGGTGCTGCTCGCGGCCTTTCCGACCGTCGCGCAACAGGACGAAAGCCGTGTCTTTTTCTCCGTTTCGAGCGACCGGACCTACGGCCCTCGAGACACACCCAAAATCCAGATGTGGGGGCAAGGCATCAACAAGCTCGACTTCCGCCTCTATCGCGTCAACGATCCGATCGAGTTTTTCCGGAACCTCAAAGATGACCACCGCTTCGGCGGCAACATGGCGCAGTCGAAGAAGCGCTCGCGCATCGAGCGGTTTCGCCGCTGGAAGCTCGCGCAACGCGAGCGAGTCACCACGCTCGTGCGCGCGCAGTTCACGCGGGACTCGCGCCAGCAGATCCGAGCCAACTACCTCGCCAAGCAGGAAGCGCCGTCCCCGGCCCCCAAGGTGACGAGCTACGCGGAACTGCCCGTGCTGAATCAGCAACAGCTCGTGTCGAGTTGGACACAGCCGTTCAATCCGAAGAACCGCTGGGAGTCACTTTCCGTTCCGATTCCCACGAAGGGCAAGGGACTTTATCTCGTCGAAGCCACCAACGGACCGCTGTTCGCCTACACGATCGTCTCCGTCACGGAGATGGCGATCATCACCAAGTCGAGTCCAGGACGCCTGCTGGCGCGTGTGGTCGACCGGAATTCCGGTGCGCCCATGGCGCAGGCTCCGGTGATCGTCTTCGCGAGCGACAAAGAGAAGAGGTACGTAGACGCGAAGACCGATGCCGGCGGATTCATCGAGGCGAAAGTGACGGACGAGCGTCCGGAATCGGCCCTCGTGCTCGCTCGTGTCAAGGATGACTTCGCGGCCGTGTCGATGTACGGTGGCAATCTCGGCTCGGGCGGTGACGACAACCTGATGGCGTACATCTACACGGACCGGCCCATTTACCGGCCCGGACACAAGGTCCACTACCGGGCTGTCGTGCGCCATCGCGGACCGGCCGGCTACAAGATTCCGTCGAGCGCGGTGACGGTCGATATCGATGACCCGGAGGGCAAGAAGGTTCATCAGGGCGCTCCGAAGCTGTCCCAATTCGGTTCGGTCGAGGGCACGTTCGACCTGCCGGAAGGAGCCGCGCTCGGAACCTACCTGATGCAGGTCCGTGTGGGTGAGCTCTATCAGAGCGGGAACTTCAAGGTCGAGGAGTACAAGAAGCCGGAGTACGATGTCCGCGTCACGCCCAAGGTGAAGCGCGTGCTCCAAGGCAACGAAGTGCAGGTCGAAATCGAGTCGAAGTACTTTTACGGCGAGCCGGTCGCGGGCGCGAACGTCAAGTACGTCGCCCATCGCTCGCGCCACTGGAGTTGGTTCTACGCCGATGAGGAGGACGACGACTCCTCGGCTCCGGACGATTCTCCCTTCGCGCAACGCGAACAGGTTCTCGAACAGGAAGGTAAGCTCGACGAGAACGGCAAACTGACGGTGAGCATCCCGACCGATCGCGCCGAGTTCGATCTGAGCTATCGCATCGAGGCTCGCGTCACCGACGCGGCCGGGCGCGAGATTCCGGGAGCGGGCTTCGTGGTCGCGACAGTGGGTCCCTACCGGATCGACATTTCGCCCGAACGATACGTCTATGAACCGGGCGCGCTGGCGACTTTCAAGCTCGAAGCTCGCGACTACGATGGGACCGCGGTCCCGAACGCGAAGATCGACTTGGATCTCGGGCCCTACTCGTGGGAACGCCGCTCGCATGAGGTCACCGGACGCGGACAAGCGGTCACGGGCGCTGACGGACGCGGAAGTGTCCAGATGCGCGTGCCGAGCGGATCGTTGCGCGCGGTGGCACGCGTCCGCACGGCCGATGGCCGCGTGATCTCGGACTCCTGCTACGTCTGGGTGTCGGGCGGAACTTCATGGTGGGGCGGAAACGGCGCCAAGGATATCAAACTGGTGGCGGACAAGAAGTCGTACAAGCCCGGAGAGACCGCGCGCATTCTAGTCGCGGCGGCGCCGGGAATGCACCTTTGGATCACGGCGGAAGGCGCCGCGGTCCACACCTCGAAATTCGTCACGATGAAGGAATCGACCGAGATGGTCGACATTCCGATCGCCAATCATTACACGCCGAACTTCTTCGTGGAAGCTGTCGCGATCAAGGATCACGAGATGTGGAGCGGCAACGTCATGGTCAAGGTACCGCCCGCCGAGCACAAACTCGATGTCGAGATCACACCGTCGAAGAAGGAGTTCAAGCCCGGTGAGCCGGCCAGCTATTCGCTGTTGGCCAAAGACTGGAAGGGCGCGCCGGTGCAGGCGGAGTTCAGTGTCGGAGTGGTCGACGAGGCGATCTATTCCGTCGAACCCGACACCACGAAAGACCCGGTATCGTTCTTCTACGGACGCGAGTGGAATCGCGTCAACACCGAGACATCGCTGCAATATTCCTTCCACGGCGAGGCAGGCAAACGCCGCATGCAACTTGCGCGGGTCAGGCCGTTTTCGGCGCGCGCGCAACTCAAGCCCGAACGGCTCGTACAGCCGAAGGTCCGCAAGGTTTTCCCGGACACCGCGTTCTGGGCGGCATCGGTACGAACCGATTCCGCCGGGCGAGCGCAAGTAAAGCTGGACTTCCCCGATTCGCTCACTACCTGGCGAGCCACCGCGCGTGGCGTCACCACCGATACCAAGCTGGGCGCGGCCATCAACCGCGTGATCGTGCGCAAGAACCTGATGACACGGCTTGCGGTGCCGCGCTTCTTCCGCCAGGGCGATGAGATGACGATCGGAGTGATCGCGCAGAACTATCTCGCCTCCGACAAGAAGGTGCGAATCTCGCTCGAAGCCAAGGGCCTCGAAATCGTGAATGGCGGACAACAGGACGTTCTCGTTCCGAGCAAAGGCACCACGACTGTCGACTATCGCGTGAAGGTACCGGCCGGGCGCGAAGCGCTGATTCTGGCCAAGGCGCTATCGGACGAAGAGTCCGACGCAATGGAGCTGACGCTGCCCGTGATTCCGTATGGCGTGAAGATGGGAATCGCCCGCTCGGGCGCGATGACCTCAAATGGCGAAGCATCCGCGGAGATCGATTTCCCCGCCGATGCCGATGCAGCCACGCGCGCGATCGACATCTCGGCGGCGCCGACCGTGGCGGGTACGCTGTTCGACGCGCTCGAATACCTGACGTCGTTCCCGTATGGCTGCACCGAGCAGACCATGTCGAGCTTCCTGCCCAACGTGATCGTCTCGCAGGCGACCAAGGCGCTCGGACTGAAGACTCGCGTCGACCAAAACAGTCTCGACAAGAAGATCGAGGCCGGAATGCAGCGTCTCTACGACTTCCAACACGACGACGGCGGTTGGGGCTGGTGGAAAGAGGACCAGAGCGACTACTTCATGACCGCCTATGTCGTCGCAGGACTCTCGCAGGCGCGCGACGCGGGCCAACGAGTCGAGCTGGACCGGATTCGAAACGGCGTCCGCTGGCTCTCCAATCAAAAGCGCTCGGCCAACACGGCGCCTGACCGCCACGCCTACGCAGCCTATGCAGTCTCGCTGGCAGGCCAACCGAACAAGGGGCTCGCCGATTCGCTCCACGCCGATCGCGCCGGATTGAATCCCTCGTCGCTCGCGATGCTCGGCCTGGCGCTCGATCGCGCGAAGGACCCGCGTGCGGCGGAGATCGCGGAACTGGTCGAGAAGGCGGCGAAGACGAACGAGGCCGAAGCCTGGTGGCCGGTCGAACGCGACTACTGCCTCGACATCTTCGAGGACGCATCGCCGGAAGCTACGGCCTTCGCGGTGAAGTTGCTCTCGTCGCAGCGCCCGAACAGCCCCCTTCTTCCAAAGGCCGCCTTCTGGCTCGTCAATCACCGCCGTGGCGGCTACTACTGGAACTCGACCAAGCAGACCGCCATGGTGATCCACGGCCTCACCGATTACATGAAAGTCAGCGGCGAGCTGAAACCGAACGTGGCTTTCCTCGTTTACGTCAATGACCGGCAAGTACTCTCGCGCAAGTTCAGTGCCGATGATCCGCTCGCGCCGGCGACCATTCGCCTCAGCGGCGGAGAACTCGCCGCAGGCCGCAACAAAGTCCGCATCGTTCGTTCCGGCGAAGGCCGCGTCTACTGGAGCGCCAACGCACACTATTACTCCACATCGAGCAAGCTCGCCGAGCAAGGCAAGTCACCGCTCTCGATCGATCGGAACTACTTCCGGATGGTCTCGACCCGCAACGGCGACAAGATCGTGTACGACCTCCAGCCCTTCGATGGAAACGCGAAGCAGGGTGATCTGATCGCGGTCAAGCTCGATGTCATCGGCAACGACGGACGCTATCTGCTCGTCGAGGATCCGATTCCCGCGGGAACCGAAATCGTTCCGCGCGACGATCTCTACGAGTTCCGCTCGAAACCCGATTGGTGGGCCTACTGGTTCACCCGTCGCGAGTATCGCGACGATCGAGCGGCGTTCTTCCATTCCTACCTGCGCACCGGATCGGTGACCGACTACTACCTGCTGAGGGTCGTCAACCCGGGCAAGTTCCGGGTGAGCCCGGCGCGGGTCGAGCCGATGTATCAGCCGCAGTTCTTCGCGACGAGCAATGGCGCGGATTGGGAGGTGGGCAAGTGATCCGGGTGTTTCTCGAACAAGCCGCGGGAATCGCCGCGATTCTAGGTGTTCTCTATTGGTGGACCGGACTGCCGGAAGCGACGGGTCTTCAGGTCGCCCTCTCGTTCGCCGTGCTCCTCGTCTCCATCGCCGCTTTCGTGCTGCTCGCCAGACGTGGAATCCGCGCGCTGCGTCCCGCGAGCCCCCTCGGAATTCCGGGCTGGATCGGTGTGATTCTCGCTTTCCTGATGGGCTTGCGATTCGTCACATGGATCGTCTGGTGGGTACCGGAAACGGGCAGCTTCGGTGCACAGGCCGCCAGCATGGTGCTCCGGTTCGGATTGGGCTACTTCGTCGCCGTGGCGGCCTGGGCCGGATTGCTGCGCGCGATTGCATCCGGGATGCCGCGCTCGAGCCAGGAGAGTACCGCCGGCCGGCCGTGAGCATCGGCCAGCCGCTTCACCTTCGATCGAGCGGCTTCGTACGCCGCTCGCATCGCGCGATCGTCCGGCGGACGGGCGATGTGTGATTCGACCAAAGGCACGTTCACGGCAGGCTTCGACGCCTCGGCGAGGTAGCAGACCAAGCCTTCTTCGAACCACCGCGGAACCGGCGCGCGAGTGCGTCTCGTGACCAGCACGTGCAGGAATTCGTGCAACAGCACCGGTTCGAGGGCACCACGGGCCGACAAGGCGTCGACGGGCTGCAACCGGATCACGCCCGCCACCGTGCTCGCCGCGACCCAGCCCGGCTCCCCAGTCGAATCGCGAAACGAACCCAAGCTCGGAAACACGCGAATCCGCATCGGCTCACTCGCGCCGCCTCCGATGCCTGACTCGGCCTGTCGCAACGCGCGCAGCGCCGGATCCATCAGCGCACGCGGCTCCTCGATAGCCCAGACCTCGAGCTTCGGCGCGTGGAATCGCTTCCACGAAAGCCCCTGTGCCGTGATGCCGGTGCGTGTTCCCGGATAGTAGAAACCGAGAATCCGCTCGTACGATTCACCAGCGCGGGATCGCGCCTCGGCGCCCGATTGGCACAGCCCGATGCCGTGTCCCGTCCCCTTACCATCGAGCACGAACTTCGCGCCCGCTCGCGACACCTGAAACAGCGGACTCTTCACCGCGAATCCCGTCGCGCGCGCGAACTCCTCGAACGGCATCGTGCGGCCATCCACCCGGACTTGCAGCGCGCGGCCCGACGCCGATCTCCGCACCACCGAAAACTCACGCGCCTCGAGATCGTACCGCCAACGCGCCGTGCCGCGGCGCACACACGCCGGATCGGACTGCTGCGTCAGATAGGGCGCTCGCACGCCCGACCATACCTCGCCCACCGCCTCCGATGTTCCACCGCAGTCTCCGGTGTAGTAGACGCGAGCGGGCGAACCCGCGTACCAAAGCAGTTCGCCCCAGGTCGCTTCGACGGCGGCGCGAGTCGTCTCCGAGCGGCCGCCGAGGCGCAAGTCCTGGCAATGGGTCGACTCGCAGAAGTCGAAGCCTTCGGACTTGTGGCGTCCCCGATTGGCCACGGCGTAGGTTCTGGCGGCCACTGCGATGGCCTTCATCGCTTCACTCGAGAGCCCGGCAGCCTCGCCGCCCAGCACACCATCCACGTAATCCTCGAGATCCATCGCGAGGATGCGTTTGTCCCGAAACAATTGCACGGTGACTTGGTTCGCTGGCATCGGCGCGCGTCTCGGCGCTGGGCGGCTGCGGCCGCGCGGCGCTCGACCGCTCCCCTGAAGCCATTTCCCGCTCCCGGCAGCCCGCACAGCGTTCGAAAACCGCTCCCCTGAAGGCGCCCCCCGATCCAAGCACCTCACGCAGGGTTCGAAGACCGCTCCCTGGCGGTCGCGGCTCGGCTTGGCGGCTCGGCTCGAGCCCGCGATACGTTGCCTTTGGTGGCCCGATGAGCCATGGTCATGCTTATTGTCAGGCCTCGGCGCGATTTCACGCAGAATCTTCGCCGCGACCGGCGCGGCCGTACCTCCGCCGCGACCGCCTGCAATCAGCACTGCGATCGCGAATCGTGGCTGGCCGGCCGGAGCCCAGCCCGCAAACCACGAGTTCGCGCTCGTTCCGGTCTTGCCGGCGATTTCGAGGCCAGGAACAGCCGCGAGTTGCGCGCTTCCGAATTCCACCGCGCCGCGCATGCCTTCGGCGACTCGCGGATCGTGCCGTTGGGCGAGCTTGGCATACGCACGAGCGAGGCCGCGCGGCGAGATGCGCACCCCGCCTTCGCCGAGCGCGAGCAATCGCCGGGTGTCTTCCGTTCGCGGATCCTCGACGGTGAATCCGAACTCGCGCAATCGCGCCGTGAGCTTCTCCGGCGGAACCGCCATCGCCAGTGCCGCGAACGCGGAGTTGCATGAATACGAAATCGCGGCGGGTACGTCGAGTGCCGTCGCGAGCGCGGGGTGCGTGCACGCGAAAGACCGGCCTGCAATGCGGAGCTTCCGGCCGCAGCGGAGCGGCGGTGGCGTGCGCACCGAGCCTAGGACAATTTCAGCCACGAACGGTTTGATCGCGCTGCCGGGTGTCGAAGCGCGATCCTCGGCCTCGCCGCTCGCGGCGGCCACTTTCCCCGTAGCGATTTCGATTACCACTGCCGCGCCCGCCACACCGCGCATCGCCTCATCGACGGCCGCTTGCAGCGAGAGCAGCGCGAGAAGCGGAAGCATCAGCGCTTGGAATCCGGCGGGCGGCTCGACAGCTCGATCAGCGCGGCGAGCACCTTCTTGCGTTGCTCACCGGTCGCGGTCAGATAACGATGCTTTCCGTTGGCCGACGGAACGAGTGTAGTCTTCCCTTCCCCATCCACTTGCACCGTTCCCGAATCGGAGAGCGAAAAATAGCCTCGATCGGGCCTCGCCGCGTACAGCACCGAGGTCAGGTCCCAGGTCGGCCGGTCATAAGGCATCTTCATGTACTGGCGGTAGGCATCGGCAACCGGGTGATTCGCGGCGTAGCCGTAGTCCTTCTCGATCGAGGTGGCCGGATACAGAATCGACTTACCGATCTCGAAGCCGCTGAACACGATCGGCGTGGGCCACTCCTCGACGATCCGCCGGAACGCGGGGATGTCGATCTTGACGTTGTACTCCGGCTTGCCCGCCGGAAATTCGCCAGCCATGATGCTCAACAACTTCACCTTCCTGCGCAACAGTTCCTTACCCCCGGGCGATTCAAGCAGGCGCGCGAGATTGGTCGAAAACCCCACCTGGACGATCGCGACGGAACCGTTCCGCGCCTTGCCCAACAGGCGCCGCAGCAGTTCCACGGCTTCGGGCGCCTCCTTCGAATCCTGTATCTTTCTCGGATAAACGAATGCACCGTTCGCATCCCGCCGCTCAACCGGAACCGTCAGATAGGACGAATCCTTCGGCGTCTTGCCATCGCGCACCACGCCGATCGGAATCGACGCTCGCCCATAGAAGTGATTGACCAGATCGACGAACGGCGCCGCATGGCGATTGTCCTTGGTAATCGTAACCCCGAGCAGCTTCACCTCACCGAGCGATTCGAGCGAGTGCAAGCAAGCGAGCGCGAGCGCGTCATCGATATCGTTCCCCATGTCGGTATCGAAGATCACAGGCAGCGGCGCGGCGGCGAAAACGGTGGCGGCGAACAGCGCGGAAACGGCGAGCCTCATGCCCTTGGCCTCATTCAATTGCTATGATACAGCGCGGCATGACTCGACGAAGCCTTTTGCTCGCCGCGCCCGCCGCGGGCGCACTCGCCAACAATCAACGGATCGGAATCGGATTCCTCGGCGTGAAGTATACGCATGGACCCGGAAAGCTCGCGCTGTGCCGCAAGTCGCCCGACTGGGACGTCGTCGGCCTGTGGGAACCGGATGCAGCCGCGGCCTCGCAGTTTGGCGGACCCGCACTCTCGCGCGACGAGATCCTGAAACATCCGCGCATCCAGGTGATCGCCGTCCAATCCGACATCAAGACCCACGGCGAACTCGGCATCGCCGCACTCGAAGCGGGCAAACACGTCCACGTCGAGAAGCCGCCTGCCGACAACATGGCGGAGCTGCGGAAGATGGTCGAACTCGCACGGTCGAAGAAGCGCTTACTGCAAATGGGCTACATGTGGCGCCACCATCCGGGCATGCATGCGATCTTCGAGGCCGTTCACCAGGGCTGGCTCGGCGATGTCTACATGATCCGCGGCCAGATGAACACACTGGTCGAATCGCGCAGCCGCGTGGAATGGGCGCGTTTCAACGGCGGACAGATGTTCGAGCAAGGATGCCACGTGATCGACGCAATGGTCCGGCTGATGGGCAAACCGGCGAAGATCACGCCGTTCCTGCGCCACGACGGAAACTTCGCGGACTCGCTCGCCGACAACACGGCGGCGGTCTTCGAATGGGCACGCTGCCTCGGCGTGATCACGCACTCGGTGCTGCAGCCGAACTCCGGCGCACACCGGATGTTCGAAGTCATGGGCACGAATGGAACCGCGACGCTGCGGCCCATCGAGGGGCCGGCGAAACTCGAATTCGATCTCGCCAAACCCGCGGGTCGCTACGCGAAGGGACGCCAAGAGGTGAAGCTCCGGCCCTATTCGCGATTCGTGGACGACTTCGATGAACTCGCGCGCTGCGTACGAACCGGCGAGCCGCTTAACGTCACACTCGAGCAGGAGTTGCTCGTGCAGGAAGCGATGCTCACCGCATCGCGGATGGTGTAGCCATGTATCGTGAGACGTTCGACGACGGGCCGGGCGGATGGCTTGGCTGGGAGAGTAACCATCGCGGACCCAAGGGTCTCGAGTGGAAACCCGGAATCATCACCTCGCGCAGCCCTTGGTGGATCGACTACAACCACGCACCACCGGGCGCCGGTTATCTGCATATGGTGTTCACGCTGCTGACAGCGGGACGCGGATACGGCGAGGCCTATCGCGACACCGGTGGACTCAACCGGTTCATTGACCAGAATCAGCCCACCGACTTCCGCAATGCGCGACTCACCGTGCGGATGAAGGGCGAACTCGAGTCACGAGGCGCGCAACTGCTACTGCTCGTGCAAGGCCACGCGGAAGGCATCACGTCCGGATGGCTTCTGACCGGCGCGCCGATCGCCGTCACGCCCGAGTGGAGCGAACAAACGATCGTCGCCGCGCCGGACCCATCGCGATGGCGCTGCCTGGGATCGCGGCATGACCGGACGCACACCTACGGCAAGATCCCGCTCGAACGGATTCTCGCAAACGTGAATGCGAACATCCTGTTCGTGCTGTTTCCGCTACAAGTGGATGCGATGGGCCCGATCGACGGCGATCCGCACGTGTTGCGACCGCAGCGCGACTATCCGGTTTGGCGGTCGCGGTTGCCGGAAGGATATGTCGATCTCGCCGAGGTCCGGATCGAGTTCGCAGAACTGTGAGCCGGGGCGCTAGCCTCGCCGGCCTGACTTCGCCGTCGCCCGCGCCGGTTCCGGAACCGGACGCGCGAACGCGTTCAGTCCCAGGACCGATTCCGTGTTGGCAACCTCCGCCATCGCATGGTAGGGCATCCCCTCCGCCTCGCGATGGAACGTCATTGCCCGGGTCTCGCCATCGAAATCGACCTTGATCCAGTCGCCCGAGCGCACCTGCGCCGTCGCAATCAGGTTCGACAGCGGCTGCACCAGGGTCCGTTCAATCGCGCGTTTGAGATGGCGCGCGCCGTACTTCGGATCGGTGCCCTGCTCGAGCAGATATTCCTTGGCGTCCGCCGAGACGGTGAACACGAACGATCGCTCTCCGCCCGCCGACTCGAACACCCGCCGCTGCACGTAGTTCAATTCGATATCGAGGATCTTACGAAGCTGCTCCTCGCCGAGAGGCCGGAATACTACCACCTTGTCCATGCGATTCATGAACTCCGGTGTGAACTTCCGCCGTGCCGCTTCCATTCCGCTCGACTTGATCTTGTTCTCCATTTTCGGATCGTCCCGAAACGACTTCAGCGGATCGTGCAGGGACGAGGCGAATCCCATTTTGGGACTCATGATGGAACTCATCTCCGCCGCGCCGAGATTCGACGTCATGAAAATCATGCATCGCGAAAAGTCCACCTTGCGATTGTCGCCAAGCGTCAGTGTCGCCTTGTCGAGAATTCCCAACAGCAGGTTCCACAGCGCATCGGACGCCTTCTCGATTTCGTCGAACAGGATGAAGCTCACCTTGCATCCGTCCGAACTGTAGGCGTGGATGGTCTCCTGGCTCAGCAACGGATGCGTCTCGCGATGTCCGAGGTAGCCCGGTGGAGAACCAATCAGCTTGGCGATTTCGTGAGAGTGCTGGAACTCGGCACAATCGATCTTGGTGACCGCGCGCGGATGGCCGATCAGAGCCTCCGATGTCGCTTCGACGACGCGCGTCTTGCCAGTGCCGGTCGGGCCGAGGAACAGAAAGTTCGCGATCGGACGCCCCGGCGCGGTCATTCCCGTCAAATACATCTGGTAGATGTTGACAATGTGCTGGACAGCTTCCTCCTGGCCGACGACAAGCCGCCGGAGGGTATCCTCGAGCACGCGGGCCTCACGGCCCGTGCGCGTTGGGTCTAGTGGGACACTTCCCCGCATCCGCCACGCTCCTTGGTTTCCAAACAGTGTCACCACGGACCGCCAGAGTGCACGAGCAGGGCCAAACCCGCCACCTACTCCCTGGGCTACTTCCTCGGCGGACGGGAGGGCCTGACCTCGATGTGCGAGACCAGTGTCCGCTCCGGCATGCGGAGGAGCATCAGGACGATGTCGGCGATATCTTGCGGTGCGATCTTCCACTCGTTCGAGCTTTCGGGCCGTGGGCTGAATTGCGTGTTCACGCTGCCCGGCAGGATCGTGCTGACCCGCACGTTGTCGTAGCGATGGTCGAGCATCATCGCTTCCGAGAATCCGTTTAGAGCGAACTTCGACGCGTTATACACGGCGCCGCCCGCGAACGGATTCTTCCCCGCCAAGGAGCCAATCTGGATCAGGTAGCCGCCGCCGCGCTGGCGAAAGCGGGCGAGGGCCTCCTGGCTGCAATGAAAGACGCCGGTGAGGTTCGTTTCGATCACTCGAT
>CADECY010000095.1:0-1019 GCA_902825945.1 uncultured Acidobacteriota bacterium
CGGCCGAAATAGAGGGCATCCCGAGCGTCCCGAGTGCTTCATCGAGCGTGGGATCGAGGTCGAGCGCCCTGCGCGCGGACGCTTCCGCCCTTCGCATCCAATCGGTGTAGGCGGGATGATCCCAATGATCGGCCATTTGGGCTTCGGCGGCCGCGAGCCCTGCCCATGCCCGCGCGAATCGGGGCGATGCCCGGGTGGCTTTCTCGAAGGTCGCGATCGCTTTCGAAATCCGTTCTCGTGCCTGCGCGGATTCTTCGGGTGCACCCTCCCAGCGGAGATGAGTGTAACCTTCCACCAGCGTTGCGGACGCCTCTGCGCTCACCGGAGCTTCCGGTCGCGACCTTCCGAGGGCGCCCGCGATCAGTCTCGCGAGGTCGGTTTCCCGGTTTCCCTCGAACGCGCGAGCCCAGGCCACCGACTGGTCGCCAGGCTTCATCAGACGGGCAGATACGCGGTGCCTGCCCGCTTCAGTCCGCACGCTTCCCTCGAGCTGCACCGCTCCACCTTCCCTCATCACCTTCCAGCCCGCCTCGGTCAGCTCTGTAACGAGTTCGTCGTTCAAGGTTTGCGCGAAGCGCGCGGTGGCCTCGTCTCCATTGAGGTTGGTGAACGGTTCCACGCCCACGGTTCGCTCCGGTCGCGTCGAGACAGGGAGCAACCGGCGAAGAGGGCCCATCGCCAGGAAGATGACGGAGACGGCCGACACCGCGGCGACACCGAGCCACCAGCGCGTTCGCAAGCGTGGCCGGGGTGGGTGGAGCCGGTCCGGTGCCAGTGGTTGGGTTCGCCTCGAGGTAACCTGCGATCCCATCGATCAGTTCCTGCGCCGACTGATAGCGGTCCGTTGGGCGCCGGGCAGTGGAACGGCGGACAATCTCGTCGAGACCGGAACGTAGCGCGCTGCTGAGTTGCTCGGGACCGAGTCCCGATGGCGGCGATCCGCTGGCTGGCAGAGCCTCGTTCGCGATGGCTTCGCTCGGAACCGGTATAGTTCCGTCCCAATCGGAGTCCTCCGATCG
>CADECY010000095.1:1029-37198 GCA_902825945.1 uncultured Acidobacteriota bacterium
CGCGGGCGCTTTCCGGTCGCGAGTTCGAAGAGCATGAGACCGAGCGAATAGATGTCGCTACGCACGCCGGCTCCGAAGCCCGCCAGTTGCTCCGGACTCGCATATTCCGGCGTCATGAGCGGCATGTGCGTTCCGATCATGACGGACGTGTTCGCACCCTCGGGATCAAGTATCTTGGCGATGCCGAAGTCGAGCAGCCGCGGCATGCCTTCGTTGCTCACCAGAATGTTCGACGGCTTCAGATCGCGATGCACGACACGCTGGCCGTGCGCATACGCGACCGCCTCGCACACCCGCGAGAACAGGCGGAGCCGATCCTTCAATCCGAGCGCGTGGCTGCCACAATAGCGATAGAGCGGCTCGCCTTCGACGTAGTCCATGACGAAGTACGGGAGCCCGCCGGGTGTGGTTCCTCCGTCGAGCAGGCGAGCGATATAGGGATGATTGAGATCGGCGAGGATCTGGCGCTCTTGCAGGAAACGGTCCACGATGAACGCGTTGTTCATTCCATGCCTGACAAGCTTGATCGCCGCCTTTTGCCGGAACGCACCGTCGGCCCGTTCCGCCAGGTAGACGGCGCCCATGCCGCCCTTGCCAATCAACTCCGTGAGGCGAAACGGGCCCAGGCGCGTGCCGATCTGGCTTTCGCCGAGCGGAAGGGTTGCCGGATCGCCATCCCGCCCGTCTTCGGAGGCGAGCAACGACTGAAACTGCCGCGCGAGTTCCTCTCTACCCTGCCCCGCGCGAGCATCCCCGGCGATCAGTTCGCGGACTTGGGCCAGCAATGCTGGGTCGTTACCGCATTGCTCGCGTAAGAACTCCTCTCGCGCCGTCTCTTCCATGTCGATCGCCGCGAGGAAGATTCGCTCGACGCGCTGCCAGAGCTCTTTGTCCATCCCTCCGCGCTATTGTATCGCCTGGGCAGCGGGCGGCAGATTTTCGGTGGCCGAAGCCGCTGGTGCGACTATTCGCAAGTCGGGCAATCTTAGGCGCGGTACGTCTGACAGCCGCGCACGCCGCCTGGAATGGCCCCGGCCATTCTGGGCAACCAATGGCAACCACTTCACTGCAAGCCATTGAGAACGTGGTAGCGCTAACGGGATTCGAACCCGTATTTAAGCCTTGAGAGGGCTCCGTCCTAACCCTTAGACGATAGCGCCACGGACACTGCCAGTATAATACGAGACGGTCCTTTCGCGCCATGCAATCTCGTACCTTCGCCCTCTTCGCCACGGCGGTGCTCGCCGCCCAGCAGTTCCCCGTCAAGATGCCGCCCGCGCATTCGCTCAGCGATGCCGAGCGTCAGCAGATCACCGGCAAGATCACCGAACTCGGCAAGCGCATTTCGCTAATGCGCGCAGGCAAGGCCTCCGCCGCTCTGATCGACGATGTCGACGTCTACTACAAAGCCGCGCAGTGGATGTTGCGATACCCGGAGGAGATCTACAACAAGAGCTACGTTGGGCATGCGAATACGGTGCTCGATCGCGGAATCGCGCGGGCCAAGGAACTCGACGCCGGTAAGCCCTCGTGGCCCACGGCCAAGGGCGGACGTGTCGGGCGCGCCTACCGCTCGCGTGTCGATCAGAGCCTGCAACCCTATGCCGTCGCGATTCCGCCTTCGTACGATCCAGCGAAGCCCGCACGCCTCGACGTCGTGCTGCACGGCCGCGGCGCGACCCTCAGCGAAGTGAGCTTCCTCGCGCAACAGGAGTCGATCAAGCCGGAGACGATTCTGCCCGATCGAATCGAACTGCACGTCTTCGGACGCACGAACAACGCCTATCGCTGGTCCGGCGAGACCGACGTCTTCGAAGCGCTCGATTCCGTCCGTGCGCGGTACAAGATTGACCCGGCGAAGATCGCGCTTCGCGGTTTCTCGATGGGTGGTGCAGGCGCCTGGCACATCGGGCTACATTATCCGGATCGCTGGCGTGCGTTCGAAGCAGGCGCTGGCTTCAACGAAACGCGCAAGTACGCCAAGCAGGCGAATCCGCTCGAATATGTCGAACGGACGTGGCGCATCTACGACGCGGTGGACTACGCACGCAACGTCTTCGACATCCCCACTGTCGGCTACGGCGGCGAGGATGATGCTCAATTGCAGGCGTCGGTCAACATTCAGAACCAGTTGAAGCAGGAAGCGATCAGTGGTTTGCGGGCGTTGTTTCTGGTTGGCCCGAAGACCGGCCACAGGTGGCATCCGGACTCCAAGCGCGAGTCCGACGCGTTCCTGGATCAGCATGTGAACTCGCCGTTGACCGATCCCGAGCGGATCTCGTTCGTTACCTACACGGCTCGATACAACCAATGCTTCTGGGTGACGATCGACGCGCTCGACCGCCACTACGAACGAACGGAAGTGGAAGGCAATCGCACGGGCCGCGAGGCCAAGCTCACCACGAAGAACGTGCGGCGCTTGACACTGCGCGGGGTCGATTCGGCGGAGATCGACGGCCAGAAAGTGAGTGGGTCGTCGTTCGAGAAACGCAACGGAAAATGGCAGCGTGCGAGCGGCCCGGTGGCGGGCAAGCGGCATGGCCTGCAGGGTCCGATCGACGACGCTTTCATGGAAGCCTTCGCCATCGTGAAGCCGACCGGCAAGGCATGGAACGCGGAATCCGCGCAGGCATCGGAAGCGCGGCGCGCGCGGTTCGAAGCCGAGTACTCGAAGTGGCTGCGCGCCGATCCGGTGGTGGTGGACGACAAAGACGTGAACGCGGCAATGGCGCGTTCGAAGCACCTGGTTCTGTTCGGCGATCCGTCGAGCAACGCCGTGATCAAGCGAATCGCGGCGAAGCTTCCCGTGAAATGGTCTCAGTCGAAGATCGAGATCGGCGGCAAGAGCTTTCCCTTCGCGGGCCATGTACTGGTGCTGATCTGTCCGAATCCCGAAGCGCCGGATCGATACGTTGTGATCAATAGCGGACACAGCTTCGGCGTGAAAGAGTTCCAGGGAACCAATGCGCTGCTCTTCCCGCGCCTCGGCGACTACGCGGTGCTCGACGCCGCGGGCAACGTGGTGACGGCCGGACTGTTCGGCGAGAACTGGCGGCCATGACGCGGCGCGATCTCCTCCTCACCGCGGCGGCGGCCGCGCAGACCGCGCGAGCCGAGTCCGAACGTCCGAGTCAGATTCTGACCAACGGCCGCATCTACGCCGCACCTGAAGGCGCGGGCTTTCGAACGGTCGAAGCGATTGCGATCTCCGGGGAGAAGATCATCGCGGCTGGATCGAACGCGGAGATTCGCGCGCTCGCTGGCCCCGCAACCAAGGTCGTTGATCTCGGCGGCAAGCCCGTGGTACCCGGTTTCATCGACTCGCACACACACGTCGCCTCATCGGGGCTCAACCATCTCCGCAACGTCGACTGCGATTTCCGCTCGATCGCCGAGATTCAGGCCGCGATCCGCGCACGCGCCGCGCAGACTCCTGCTGGCGAGTGGATCTACGGCTTCAAGTACGATGACACGAAAACGCGCGAGGGGCGCAAGCTGAATCGAACCGATCTCGACGCCGCGTCGCCCGACAGGCCGGTCATGATCGTGCACCGAGGCGGGCACACGGCCTTCGTCAACTCGGCTGCGCTGCGACAGCGCGACGTCCACGCGAAAACACCCGATCCGGCCGGCGGGCAGATCGCGCGAGACTCTTCTGGCCAGCCGAACGGCGAGTTGCGCGAAACTGCGCTCGGCATGTTCCGCTCGACTCCCAAGCCATACACCCGCTCCGACCGCCGAGAGGGCGTCCGCATCATGACGAAGATGTTCGCAAAGGCGGGTGTCACCTCCACGCATGATGCCCTCGGTTCGCCGGACGATCTGCTCGCCTATCAGGACGCCCGTGAAAGCGGCGAGTTGTCGTGCCGCGTCTACTCGATGATCCACTATACCCACATCGACAAGATGATCGCGGCGGGCATCCGCACGGGTCTGGGCGACTCCTGGGTCCGTGTGGGCGGGGTCAAGCTGATGGCCGACGGTTCGATCTCCGAGCGGACCGCGCGGCTGGTTCATCCTTTCGTGGGGCGGCCGAATGATTTCGGAATCATGGTCATGCCCGAGGCCGAACTCTATGAATGGGCCCGCAAGGCGCATCTCGCTGGTTGGCAGATCGGCACGCACGCCAATGGCGACGCCGGAATCGACATCGCGTTGAAGGTCTATGAGCGGCTCCAGCGCGAGCACCCGAAAAGCGATCCACGCTTCCGGCTCGAACACTGCACTGTGATCAACGACGATCTGCTTCGCCGTATCAAGGCGCTCGACGCGATTCCGACACCCTTCTGGACCTACGTCTATTATCACGGTGAGAAGATGCGCGAGTACGGGCCCGAACGATTGAATCGCATGTTCGCGATGCGCAGCTTTCTCGATCGCGGGATTCGCGTTGCGCCGGGATCGGACTACGTGCCGGGCCCGTTCGAACCGATGATGGCCTTGCAGTCCTGCGTCACGCGTACCGACATCCACGGCACGGTGTGGGGCGCCGGGCAGAAGATCAGCGTCGCCGATACGATTCGGGCGAGCACGCGCAACGGCGCATGGGCATCGTTCGAGGAGAACGCAAAGGGCACCCTCGAACCGGGCCGCTTGGCGGACCTGGTGGTGCTGGGACGCGATCCGTTCACCGAGGATCCCTCAACGCTCGTGAAGATTCCGGTGGAGCGGACGATGATCGGCGGCCGCTGGGTCTACGAGTCGTAGCCGGCTATCTCGATCGAACCCAGATCTGTCTCATGCTACGATCGAAGCAGTGCGCGGCTCTGACCAACCCGAGGCCGTATTCTCCGCGCGCGGCGTGACGAAGGTTTACGACATGGGCGAAGTCCAGGTCCACGCCCTGCGGGGCGCTGATCTCGACCTTTACGCCGGGGAGATGATGGTGCTGCTCGGCCCATCCGGAAGCGGCAAGTCCACCCTGCTGAACATCCTGGGAGGGCTCGATCGCGCCTCGGGCGGTTCGGTGATGTATGGCCGGCTGGACATTACACGCGCCTCCGAGAAGGAGCTCACCAGTTACCGGCGCAAGTATGTCGGATTCGTGTTCCAGTTCTACAACCTGATCCCGAGCCTCACGGCGAAAGAGAACGTGGCGGCGGTAACCGAGATCGCCGAGAGGCCGATGAAGCCCGAAGAGGCTCTCGAACTAGTCGGCCTCGGTGACCGAATGAATCACTTCCCTTCCCAGCTTTCCGGCGGACAGCAGCAACGCGTCGCCATCGCCCGCGCGATCGCCAAGCGCCCCTCGGTGCTGTTGTGTGATGAGCCGACCGGCGCCCTCGATTCGGAAACCGGGGTGGTGGTGCTCGAGGCGATCGAACGGGTGAATCGCGAACTCGGCGCGGCCACCGCGGTGATCACGCACAACGCCGACATCGCGGGCATGGCCGATCGCGTGGTCCACATGAGCAACGGGCTCGTGGGCACCGTCGAAGTCAACAAGACCCGCAAGAGCCCCCGCGAGTTGCACTGGTAGCCGATGCGCGCGCTCGACATCAAGCTCTTCCGCGACCTGTGGGGAATGAAAGGGCAAACGCTCGCGATTGCCGCGGTGCTGGCCGCGGGCATCGCCACCTACGTACTCGCGGCGAGCACGCTCGATTCGCTGATGCGAACCCAGTCGAGTCTCTATGCCGAGTTCCGCTTTCCGGATCTCTTCTCGGCGTTGAAGCGCGCGCCGGAGAGCGTGGCCGAGCGTGTGGCAATGATTCCGGGCGTGCAGATGGTGGAGACGCGTGTGGTGGCACCGGCCAACATGGAACTCGACGGTTTCGATCAACCGGTTTCCGGCCAGATCGTGTCGCTGCCCGAAGGTCCGCCCGTGCTGAACGTTCTCCATATTCGCGCGGGCCGGCTGCCGGAAACCGGCCGCGAACGCGAGGTGGTGATCAGCGATGGCTTTGCCATGGCACACAAGATCCGGCCTGGCGGAACCATTCGCGCGACTATCAACGGACGCCGGCGCGTGTTCGAAATCGTAGGCGTCGTCTCGACGCCGGAGTTCATTTATCAACTCTCGCCCGGCGCCATCGTGCCTGACTTCAAGACCTACGCGATCCTCTGGATGCACCGCAAGCCGCTCGAGGCGGCCTACAACATGACCGGCGCGTTCAATCAGGTGGCGGCGACGCTTTCACCTGGCACGCGCGTCGAAGACGCGGTGTTGGCCCTCGACGAAATCTTGCGTCAGTATGGCGGACTCGGGGCGCATGGGCGCAAGGACCAGATCTCCCACCGCTACCTTTCGGAAGAGTTCCGGCAACTCGACAGCATGGCGCGCATGTTTCCGGCGATTTTCCTTTCGGTGGCGGCGTTCCTGCTGAACGTGGTGATGAGCCGCTTGATGGCGACTCAGCGTGGACAGATCGCGACTCTCAAGGCGTTCGGATACACCACATTCTCGATCGCCACGCACTTCATCAAGCTCTCGCTCGTGATCGTGACGATCGGAATGGCACTCGGGCTCGCGGGCGGCGCGTGGCTCGGCCGCGGCCTGGCGAACCTCTATATGGACGTCTACCGCTTCCCCTATCTCGACTTCGCGATCCGCCCCGGCGTCGTGAGTGTGTCGGCTCTCGTCAGTATCGGATGCGCCATCGCGGGCGCGCTGTTCACCGTGATGAGCGCTTCGCGAGAATCTCCCGCCGTCGCGATGCAGCCGCAGGCGCCGTCCTCCTACCGGCTCAGCCTCATCGAGCGATCGGGAATCGGTCGCTGGCTCTCGCAGCCGACGCGGATGATCTTTCGCAACATCGAGCGGCGGCCCGTGAAGTCGATCCTTTCGATCGTCGGCGTGGGCTTCTCCACGGCGATACTGGTTCTCGGCAACTTCTGGGGCGACGCGGTGGACTTCATGGTATTCGCGCAACTCCGGCGCGCGCAGTTGGACGACCTCTCGGTCACCTTCGTCGCGCCGGTGTCCAGTCGCGCTCTCTATTCGCTCATGAGCCTGCCCGGTGTGACACACGCCGAGGCAACCCGGGCTGTTGCTTCGCGCCTGCGATTCGAGCACCGGACCTACCGCACCGCGATCCAAGGCGTCGAGCCCGGCGGCGCTTTGAAACGCCTGCTCGACCGCGATTTGCGTCCCGTGGAGGTGCCCGCGGACGGCGTGCTGCTGACCGATTACCTCGCTCGGATGCTCGGGGTACGGCCGGGCGATATGCTCACCGTCGAATTGCTCGAGGGAAATCGCGCTGTGCGACAACTTCCCGTGGCGGGCGTCGTCAGCGAGTACATCGGCGTCGCCGCCTACATGCGGCGCGATTCGCTGAACCGGTTTCTGCGCGAAGGCGATGTCGCCACCGGAGCGCTGCTGGCCGCCGACATGAGCAAAGCATCCGTGATTTACGCGAAGCTGAAAGAGATGCCCGTCGTGGCCGGATCGGCCGCGCGTATGCAGGTGCTCACTAGCTTTTACGAAACCCTGGCGAAACAAATGTTGACCTTCGCGTTCTTCAACACGCTCCTCGCATCGACGATCGCGATCGGTGTCGTCTACAACACCGCCCGTATCACGCTGAGCGAGCGCAGCCGCGAATTGGCCAGCCTCCGCGTCCTCGGCTACACGCGCGGCGAAGTCTCCTACATTCTGCTCGGAGAACTCGCGGTGCTCGTGTTCGCGGCGATCCCGTTCGGGCTCGCGCTCGGTTACGCTCTCGCGAAAGTGATGGCCGAGGAGTCCAGCACCGAACTGTTCCGGATTCCCGTGGTCTTGGAGCCATCCACGTACGCGTTCGGCGCGCTGGTGGTGATGCTCGCGACGGTCGTCTCGGCGCTGCTGGTGCGGCGCCGCGTCGATCACCTGGATCTAGTCGAAGTCCTGAAGGCGAGGGAGTAAGGGAGTGCAGTGGAAACGCTGGTTGTGGATCGCGGTGCTCGGCGGAATCGCCGCCGCTGGCGTGTTTCTCGGATTCCGGCAGCAACCGGTTCCGGTGGAGACGGCCCGCGTTGAGTTCGGAACGATGCGCGTGACCGTTGAGGAAGAAGGTAAGACGCGGTTGCGATCGCGATATATCGTCTCGGCGCCGGTGGCCGGCTATGTTCGCCGCCTTCGTTGGAAGGCCGGTGACTCCGTAGGAAGCGGCGAAGTGATCGCGGTTCTCGAACCTCCGAAGTCCGTGGTGCTCGATCCGCGAACCCGGGACCAGAACGAAGCCCGGGTCAACACCGCGGAGGCCGCGCTGGCGGTGTCCGAGGCTCGCGTCAAGACCGCCGACGGGCAGACGCGCGTCACGCAAGCCGATCTCGACTATTGGCGCAAGCAACGCGACCGCGAGGACGGACTGCGGAGATCTGGCGACATCGCGCAGGAGCGCTTCGACAAGACAGTGAGCGAGGTGACGCGTCTGGAAGCGACGCTCGCCGCCGCCGAACGTTCGGTGCAAGCCGCGCGCGCCGAGGTGGAAAGCGCCCGCGCGGAACTCGCCGCGGCCCGCACCGCGCTCCGCCCCGCTCAGGTGAATGCCTCGGGCGGCGGTGAACTGGTGAACGTCATCGCACCGGCCGGCGGACGCGTGATTCGCGTGGTGCGGGAAAGCGAAGGTGTCGTAGGTCCGGGCGAAGCGCTCATCGAAATCGGCAACGCCAACGCGCTCGAGGTTTCGGTCGAAGTGCTCTCGCCCGACGCGGTGAAGATCGCACCCGGCACGCGCGTGCTTCTGTCGCGCTGGGGTGGCGACAAACCGCTCGAGGCTCTTGTTCGCGTCGTCGAACCGGGCGGGTTCACGAAGCTCTCCGCGCTCGGCGTGGAAGAGCAGCGGGTCCGCGTGGTGGCTGATATCGTCTCGCCCGAATCGGAATGGTCACGCTTGGGTGATGGTTATCGTGTCGAGGCAGCGTTCGTGCTGTGGGAGAGCGATCGCGCACTGCGAATTCCGGCGAACTCCGTCTTCCGTCAGGGTGACGCTTGGGCCGTGTTCGCCGTGGAAGGCGGCTTCGCGCACCGCCGCGAGATCACGATCGGACAACGCAACGGACTGCTCGTCGAGATCGCCGCCGGCCTGAAGGAAGGCGATCTCGTCGTCGCGCATCCGGACGACACAGTGAAAGACGGACTGCCGGTCGCAGGGTCGAAGTAGCGCCTGAGGTATCATGCCATCGATGTCCCGATGGCTGAGTGCCGTTCTCCTCTTGTGCGTTCCGCTAGTGGAGGCGTCCGTCGAGACAGACCTCTTGCAGCGCTCTTGCGGCTCCTGCCACAACGCCAGATCGAAGACCGGAGGCTTCAACCTCGACGAACTGCTGGCCGCGCCATTCGTGCGGCAGTTCCGGCAGTGGGAAACGGTGGCCGAACAGGTCGCCACACACACGATGCCGCCGCGCGGCTCCCCAGCACCCACGCAAGCCGAGCGCGATCGAATCGTCGCTTGGATCGACCGTCAGGTGGCAACCGCGCCGGTTCCGTCCGGAGCCGCCTCGCCCGCGCCCGTTCGCCGATTGACCCGCGCCGAGTTCGACAACTCCATTCGCCACCTCACCCGCGCCGGCATCGATCTGAGCAGCTACTTTCCGCCGGATGGAGCGAGTCAGGACGGACTTCCGAACAACGCGAGCACGCTCTTTCTCTCCGGTCCGCAATTGGAGAAGATCCTCGCCGCGGCGAAGGAGTTGATGTCGCATGCGACTTTCTCGCCCAACGAAGGGCTGCGATTCACAGATCAACCCGCTCGCGAGCTCCGTCATCAAGAGCGTGTCCATCTGGCGGCCGAGCGTTTGGCCGAAGAGTACTTCCGCGCCTTCTTACGGCATCTCGATCCACGCGTGCCGGAGATGTTCATCGCCGCATGGCGCGCCAAGAATCAAGGCGCGCCCGCGTCACCCGAGACGAAACGCTGGCTCGACTTCTTCGCGCTCGACTACGAGAAGGAAGCGATCAAGGGTGGATCCACGGCAGACGACTTCACCAAGGCGCGCATGCACTTCGCGCCATTGTTCGACGAGTTTCGGAATGCGTCCGCGCAAACTCTTCCCGCGGCTGCCGCGCGTTTCGCCGCGGTCTTGCGCCGCCTCCAAGCAAATGACGACTTCATCGAACAACTCCGCGCGGGCGATCATAGCCACGCGTTCGACGTCGCGGTTCAGCCAGGCACGACGCTGAACTTGAGCGCCGTGGAAGCAGCGGTGGCGAACGGCAACGGATTCGCCGCGTGGCTCGATCCGGTGTTTCACTTCGACGGCGGAATCACCAAGCGAGCAGCTCTCACGGGAACCGCGGAACGCGATACCTCGACGGGCGGCGGACCGTTGCACGTCTTCTCACAAGCGGCTGTTCCCAACGTCATCCGCACCAAGCTGCTCGCCAACCCGCGCGATCCGAGCTACGGCGAATACACGATTCCGTGGAGGCAGGCGTACTCTGCCCGCGCACCATCGGTGCTGACAGTGATCGTACCGGCAGGCGCGCGCAGATTCACGGTACGGGGCGCGCTCCAGGATCTCGCGCGTGTCGCGCCCGGACAGAAGGGCCGGCCGTGGCATCAGGATGGCATGGTGCAGTTCGCGGTGGGTACGCGCCCGTCCGGCAATGATCCTCAGCCCGGCGCGCGGCTGACACTCGCCACCCGCGCACAACAGACGCAGATTCGGCGCTTCTACGACAACCTCGTCACACGCTACTTCCCGAGCCGCTCCTATTGGATCAAGATCCTCGACGAACGTTACGGCCTTCCGCATCGCGGGGTCATGCACGAACATCCGGAGGCCCTCGCCGCCAAGCTGCCCGGGCCGCCGGGCGATGCCTTGCGCCGCGCATGGAAGGAGTACGAGTTGCTGTGTTCGGAACCGCGCGAAGTCCGCGAGCGCACTCTCGCGATCCTGAACAACGAATACCGCCGCCTGATGGGACAGAAGAAGCTGCAGGTGAAGGGCCGCGAGGCCACGTTCGACGAGGTCCGCGCGGAAGCCGGTCCAGAGGTTCGCGAAGAACTCGCGCAACTCGAAAAGATGACGGGCGCGAATCGTGATGCGTTGCGCGCGAGCGCCGAGCTTCATCTGCGCAACTTCGCCGAACGGGCTTTCCGGCGCCCGGTCACACCGGCGGAGACCGCGCGGCTGATGAACCTGTACGATACGTTCCTTACCGATGAGAACGCCTACACGCAAGATGCCTTGCGGTTCGCCGCCGGAAGTGTCATCGCTTCGCCCGAGTTTCTGTACTTGCGCGATGACCCGGTGGCACGGCTTTCGTACTTCCTGTGGTCGGCGCCGCCGGATCGTTCCGTGACAACGGCACGAGCGATGCTTCGGGATCCGCGCTCGGTGGCGCTCGCCGATCAGTTTGCCGGAAGCTGGCTGCGATTCCGCCAGATCCGCGGACATGACCGCCCGGAATCGGCATCACTTCGCGAGGCCATGTATCACGAGGCCCGCATGCTGGTACATCACGTGATTCGAGAGGATCTGAGCATTTTCGAACTTCTGGACAGCGGAACCACGTTCCTTAACGAGGAACTCGCCCTGCACTACGGAATCGCCGGTGTGAAGGGCGATCAGTTCCGTGCCGTGGCGATCGACCGGTCGCAACGCGGCGGACTACTCGGCACCGGCGCGATTTTGACATTGACGTCGCATCCCAAGCGGACGAGCCCGGTGGGCCGCGGCGTGTTCGTACTCACCGAAGTCCTCGGAACTCCGCCGCCTCCGCCACCACCGAACGCGGCCAATCAGTTCGAGGAGAAGGTGGCGCAAATGGCGAACGCGAGCCCGCGCCAGCAGTTGGAGTCGCATCGCGCCAATCCCAAGTGCTCATCGTGCCACGCGCGAATCGACCCGGCCGGATTTGCGCTCGAAGGGTTCGACGAAACGGGCCGTGTGCGACCCGCCGATACGCGATCGGACTTGCCGGATGGCCGCGTGATCGGCTCCTTCGCCGATCTGAAGCGAACTCTCCTGACCGGCCGCGAGCGGAACAAGTTCACGCGCCATTTCTGCCGCCAGTTGCTCGGATATGCGCTCGGACGGGCGGTCGAGTGGCAGGACCTGCCGCTATTGCGTAAGATGGAACAGTCGCTCGCGTCGCGAGGGTATCGGTTTTCCGCGGCGGTCGATGAATTGATTCAGAGCCCCCAGTTTCGAGGAAGCGCGCAATGAAACAGTGGAACCGGCGAAGATTTCTGAAAGCTGCTGGCGTGTCCATCGGGCTGCCTTGGCTCGAAGCGGCACCGCGTTCGGCGCCCGCGCCCACGCGCTTCGCGGCGCTTTTCTTCCCCAACGGCGTGCAAGTGGAAGAGTGGGGCGGATCGGGTGAAGGCGTGGCGTTTCAACTGAAGAGCCTGCTGAAGCCGCTCGACCCGCTGAAGAGCAAGCTCGTCGTTCCTTCCGGACTCTGGCATGAGCGTCTCGAACAACGCGGCGGACACGACGGCAAGACTTCCGGCTTCCTCACCGGAATGGAGAACTACCGGCTCGACGGCAACCAGCTCAAGGTCGGCACGTCGATCGATCAGTTGATCGCCTCGAAGATCGGATCGGAAACACCGCTGCCATCGTTCTGTCTCGGCATCAAGCCGGATTCGATGACGCAGCTCGACCTCGTGCCGATCTATCGCTCTTACATCTCGTGGGCGACACCGTCGCAGCCCGCACCCAAGGAGATCGATCCGAGGTTCGCCTTCGACCGGTTGTTCGGAAGCGCGGAACAGCGCCGCCGCGACAAGTCGATTCTCGACGCGGTCCGCGAGCAGGCCCATGACTTGAAGGCTTCAGTCAGCCGGGCGGACACGCGCAAGCTCGACGAGTTCTTCGAATCGGTTCGCGATGTCGAGAAGCGAGTCGAGAACTCGAACGCCGACAGCGGCTCGCGGTGGCGTCCCTCGGTCATGCCGGCGTTGGAGCGCCCGTTGCGCCGGCCCGAGGAGCGCGAAGCGCACGCGCGCCTGATGCTCGACCTGATGGTGCTCGCCTTCCAAACGAACACGACTCGTGTTTCGACGTTCATGTTCGACAACGGCGGCTGCACCGGCAATTTCACGTTCCTTCCGGGAGTCACCGAAGAGTGGCACGCGGCGTCACACCATCGCGACCGTCCCGAGATCAAGCGGCAGTACGAGGCGATCAACCGTTGGCACGTCGAGCAGCTGGCGTACCTGCTCGGGAAGATGGACGCGATCCCCGAAGGCGACGGAACGTTGCTGGACCATTCGATGGTGCTGATGGGATCGGGCTTGGCCGACGGCAACAAGCACACTGCTAGCAATCTGCCTCTGGTGCTCGCTGGCGGAGGCAACGGGACCATTCAAACCGGCCGCGCGATCGCCTATCCGGAACACACTCCCTTCGCCCGGCTGTTCGTCTCCATCGCCAAGCGAATGGGAGTCGAGGTTTCGTCATTCGCTGACGCCACCCAGCCGCTCGACCGCTTGAGCTGAACCGCGCCGAGTTCGCCTGGAACCGGTGAGAGCGCGCTACTCGATCATCGTGAGATAGCGCTTCACAATCCCCTCGGGAGTTGTCTCGTGCAACACCGTGACATGCGCTTGCGGGTACGCCTTCCGGACCGCCTCTGGCGCCATGACCCTGTGCTGCGCATCGACAGCATTGTGAATCAGCACCGGCCTCGGCGCGATCAGCGCGGCGACATCGGGCAGGTCGAATCCGCGAAGGAATCCCGGACCGAACCCGCCGAAACGGTGCGAGTAGATCTCGTTCTCAGCGATCGCGGAATAGGAGACCAGCGAATTCGTGACGGCCACCGACCGGATCCGCTCGTCGAAGGCCGCGGCGTACAGCACGATCAATCCGCCGAGTCCATGACCGATCGCCGAGATCCGGCTCGCGTCCACTTCGGGCCGCCCCGTAAGATAGCTGACACCCGCCATCGCGTCGAGCGCGCGCATCCCCGGCACCGTCTTCCCCACGCGAATCGCGTCGTGAAAGTAGCCCGACTCGGCATCGTGCACCAGGCGCTTGAAATCGCCCGGCCGCGACGTACGCGGAGCTTCCGGATCAGTCTCGCCCATCCCGCGCGGATCGATCGAGAATACGGCGAAACCTCCCTTCACCAAAGGCTCGAGATAATGTTCGATCAGTTTCGGATCGGCCTTACCGTCTTCGTTGATGAACACTACCGCCGGCCGCTTTCCGCCGGACTTCGGCAGCAACAACACCGACGGAACGTAGACGCCGGGCTCGCTGTGATAGACGACCTTTTCGAGCATGTAAGAGCCACGGTCGAGGCGTTCGAGTGTCCGCGCAGGCAATCCTCCGGCCGGACGCTCGATCGCGGCACTGACTCGAATTGTCTCCTTCAAATCCGGGCCGGACTGGCGCGAGGCCGCCAAGCGGGCCGCGTGAGCCCGGTTGAGCGACGAAACGGTTTCGCCTCCTAGTGACATCGTGACTTCGCCGGAAGCAGTGGCGTGCAGGTTCTCCGCTGGCTCCACAGCCGTGATCGGCTCGGTGAGATTCTCCGCCGGAACATCGGCGCCCGCGAACCACTTCTGCATCCACGAATATGCGGCTTTGTGCATGTCGGGCACGTAGCCATGCGGACCATCCACGACGATGTACCGAGTCTTGTTCGCTTCGCCCGCAACCTTGTACAAGTGCTCGATCTCTTGATGGCGATCCTGCTTGGAAGCTACCGCGGGCCTCGGATCACCGGTCGCTTCGATCATCAACAGCGGCCGTGGCGCGATCAGTGCATCGACATCGATGATGCTCAATCCGGGCCGCGTGGGATTGTCCGGATTGCACCCGCCGTAACAGACCGGAATCGAGATCTTGATCCGCTCGTCGATCGCCGAAAGCAGTTCCGTTTGCAATCCGCCGCCGGAGGTCCCCGTGCAGGCGAGGCGATTCGGATCGACATCTTTTCGCTCGGTCAAATAGTCGAGCGCCCGGATTCCATCCCAGACGAGATATGAGGCGTAGTTGCCACCGGTGAGGATCGCTTGCGCGCCCGCATAACCGTGTTCGAGCGTGACGAACCAGTGCGATCCGCCCGGATCGATGAGCGCGCGGTTCACCACCGGATTGAAGTACTCGCGGCGCTCTCCTTGTCCCGGCACGTCGTAGACGAGCACCACGTAGCCTCGGCGAGCGAGGAAAATTCCCAGCCTCTGATATTCGTCGAAAGTCTTGCCCATGCCCCAGTGGCCCACCGGCGCGATGACGCCCGGATACGGTCCTGAGCCCTTGCGCGGCACATAGACGTTCGCCGTGACGTAGTAGCGCGGCCGGCTCTCGAAGATCAGCTTCTCGACCACGTAGCCCTCCCGCTCGAGATGGCCCGTGATTCGTGCGTTGAGCGGCGTGCGCGCGGGCATCTCGCCGAGCGCGGCGCGGAGCTTCACGCGAGTTTCGCTCTGGTAGGCGCGGATCTCTTCACGAGTCGAGAGTCCAGCGATCACCTTCGACCGGCGTTCTTCCTCTTCCTTTCGCAGCTTGGATAAGTACGACGAGAACATCGAGTTCGCGTTGGCGTATTCGCTCACTCCGTAGAGGACATTCCATGCAGGCAGCGCGGGCCCGCCCGGCTCTTGCCCGAATCCGATCACTGCCGCCGCGAGCGCGGCCACGATGGTGCGAATCATGGAAGAGATCGTATCAGACCGCGCGTGTGCCACACTGATCAGAATGAAACGACTGCTGCTGGCGAGTCTGCTTGCCGTCGCCGCTCTCGCGCCGGCCGAGGTGATCTTCAAGTCGGGATTCGAAACCGGCGACCTCACCGAGTGGAGCCAGACCGGCACGCGCGGGCAGAACGCGAAACCCGGCAACGTGGATGTCGTCAGCGATATCGTGCGAAGCGGTAAACACGCGGTCAAGGTGACGATCCATCCCGAAGACGTATTCAACGCGCGCCAACTCCGGGCACAGATCGGCGGACCGCGCATCACCGTGAGCGAAGGCTCCGACACCTACCTGTCCTTCTGGCTCTACATGGCCAAGCCGCCCCAGGACCGCGACAACTTTTTCTACTGGGAGGGCGCGCCTCCGCCCCGGTACAACAACGTCATGACGTGGTGGGTGGAACCCAAGCCCGGCGGTAGCACGCTCATCAAGTACGGCACCGGAAACCTCGGCCGCAACGGCACCGAGTGGGAAGCCGATTTTTCCGCCGGCAAGTGGCACCATCTGGCTATGCACATTCACTGGTCGGAGGATGCGGCGAAAGGCAAGACCCGGCTTTGGTTCGACGGAGCGCTCGTGCTGGACCGGAATCTGAAAACCAAAGGTCCGGAGAGCGTCTACTTCTGCCAGCCGGGGATTCACCGGAGTCCGCACGCGGCTTCCGTCGATACGATCTACTTCGACGACTTCATCCTCGCGGACCGGCTCGAAGATGTCCAAATGAAATGATCACACCACCAGGTCGATTTGCTGCACCGTTCCCACATCGCCGTCTTCGGTCAGAAACACGCCGGTGCGCTGCAACTGCGCCTGAAGGTTGTTGCGATCGTCCTTATAGGAGAACGGAGTCTCGACCGATGACACCGCGATCGCGCCAATGCCAAGCTCACTCAGCGAAGCAAATCCATCCTGGCTCCACACTCCGAGTTTGCTGAAGGCCTCGTCGCCCTCGTCGATCCATCCGTTGCCGTCGGAATCCAGCTTCGCGAGTTCCGAGAACCCGTCGCCGGTCGAAGGACCGAAGAGTTCACGGCCGTCATTCACCTTGCCATCCTCGTTAGCGTCAAAGGCGAGGAATCCGCTGCCGTCCGCCACGAACGGAATCTCCTCGGGCTTTCCGTCCGAGTTCAGATCGAACGCCACCTTGCCGCTATCGATTCGCGCAGGCTCGCCGCCGTAGTTCACCACCAGCGGATCCTTCGCGTTTCGAGGCTCGGTGGTCGAACTGTACGAGTAGAACTCGCGAGACAGGTCGAGTGACACGGAGAACTCGATCGAGCGCCCATCCTCGAGCTCCACCGTTCCTCGCGCGCGGAAACTCAACTGCTCGGACTCGCCGTAGAATTCGCTTCGCCGGGTCACTTCCTGTTGCGGCGGAGGCGAGGCTTGCCGCGATTCGGCACGGCCGCTCTGCGCCTCGGCCACGCGATTGCGCCAATCGAGACGGCGCCCGGCAACCGACTCGATCGCCAGCGCCGCGATCCGCTGCTTCGGGTCAAACCCTTCGAGGTCATCCCGCTGTCCAACCGCGGCCGAGACCCGAGCTCCCGGCGAGAGCTCAACTGAATCTCCTCCGCTGTGACGGCCCGCGTTCTCCGGGCGGCCCCGTCCGGTGGAGATCCGGTCTTCTCTGACAACGCTGGCCGTAGCCAGCCGGTACGCGGCCTCATAAGAGACCTGCGACGACTCGACTCGCATAGTCTGCACTCCGGTTCAATGACTGTGGGGACAGCTATCGTATCGTCCCGTGACCGGAGTTCATGACCGAATTTGCTGCAAACTATGCAAGCAGCGCTTTGACCGGCTCGGCCTTCTCGACTCCCGTCAACCGCTGATCCAACCCCTGGAACTTGAAGGTGAACCGATCGTGATCGATGCCCAGACAATGCAGGATCGTCGCCTGGAAGTCGCGAACATGAACCGGATCTTTCACGATGTTGTACGAGAACTCGTCGGTCTCGCCATGCACCACGCCACCCTTGATCCCGCCGCCCGCCATCCACAGGCTGAAGCAGCGTGGATGATGATCGCGGCCATAATCGGTGGGGGTGAGTTTGCCCTGCGAGTAGATCGTGCGTCCGAACTCCCCGCCCCAAATCACGAGCGTCTCGTCGAGCAATCCGCGTTGCTTCAAGTCCTGGATCAGCGCCCAGTTCGCCTGATCGACGTCCTTGCACTGGCTCGGCAGCACCTCGGGCAGATTGCCGTGAACATCCCAGCCGCGCTGATAGACCTGCACAAAGCGCACGCCACGCTCCACCAACCTTCGAGCCATCAGCGCGCGATGCGCGTAGGTGCCCGGCTTGCGCGCATCCTCGCCGTAGAGCTTGTAGATGCTCTCCGGCTCCTTCGAAAGGTCGGTGAGATCGGGCACGGAACTCTGCATCCGGAAAGCCATTTCGTACTGCTTGATACGCGTGAGCGTTTCCGGATCACCGATCTTCTGATGCTGAAGCTGATTCAACTCGCCGAGCGCGTCGAGCATCCGCCGCCGGACCGCCGAAGGCACGCCATCCGGATTGTTGATGTAGAGCACCGGATCGATGCCGGAGCGCAGTGGCACGCCGGAATACTCGCCCGAGAGGAAACCCGCGCTCCACAGCCTCGCCGAGATCGCCTGGACATTTGCTTTGGGATGCGAGTGCGTCGCATTCATCACGACGAACGTGGGCAGATCTTCGTTCATGCTGCCGAGTCCATAGGCGACCCACGATCCCAGGCACGGTTTGCCCGCGATCATGAAGCCGGTCTGGATAAAGGTGATCGCCGGTTCGTGATTGATCGCCTCGGTGTTCATCGTGCGGATGATGGCGACATCATCCACCATCTTGCCGAGATTCGGAAGCAGTTCCGAAATCCAGGCGCCGCTCTTGCCGTATTGGTTGAACTTGAAGATCGATGGTGCGATCGGGAACCTTGTCTGACCGGAGGTCATCGTGGTGAGACGCTGGCCGCGCCGGATCGAATCCGGCAGATCCTTGTCGAACCAGTTCCGCATCTCCGGCTTGTAGTCGAGCAGATCGATCTGCGGCGGCGCGCCCACCATGTGCAGGTAGATCGCGCGCTTGGCTTTCGGGGCGAAATGCGGAAGTCCCGGGAGGCCGCCTTTCGGCTGCGAGATCGTCGCGGACTTGCCGAGCGAGGCCAGCGCGGCAACGCCCAAACCGCGGGCTCCGTGCGCGAAGAACTGGCGCCGGGTCTCCGTCAGGATCGCTTCTTTTTGGAAATCCATGGTTCCTACTTGTTCAACACTTCGTCGAGATTCATCAGTTGATTCGCCACCATCGTCATCGCGGCGAGCATCGCCTTGTTCCCACCGGCACCGGGCTTGCGCTCGCCCTGCGACAGGAGTTTTTCGGCGTCGGCTGGATTCGCATCATAGTAGCGCAGGAAGTCGCGATAGGACTTCTTGACGATGTCGCGCTCCTTGCCTGTCAACGGGCGCGACGCCAGGTGCGCCGAGAGGAAGTCGAACCGCGCATCGGCCTCGCTTCCGCTCGCTACCGCGCGCCCGGCCAGTTCGCGCGCCGCTTCCACGAACTGCACATCGTTCATGGTGAGCAATGCCTGCAACGGCGTGTTCGTCCGCTCGCGCCGCACCGAACACGATTCGCGAGTCGGAGCGTTGAACACCTCCATCGACGGCGGCGGCGCCGAGCGCTTCCAGAACGTGTAGAGGCTTCGGCGATAGAGGTTGTCACCCGCGTCGCGTTTGTAGAATCGCGTGTTCGATCCGAGCATGGCAACCGCTTCCCAGATGCCTTCCGGCTGATATGGCTTCACGCTCGGTCCGCCGATCGCGGGTGAGAGCAAGCCGCTCGATGCCAGCGCGTAGTCGCGAACCATCTCCGCATCCATGCGGAAACGCGGGCCGCGTGACAGCATCGTGTTGTCGGGATCCTTTTCGATCTTCTCCGGCGTGGCCGCGGCCGATTGCCGATAGGTGGCCGAAGACAGGATCAACCGGAACAGCTTCTTCGTATCCCAGCCCGATTCGCGAAACTCGACGGCGAGCCAATCGAGCAGTTCCTGATTGGCGGGGGCGAATCCCTGGGAGCCGAAATCTTCGGCGCTCTTGACCAGTCCGGCGCCAAAGATCTCCTGCCAGAATCGATTCACGGTCACGCGCGATGTGAGTGGGTTCGACGGATCCACCAGCCACTTCGCCAAGCCCAAACGGTTGCGCGCGAGCGACGCAGGCATCGGCGGCAGCACCGAAGGAGTGTTCGGTTCCACGCGATCGCGCGGTTGATCGTACATGCCGCGATACAGAATGTTCGCGAACGGCTTCTGATCGTCCCGCTCTTGCATCACGTGGGTAATGGCTCCGCGCTTGCGGATCGCCCGGCGTTCCTTCGCGTAGGCGAGCATCTTGTCCGCCAATCCGCGATAAGCGTCATCGTGGTGGAGCAGGAAGTAGAGATGTAGGGCGTCGCGATTCCCGGACCGGATCTCGGCCCACCGCCGCGTCAATTCAGCCTCGTCCGCCGAGATCGCTCGCGAGAAGATCCGGAACTCCGAGATCTCGCCTTCGGGCAGATTCTTGCCGAGCACCAAAGGAGTGTTCGAATTGATGCGTCCGGTCAGTTTCGTGTTCTGATCGCCGCCGCCCTGATTCGGAACGGCCTTCCCGTTGAGAAACAGCGCGAGCCCGGCTTGTTCACCCGAACCGTCGTAGGAGACGGCGAAGTGATTCCAGCTTCCGGGCTTCAACTGTTCCATGTGGCCGGCGCGGATCGTGATCTGCTTGCCATCGTCGCCCACCAGCCGGAAGTTCACTACACGGGCGCCGATCTCGATCGACCAGCCGCGTCCCTTGTCCTTCGGGTCCGCTTGCGCGGCCACGACGTACGGCTCCTCGGCCTTCGGGAAGTAGAAGTCCGTCGCGATGGCGAAGGGCTTCGAGACATCGAACGCGTCGACATTCGGCAGTTCGGCCGGCTTGTCCTTGGCGATCTTCACCGGAGCATCGAGGGCGAAGACTTGGCCCGAGAGCGGAGCGCCGATCGCGCGGCTCTCCGCGCTGGCGAGCCACTTCTCGAACGCGCTGTCAGCGGACCCGCGCCGAGCCGCCATCGCCGCGCGAGCAGCTTCCTCGTCCGCCGCCAGCGATTGCCAGCGAGCCCGGTCCTCGGCACGCGGCACCACGATGATCGGCGGCGTATCCGGAATGTTGCCGTCCATCGCATTCTGAGTCGTGTTGCGGAAGAATGCCGCGAGTGAATAGAAATCGCGTTGCGAGATCGGATCGAACTTGTGATCGTGACAAGTCGCACATCCGATCGTCAGCCCGAGGAAGACGGTTCCCGTCGTGTCCACGCGATCCTTCGCATAGATCGCTTCGACCTCTTCGACGATCACGCCGGCTTCGTTCGTCGTCACGTTGCAGCGATGGAAACCGGAGGCGATCTGCTGATCGAGCGTCCGATTCGGCAGGAGATCGCCCGCCACCTGCTCGATGGTGAACTGGTCGAACGGCAGGTTCCGGTTGAAGGCCTTGATCACCCAATCGCGATAGGGCCACATCTCGCGATAGTTGTCGACATGGATGCCATGCGTATCCGCGTAGCGGGCCGCGTCGAGCCAGTAGCGCGCGCGATGTTCGCCCCAGCGTTCCGAGCCGAGGTACTTCTCGAGCAGCTTGTCATAGGCTTCCGGCGAGCGATCCTTGACGAACGCTTCGACATCGGCGGGCGTTGGCGGAAGTCCGGTGAGGTCCAGCGCAACGCGGCGCGCGAGTGTGCGGCGATCGGCCTCCGGCGCTGGCTTCAGTCCGGCGGCTTCGACCTTCGCCAGCACGAAGCGGTCGATCGGATTGCGCGCCCACCTGGCATCTTTCACCGCTGGCGCCGTGGCGCGTTTCGGCGCGATGAAGGACCAATGTTCGGTCCACGGCGCGCCCTGCTCGATCCAGCGGCGGATGAGGTCTTTCTGCGGCGGCGTGATCGCCTTGCGCGAGTGCGCGGGCGGCATCAGCTTCGCCGGATTCGACTCTGCGATTCGCAAGTAGAGAGGGCTCTCGTTCGGCTTGCCAGGTACGATCGCCGCACCCGCGGCGCGCTTCGCCAGAACCTCGTCCTTGAGGTCGAGCCGCAGGCCCGCCATTCGGGTGTTCTTGTCGGGCCCGTGGCACTGGAAGCAGTTGTCGGAAAGGATCGGCCGGATCTGACGTTGAAAATCGATTCCGGCGGGTTTGGGCGCCGCGAAGGCGGCGGCGGTGAAGAGAAAGGCTAGGATCCGGCGGAGCATAAGACCACTGTGTCTGAAATCATGATACAGCGGTGGAGGGGCGCGGCGCGGAAATCACTCTTCCGGCCAGAGCGGCCCCATGTCGAACACGAAGCCCGCCACCGGATCGTCGCCCTCGATCACTGTAACCTAGGCCCAATACTCGATCTCGATCCAATCGTCATTTTTCTTCCGAAGCCGTTTCAACCGGTCCGTTGGCGAAACAGTTCGATGACCAAGTTTGGGCAAGCGCTTGCTTTGTAACCGCTCGTGCGATATTCTGGCCGCGTCCGGCGCGTGCCCCCCGCCACTCGGAGAGCGAAGGCACAGCTCGATTAGATTAGACGGCTCTTCCACGCCCATCCTGGCGCACCCAATCCCAAAGCACGCGGAGATGTCGAGAATCAGGGAAGCCGGTAGGCGGATCGGCGGCATGATCAGGAGTTCCCTATCGGCCGAGAACTCGACCGCGTATCCCGCCTACCGCTCGCGAAACTTACGCGGACTCCGGGTCCGTGACCGGGTGGGGCCAGCGTCTCTGCATTCTCGGCGATCCCGTGGAAGGGTTCGCCGTCTTCTACCAGTGCGAGGCTGACCGAAGCCGAGCGGCGGCCTGCCGTCTGGGGAGATGGGCACCTCCTCGGAGCACGCAACTGGCAGAATGGGACCTTCTCTTTCCTCGTACGTCGATCCATCCCGAGGGTGGCAACAGGCTGAAACCGATGAGCACGATGAGTCGCAGGCTTTCGATGGCGTCCACGGTACTCGCGCATTGGCTCGGTGCCTTTCACCCCGCGCTGATTCACGCCTCGTGCCCGCTTCTGCAGCCAACCGAACAGGGTTGCTGCCCGCGTCAGGTCCGACGCCGGATTGGCCGGCATCCCAATGCTTCACAGTCCAGATCGCGCAACGTCTCCGGCGATCGCGGCGAAGTTCACTGCCTCGGTGGCAGTCGAGCCTCCCGGCCTTGCTTTCCACGCGCCGCCGGAATCACGCATCGAACCGCGCCTGACCGCCCCGCCGCGCTCATTCGCGGCCCTATGTTCAGATCACCCGAATTCCCAAAAGGAGAACTTCCATGAATGAAGTACGTCTTGATTGCGATTCTGACCACCGTCCTCGGTGCTGGCGCGGCGTTCGAGGCTTCCTGCTGTGACGGAGACGACTGCTGCGGCAAGGTCTGCTGCCGCCGCTAACTCATTCGATCGATCCGGAGCGGGCCTTTTCACGCTTCGGACCATCAATACCACTACATCAAACGTTCTTCACCGGGCGCACGACACCGCCAGGCTGCCCGTACTGATGCCGGACCGCCGTGAACGTCCCCTTCCCGTATTCGCCGACATCCACCTTTCCCGTAATCTTGTCGCCTTCGGCCTTGCCTGAGAACGCGTAACCGATCGCAGTCCCCTCGTAACGGTGCGAACTCCGCGCCGTCAACTCGTTCCCCTCGACCGAGCCACGCAGATCGGCACCCAGGAACTCGCCCATGTGCGAACCGGAGATTGCCGCGCCGCTCTGCTCGAAGAATAGCTTGTGGTGCGCCTTGCCTACCACATATTGGATCTCGACATCCCACTGCCCAGTCAGGTTGACCGAGGGCGCGAGCGGCGCCGTGATCGGGCTCTTGGCCGCCGTTGAGAGCACTTCGCGAATTCGCTGCGCCGCGATCTTGTCATCGCCCGGCATCATCATGTACGGCATCACTGTCAGCGAGCTCTGTGCGGCACCCATCCGCCGGTTCCCGCTCGCCCCACCGAGAATCACCCGCGGCGATCCCTCGAGCAGAAGCTTCTCCACCTCGGTTCCCGTCAGGCCCATCTTCTCACCGTCCCACCGGATCGCCAACCGCGGCGAGTTATTGGAAAGCCCCTCGGGCTGTAACACCTCGGTGGTCACTCCATCGACCTTTGTCACTTCGTTGCTGATCGTCTCGAGCCACTTCTCCCAAACCTGCCACTCCGCGGCGTGATCGCGCTTCACCCACGCCTCAACGGCGGCGAGCATCCCCATGATCTCTTCCTTACCGCACTTCATCGGTCGCCCGAAGGCATGATGCGGAGCGCTGTGCAGCCAAGCCGCCTGAATCAGATCCTTGCGCCCCAACAGCAATCCCGCCGTCTGCGGACCGCGCAGGCACTTGCCGCCGCTGTAGGCCACCAACGTCGCACCGCGATTCAAATGCAGATTCGGAACGGTCAGCCGCTCGGCCGCCGCGTCCACCAACACCGGAACGTCGCGCTGCTTGGCGATCGGCGCGAGCGTCGCCGTGCCCATCGGACCGTCGTCACCCGGACCCGCCAGGATCATCACCATCGCCGTCCGCGTATTGAACGCATTGATGAACTCGTCCTTGCTCCGCACCGTGATCATCTTGGCGCCAGCACCACGCACCGCATGGTCGTACACGTTGCGCGAATAGGCGGGCACGATCACTTCATTCTTGAGTCCCTCGGAATTCGGCAGCCGCTGAAGCTTTTCCGGATCTCCGCCCGCGATGCAGGCAGCCGTGGCGTGCGACAACGCCGCTGCGCATCCCGATGAGACCATGCCCCATTCGGCCTTCGTCAACTCGGCGAGCCGGTGCCCCACGGCCTCCATCAGTTCATCCATGTGAACGTAGTGCCGCGACGCCTGATCCATTGCCGCCTTCACCTCGGGGAGCGACTGCGACCCGGAAATGATCGTGAACGTGCCTTTGCAGTTCACGATCGGTGTCACACCGATCGACTCGTAGATATCGGTCCCGATCTTCATCTCGGATCCGGCAACCCGGCCCGCGAAGCTTTGCAAAGCGCCCAGGATGGCACCGCCCCGGAACAGGTCCCGGCGGTTCAACGTGTTCTTGATAATCCGCGACAGCATGAAGCGATCCTAGCGCCTGCTGCACCGGAACGCAACTGCCGGCGTATACTGTACAGGCCCGATGATCCACTTCCACCTGCGCCCCGAGACTCCGGACGACACCGCGTTTCTGTTCGAGATCTTCTCCCAGACCCACGGCACTCAGTCGAGCGCCCTTCCCGAACCATTCCGGCGCATGCAGTTCGAAGCCCAACGCGCCCACTACCGGACTGCGTATCCCAACGCCAGCTTCCTCATCATCACTCGCGACGCCCACCCCGCCGGCCGGCTCTGTGTGGACCGCTCACACGACACTACCCACCTGATCGACATCGCCCTCCTGCCGGCCTGTCAAGGACAGGGCCTCGGAACGGCTGTCATCGAAAGCCTCTTGCTCTCGAGCCGTGTTGTCACGCTGACCGTACAGCATGGAAATCCCGCCCGCCGCCTCTATGAACGCTTTGGATTCGCCGTGACTCGAGACGACGGACTCCACCTAACGATGGAATGGCGCGCAACCCGGTAAGGCGCGCGCCATCATGCATCCAAATTACTGTCGCGACGGGAAGGTCCCATCGGTCGCGATGATCCAGTTGATCACCACATACGGTTGGTGGTTGTCATGTGGCTGCGATCCGCCGCCGGACGGAGCGATCATCGCCGCACTCATCTGAGAATTCGCGCTCGAAGCGTAGCTTCCACCAGTAGCGAGCGTCGCCCCCGCCGGATTCGACTCCGTGGCTTCGCCTTCGGCGCCGCTCACGCCGTGCGAGTGAGATGGAAGTGTCGCGCCGGTGACCGTGACCGCCTCGACACCGCCTTGCTCCCCTTGCTGGTAAGACTGCAAGCCCGGACCTTGCCCTGATCCCAGCGGGATCCGCCCCCGCAGATCCGGAAGCCCGAAGGTCGTCCTTCCATCACCCCCATACATCGTTCCGAGCAGGCTGAATAGGGCGGTGTTTTGGGAGATCGATATCAACTGCCCCTGGCACAGTGCCCAGCCTCTCGGCGCGAAATTGAATCCGACACACATCAGTTGGCCGACAAATGGTTCCATGGTGTGATCCTCGGCGCTACTGCCGTGACGGGAAGACGCCTTGGGTGGCGATGATCCAATTCAGCACCGTGAAAGGCTGCCGATTCTCATGAGGCTGGTTGCCCCCACCGGAGACCGGAATCATGGCGGGACTCATCGGGGTGTTGGGCGCCGTCGCGTAACTCCCCCCGGCGGCCGGAACTGAATTCGCCGGTTGGGACGATTCCGACTCCCCGGTCGACCCCATTACCGTGTGCGTATGGAGGGGAATCTGCAACGCCGTCAGCGTCACCGTTTCGCTCCCCGCCATTTCACCCTGCGAATAGTTCTGAAGCCCCGGTCCCTGTCCGAAACTGACGGGCACGCGGCCTCGCAGGTCGGGCAGACCGAACGTGTTGATGCCGTCGCCCCCGTACGTCGTGCCAAGCAGGCTGAACAGGGCCGTATTCTGAGCAATGGACATCAGTTGACCATTGCATTGCGCCCAGCCAACCGGCGCGAAGTTGAACCCGACACACATCAATTGACCGATAAACGGATCCATCCGTAGATCCTCCTTGATCTGGTTTGCGCTGATCTCCCGTAGCTTCCGATTCGGGAGCAGCTACGCCAGTATGGCCAACCGAACGCTCGAATGCAAGGAACGCGGACCCGTTTCGAGGAATTTCTTGTAAAAACTACGCCGCGGGATGTCGCCACGGACTGCGATAGGCCCGCATCAGCATCCGGGTCGCTTCTTCGTCTGCCACGATCCGCGTCGACACCGGATCGAAGGAAAGCGAACGCCCCAGCCGCATGCTCAGGTTCGCCAGGATGCAACTAGCCGACGAAGTGTAACCCTGCTCGATATCCGCCACTGGCCGCCCGCGCGATGCGATATTCGCCAAGAGATCCTTCATGTGATGCCGGATAGCCGGCGCCACATGCTTCTCCAAGCGGTCTTCCGTCTTGTCCTCCGGATATTGCTCGAGCTCATAAGTTACATCTTTGTGGGCCGGTTGCTCACCTTTCTCCATCGGCGTGTAGTCGTAACCCATCACGCCCGCCTTGAGTGTTCCCTTCTCGCCGTAAAACGTCGCGCCCCACGGATACTTCGGATCCGGCGGATGTCCCCAACTCCGGTGCTGCCACACCACCTTCACTTCACCAAAATCGAATTCCGCCGTCTGCGTATCGGGAATGTTGGCCTTGCTCGCCTTGTCAACCAGAATCCCTCCAGTCGACGAAACCGACTTCGGCCACCCGAGCCCCATCATCCATCGCGTCATATCGAGCATGTGGACGCACATGTCGCCCATGATCCCGTTCCCATACTCGTTGAACGCGCGCCACCGGCCCGGGTGCGCCAGTTCATTGTACGGACGCATCGGCGCCGGACCCGTCCACATCTCCCAATCCAGATGATCCGGCGGCGCCGTATCCGGCGGATTCGCCTTCGCTCGCATGTGGTAGTAGCAATAAATCTCCACGAGCCCGATCTTGCCGAGCTTCCCCGAATCGAGGAATCGCTGCTTGGCCTCCACCAGATGCGGCGTGCTCCGCCGCTGTGTCCCGATCTGCACCACGCGCTTGTGCTTGCGCGCCGCGTCGAGCATCGCCTTCCCTTCGGCCACATCCACGCTGATCGGCTTCTGGCAGTAGATGTCGGCGCCCGCCTCACACGCCGCGATCATCGCAAGCGCGTGCCAATGGTCCGGCGTCGCGATCAAGACGATATCGAGATCACGTTCTTTCAACATCTCCCGATAGTCGGCATAGGTCCGCGGCTTCTTCTTGTTCGCCTGCCGCGTCGCGGTGAGTTCGGCCGCTTGCGCCAGCATCCGCTTGTCGACATCGCACAGCGACACCACCTCCACCGGCGCCACCTGGATCAGCCGGAACAGGTCGCACTTGCCGTACCATCCACAGCCGATCAGGCCCACTCGCTTCGGCTTCTCATCGGCGAACGGAGCGGCATAGGCCGGAATCGAGAGTCCGGCGGCGGAGGCAGAAAGAAATCGGCGGCGATCCATAGCCATATCGTAGCGGATCGCCGCGGCCACGAAGTCAGTGCAGCGAGAAAACGGCGACGTCGTGGTGATACGGGTCGAACTGGTACATCCGGAGCCGCGCGGACGGCTCGAAGTTCAGTTGCAACTCGACCCGATGCCGGCCCGGTACGCCGTTCCGATCCACCGGTGGTACATCGATCAAACCGAAGCTGCCACCGGCGAGCGGCCACCAATGCGCCCGGCCGAAGGTGAAGTCACAGCCGGTTCCCCCCACCGCGACCGTCGATTGGAACTGATTCTCCCAGCCGCGCGCTCCCCCGAAGTCGACGTTTTCGTATCCGTGAACGAAGTGATCGCCATTGAGCAGCGTCACCTTGAACGTTTGTGGCCTGCGCGTCCACTTCGGGAAATTCGAGATGCTTCCGTAGATCGTGTTGTTGACGTAAAGTAGTGTCGCATCGGCATCCGGATCGGGTTGGACGCCTTCCGGTAGCAACGTCCGGTCGCTCCAGTCGCGCAGAGCCCGTTGCCCGGCCTCTGCCAGGCGCTCGATCTCCGCCGCGCCCGCGGACTGCATCTCTGTCAGCGCGCGCCACATACGCTTGGCCGGCGATAATTCCCCGATCTTGGCGATCGCCGCCAGTTGCATCTCCCGGTTCAACCGTGGCGTTCGCCCGAAGACATCGGTCTCCCATTGATACAGATCCTTGCCACCGATCGTCTTGAGCACGTTCTCCATCACCTGGACCCGGGGCGGGTGCCGGCGCCAACCCCATGTGTAGATCAGGTTGAGGTACTTTGCCGGAGGCATCTTGACCTTCATCACGACACGTGTGCCTTCCTCCATCGGAAAGAACGTCTGGTCCATCGCGATATGCGGTGCGCCGAACTCGCCCGGCACGTTCCCCGGCGGCGCATCGAAGAATAGCGTGAACGGCGAGAAGTCATCAGCGCCGCGATGCAGAACGTCGACCGTATAGGTTACCGTCCAAGGAACTTCCTGCACCTCCCTCGGATCGATCAGCCCTACATCTGACTCCACGTGTGAATCGAACCACACCTGGTGGACATCGACATTGCCGCCGGTTTTGCGCCCCGACGAATCGAACACAGGCGTCACCCGCCTGAGTTTCTCCGGACCCGTATAGTGCAGCATCGGCATTCCGCTGTAGGTGGGCCGTCTCGCGATCGGATTCCCCTCGAGGATGGCGAGTCCGAAGCGGATCGTCTCGGTGTCCACTCTTCCTGCCTTCGCCGCCTGCGCCAGCCGCTCGAATGTCTCCCGCAGATCGTCCGTGGGCGATGCCGCATCGATCTTGGTCACCACGGGATTTCCATCGAGCAGATTGTAGGGCGCCGATGCCCGCGACGGGTTGGTATTCGCCATCTCGTTCCCATCCGAATCGAACATGTTCGAGTCGACCGTCAAGAGGAAGTTCCTCCCCACCGGCAGCGGGCCCTCACCAGTCACCACGCGGGTGGTCCCTCCGTCGGGCGACACCGTCTGCCGCGAAGGTGCAGGCCTGGGCTGCGGACGCGGATGCTGGGCGCCAAGCGGCGCGCAGACCGCAAGAACAATTGCGAAGACCGAAACGCGCTCAGCCACGGGGTGCCTCCTGACAATGCGATAAGTCGAGCCAGCCGAGATGCCGCACGATCTTGGCGGGATCGGCCAACGCGGGACAGGCCGCCCATCGGTCCAGCCGTTCGTTCCCGTATCGGATCAGTCCCGTATGGGACGACTTTCGCCGGTCGAGTTCCGGATCGGGGGCCGAGAAGCCCAGTCGCCTGCGCAACATCTCGAGATCCTCGGGATTGCCAGTGAGGAACCGCCAACCGCGGCCGATCCCGTGCGCCTCGGCGTAAGCCCGCAGCACCCTCGGCGTGTCCACTTCCGGATCCAGCGTGAATGAATACAGGAAGATGTCCTTCCCCATGCGATCGCCTAGCAGCTTGTGAACCTTCATCAAGTTCGCCGTGTACAGCGGACAGCGCCCCTCGCACGTTGTGTACATGAAGTTCAGTATCACGGTCCGGCCTCGCAGCAGGTCGTCGTAGAATCGCGCCCGCTCGTTCTCGTGAGTGGTCAACACCACGTTCGGAAAGTAGTCCGCCCTCGGCCCTCGGCGCGGCGCCGCGCATTGTATCTTCATGGCGTACTCCTACGGAACCACATCGAACCGGATCATCATCGAATGATCCTCGTGCAGCACGTTGTGGCAGTGCATCACGTAGCGCCCCAGAAAATCCCGGAACCGCATGAAGATCTTGATCTCGTCATTCGGACCCAGCCGCACTGTATCCTTCCGCGACCGGTTCACGTCTCCGGGCCCCGGTGCGACTCCGTTGATCGAAAGGATCTGGAACTCTTCGAAGTGGATATGGATCGGATGCGACCATGTCGCGCCCTCGTTCCGGAACGTCCACACCTCGGCGCTTCCCTGCTTCACCTCGGCGTCGAGCCTCGTCGTGTCGAAGAGCTTGCCGTTCACCAGCCACAGATTATTGAGATAGTCGAATCGCCACAGCCGCTCCTGCTTCACCTCGGACATGTCCACGCGTGGCAGCGGCCGCAATGTCTCCGGAATCCGGCTCGGATCGTCCCGGTCATCGCTCACGACGTCGAACCGCAGTACCGCATCCCCCGGTGTCATGAGCCGCCCTGTCGGACCCTCGCCCGCCGTCTGCTCCATCCGGTTCAGCAGGAAAACCTGGTCGCCTCGCCTGAAATTCGAAAAATCGATGATGACATCGGCCCTTTCGGCGGGGCTCAGTGTCACCTCCTGCACCGCGATCGGCGCTGGAAACATGTTGCCGTCGTTCGACAACTGCACCATGCGCTGTCCGTTGCTCAACTCGAACCGGTAGAATCGCGAGGGGCCGCCATTCAACAACCGGAACCGGTACTTCCGCCGCGCAACTTGAAAATACGGTTGAATCGCGTTGTTGACCGTGTACCGGTCGCCCAGTATCCCCGCCGTGTTGAACACGTCGTAAGCCATTTGACCATCGCGATCGAAGGCGCGGTCATGGAAAATCAGCGGAATGTCGCAGGCGCCGCTCGGCAGCCGGAACGCCTTTGGATTCGCGTCCCGTTCGTCCCCCGAATCCAGTTCATCGAACAACAGGTAGAACCCGGTCAGCCCCCGCACCACGTTCTGCGCGGTGAAATCCTCGCGGTGATCGTGATACCAAAGAGTCGACATCACTTCCGCTGGATCGTGCCCCGCCGGAAAGTTCGGATAATGGTGATCCCGGTACTGCCCCGGATCGGTGAAGTCGGACGGATACCCGTCGCTCTCGCTCGCGTTGTGCCCGTTGTGCAGGTGCGTCGAAATTGACGGCAGCCCGAATCCCACGTGCTGCGCCGGAAGCTCATTCCGCATTCGAACCAACACCGGCTCACCGTAACGCGCGTGAATGGTCGGACCCGGCACCGTGCCCGCGTAGCCCCACACCGCCGACGGCGGCAACTCGGGATGGAACCGGTGCTGAATCTGCCGCACTCCGAAATCGTAGAGCTTCTTCGGTGCGAATTCCGAATAGCGCTGATGACGGCCCGGCTCCACAACCGGATCCAGCCGCTCGGCCGGCTCCGCAATCCCCGGAATGGGTAGAGGCACCGCCCACGGCGACACTTTCGGACTCCCGGGAAAGTCCACCGGCGGTTGCGAGCATAGCTGACCGTACGCTCTGGGTTTCATCAAGCCGGTGGCACCGGCCAAGCCCAATCGAAGGAGATCGCGTCTCGACGACATCACCCTCCTCAATTACGAAGGTTGGTGCAGGGCTCGCGACGTCTCGCGAACTTCCCGCCGAGAAACTGATCGTCGTGCCACAGACGGGGCTGTAGGGCTGTTGGTGCCTAAATCAAAAAACGGTCCAGTTAGCCGTAAGACATCGGGCGTACGCCCGCCTTCGTCTGGTCGCGGCCCCGATCACCGCACGCGCACACCGCGCCGCTCGGAAGGCGCCACCCGGAACACGAACGCATACCGGCATGGCAGCAATGACCGCATCTTCTCCGGGATCTCCACCTCGACCCCATCGCCACTCGCCTTCCACTGCAACGGAGCCGATCCCCGTGCCCCCAGAAACGACACCCGCTCGTCTTCACCCGGCCGAATCCCCGGAATCCGCAGCGTAGCCGGAACCGCGTCGCCACCCTCCGGAGCCATCCAGATCGCGTACTTCGTCGTACCTCGCCTCGTAAAAGCCCACTCACCCGATCGATACGGCTCGAGCGGACGCGTCCCATGAATCGATTCGAAATTCACCGACATCCACTCACCGAACTCTTCCATCCGCGCCGCGGCCTCGGCCGGTAAAGACCCATCCGGCGCCGGCCCGGCATTCAGTAACAGATTTCCGCCCTTGGCAACCACGTCGATCAGCGTATGTAACAACACACGAGCGGACTTGTAAGTGTCCTTCGGATCGTAAGCCCACTTCGTCCCCATCGTCATGCAGCTTTCCCAAACGTGCTCGACATCGGCCTGCTGCAAGACCTTCTGCTCCGGCGTCAGATAATCCTCGAATTCCTTGCCCGTTCGATTGGCCACTAGCAGCCCAGGCTGCTTCGCCCGCGCTTCCGTCACGATCCGGTCCAGCCCGATATCCTGCTTCGGTGGACGCACCCAGCCTCCATCCAGCCACAGCATATCGATCTTGCCGTAGCCCGTCATCAGCTCGCGAATCTGCCCCTGCACGAACTCGCGGTACCGCGCCCACTTGGCCGGCTCGGCCGCCGTATCGTAAGTCGGATTCCGGTCCTCGGCAAACTTGCCCGGCTCCCAATAAGCCGGATGGCTCCAGTCAGGCTTCGAGAAATAGGCGCCCACCGCCAGATCCTCGGCCCGGAACGCATCGAACACCGCCTTGGCGATATTCGCCCGCGGACTCTTCGAGAACGGAACCGACGGATGCGTGATCCGGTTCTCGCTCAGCCGCGTGTTGAACATCGAGAAGCCGTCATGGTGCTTGGTCGTGAACACCACATACTTCATCCCCGCCATCTTCGCCAGCCGCGCCCAGGCCGATGGATCGAACTTCACCGGGTTGAACGTCTTCGGCAACGCGGCGTACTCGCGCCGGAACGCCTCCATCTGCTCACGCGTCTCCACGCCCGGATTCGACCACGAACGGTCTTTCCACACCAGCGGCCACGATTCCAGACATCCCTTCTGGGCATACGGCCCCCAATGAACGAAGAATCCGAACTTCAGATCCTGGAACCAGGCAAGGCGTTTCGGGTCGGGACCGGGCGCGGGCATCACCGCTGATTGTACCGCCCCTCCGCCGCCATCGCCGTCACCACGTTCCACACATACTCCACGAACCGGTAGTAGGCGCGCTCCTCCACCCGCTCCACATCGCTGTGCGCACCGAAATTCGTCGTATCGTTCTCCGTCGCCGCCGGACCGATCCCGTACGAAGGAATCCCCTTCGCCCGCAACTGCGCCATGTCCGTCGCACCCGTCGACATCACCGGAAGCACCGTCGCGCCTGGAAACATTCGCTTCGCCGTCCCCTCCAGCACCCGGAACATCTCGTTGTCCAACGGCGACGGCCGCGCAGCCGGACGGATGTTTTCGAGCGCCGAAGTCACCTTCACTCCCGGATCGCCGATCACCTTCTCCATCTCCGCCGCGAACCGCGTCATCTCCTCATCCGGATGCGCGCGAATGTCCACGATCGCCTCCGCCTCCGACGGAATCACATTCAATCGAAAACCCGCTTTCAATTGCGTCGGAACCACTGACGTCCGCAGCATCGAGTAATGCCCCGGCTCATGCTCGGCGAAATAGCGCTGGATCTCGGCTGACCGCGCCGGATCGCTGATCCCGTTGTACCGCGCCGCTTTCTCCGGCGGACTGATCGTCGCCAGCCGCTCGAAATACGTCCGCGTCGTATCGTTCATGCGCATCGGCGTCTGCCACGTTCCCAGCTTCGCAACCGCCGCCGATAGCCGCACCACCGCATTATCGGTGCGCGGCCGCGACGCATGCCCCGAAGTCCCCCTCACCGTCAGCTTCACCCCGCGCGGAATCTTCTCCGTCGTCTGAATCCGGACCACCGTCACTTCCCCGCCCTCGAGCGTCGCCCCACCCCCTTCGTTGATCGCGAACTCGGCATCGATCTCGGAAAAGTGATTCTTCACCATGTAATTGATCCCAACCGAGTCATTCCCCTCTTCGCCGGAATCGGCCAGAAAGATCACATCGCGATCGAGAGGCACTTTGTTTCGATGCAGCAGGAGCATCATCATCATGCCCGCGGCAACATGCGGTTTATCGTCCACCGCGCCCCGGCCCCAGATGTAGCCATCGCGCAACACCGCGCCGAATGGATCCACCGGCCACTTCTCGCGCTGCACGCCCACTACATCGGTGTGGGCCATGTAGAGCAGCGGCCGCTTCTTACCATTGCCCTTCAGCCGCGCCACCGCGTTGGCCCGCGAGGCATCCATCGCCAACACCTGGCACGGAATCCCCTCCGCCTGAAACACCCGGCAGACATATTCGACAGCCTTCGTCTCGTTCCCCGGCGGACTGCTCGTGTCGATCTTCAGAAGCTCCCGGAAATGTTTCAGCATCTCCGGACTCTCCCGCCGCCAATCGATCGTCTGACCCGCCAACATCAGGCCCGAAAAAAGAGCGCAAACCAGTCTCGCTATCATCTATGGATCAAGGATGCCACACACCGCGCTGAATGCGTTCCGAACATTTCCGTTCCTTCACGTTCATTCGCGGCAGCCGTCCTAGATGCCCTACACGATTTCCAACGGCGCCCGGATCTACTGGGAGGAACGCGGCCAAGGCGAACCCGTGCTCTTCATCATGGGCATCGGCTTCTCGCTCGACATGTGGGAGCGCACCGTCCAGTGGCTCGAACCCCACTACCGCTGCATCCTGTTCGATAACCGCGGAGCCGGCCGGTCGGACGCCCCCTGGCGCCCCTACTCCATCCGCCAAATGGCCCGCGACGCAGCCGCCGTCATGGACGCGGCCGGAGTCGCATCCGCCCACGTACTCGGAGCCTCGATGGGCGGCATGATCGCCCAGGAACTCGTCCTGAGCGAGCCCGAGCGAGTCCGCTCGCTGGTGCTCGGCTGCACCAACATGGGCTGGCTCTGGTCAACCCTGCCCCGCTGGCGAGTCTTCCGCGGAGCCTGGAAGGCCCTCGGCAAACCGCCCCGAGAAGCGATGCGCATCATCGACACCTACCTCTACCACCCGGACACCCCGGCCCGCCTGCGCGAAGAGGACGTGGAAATCCGCATGCGCTGGCTCCCCTCTCGCACCGGCTATCGCAACCAGTTACTCGCCATCTTGACCTGGTGGGGCACCCGCTGGCGCCTCCACCGCATCCGGACCCCAACCATCGTCATCCACGGCGAAGACGACCCCCTCATGCCCGTCGAAAACGCCCGCTCGCTCGTCCAACGCATCCCCGGCGCACGCCTCGGCATCGTGCCCCACTGCTGCCACGTCATGCCCGCCGACGCTCCGGAACGGACCCGCGAACTGATCCTGGGCTTCCTCCGCGAGCAGCCCTACCGCGCCACCACCGGAACCATCCGGCCGTAACCCGAACTCGTCTTCCCACCCGCGCCCCAATACTCGAGCGCATCCTTACACAACTGGAACGCCGCATCCATCCACGGACCAGCGGACTCCCGCTCCCCATCCACCCGAATCGCGACCAGAAACCGCCCGCGCACTGAGAGAAACGGCACCGGCACCGGATGCGACGCCCCATCCGGGGCAGCCGGTCGACTGGCATCCGCATAATAACCGCGCTGGTGCACAGTCATCACATCCGGCTGCAACGGAGACGACTTCAGACTTTCCGGCACCATCCACGCATCCTCGAACTCCGCCAATCCCTGCTGCGACGTCGTCCCGAAAAGCAGTTGATCGAACTCGCCGCCGGCCCGGAACGCCGCATCGCTCAATCCCCAGACTTCGTTGCAGAAGTGCCGGCAAAGCCCCTTCAACCCGGAACCCGGCAAAATCGGAACCCCATAGGTGTGTTGCAGCCGCAGCCCAGTCTCCAGCGCGTTCTTCAATCCCAACCCGGTTACGAATCGGCCTTTCACCTGGAACACATCCATCTTGTGCTGCGTCAGACTCGCCCGCCAGCGCTCGTATGCCAGCCGGTACACATCGTGGCAGTTTCCGGCCGCGGCCACGATATCCCCGAGCAGTGCCCGTTTGTCGTCCCCAGAGTCGAGCAGTTGCTTCAAGCCCATGTCCCACAGCAGACCGCAATGCGCGGCGGACCGCCGGTCCAACGCCCGAATATGTTCCCGGCACGCCTGCACGTTACGTCCGCTCCTCGGGCGCGTCGCCCAACAGCGCCTCCGCGTAGCGCTTGAACCAAGTCGCGCACTCGATCGCGTGACGCGTCAGCCACTGATACTCGCTGAACCCCAACTCGCGCGACTTCTTTGCAAGTAACTCCGCCCGCCGCGAACCCGCCTACAGTTCGT
>CADECY010000096.1:0-25343 GCA_902825945.1 uncultured Acidobacteriota bacterium
GTTCGCGATGCTGAAGATCGCGGTGTTGGCGCCGATTCCGAGTGCAAGGCAGGCGATCGCGGTGAGCGCGAATCCGGGTTCGCGCCGCAGGCTCCGGAAAGCGAGGTTCGAGTCGCGCAAGAGATCGTCGAACCATTGGATCACCCAGGCGCGGCGGGACTCCTCGCCGATTCGAAGCTGCGATCCCAACTCGCGGCGGGCCCTCGCTCGGGCCTCGGCTGGCGGCACGCCTTCCGCCGCCAGTTCCTCGATTCGCGACTCGAGATGAAACCGGAGTTCCTCGTCGATCACGGCATCCGTTGCGCGCGGCAGAAGCAGATAGCGTAGCTTTCGGATCAGCTCTCTCATGCGGTTTCGAGGACCTCGCTGATCGCTGCCACGAGCCGCAGGAAGTCCGCGGTTTCGGCTCGGAGCTGTTTGGTTCCTTCCTTGGTGAGCTTGTAGAAGCGGGCGCGGCGGTTCGTCTCGGTCATGCCCCATTCGGCTTCCACCCAGCCTTTGACGAGCATCCGCTGCAGCGCTGGATAGAGCGACCCTTCCTCGACGTCGAGCAGTTCCGACGAGCATTGCTTGATTCGCTTGCTGATCGCGTAGCCGTGGAGAGGGCCCGCGCGGAGTGTTCGCAGGATCAGTAGGTAGAGGGTTCCAGGGAGGAGACCGGATGTTTCATTCATACCTATCTGTACTATATATAGTCTGGAATAGGGTGGACTGTCAAGTACACTGCCTCTTCCAGAAACATGTCGCTTTTCTTGCCGTGATCCTGGTGGCATCGCCGGGCTCGATCTTGCCGGTCATGGATTGGTGTACTTGTCCGTAGACCGGTCCCAGCGCCGCGGCCGTACCGACGAGCGAGCGAGCCCGCGCTTGTCGACGCGAGATCGGAGGCTCCTGACGGAGACCACGCCGCCGGCCGACAATATCCTCATGAACAGTGTTGGTGTTGCCCGGGTGCGGATCGTAGTGGCGGGGGCCGGTCTTGCCGGGCAGGCCCATATCGAGCGCATTCTTCGCGAGCCCGCGGCCGAACTCGCGGGCATCGTGGACGTCACTTCACAAGCCGAAGCGCGCGCCGCTTCACTCGGTGTACCGTTCGACGCGAACCTAGAGCGAATGCTCGAAGCGGTCCGGCCGTTGGGCGCCGTGATCGCATTGCCGAATCAAGCTCACCTCGCGGCGGGACTCGCTGCCGTTCGCGCTGGCGTGGCGATGCTAATGGAGAAGCCGGTCTGCGAGACCGTCGAACAATCGCTCGAACTCGCCGAGGCGTCCGAGAAGGCGCGAGTGCCCGTGCTCGTGGGGCACCACCGCCGTCACAGTCCGCTCATCGCTCGCGCCAAGCGGATCATCGGCTCCGGCCGCCTGGGCCCGATGGTCGCGGTAAACGGATTCTGCTGGCTGTTGAAGCCTCCTTCCTATTTCGAAGGCGCGAACGTCTGGCGGCGTGAAGCGGGCGGCGGACCCGTGCTGATCAACCTGATTCATGCAATCGACGATCTGCGCAACCTCTGCGGCGAAATCGAAGAGGTGCGGGCGCTGACGTCGAATCGGGCGCGTGGCTTCGCGGTGGAGGACACGGCGGGCGCGGTGCTGGGCTTTCGCAATGGTGCGATCGGAACGCTGTCACTCTCCGACACGGCCGCCGGTCCGTGGAGTTGGGAGCTGACGGCGGGCGAGAACGCCGCCTATCCGCGGACTTCCGAGTCTTGTTACTATGTCGCCGGCAAACAGGCCGCCCTCGCGATTCCGAGCCTCGAGATCTGGGATCACGGACCGAATGGACACTGGTGGACACCTGTCTCCTCGGAACGAACGATGACTCCCGTCGAAGAGCCGGGGATGAGCGCCGACCCGCTGACCAACCAGGTGCGCCACTTCTGCGAAGTCGCGCGGGGAACCGCCATGCCACTCCTCGACGCGCGGGACGGCGCCCGCACGCTCGAGATTACGCTCGGAATCCTCGAGTCCGCACGCGGCTTCGCTTCGCGGGAGTAGGATGAGAGATTCCATGTCGAGACTCTGGCTGCTCGCCGTCCCCGCCCTGTCCGCCCAGACCTTCACCGCCGAACAAGCCCTCACCGGGCGCTCCCTCTATCTCGGAAACTGCGCCAGTTGCCACCTGCCGAACATGACAGGGCGCAACGAAGCGCATCCGCTGACGGGCGGGAATTTCATGAACACATGGCGGGACCGCACGGTGAATCAGCTCACCCGCTACATGCAGCAGACCATGCCGCCAGGCAACGCGGGTGGACTCGGGGAAGAAGCCTATCTCGCGATCTCCGCCTTCATTCTGGAAGCCAATGGCGCGGCGCCGGGCTCACAACCGGTGGCCGCGAACAGCCGGGTCCGCATCGGCGAGGTCTGCAACGGGCAGATGCCCGCGGCGCTGCTCGCCGCATTGAACGATCCGGCGACCGATCAGGCCGGACTGTCGACGCGAGCGCGGCCCAAGGGCCACGTCGTGCGAGGAACGGTGAAGAACTTCCGGCCGGTCACCGATGCGATGCTGCGCAAACCCTCCCCCGAAGATTGGCTGATGATTCGCGGCAACTATCAGGCCTGGAGCTACAGTCCGCTCTCACAGATCACGGCGGCGAACGTCAAGAACCTCCGCCTGAAGTGGGTTTGGGCGATGAACGACGGTGGCGCGAATCAGCCGACTCCGATCGTCCATGACGGCATCATCTATCTCTCGAACACCAGCCATACCATGCAGGCCCTCGATGGCAGCACGGGCGATCTGATCTGGGAACACAACATCGGACCCGAAGCCACACGCGCCTACGGAGCAACGCGCGGCATCTCGATCTGGGGCGACAAGGTGTATCTGTCGGGCACTGACGCCCGGTTGCACGCGCTCGACGCGCGCACCGGACGGTTGGTGTGGACCGCGGAGGTGGCGCCGGCAGGACGCGGATTCAGCAGCACTTCCGGCACGATCGCGATCAACGGCAAGATCCTGCAGGGTCTCACCGGATGCGGGCAGTTCAAGGAGGAGCGCTGCTACATCAGTGCCTGGGACGCCGAAACGGGCAAGCCCGCTTGGAAGTTCCATACGATCGCGCGCGACGGAGAGCCGGGTGGTGAAACGTGGGGATCGCTCGAAAATCTCTTCCGCGCGGGCGGCGACACGTGGATCTCGGGCAGCTTCGATCCGGAACTGAACCGCACCTACTGGGGAGTCTCGCAGGCGAAGCCGTGGATGCGAATTAGCCGCGGATCCAAGATCGGGGAGAAAGCCCTCTACACGAACTCGACGCTTGCGATCAACGCTGACAGCGGCAAGCTCGACTGGTACTTCCAGCACGTTCCGCAAGAGAGCTTCGACCTCGACGAGGTTTTCGAACGCGTGCTCGTCGACCTCGATGGACGCAAGCTCGTCTTCTCGATCGGCAAGGCGGGCATCCTCTGGAAGCTGGACCGGGTTACGGGGAAGTACATCGACCTGATTGAGACGGTCCACCAAACCGTCTTTTCCGCCATCGATCGCAAGACCGGAGAAGTGACCTATCGCGCCGATATCCTCGAGCAGAAGATCGGGCAGTGGTTCCACGTGTGTCCGAGCACGCAGGGCGGACACAACTGGCAGCCGATGAGCTACCATCCGCCGACCGCTCAACTGGTCATTCCGCTGAGCCGAAGCTGCATGGAGATGTCCGGCCGGCAGGTGGAGCTGAAGGCCGGCTCCGGCGGCGGCGCTGGGAATCGCCACTTCCTCGAGATGCCGGGGAAGAAGGGCATGATCGCCAAACTCGCCGCCTACGACGCGCGCACGATGAAGGAGAAGTGGGCGGTGGAGCAGCGCGCGCCGTTTCTGACGGGCGTTCTCTCGACCGCTGGCGGACTCGCGTTCGCGGGAGATCTCGACCGCTACTTCAAGGCTTTCGACGTGAAGACCGGTGCGATGTTGTGGCAGGCGCGGCTGGGTACGACCGTGCAGGGACATCCGGTCGCGTTCGGAATCGGCCGCAAGCAGTACATCGCGGTGACGACGGGGCTCGGCGGCGGAAGTCCGCGCGATGTTCCGCATATCATCGCGCCGGAGATCCATTTTCCGGGCAATGGGAACGCGCTATACGTGTTCGAGTTACCTTAGCCCGGCCGGCTCCGAAGAAGATCTCACTCGGCGAAATGCCGACTCGGGTAGCCGTTGGCTCTCGGTCCCGGTGTGTACCGGATCGACGTCCCTTGGGACGGCAGACTCACATGGCGAACGTACTTCCGGCTAACGACGTAAGCGCCCGCCATCGCTTCACCCACCGAGATACGGTGGACGATTGTCCGCCCGCAATTCGATGTTCCGCTTCCAATCCTCGAGCGCTGGACCTTTGATGCGATCCGCGCGGGCTCGCAGTGACGACATCTGCTGTAGGTCGAGCGGGGCGAACTCCTTGGCGATTCGCACATCGTCCTCGAGTTGTCCGATCGTCGTGCAGCCGAGGGTCGCCGCGTGGACCGGAAGGCTCAGAGCGTACTGGAGACATTCCTTCACGTTGAAGGTCTGCAATAGTTTCGCGTTGGAGGTGACTTTCATCGCCTGGATGCCGAGTCCGCGCTCGACGGCTTTCGGGAGCACCATCTTCTCGAAGCTCAGGTAGCCGGGATCGGCGATGTGGAGCGGCATCAGGATCGTATCGTAGTTGTCATAACGCTCGAGCATCGCCAGGTGGGCGTTGGGGTCGTAGTGGCCGGTGAAGCCGATGAAGCGGCACTTGCCCGCCTTCTTCGCGGCTTCGAAAGCCTCCACCGCGCCGCCGGGTGCGAAGATCTGCTCCACGTCGCGGTAGTCTTTGATCGAGTGCATCTGCCAGAGATCGACATAGTCTGTCTTCAACGCCCGCAGCGACGCGTTCAGTTCCGCCTCGGCCTCGATACGCGTGCGCTTGACCGATTTGGTGGTGAGGAAGATCTTCTTTCGGAACGGTGGGAGAACCGCGCCGTACACCTCCTCCGAACGGCCATCCCAGTAGGATCGGGCCGTATCGAAGTAATTGATTCCGAGGTCGATTGCACGTTGGGTAACGGCCTTCGCCTCGTCGAATGAGCAGAGCGGAAAACGTCCGCCCGCTTGGCCGACGATGGTCAACTTCTCGCCGGTCTTGCCGAACGTTCGCGTGGGGATATCGCCCGCCTTGACTGCCGGGCCGCGGCGTTGCGCGAAGGAGATTCCCGCGAAGACGCCGCCGAAAAAAGTGCGTCGTACCATGGCCCCATCTTACGCCTTTCAGCGAACGGTGATGGTGGCCGATTCCTTGTCGGAGTTCCCGGCGGGCCCTTTGGCCGTGATCGTCACGGTGGTGGTTCGAGTAAACGTGGAAACGAGGCAGGAATGCGTGCCCTTGGGAAACGCGAGTCCCCCAGGTTCGAGCGTGACAGAGGAGGCTCCGCGCTGATCGATGCAGATCGACACGGCCTCACCTGCCCTCACAGAGAGAGCGGAGAAGGTGACGGACTGCAGCATCGGCACCGCGCGCCCGCCTGTCCTCACCGCGGCGGAAGGATCGACATTGAGTGTCGCCTGGGCGAACGCCTTCAGTCCATCCCTGGAAGTGGCCGTCACCGAATAGGTGGTGGTGGCTTTCGGCGCGACCTCGGTGCAACGCGCGAGCGACGGCTTGATCTGTTCGACGGGAGGATCGAGTTCGAGTTTGACGGCGTCCTCGGTCCCCCAGCACAGTTGCGCTTGTTCGCCGGGCGGGATCGGGTTCGGCGTCACGTAGAATTGCAGAATTTGGGGCTTGAGGGGTTCGCGTTGCTTCTGAGCCTTTTTCGGAGCCGGAGGCGGGGAGCAGGAAGCGAGCAGGAACAATGGGAATGCGACCAGGAGTCTCATGAGCGTCAATAGGCGGGAGGGAGCTTGATCTTGGCGAGGTAAACCGCGGTTTTCTCTTCATGCGAGGAGTAGTAACTGACATGGAGCAGGCCGTCGTGCCAGACGAGCCCCGCATAGCTGGTGTCGCCGCCAGAAGGCAACACCAGGAACTCGGTCAGCGCAGGAATCGACGGCTCGAGCCAACAGAGCGAGGTCCGTGTCTTTCCCTCGTAGAGGCGCACGGCGGCGACGATCCGGTTGTCCGGGAGTTTGATCATGTGCGGTCCGCCGATGCGGATGCCGAGGTCTTTCCACTCCCAGCCGCGGTAAGGCGGGCGGCTGCGGCCGAGCAGCGCCGTCTTTGGATCTCCGTCGCGGCGGAGAAGGCAGAGCGCCGATTCGTCCTGATTGAAAATCAGCGAGGTCTCGTTCGGATAGCTCTTGTCGAAGACATTGTTGCCGAGCACATCGAACCTGTAGCCGTCCATGCTGAGATAGGAACGGAGCGAGCGGGGTTCGTTGATGGCGTAACCCATGCTGTAGCCGCGTCCGCGATGAAACTGGACGCGCCAGAGCCAGAAGTCGTGGTCGCCGAACTCTTCCGCGGAGGTCCAGTCGCGACCGTCGTGGGAGCGCCACATCATGGACTTGAACTTGTAATCGGAGGGCGGGCGCATGCGCGCCGCGGCGGTAAGCAGCAAATCGCCACGGGGATCGACGGTAATCTTCGGATCACGGAGGTCGGCAACCGGATAGTCGAGTTTGGCGAAGGAAGTCCAGCGGTTGCCGTCGGTCGAGGAGAGCACGCGGATCACACCGTCGTCCGAGACATGGGATTGGGCCTCGCGATAGACGCAGTAGAAGCGTTCGCGGTGGCGAATCAGGTCGGTGAATGCGCTATGCGGGGCCGGACCGGAGATGCGATTCACCTCCACGATCTCGGCGCGAGCCGGGGGCTTCGACTTGGGCAATTCGGAGAAGGATCGCTGAGCCAGGGCGATCGGCAACAGTGCTGGAAAGAGGGCTACCGCGCGCACTCCGTTATTGTCGCAGAGTGCGCGCGGGCCCGCCGGGAGAGGTCATTCGGGAAGGTCGGGCGAAGGGGCCTCGTCGGGCCCGAGCAGACCGCGGAGCTCCTGCTCGGCGCGGAGCCAATCGTCGAGATCCTCGCCTTCGGGGCAGCCCCGTTCCACCCAGTATCGATACGCCAATTCCTCGATCTCTTCTCTGTCTGGAGTCAATGAGGTGTTCATGCACTCGATGAGTGCACGCCGGCTGCCACGATGGGTGCGCTGAAAACGCCCGCGAAGTGGCCGATTTCAGGCAACGTGGGCGAGCCATGGCCCAAATCAGGCAGCGCGGCGCGATCCGTTGGCGGCCGGACGCGGCTGCTCGAATAGAGGCGCGGCGGCGGCAGGTTCGCTTGCGCGGTGGGGCAAATGGCGCATCACGCTCTGCATCTGGAGCGCGTTCACCACCGACTTTCCACCCATGTCGTTGTTGAAGATCACGAACATCGATTGGCTAAACGGGAGGATCTTCTCGATCCGCGCCTTCCATTCGGCCAGTTCGTCAAGTGAGTAGGAGTAGTTGTTGCCGCTCGACTTCATGGTGCGATCGTCGAACTCATCATGCCAGTGGCCGGTCACTCGCCCATGCAGCTTGACGTAGCCCACGCGCCACGTCAACAAGGACGTGGGCGGAGTGGCGGTGACCTGCTGGGGCTGGTCGAGATTGCAGAATCCGATGTGATAGTCGATCAGCGTACCCGATGCCTCGGGCACGGTCCAACTCTTGTGGCGGAGTTCGGCAACCAAAGGGAACCGGTGGAAGGCGCGCCGTACGCGAATGAGGAAGTCCTTGTTTTCCGCCGTGAAACGGAATGCAGTGGGAAACTGCATCAATACGCAACCAAGCCTCCCCGCTTCTTGTAGCGGCGCGAGACCTTCCGACCAGCGCTGTACGTCCTCCGGCTGCATCAACCGCTCGTGCGTGAACATGCGGTTCAGACGGGCGGTGAACTGAAACTGCGGGTTATGGCCGACTTTCGACGCCCACAAGCGCGCCAGTTCCGGACGGACGAATCCGTGGAACGAATCCGAGATCTCGATTGTGTCGAACCGGTCCGCCAGGAATTCCAAGGGATGGAAACCCCTCGGCTGCGGGCGTGGATAGACCAACGAATCCCAATGCGGGTAGTTCCAACCTGCTGGGCCGACTCGCAGAATGGGGGACGAAATGGAATCTTTGACGGACGGCATCACGGCACCTCGTTTTCGCTCTCTCTTCGCCTCCCAGAATAGCTTGGGGCCGGATCGGCGTCAAGCCCTATTTTCGCCTTTTCTTTGCCGGAGAAAATCTGAGATCAATGGAGAGACGCCTGTAACCTCCGTTGCACGTCTGTCGCCTTACTGTCATCCCCGTTACGACAGCGGGCGCCACACCCCTCATCACCCAATCGGCGCCCGCACCCTACAGCCATTTTCGGAACCACGCAAAGGCATCGGCCTGCATTTCCGGCTGGAACGAGTGGGGCACATCGTAGAACTTGCCGCTGAATCGCTCACGCATCCCAGCTTTCCCGTAACACTTGTCGAGTTTATCGACGGACTCTTCCATTCCGCTGAGTGGGAAGAGCGCGTCCCTTTTGCACTGCTGGACCATGAGGGCTCCAGGCGCGTGTAGTGCGGCCAAGTCGGGCAGGTCGAATGACGTGTATTGGCCCGGAACGTAGACCATCCAGGTGTGATTCCGCAAGTGATTTCGCAATTGCGAGTGGAAGACAGTCATCCAGCCGGTCACGCACGCGGCCTTGATCCTCGGATCGGCGGCGGCGAGGTAGGCGGTGCGCAGTCCGCCGATCGAGAGGCCGATGCAGCCGATGCGCTTCGGATCGACTTCAGGCCTCGTGGTGAGATAGTCGACACTGCGGCGGTCATCCCAATTGAGAAGGCCCGGCCAAGTCGCGCCGGTCGACAGAATCGTCTTCGCGGTCAACTGTTCGAATTCGCTACACAGCCGGTTCACCGCGGTTCGCCATGCGGGCGTTGCGCGCTCGATCCCGGCGAGTTCGCGCAACCGGTCCCGGAACACCGGCGGCGCCTCGGCGGGGTTCATCTCTTCGACCTTCAGGCGCCGCTCGCCGAAGTAGAAGCCGTCGATCACGAGGACGACATAGCCGCGTTTGGCCAATTCCTCGGCGGGAGGATTTCCGTAGACCTGTTGGCGGAACTCGCGCAGGTCCGCGGGATCGGCCGGCGAAGTCAGGATCTTCTCATGCCCCCAGACGTAACGCCCGCTATGGCAGTGAATCGCGATGATGCCGGGGCGCTTTCCGGCGGCAGTGGTGGGGATCAGGATACGCGCAGGGATCGAGTGGCGCGTGGTCGCCGAAATCGTGAGCCGTTCGATGCGGAAGCCGGCGCGTTCCTCGATACTTTCGACTTTGGCGGCGAGCGGCAGGGGCTCGGGGTCGTAGCGGAGCAGGCGCTGAAACTCCGTTCGTGCGGCTTTCTTCCACAGCTCGAGGTTGCGCCAGCGCGGGTCGAGAAAGCTCAGTTCCCGCTTCTGGCTGGCACTGATTTCCTCGAGATAGGGATGGAACTCGCCGAGGTCGGGCCGGGTCTGAGCCGCAGCGGCCGCGGTGAAGGCGGTTGCGAGAAGTTGACGCCGATTCAAAGCACTCGTCAGCGTAGCATGCCGAGCCCTACTTCGAATCGGGTCAGGTGCCGATAGATCCCTGTCAGCGCAAAAGGCCGCCGAGCCGCGACACGCCGCGGAGTCCTTCGGGGCAACCGGCCCGTCTTGCGTTTACGTCTCAAAAAAGCGGATGGCAGGTCCACTCACAGCATTCGTCGACCATTACGCAAACGTCGGCGTTGATCCGAAGGCGGATTCCGACACGATCCGGAAGGCGTTCGCGGCGGCATCAGCGAAGCATCATCCCCTCAACGGCACGGCGCCGGATACGAAGAGGATGGAGGAGATCAAGGCGTCGTTCGACGTTCTGATCGACCCGATTGCGCGCAAGGCTTACGACGCGGTCAAGCTCGGCCCACAAGACGACGAACTCCCGGAGTTCACGCCGGAGGACATGGTGGCCGCGCTCGAGGACGATATCGCGCGGCGCACGTGTCTGATGAGTCTGCTCTACAACAAGCGGCGATCGACGCCGACGCGGCCCGGCCTTGCCGTACGGCTGGTGGACCAGATCATGAAGATCACGCCGTCGGAAATCCTTCTGACCACGTGGTATCTGAAGTCGAAGGGGCTGATCAGCAGCGACGACAAGAGCAACCTGATCATCACGGTGGAGGGAATCGACTTTCTCGAAGCCGCGCGTCCGAATCCGGCGGCGATTCGCCGGATGCTGCGGGAAAAGCCGGAGCCCGCCACCAGTCTCGACGGCCCGCTAGTCACGGTTGCCGCGGCACCCCCACCACCTCCTCCGCCGCCTCCTCCTCCCCCACCACCGCCTCCGCCGCCGGAAAAGAAACCCGCAACCGCGATCCCGAGTTCGATCTCGCGCGCGATCGCGAATCTAGGGCAGGGAGTCCGCAACAAGCTGTAGCCGAGGCTACCGCGAGGCTCGTTTCTCCTCACGCAGTGTGCTCAGGTACTCGAGTAGGTCCACGAACTGCGGCTCGGTCATCTTCGACACCAAATCCTCGGGCATCATTGAAAGGTTGCTCTTACGGCGCCCGGTGATGTCTGCCGGTTTCAGGCGAATCGTCTCGCCGGTATCGGTCTTGACGACCACACGTTGCGGGGTGTCTTCCGAAACGATGCCGATTACCTGGCCTTGCACCTTGGTGTCGAGAATCCAGGTGACGTACTCGTGAGCAATGCCGGCGCTCGGATTCAGGATCGCATCCGCCATCGCTTCCTTACCGAGCTTGGTTCCGATCGCCGAGAGGTTCGGCCCCGCGAGTTGTTTGGCGGGATCGAGGCTATGGCACGAGGCGCAATCGGGTCCCTGCTTGGAATTGAACACCCGCTTGCCCGACGCGACATCGCCTTGACGCGCCGCGAGTGAACGTGGCGGTGGGAGTTTGGTCTTGGCTCGCGAAACGGGCGGCGGCAACACCTTGGCCGCGCGGGCCACGATTCCCGGATTCCGTGACTGCGCCACCAGATTCGCGCCGAGGTTGCGCAGTTCCGCGGGTAGTTGCTGTTTTTCCTCGAGGTCGAGGATACGGCCCGCCCCTTTGTCGGTGCGCGCGAGAATCCGCAGTGCCTCGCTCCGGATCTCGTTCGGCTCCTTGCTCAGCATGATTCGTTCGAGGCTCGCGGCGAACCCTGGAGGCCCGGCGAAACCCAATCCGCGCAGCGCCGCCAGGCGCACGGCCGGACTTCCGCGCCGTAACAAGCCGTCCAGTACCGGAACCACCTCGGGCGACTTCGTCTTGCCCGCCGCCTGGATCGCCATGAGGCGAGTCTCCTCCGGCGCCTTCTCGTCCTTGGCAATCGCCGCCAGCCGCGCGGCGAAGCGCGGGTCCTCGAGATCGTCGGCGAGTTCGACGGCGGCCTTCGCCAGCACAGGATCGGCAAGTGCGGCATCGAGCGCCGTTGCCACCTCGGTGCCGGAGCGAACAGGAGTCCATTCGGAGAAGATCCGCTTGGACGTTCGCGCCAAGGCGGCCGCGCGCAAGTTCGAGGGCGCGCTGGCGTCAGCGATCAACGCCGTGACCTCCTTGACCGCATGCTCGCCGTTTTGCTCCGCAACGGCCTCCATCGCCCGCAGGCGAGAGGGCGCGGAGGCGTTCGAATCGTTCATCAGCGAGATGAGCGCGGGCAGCGACGATGGGAAACGAAGGCGCCACTCGAGGTCGAGCCGGCGGGGATCGGCGAGATTGGGATAGACCGACTTCAGAGCAGCGGCGATTCCTGCCTCCTTGTCCTTCGCTCCGATGCCGAGAGCTTCGAGATACCAGCGATCCTTGGGATCGTGCTGCCGTGCCAAGTCGAGCCAGACCGTCACGGCGCCGTCGCCCGGGTAGTGTTGGAGTAACACCGCGATCTCGCGCCGCACCGCCGGGCTCGGATCGTTGGCCAGGCGTGCGGCGGCACCGGCGAAGTTCGCCGGCTCATAGAGGTCAACGAGACGGAGCCCGAGGACTCGGAACCGCGCATCGGAATCGGAGAGCGCCGCCTCCACATGCTGCCGCCCTCGTGTGCCGAGAGCACCGATCAGCCAGAGGGCACGAGCGCGCACCACCGGATCATCGGACTTGGCCGCGGTCTCGAGCACGGGCAACGCGGACTCGCCCGCCGCGCGCAGCTTCGTGTCGGCGAGATAGCGGATCGACTGGGTTGGACTGGCGAGCGCCTCGATCTGTCCCTCGGGGGTCTCGAGATCGAGCTTGGGCTTCGATGCCTTGTGGCCCTTCGGCGCGATCCGGTAGATGCGTCCGCGCGCCCAGTCACCCATGTTGTGTCCGCCAACGCCGGGATCGTACCAATCGGCGACATAGAGGGCGCCGTCGGCCCCCACCGCGACATCCGATGGGCGGAACCACGTGTCGGCGCCGGCAGCCGTCGATTCGGGAGTGAGCGAGTAACCCGCGCCGTTCTGTTCGATCAAATAGGTTCGGATCTCACGCTTCCCGGCCTCGGCGTGAATCGGCATGTGGCGGTATCGAGCCGGGAGCAGCTTGCCCTCGTACACCACCAGTCCGCAGGGCGATCCGGCGCCAAGGCGCTCGATGTTCGGGACGACTCCGGGATTCTCCTGATGGAAGTGCGTGCCACGGTCTTCGCGCCAGGAGCGCCCGCCCGGACCCCAGTATCCGTAGTTGCCACCTTCCATCACGTAGTTGAAACGAGTCCATGCATTTCCGTCATCGTCGTTGTCCGATTGCCAGATCGAGCCGAACGAGTCGAGCGCGAGTTCGTATGGATTGCGGAAATTGTGGGCGAGAACGGTGAATCCAGTGCCATCGGGATTCATGCGAAGGGCAGTGCCCGCGTAATATGGGCCCTTGCGGGAAGAGACGAAGTGGCGGCCGGAGCGGTCCGCGACATCGAAGCCCTGATCGCCCGAGTTGAAGTAGAGGCGGCCATCGAACCCGTACTTAACCGCGTGGAGACCGTGATCGTGATCGATTCCCCCCCATCCGGTGAGGAGTACTTCGCGGTCGAGGACGTTGTCGTTCTCGTCCTTGGTATACACCACCAGACCGGGGGATTGGGAGATGTAGACCTTGTTACCGAGGACGGCGATGCCCAACGGTGAGCGTAGGGTAGGGTCCTGGTGGAAGATCTTCTTCGAATCCGCCACGCCGTCACTGTTGGTGTCCTCGAGGATGACGATGCGGTCGCCGGCTTTGCGCAGGTCGGGTTGATTCTTGAGCTGGCGGCGGTAGTTGACGGCTTCGAGGTACCAGATGCGGCCGCGCTCGTCGATGTCCATATTGGTGGGATTCACGACATTGGGCTCAGCCGCCCAAAGAGTTACCTCCAGTCCGTCGGCCGGAGTGATGCCTTTGACCGTGAGGGGAGCGGTCATTTGAGCGGCCGCGAGGGAGGCGAAGGCGAGGATGAACCCGGCGTGGCGGTGCATTCCTTACATTCCTACCACAGGCGAAGCGACTCGCTAAAGCTAAAGGCACTAGGTTGTTCCGCCGATGGAGAGAGAGATTCGCCAACGAATCGTTTTGGGAAATGAAGAAGAACCTAGCTCCTCTTGTTGGAATCGCGCTGGCAGTGGCCCTGGTGGCCACCGGCGTATTCTATTTCCTGTTGTCGAGCCGGATGCAGCCAGCCGCTGCGAAAGCGAGCATGGGGTCATCCGTCGTGGTGGCCACGCGTGAAATCGCGGCTGGTACCAAGATCACGTCAGCGGATGTCAAAACAGTGACGATCCCGGGCCCCCCGCAAGATTCGCTCGTCAGAGTGGAGCAGGCCGTGGACAAGGTGGCACTTTCCGCGATCGGAGCGGGAGATCCGGTGTCTAGCGCCAGGGTCGCTTCCACTGGCGGTAGCGGCGGCGTGGGAGTTCCGGTCGGGATGCGTGCGATTTCGATTCAGGTGGCGGATTCGAGTGGCATTCTCGCCGCGGTCAAACCCGGGCATCGGGTCGACGTGCATGCGGTGCAGGTCCGCGACACTCACGACGTCGAGATCCGAACGATTGCCGAGGATATCGAAGTGATGAAGATGGGCCCTCCCGATCCCTCGGCTGGGAAGGCGGGCTTTCCGATCGCGACACTGCTGGTGACGCCGGAGGAGGCAAACGTGATCGCGCTTGCCGACACTTCGACTCGTGTCCGGCTATCGTTGCGAAATCCGCTGGATCGCGGAAGGGTGACGGCACCGCCCCTCCATGTCACGACGATGATGCGCGGAAACCGTTGGGCATCCGGTGCGGCCTCGGCGGCCGCTGGTACGTCCAAGCCGGCAGCCGCACCCGCGAGCGCGGCAAAGAAATAGGAGGCGCCCGGAGCCGATGACGGTACTCCTGCTGGTTACGGTCTTCCTGGCGACCTTTGGTTTGGCGACAGCCGCCGTACTCGGTGGACGGCGTCTGTTCGACGATCGCTCCGGCGCACCGGAGCCGCTGAGCGTGATCGAACCTGAGGCGATCGATTGGGACAGCCCGGTGATCGCGCCGCAACTGCTCAAGGAGGACGCGCTCAGTACGATCTCGGCTTGGGACAGTCTGCTCGCCAAGGTGGACGGCATCGAGATCATGAAGGTCCACATGGCGGAAGCCGGCGTGAACTGGACGGTCGGCCGGCTGACGGCGATGATGCTGTTGGCGGCGGCGGCCACGTTCGCGATTCTGTGGAAGATGAGTTGGATTCCCGGCTTGGCGAGCTTGCTCGTCGCGATCGGCGCCGGGTCGATTCCCTACATGCTGGTGGCAAGGCGGCGCAACAAGCGTCTGCGCCAGTTGGAAGAGCAGTTTCCCGACGCACTCGACTCGCTGGCCAGGGCCGTTCGCGCCGGGAATCCTTTCTCCGCCGGTCTGGAATTGTTGACCCGCGAGGTTCCCCAGCCGCTGGCGGGCGAGTTTCGCCGGACGCTCGACGAGCGCAACCTCGGCAAGAACTGGGACGCCGCGCTGACGCACATGGCCCAGAGGATTCCGATCGTCGAGGTCAGCCTGTTCGTCGCGGCCGTTCAACTCCAGAGCCGTACGGGCGGTAAGCTTCACGAGGTTCTGACCAAACTCGCCGAGAACATGCGCGAAGCTTCAGCATTACGCGGAGAGGTTCGAGCTATCGCCGCTCACGGCCGGCTCACCGGATTGATCCTGACGCTGTTGCCAGTGGGCATCGCGGCCATCATGGCGATGGTGAATCCCGGGCATCTACTGGTGCTTTGGAAAGAAGAGACAGGAAGGACCATGGTCGCGGCGGCGGGCATCTGCCTGGTACTGGCACACTTCGTGATCCGGAAACTGATGGACATCAAGGTATGAGCATCTATCTCGTCCTGCTCTTCGCCACGGTGTTCGGCACGATCGTGCTCGCGGGTCAACTCTATCTGCGGCGCGGCGCGGAAGCCGTAGCGGGCGAAATGAGCGAGCCGAGCGGAGTCTCATCGATCCTGTCCGGGCTCGGACGGCTGATCCACCGGCCTGGAACGCGGTCCGACGGGCTCCGGAAACTCCTGTTTCGCGCCGGATATCGCGCGCCGTCGGATTTGATGGCGTTCCACGGGGTTCAGGTGATCGCCGCCGCGGCGGCTTCCCTGCTCTGCTGGTACATGTTGTCGCTGAGTGGCTCCGATGACCTGCTGCTGGCGGTCGTCAGCGGCGCCGGCTTCGGATTTCTGATGCCATCGCGCGCCCTCGAGTATCAAGTGCGGGCTCGGGCTCGTCGAATCAGGTCAGCGGTGCCCTCGGCACTCGAACTAATGGTGCTTGCACTCGAAGCGGGTCAGAACATCGATCAGGCCATGTACGACACGGCGATGTCATTGCGCGCTGTCTATCCAGACTTGAGCTCGGAGTTCCTCTTCTGCAACCTCGAGATGCGCGCCGGTACCAGCCGCACCGAGTCGCTTCGGCGCCTCGCCGAGCGATGCGGCGAGGAAGAAGTCAAGAAGGTCGCGGGCATTCTGATCGACGGCGAACGGTTCGGCACCTCGCTCGGACCGGCCCTGCGCACCCATTCGAAGTACCTCCGTACCCGCATGCGGCAAACCGCGCAGGAAACAGCGCGAAAGCTGAGCGTCAAGCTCGTGATTCCGGTCTTCTTCCTGATCTTCCCGTCGGTGATGGTGGTCACCCTCGGGCCTGCGTATCTCCAAATGCGCAACTTCCTCGGTGATTTCCTCAAGTAGCTACTGCTTCGGGAATCGCCAGATCTTCAACGCGTTCTTCCCGAGCATCAGTTCGCGATCCGCCGCCGAATAGAAACTGCAGTACTTGTCGACGAACTCCAGTTCCTTATCCATCGGCAGTTCCCAACGCGGGCGCGGATAGCCGGTGCCCCACACCAGTTGTTTCCCCCCGAACTCCTCGTAGATCGCCTTGTAGAACGGAAGTGTGTCCTCGTAGGGATACTTCTTGATCTCCGACATCTCGTAGGGCTCTGAGTTCGAGATCCACACGTGTGGGAACTTCTTCAGCTTGAACATCTTCTTGAACTCGGGCCAAGGGTCGGCCAGCTTGAGATCCGGCTTGCCCGCATGATCGACGATGATTTTCACGCCCGGGAAGCGGCCCGCCATATCCTCGAGCATCGGCATCTGATGCGGTGCGATGTAGAAATTGAATACCGCGTTCAACTTTTCCGCCTCCTTCCAGAGCTGGAACTGGCTCGGATCATTGAGCCAGTTGAGCTTCGGATGGTAGATCGGGCTGAAGCGCATGCCCTGGAATCCATGCTCTTTCACCCAATAACGGAGCCTCTCGTGGACATTGGGGTCGAGCGGATTGATGAGCCCGTGCGCGACGAAGAGTTTCGGATACTTGTGCAGGGAGTAACTGATATAGGAGTTATCCCATCCGAAATACCGCGGATTGATCAGTACCGCGTATTTCAGGCCGAAATCCTTCATCTGCTCCACCTGATTCTCGATCGTCGCCGGGATCTTCACGCCGAGATTGGCGCCGCGCTCCGGATGATTGAAGGGAAACTTCGGATCGAGGGTCCACACCTCGAGGTGCGTGTCGATGATGAGCCGTTTCTTGGGCGCCGCGTTCGCGGCCGATGCCACGGCGGCTCCCGCCAAGAGTTCTCGTCTGGTCATGCCATTACCTCCTTGCCGGCAGGTGCTTCTTCGGGATTCGCAGCGCCATCGACCCGCCCACCGTTATGACATCATACTTCCCCTGATATCCGATCAACTGATGCGCGGCCCACGGTTCGAGCTTGTACTCGCCCGTCAACCAATGGACCATGTCGGACGTCGCCACTCGCAGCGTTCGATCTAGCGAACTGACGAATTCGGGCTGGCTTCCGATCGCGGCGATGAACTCGGCGTTTTCGAGGCGCGGTCCGGGAAGATTCACCTTCTTACGAAGAGTGACCGTGAACGTGACGGCCATTGTCGTTTCGATACCGGTACCCGTCGGTTCGCCATCGCCTTGAAGCGCGTGTCCGTCCCCGATGAACAACAGCGCGCCCGGATGGTACACGGGCAGCATCACCGTGGCCCCCTCTACGACCTCGTTGTAGTCCATGTTTCCGCCGTAGGTGCCGGAAATGCCGGACGATGGTCCGAAATCGCCCTGTGCCGCAACACCGACACAACCGAGCATTGGGCGGGCGGGAAACTCGAACTTCACCGCGTTGCTCTTGGGTTCGCGCAACCGCACGATTCCCCGCGCCAAGTCGAGATCCCAGGGCAGGAGTTCATCGCGGCCCGGCACCGCCGCGTCCATTTTGTACTTGGCGGGGAATGTCGACTCGACCGACTCGGGAGTCACGGCGTACATCCCGAGCCGGTAACGGGTCCAGCCCATGTTGCGGTTCATGCGAATGCGATCGAACCGGACATGAATCGCATCACCGGGTTCGGCACCTTCGATGAAGAACGGACCCGTCAGCGGATTCGGACCCTGCGCGACGCGCTTGGCGTTCTCGTCGAGTCCGCTGGCGTCGATCGTCCGTGTGACCACGGAGTCTCCGGACCGGATTCGCTTCAGCACGGGGTGCCGGTTGTGGAAGGAATTCCAAAAGCGCTCGGCCAAGGTGGTGTGGGTTTCGGCGGAGACGACGGAGGCCGCGAAGATCAGGACGAAAGCTGAGAATCGCATCCCGTCATTATCACTGTTTGCGAGGCTCTCCCGTGATGAGTCGCGCTCCGCGATTGAAGGTGAGGTACTGAAAGCCCCACTTGAGCGCAATCAACACACGGTTCTCGAAGCCCACGATGTAGAGAAGGTGGATGAACAGCCACGCGAGCCAGGCCAGCAGTCCACCGAAGCGAACGAATCCGAGATCGGCGACAGCCATGTTGCGGCCAATCGTAGCCATCGTTCCCTTGTCGTGGTAGCGGAAGGCGGGCGCTGGCTTCGATGCGAGCCGGGCCTCGATCACCGGGCGCACATGCCAACCCTGCTGCATCGCGACGGGACAGAGCCCAGGCAGCGGCTTGCCGTCCTGTTCGAACAGCGCCAGATCGCCGACGACGAGAATCTCGGGATGGTTCGCGATCGAGAGATCGGACTGCACGCGGACGCGGCCCGCGCGATCGGTCTCGGCGCCTGTCTGCTTGGCGATCATCGCGCCAAGCGGCGACATCGTAACCCCAGCGGCCCAGAGAACCGTGCGAGTGACGATTCGTTCGGGACCATTCGGCCCGGTGAGATCGACCCCGGCCGAATCGATGTTCGTCACCCTGACTCCGGTTCGTGAACGCACGCCCAGCCGGATCAGCGAACGCTCGGCCTTCTCGGAGAGATCAGGAGGGAAGGCGGGCAGCAATCGCGGCGATCCTTCGAGCAGCAGAATCTCGGACTCCTCGGGCTTGATGTTGCGGAAGTCGCCGCGCATGGTGTCTCGCGAGATCTCGGCGATCGCGCCCGCGAGTTCCACTCCGGTGGGTCCGGCGCCGACAACCACGAATCGCAGCCATTCTTTCCGCATCGCGGCGTCGCGGGCCCGCTCCGCGTTTTCGAAAGCGCCGAGGATTCGAGCGCGCACCTCTGTCGCGTCTTCGATCGACTTCAGTCCGGGCGCGGCTCGCTGCCAATGATCGTTGCCGAAGTAGAAGTTGCGCGCTCCCGCGGCGATGATGAGAGTGTCGTAGCCGAGTTCAGATCCGTCGTCCAGTTCAACGGTGCGGCGCACGGTATCGATCGAGGTGACCTCCGCGAGCAGCACACTCACGTTCTTTTCCCGGCGCAGAACGTGTCGAAGCGGGGCGGTGATGTCGCCGGGCGAAAGCCCTCCACTGGCAACTTGATAGAGCAGCGGCTGGAACAGGTGAAAATTGCGCCGGTCGATCAACGTCACACGAGCCGGCACGGAGCCGAGAACGCGTGCCGCATTCATGCCGCCGAATCCTCCACCGATGATGACGGCGTGATGCATCAGGTTCGCGGCTGCACACCGAGCTTGCGCAGCATCAGGAACTCGGAGACATTTTCCGCGGTGAGGAGACCGAGAAGGCGATCCTCCTCCATGACGAGTCCACAAGAACCTGCCTCGCTCAGTTTCGCGACCGCTTCGGCAAGGTCGGTGTCGGGCGAGAGGTTGAGGAAGTCGCGATTCATCACACCAGCAACGAAGGTGTCCGGCCCCTCGGTCGCCATCCCGCGGAGAAAGGAAGTGCGATCGAGCAGGCCGATCACTTGGCCGCCGTTGACGACGGGAAAGTCCTGTTGCGAGGTGGCGAGAAGGAGGTCCGCCGCTTCGCGCAGCGTCGCGCCGTGCGACAACGTCCGGTAGTCACTGATCATCGCCGCGCGCACCGGGATGCCCTGCGTGAGCGCTTTTCCAACGGAAGCAGCGCTCTCATACGATGCCGACATGTAGATGAGCAGCGCGAGCAGCATGATGAAAACCTCGCCCGAGTAAATCCCGTAAATGCCCATCGCGACGGCGAGAAATTTGCCCATGCTCGCGGCGACTCGTGTAGCGAACTCGTCGCCGCGCCGCATCGACAGAAAAGCGCGCAGCGCACGGCCTCCGTCCATCGGCAACGCCGGAACCAGGTTGAACGCAGCGAGGTAGAAATTCCAGACAGCGAGCCGCGCCCAGAGCGACTCGGGCTTACCCTGCAACTTGGCGATCTCGGCCGGTCCACCGAGAATCGCGATAATTCCGCCCGCGATGATCAGGTTCACGACCGGACCGGCGAGCGCGATCCAAAGTTCGGCCTTCGGCTCCGGCTGCTTCTCGAGCCGCGCCACGCCGCCGATCGGATACATCACGATCTCGATCGTGCGGACTCCGAACGTACGGCCCACGATCGCGTGCGCGATCTCGTGAAGAAGCACCGACGTGAAGAGTCCGATGAGGAACAAAGCTTCTTCCGCGGCGGATCTCCGGTCGGCGAGTGCACCCACCACGACGAAAGCGATGAGAAGGACGAAGGTGAAATGAAACCGAACGGGAACGCCGAAGATCGCGAGTCCGCTCGGCGCGGGCTGTGGGTCCTGGGCTTCGGCGGCCATGGCTCCTATTCTAGCGGGCATCCCGGCGGATCGTCATCGGCTGGCAACAAAACTGATCTATGATGATCAGAACCGCGAGAGATCGCGAAAGAGTGAGGGAGGTAGCCTTCAGATGTCCTCAAAGAGATCGGCCGTAATCGCGGCCCTCGTCATCCCCACGGTCCAATTGTTCGCTCAAGCGACGTTGTCCACACTCCGTGGGACCGTCTCCGATCCCACCGGTGGCATCCTGCCGGGAGCCGAAATCACACTGGTCGACCGGACCACGAACGTCGTAGCGCGGACGCTGCCATCAGCAGCGGACGGCAGCTTCGAGATTCCGGATCTCCGGCCGGGCCTCTACAAGCTCACCGTCACGCTCAAGGGTTTCAAGACCTACGTTGCGAACGAACTGCGCATTGACGCGGGCCAGATTCGCCGCGTGCAGGCGACTCTCGACATCGGCGACGTGGCCGAGCAGGTGACTGTCACGGCAGGTGCGGCGGTGATTACCACGGACACGGCCACCATCGCGGATTCGATCGCGAACGTGAAGATCAAGGACAGTCCGCTGAACAACAGCTATCCGAAGCCATGGACGTTCATGATTCTGCTGCCCGGCGTTCAGGCGCAGGGCGGTAACGCGCAGGTGGCGGGACAGCCGAACACGCAGGTGTCGCACGGGTTCGACGGCGTCGAGAACGATCGCAATGGCAACCAGATGAACAACGTCTACTTCTTCGAGGAGTTGACAGTGGGCGCGGTGAATGCCAAGGCGGACCAGTCGCGTGTCGCCAACTATCAGCTCACGTCGAAACGTGGCAGCAGCCAGTTCCATGGATCGGCACTGTACCGGCACTTCAACTCGGGTCTCGAGGCGCGCCTGTTCTTCGATCCGCGCCGAACGCCTTTCATCCAGCACGAGTGGCAGGCGGAAGCGTCTGGTCCGATCATCAAGGACAAAACGTTCTTCTATGCGTCGTGGTTCGGACAGCGCCTTCCGCTCGGTTCCTATCGGGTGGCGAACGTGCCGAATCTGGCACTGCGCGACGGCAACTTCACGGGCTTGACCACGATTCGCGATCCGCTCAACAACAACGCACCGTTCCCGGAACAGCGGGTGCCGGCGCAGAGGTTCAGTCCGGTCTCGGTGAAAACTCGCGACACCTTCATTCCCGCCCCGAATCTAGGTGCGGCGGCCGCGCTGACGAACAACTTCGGATTCGCGCACGACTACCCGGATGACCTCTACAAAGGCGACTGGCCATTTTTCAGGATCGATCACAACATCTCGAGCAAGAACACGATCTATGGACGCTTCACGCAACGCAAGACGCCGTACGTATTGAGCGGCGCGTTGCCGAACATGGAGTGGACGAGGACGCGAGATCACCAGCAAACCGTGATCTCCGACACGCACATCATCTCCCCTTCGCTCGTCAACACGTTCCGGTTCGGATGGGCCCCCGACAAGATCGTGGATGGAGAGCAGGTCGACGGCCGCACGCCGCAAAACGCGGACGCGGTGGTGAAGCTCCTCGGCATTCAAGGCGTCAATCGCCAGGGACTCAGCACAATGGGCTTTCCGACAATTACGATTACTGGATTCACGACGCTCGACGTGACCAACGGAGGTATCGCGGCGGATGACCATACGGTTACCTATGACGACAACCTCACCTGGGTCAAGGGCCAGCACGTGTGGAAATTCGGCGGCGTGATGCGGCGATTCAGCGCGTTCAACTCGAAGATCCCCAACAGCAACTATGGCAACTTCACGTTCAACGGTGTGATGACCGGACACGCGTGGGCCGACTTTCTACTCGGATATCCGCGCAGTTCGGTGCGGCTCGAGCCATTCACCGGCCGCACCCAGCGCGCCTATGAACTCGGCTTTTTCGCGATGGATACCTACAAGGTCACACCGAAGCTGAGCCTCGACTACGGCGTTCGCTGGGAATATTACGGATCGCCGACCTACGACGACGGCTTGCAGTTCAACTGGGAGTCCTCCACCGGCAACGTGATCGTGGCACCGGGAACGCTGAGCAAAGTGAGCCCGCTTTATCCCAAGAACATCACCGTCGTCGAGGGCCGCGTGGTGCCGAAGCCCGACAGAAGCAACATCTTCCCCAGGACCGGCTTCGCCTATCGCTTCGGACCGAATTCGGTGGTCCGGGGCGGCTACGGTATCTACAACTATCGCATCGACTACTTCGATCGCGTGTCGGGCGGCGGCCCGTTCCAGATCGCCGAGACCTATTTCAATTCGATCGAGAATGGACGCCCGTTGCTCGCGTTTCCGAACGCCTTCCCGTCGGGCTTGGCCGGCGCATCGATTCCGTCTCAGAGCGTGCGCGGCTATCCGATCCAGACGAAAGACGGCCTCATCCACCAGTACAATCTCAGCCTCGAAAAGCAGATCGCCGACATCGGATTCCGCCTGTCCTACGTGGGTTCGCGCAGCCGCGGACTCAACTACAACGTAGGCACGAACAAGCCGCAACCGAGCCTGATCCGGTTCACGGACGCGCGCCGGCCGTATCCGCAGTTCGTGGGAACGACCGAGGTCCGCAGCGACGGTTCTTCGAACTACGATTCGCTCCAGTTCCAGGTGCAGCGCAAAGTCGGCATCGTGAGCTTCAACGGCCATTGGACCTGGGCGAACAACATGCACAACTGGCTGAACACCGAAAACCCGTACAGCATCACCGACAAATGGTCACGCGATGACTTGACGCGGCGGCATCGCGCGGTGGTCGAGACAATGATCGATCTGCCGTGGGGACGCGGGCGGCGCTTCCTGTCGAGCCTGCACCCGGTTGCGAACGGCATCATCGGTGGATGGAACCTGCAGACGATCAGCATCTTCTCGACTGGCGTCTACTTCAGCCCGTCGTTCACCGGCTCAGATCCATCGAACACCAACACCGTCGGCGGCCTTCCGGACCGCATCGCCGACGGGAACATTCCCGGAGGTCAGCGGAATGTCGACCGCTCGTTCGATCCCTCGGCGTTCCGGGTTCCCGAACCGGGACGCTTCGGCAACTCAGCCATGAATGTCATCGAAGGCCAAGGTGTGAATCTGCATCACCTCACGCTGAGCAAGCAGTTCACGATCGCCGAACGGTTCAAGTTGGTGTACACGGGCGCGATCTCGAATCTCGCCAATACACCGCACTTCCTCGGCATGCGTACCAACATATCCGTGGCGGGAGCGGGACAGCTCACCTCTCTCGGCGGGCGTTTGGCGCCGGAGCGGTCGTCGCACCGGCACGCGAACCTGCAGTTACGGCTCGAGTTTTGACAAAGGACCGCGGCCATAATGGCCGTGAGGGGTCACAACGACTGAGACCAAAGCGCAACCGGATTCACGCATGATGCTGAAAGACGTGAGTTGGCGCCTCTACACCCAGTTGCTCTCTGAGGCCGGTGAATCTCCGGGAAAGCGGATCACCTACGACGGAGGAAGACTTCAGATCACGGTGGTATCGGCTGGTCGCGACAATCCGAACCGGACCATTTCCGAGATCGTCTCGTTCGCATGTTTGGAAACGGGCACCGACTACTGTCCACTCGGCTCGACGACGTTCAAACGAGAGGACCTGCTGAAGGGTTTCGAGCCGGACGCTACTTCGCCAATGCCGAACTGGTTCGCGGACTCGAGGAGATCGACCTTGCAATCCATCCCCCTCCGGAACTCGTGATCGAGATCGACATCACCAGCGATTCGATGAACAAGTTGCCGATCTTCGCGGCCGCGGGCGTCGCCGAGGTGTGGCGCTACTCACGATCGCAGGTCGAGATCTTCGTGCTCGATGGCCCGGCCTATCGATCCGCTGACCGGAGCTCGGCCTTGCCGGCCTTGACGGCGACCGCCATCGCTCAGCTCGTGAGTCGAGCCGTCGCATGAAACGCCTGGCGGGGGTACAATCGGTTCGTGACCGCATTCGGCAAGGCTGAGCGCTGCGCCATGCTGCTTCTCGCGGCGGCTCCGGCCTTCGCGGGAACAATTGCGGGCGTCACGCGAGCCGCCTTGACCGGGGAACCGATCGCCGGTGCCGGAATTGAAGCGCGCTCGGTCGCTCACGAGTTCACCGCGACCAGCGACTCGAATGGACGATTCCTGCTCATCGGACTTCCGCCCGGCCGCTACATCGTGGTGGGCCGGAAAGAAGGATGGATCTCCTCGCGCCGGACGCAGCGGCCCGTCTGGGTCTCCAACGCGGGCGCTAGGAGGGAAGCGGCGCTCGACTTCGTGGCACCCGCGTCCCTGCGCGGACGTGTGATCGAGGAGAATCGCACGCCGGTCAAGTGCATCACGGTCACGATCGAATTCGCTCATGGATTCGGCGGCATCAACCAGGCTGGCGGCGCCGGGCGCCTCTTCCTGTCTTGCATTGCGCGAAACGGAGGCGTCATTGCATCGCAACTTGCCTCCGGGTGGCTCTATCAGATCCGGCCTGAACTGCCGCTGCTCATGGCGACGGCGCCGATGGCGGAAACCATCGCGCTCCTGCCGGCTAGGTGGCCACCTGAGTCTTCGCGCGGGACGCCTGGCGCGGGCGCGCTTTCGTTCTGTCTGGTCACGCATGTGTTTCCTACCTCGCGCACGAGTCCGGAATCCGGCCGCCCGTTCACGGCGCGATGCTCGCCGCCAATCGACTCGCCGTCGTTGCTACGTACTTCGTGATGTACCGCTTCGTCTTCTTGCGCTATCGCTTGTGGACGGCGATTGCCTCCCAGGTCGTCGCGATGGCGGGCTTGGCCGTGCTCGGTTTCGCCTCTTCAATTCCGCTCTTGACCGCCGGTCTCATCCTTATGGCCTTGATGCTCGGCTACAACTACCTCGCGAGCATCTACTACGGTACGATGGCGTTCGGAACAGAGCGCAAAGGCATCGCGAGCGGAATCCACGCAGGCAGTCTCGCGATCGGTGGTGCGATGGGCGCGCTCGGCGGCGGACTGATCGGC
>CADECY010000096.1:25443-36674 GCA_902825945.1 uncultured Acidobacteriota bacterium
CGATGCGTCCGGCTGTCGCGGCGGATGCGGTATTGCCGGGCACCGCGCCGCTCACCGTGCGGGAACCGCTCGACGAGGTGATGGTGGCGGGCATCGATCGCTATTGCCTGCGCGCGATCGCTTCCGCCCGCGAGGCGCGGCGGGGTGTCCTGGCGAATCGCGAGCGTTTCCGCGAGTGGATCGGCGCTTCCGATCCGAGGCTCACTGCGATCCATCCGAATCACTATCGCTTCGAGTTGATCAGTTCGCTCGACAGCTCATCCATCGCGGCGCGAAGCAAGCAGTTCAACCGTACATGCGGTGCGCTGGCAGGTGCTCGATGGCGTCACCGCTGAGGGATTGCTGCTGAAGCCGGAGCGGATTCGAGCGGCCGCTGTGGCGATTCCGGATGCGGACTGGACACCGGAGATGTTCAGCGGGCTCACTCCGGGCGGACCCGTTCAGATCCAGTTCGTCAACCGGCTGGCGGCATCCGGCGTGCTCGTCGTGATCCCAGCGCTCGTCAGCCGGCGCGACGAGTGGTCCGGCCATCCGCTCGTCGCATTCACGAATCAACCGCATCGCGAGTTCCTCTATCGCCAAGCCTTCCAGATGGGCCGCCACGTGATCGGGTACGAAGTGCAGCGAGTCCTCGCGGCGGTGGACCTTCTCGAGGAGTTCGCGAAACCGGCGTTGCCCATCGGTGTCGCTGGCGTGGGCGAAGGCGGACTGCTGGCGCTTTACGCCTCGGCGCTCGATTCGAGGATTCGGTCGACGCTCGTGAGCGGGTACTATCGGGAGCGCGAGGAGGTGTGGCGAGAGCCGCTCTACCGCAACGTCTGGGGCCTGCTCACGGAGTTCGGTGACGCGGAACTCGCCGGATTGGTCACGCCGAGACGGCTGGTGATCGAGGCCTCCGGTGGAATCGAGATCGGCGGACCTCCAGCGGTTCGCTCCGGCCGGCGTGCATCCGCGGCTCCCGGCGTTCTTTCCGCTGGTCCGCTCGACGCCGTTCGCGCTGAGTTCGAGAAGGGCGCGGCATACTATCGAAAGTCCGGCCGCGGCGGCGAGATTCAGATCCACGTGAGCGGAGCGAATGGTCACGGCCCGGCGGGTACCGAGCCAGCGATCCGTGCGTTTGCCGCCGCGCTGGATGTTTCACTGCGAGAATCAACGCCAGCGCGGCCTACGCGCCTGCCGGATATTGACCAGCGGGAGAGGCGTCTCTTCAACGAACTCCAGGCTCACGTGCAGGGGCTGATGCATAGGAGCCACCAAGTGCGCGAGGGGAAGTGGCGGAACGCTGATCGCGACCAGATGCGCGCCTATGTCCATGACGAGCTAATCGGCCGCCTGCCCACGCCGGCGATCGCGCCGTCGCCCCGGTCGCGTCTGGTGCTCGATACGCCCGGATACACGGGCTATGAAGTAATGCTCGATGTCTTCGACGGCGTGATCGCGTCGGGGATACTGCTGCTGCCGCGCGATCTTCGCCCCGGCGAGAAGCGTCCCGTCGTGGTGTGCCAACACGGACTCGAAGCCACGGCGATGGATACGATCACGCGGGAACCTCGCGCCTACGCCTCCTACAAGGCCTTCAGCGAGCAACTCGTCCACCGTGGATTCATCGTCTACGCGCCCCAGAACCCGTATCGCGGCGAGGGCCGGTTCCGCGCGATTCAGCGGAAGGCGAATCCGTTGAAGCTATCGCTGTTCAGCTTCATCGTCGCGCAGCATCAGCAGACCCTTCGCTGGCTCTCGACTCTCGCGTTCGTGGACCCGCAACGCATCGGATTCTACGGACTCTCCTACGGCGGCAAGACAGCAATGCGAATTCCGCCGCTGGCCGCCGGATACGCACTTTCGATCTGCTCGGGCGATTTCACCGAGTGGACTCGCTCGCTTGTCACGAATGAAGAGAAGCCGGGCTACATCTTCACGCCTGAGTACGAGACGCCAGAGTGGAACATGGGCCATGTTGCCGACCACGCCGAGTTGGCGATGCTAATCGCGCCTCGACCCTTTCTGGTGGAGGCTGGCCACCGCGACGCCGGGCAGCCCATCGAGTGGGTGATGAGCCAATTCGGAAAGGTGCGGCTTCACTACGATCAGGCCGGGATCGGTGATCGCGTGGAGATCGATCTGTTCGATGGTCCCCACACGATTCACGGAGAGGCTGCGTTCCGCTTTTTGCATCGTCACCTGCGTTGGCCCGAGCCGCGCCGTTAGAGCTACGAGCGCAGAAATCCGCCGGGGTCGAATCCTGCCTTCTCCACGGCTTTTCGCAGTCCGGTCTCTTCATCCGGTGTCAGCGCTCGGCGCGGCAAGACCGGATATCCACAATCGATGCCGGACCACGTCAGGAGCTTCTTGATCGCGCCCATCGCGGGGAACGCGAGCACGGCGCGAATGAGGTCATTGATCTTGTCCTGGGTCGCCCGCGCGCTGGCCCAGTTGCCCGCCTGTGCGTCGTCGTAGACCTTGACGAAGAGTTCGGGAACGAGATTGTAGAAGCTCCCGATGCCGCCGTGCGCGCCCATGAGGATTCCCGCCGCTGCTACTTCGTCGCGCCCATTGAGGATCGTGTGGCCCGCGCGTTGAATGAGCGAGAGCCGGTAGAGATCGAAGTCGGTGAACTTGAGCCCGACGACGTTGGGAATCGAGCAGAGATCGAGGACGTGTTCGACCGTCTGGATCGCAGCCGAAACGGCGGGAAAGTAGTAGACGAGCAGCGGGACCGAGGATGCGCCGGCAAGCGCTTCATAGTATGCGCGGACTTCCGCGTACGAGTACGCCGATCCGGGCGGAAGGCTGCTTACACCGTGGGCGCCCGCTTTCGAGGCATGCCGGATCAACCGCACCGCTTCGGCGGTGCTGCCCGCTCCGGCGTGTACGATCACGCTGCGTCCCTTGGGGCTGTTGGCGATTGCGACTTCGGCGGCCCTTTCGCGCACCGAAGCCGGAAGCTGCGGACCTTCACCGGTCTGCCCGCCGACGTACATACCGGACGATCCGGCGGCATAGGTCCGCTCGAGCAGGTGCTCGAAACTCTTCGTGTTCAACTCGCCGTCGTCGCCAACCGGCGTCACGATGGCCGGCATCATTCCTGAAAAAACGCTCAATGGGTTCTCCTGCGATTTTCGATGCGGAGCGGAAGGGTCCGCTCGCTCTGTCGATGTTGTCACAAAACGTGTGGGTCGCGGGCGGCGCGAGGCGCCCTCAGAACAGATCGAGGATCGAGAAGCCGTCCGAGGCGAGATCCCAAACCAGTTCCGCGCTGTCGAAGATGAACTCGATCAGCCCTTCGATGTATGGGCTTTCGTCACGATCGCGCGGAGGATGGGTCATCTTGTACGGAAGTACGCCGCGCACGGGCCTGATGTTCCCGAAAATCGTGCGCGAGAATCCTATCGCGAGACTCTCCAGAATTCGCCGTCCGTCTCTCGCCATTCCGGAGGTGCATAGCTCAACTCCGGACTGACCAAGAAGAGCTTGCTTTGCGAGTTCCGCACGGATGCACCGATGAGGGTCCGCAGGCGTCCACGATCCATTTCGGGCATCGCATAGTCGTACGGCTGGCCGAGGAGCGGTTTGATCTCCTCGGCCTCACGAAGATCGCGCATCGGTGTGACGATCAGAAAGGTCCCGTCGCGCATGCCCGAGACGGCCTGATAGACGAAGTTGTGATCCTTGGCGCCATTGCGGAGCCGCGCCGCGCGGATCATGCGCCGAACCTCTTCATAATCGCTGGTCTTGCCGGGCCGCGCCTCGACGATCGAGATCGAGAAATAGCGCATGCTCGGGAGGCTGACGGCGGGAGGTCCGCTGAGATCCTCACGATATACCGCGAGCACGGACGTGGAAGTTTCGGAAAGGCGAACGGATGCCCCATTCGGGCGAGGCCCTCGATAGCGCTGTGTGCCCTTCTCCATGACGCTGAATCGCTCCCAGGTGACGATGCGCCAAGCCTCGGGCTCGCCGGTGATGGCGGTAAGCATGAGGTAAGGCTTCTCACACCCGTTGGTCTCGCACGTGGCGGCGGCGCCTGCTAAAGCCGCGCGATAGTCCAGCCAGTTTTCCGGTGGAACGACATCTCGCCTGATCTCCAGGATTCTCTCCGAGAGCGTCAGTCCCGCGTGTTGCGCGGATGCGCCGGCTACTGCCATCATTCCCGCCGCCAGTATCTTGTTCATGTGCGCCTCGCTGGCATGGCTGACGCGGTCGCTCGACTCCGGGTTTCACGGCAGGAGCGATTGATTCTGGTACCGGGTTCCCGAAGGCGGTATTCGATCTAATTCACCGCGCGTCCCGCCCTCCGTGCCTTCGGAGGTGGCTCTGTTGGCGGTGCTATTTGGGGGGCTAGCGGGCTGCGCGGCAACGATTCCGCCATTCCTGGATGACCATGCCTCGCTCGGTTCCTCTGCGGGCACGAGCCGGGTACGAGTACGCCCATGCGGGCGGCGGACTGCTGACTCGGCGCGCGCCAGTGAACGCTACCTCACCGGCCTTCATGCGAACCGAAGCGGAAGTTGCCGGCCCGCCACGATTGGCCACCGGCGTACTTGCCGGACGATCCGGCCGCGTAGGTCCGTCCGAGCAGGCGCTCGTAGCCCTGATGCTCAACTCGCCGGCCTCGACAACCGGCGTGACGTTCGCCGGCATCATTCCTGAAAGTAACGCTCACCGGGAACTCGGATAAGCTGGAGGAGTGTTCGATCCATTGGTCGTTGAATGGTTCCGGACCCGCTTCGGTGAGTCCACCGCGCCGCAGAAACAGGGCTGGCCCGAGATCGCCAAGGGCCGCGACGTGCTCATCACCGCGCCAACCGGATCGGGCAAAACGCTTGCCGCGTTCCTGGTCGCCATTGACCAATTGGTGCGCCGTGCCCGCACCGGTTCGCTCAGCGATGAAACGCACTGCGTCTACATCTCTCCGCTCAAGGCGCTGAGTAATGACGTGCACCGCAATCTCGAACTTCCGCTAGCCGAGATTGCCGCGCTCGCCCGATCGAAAGGCATCGAGTTCGCCGAGATCAGAACCGCCGTTCGAACTGGCGACACCCCGATCGCCGAGCGGACGAAGATGGGCAAGAAGCCGCCACACATCCTCGTCACCACGCCAGAGTCGCTCTTCATCCTGCTGACCGCCGAGGGCGGGCGGAGGATGCTGCGCACAGCGAAATTCGTCATCGTCGACGAGATTCACGCGCTGGCCGATGACAAGCGCGGCTCGCACCTCGCGTTGTCGCTCGCGCGCCTGGATGCTCTGGCCGGTCGCGCGCAGCGTGTCGGACTGTCGGCCACCGTGCACCCGGTGGAAGAGGTGGGGCGATTCCTCGGATCCGCGACGCACATCGTCAATGTGGGTTATCGCCGCGATATCGATCTCGCCGTGGAGTCACCGAATGACGAGTTGAGCGCAGTGGCGTCGAACGAGATGTGGGCGGAGACCTATGACCGGATCGCCGCGCATATTCGAGAACATCGAACGACGCTCGTTTTCGTCAATACGCGACGGCTCGCGGAACGCGTCTCGCACGCGCTTGCAGAGCGCTTGGGTCCGAACTGCGTGCTGCCGCATCATGGAAGCCTGTCGCGTCCGTTGCGTCTCGAAGCGGAGGCGAAGCTGAAGGCGGGAGAACTGCGCGCGGTTGTGGCGACGGCGTCGCTCGAGCTCGGAATCGACATCGGGACGGTGGATCTGGTGTGCCTCGTGGGCTCGCCGCGATCGTTCTCCGTCGCGCTGCAACGTATCGGCCGCGCGGGCCATTGGGTGGGCGCGAAGCCCAAGGGGCGTATCCTTCCGCTCACTCGAGACGAACTGGTCGAGTGTGCGGCGCTGGTGCACGGGATTCGCCGCGGCGCGATCGAGCGGACCATGATCCCCGAGAACGCGCTCGACATTCTCGCGCAGCAGATCGTCGCCGAGTGTGGCTGCGGCACGTGGCGCGAGGACGACTTGTTCGCTCTGGTTCGCACGGCTTACCCTTACCGGAACCTCCAGCGCGCGGAGTTCGACGAGGTGATCACGATGCTCTCCGATGGGATCGTGACCAAGCGAGGGCGCGGCGGCGCCTACCTGCATCGGGATCAGGTGAACGGAAACGTGAAGGGCCGCCGCAATGCGCGCCTTACCGCGATTACGTCGGGCGGTGCGATTCCGGAGACCGGCCAATTCGCCGTGGTCGCAGAGCCCGACAATCGAAACGTCGGCACGCTCGATGAGGACTTCGCGATCGAGAGCATGGCGGGCGACATTTTCCTGCTCGGCACTCATTCGTGGAAGATCCGCCGCGTCGAGCCCGGCCGGGTTCGTGTGGTCGACGCCGGCGGTGCTCCTCCTTCGGTGCCCTTCTGGCTGGGTGAAGCGCCCGGACGTTCGGGTGAACTTTCGGACGAAGTCGCAGTGATTCGCGAACGGCTGCTCGACGACGGTGCCGCGGAATTCCTGACCGCGGAGTGCGGACTCGATGCCGCGGGTGCCCGTCGATCCGTCGAATACGTCCGCGCCGCGACGGCTGCTCTCGGCGCCCTGCCCTCTTCGAGCACCGTTGTCGCCGAGCGCTTCTTCGACGAGGGCGGCGGACAGCAGTTGGTGCTCCATGCGCCCTTCGGCGCGCGCGTGACGCGGGCCTGGGGATTGGCTCTCCGCAAGCGTTTCTGCCGCACGTTCAACTTCGAGTTGCAAGCCGCCGCCACCGACAACGGGCTCGTCATCTCGCTCGGAGAGCAACACTCGTTCCCGCTCGACCTCGTTTTCGATCTACTCAAGAGCGCGACGGCCGAAGAGGTGCTCACGCAGGCACTGCTGGCTGCGCCGATGTTCGGATCGCGCTGGAGATGGAACGCGACGCGCGCGCTGCAGGTCTTGCGATTCGCCAGCGGACGCCGTGTGCCCGCGCCGATTCAACGGATTCGATCCGACGATCTGCTCGCGGCGGTCTTCCCGGATCAGATCGCGTGCCCGGAGAACCTCGCCGGTCCGCCCGAAATTCCCGATCATCCGCTCGTACGCGAAACGATCGGCAACTGCCTGCGCGAAGCGATGGATGTCGACGGCCTCGTGGCGCTGCTGAAGGGCATCGAGACTGGAACCGTGCGCGCGATCGCGATCGATACTGCGGAGGCCTCGCCGTTCTCGCACGAGATCTTGAACGCGAATCCGTACGCGTTTCTCGATGATGCTCCACTCGAGGAGCGGCGCACGCGCGCGGTGATGATGCGGCGCACACTACGCGGCGATTCCGGCGAAGCGGGAATCCTCGACGCCGCAATCATCGAGCAGGTGGCGCGAGAAGTATGGCCAGAACCACGCGATGCGGACGAACTGCACGATGCGCTGCTGTCGCTGATCGTGCTTCCACCCGTCGCCGAATGGGCGCATTGGTTCGACGAACTCCGCGCCGCGGGACGTGCGAGCGTCCATGGCGGGCGTTGGGTGGCCACCGAGCGGCTCGATCGTATCGACAATCCGAAGGAGATCATTCGGGGCTGGATGGACTGCAGCGGTCCAATCACCGCCGAGACACTCGCGGAGCGGACCGGGCTCGGCCGCGCAGATGTCGAAATCGCGCTCGCGCATCTCGAAGCCGAAGGGCAGATTCTGCAGGGCCGGTATCGCCCGAACGCGACAGACACCGAATGGTGCCACCGGCGGATTCTTGCGAGGATCCATCGCGCTACTCTCGGCAAGCTGCGCCGCGAGATCGAGCCGCTGTCGCCGCTGCAGTTCTATCGTTTCCTTGGCCGTTGGCATCACCTTACGCCCGGCAGCCAGTTGCACGGCGTGGAGGGGCTCTTGCAGATCGTGCGGCAACTGCAGGGCTACGAGATTCCGGCCGCGGCATGGGAATCGCAAATCCTGCCGCGCCGAATCGCACAGTACTCCCCTGACCTGCTCGACGATCTTTGTTTGAGCGGCGAAGTCATGTGGGCCCGGCTGACGAGACCCGAGGGCAAAGTCCGTGCGAGCCGCATCGCGCCGGTTTCGCTCTTCCAGCGATCCGATGCGATCTGGCTGATGGATCCGGCGGCGCCGGAGGCCGACGATCTCTCGCATGCCGCGCAAGACGTGATTCGCGAATTGCGGGAGCATGGCGCGGCGTTCTTCCAGGACCTCACGACCGGTGCGCATCGTTTGGCGACTGAAGTCGAAGACGCGTTGTGGGAACTCGTCGCAGCGGGACTCGTTACCGCCGACGGATTCGAGAACCTTCGCTCGCTCGTCGATCCGAAACGCCGGCGGGGCGAAGGCCGAGGGAGGATGGCGCGGCCCCGTCACGCGGCGGGGAGATGGGCGTTGGTGCGATATCGCGGTGAGCAGCCCACGGGGGAGAAACGCGCGGATTCGTTCGCGCGTCAACTACTCTTGCGGTGGGGCGTGATCTTCCGCGATCTGCTCGCGCGCGAGTCGAACGCGCCACCATGGCGCGACTTGTTGCCGCAACTGCGCCGCCTGGAAGCGCAAGGCGAGATTCGCGGCGGACGATTCGTCGACGGGTTCGGCGGCGAGCAATTCGCGCGCCCGGAAGCGGTGGACCTCATGCGATCGATGCGGCGAGCCAACGAAGAAGTGGAGATCGAAGTGCCGAACGCGGACCCGTTGAACCTTTCGGGAATCCTGCTGCCAGGCACCAGAATCAGTGTCATCGCGTCCGGATCGCAACGTCTCGGAGGCGCGGCCTGATGCGCAAGCTCGCGATTGCTGTTGGTGCTCTGGTGGCGCTAGCCGGGGGCGCTGCGATGGTTCTTCCGCGGATTCTGAACACGGAGGAGTTTCGGGCGCAGGTGCGCGCGGAACTCGAAACACGGCTCGGGCGTAAAGTGACGTTCGATGGACTCGGTCTCGGTATCATCCCACCTTCGGTTTCGCTGGCGAATGTCTCGGTGCCCGATGCACCTGGATTCTCGAATGATCCACTCGCGAAAGCGAAGCGCTTCCAATTGCGCGTCGCGTTGTTTGCTTTGCTGCGCGGACAAGTTCAAGTGCAGTCGCTGCGGGTGGAACAACCGTCGATCGAGCTGTTCCGCAACGCCGAGGGCGTGTGGAACTACACGGCCCTCGGAGCGAGCGGCGGTTCCCGCGATGGCAGCCAGCCTCTGACGATCGGCAAGCTCGAGATGGAAGACGGTGAGGTCGCGATCACCGATTTGCAACGAAAGAGCCCGCGTGCGGTTTATCAGCACATCAACATCGAGTTGAGTGGCTACGGCTCCTCGAAGCCCTTCCGCTTGACGGCGTCGCTGAAATTGCCGGGCGCCGGAAGCCAAAAGGTGCAACTCGACGGAACCGGTATCGCGGGTGGCGGCGGATTCGATGGCAAGCTGACGCTCGAACAGGCGTCGCTCGCTTCGCTGGCGAAGTTCCTGACGGCCGAACTTCCGGGCGGGCTCGACGGATCGGCGACGGGCCAGACCACGTTTCGCAGCGGCAAAGGCAGCGTCGAATTGCAGGGCGGCCTTGATGTCGCCGGCATCCGTGCGGGTCAGCGGGATCTCGGTGCTCCGGTAAGCCTTCGATACAACATTCGCAACAGTGAAGAGGTGCTCGCGATCGAATCGTTTGAGGCGAAAATCGGGAGCGTGGCTCTCAACGCGTCCGGAAAGGTGCCCGCCAAGCAAGACATTCGCGTAAGGATCGACATGGCGCGGTCTCCCATCGCGGAACTCGCAAGACTCGGTTCGATGGCGGGCATGGGCTTCGGCAAGGGAGTCGAAGTGGAGGGCCACGCGGAAGCGCACATCCTCGCGGAAGGCCCGAGCGACAAGTATGCGCTGAACGGCTCGGTGGACCTGTCCGGCCTTGTCGTTACAGCAAGCGGCTGGAAGGATCCCGTGCGGGTTCCGGCGATCCGGCTCGCGCTCACGCCAGAAGCGATTCGCGCGAACGACTTCACCGTTCAGACCGGCGCGACGAGCGTGCAGGCCGGATTCACCCTCAGCGGTTATGCGAACGATTCCGGCAACCTCGACTCGAGTATTGCAGCGCGCGATGCGAGCCTCGAGGAATTGCTGCGTATCGGCAAGGCGTTCGGCGCGCCCGAAGACATCGGCGGAACCGGACAAGTATCGCTCGATGTTCGAGCGCGTGGACCGGTGAAGGGCTCACTTGTTTATTCCGGATCCGGCTCGATTCGCAACGCCCAACTTCAGGTTCCGTCGCTTTCGAAGCCGCTGCGTGTCGCGAGTTCGCAACTGAAGTTCGGCGCTGATTCCGTGAGCCTATCCGATGTCACGGGCTCACTGGGAACGTCGAACTTCCGGGGCGCAGTCTCGCTCAACGGATTCCGGGCGCCGCGTGTCGACCTTGCGCTTTCGGTGGACAAGATCGATGTCGCCGACCTCGCTGGACCGCCTGCTAAGCCCGCCTCGAAAGGCACCTCCAAGGCTCCGATCGAACGCGTGACGGGAACCGGCCGTATCGAGATCGGCAGTCTCGTCAACGGATCGCTGGTGCTCGACAAGGTGCGCGCGAACTGCTCGCTCGACAAGGGCATCGTTCGGCTCGATCCGCTGACCGCTGAAATCTACGGCGGACGCCAGTCGGGCTCGATCGTGATCGACCTGTCGAGCGCACGTCCAAAGTACAACGTGAAGACCAAGCTCGAAAATGTCGATGCGAATCGCCTAATGACCGCCACTACCGCGCTTCGCGGGATCATCACTGGCGCGATGGGTGGACAGGCCGAGATCGAGTTCTTCGCTGGCGAAGGAGATGAGATCGCCAAGACGCTCAACGGCAAGGTCTCGTTCAAGATGGCCTCGGGAAAGATCGCTGGCTCCGATCTGCTCGGTGAACTTTCGAAGCTCGGCAAGTTTCTCAGCCCGCTTCAGGGAGCCAGCGCGGTCTCGACCGACATCGCTGCGCTCGAAGGTTCGATGACCTTGAAAGACGGACTCGGGACGACGCAGGACCTCATGCTGCAACTTTCCGGGGGACCGCAGCTCACCGCGTCGGGCAGTATCAATCTCCGCGATCAGTCGATCAAGATGCGCGCCCTTGCGGTATTCGCCAAGGATCTCGCCGATCGTGCCGGCGGGAATCGCATCGGCGGCATCCTGACGTCCGCAGTCATGGACGAGCGCGGCCGTCTGGTCATGCCCGCGCTGATCTCGGGCACCGTGGGTAAGCCCTTGCTGGTTCCCGATGCCGAACGAATCGCTCAGATGAAGGTCCGCTCGATATCGGAGGGTCTGACCGACGCGATCCGCAAGGGGAATCCGGGCAGCATCATCGACATCTTCAAGGGCAA
>CADECY010000097.1:0-18743 GCA_902825945.1 uncultured Acidobacteriota bacterium
CTCGACTTCGGCAAGTGGAAGTTCGTCAACAGACCTCCCGCCGCGCGGAATCGAACCCAGGTGAGATGAGAGGGAGGTTTCGCTCGAGCCCGCCCCGCCGTCGGTGGTTCGATCGTGCGGATCGATGTGGTGCCGACGCAAATGACGCGGCAAGAGGACTTCACGGTTTGAGCCGTTTCCTCACTCACCCGGAACCACTCGGAGTGCAGTTCGACCTCCGCCAGGTTCTCGTTCGGGAGCGGCTGAAAGGTCCGAGCCCGACGTGCATCGTGACATACGCCCGCTCGACGCCAGCCCGGTCACAGGCTTCGAGAACCTCCGGCGTGAAGTGGAGTCCGGCGGTCGGCGCGGCTACCGAGCGTCGCTCACGCGCGTAGACCGTCCGGTACCGCTCATCTGCCCGCCGCCGCTTCCGCCGCGGCTTCGTCGAGGAGAGAGTCGAGTTTCTTTCGTGATAGCACGGAGCCGTTGTGAATCACCGCGTGGATCTTTCTCACGTTCCCGATGTCGTCCAGGGGGTTGGCGTTCAGCAGTACCAAGCTCGCCACGGACCCGGGTTTGATCGTTCCGATCCCTCGGTCGAAACGCAAGAACGCCGCTGCAGCGGTCGTTGCGCATTGCAGGGCTTCGCGTGGCGTGAGACCAGCCCTCACGAGCCACTCGAGTTCGTCATGAAGGCTGAAGCCCGCGTGGGTATACGCCGAACCGATGTCGGTACCCGCCAGAATGGAAACGCCAACCTGTCTGGCCAACACCAGGGCCCGTTCGATGGCCGCGTATTCGCGTTTGCGGTAAGCGATGTAGGCTGGCGTACGATTCGCCGTGACAATCCCGCGCTCGGGCTTCCATGCGTCCTGTTCCCATTTCGGGCTGAAGCGCACGAGCGGATCCGGCTGCTTCACCAAGTCGTCGATGAACGTGACCGAGCGCAGGGTCACGAGCGTAGGCGTGAGGGAAGTTCCAGTTCGAACAAATTCCCCATACTCGGCGCGAGCGAGAGCGTCGTTGTGGTGATCCAAGATCTGAGTGCCGGCTCTCGCGATTGTCTCCATCACAGCCGGAAAGTTCTTGTTTGTCCGCATCGCCTCCTCGATGGCTCTCGGCACCGCGCGAGCCGCCGCGACTTCCGCTTCCGCCGCCGAGCCGCCTTCTAGCGCGGCGCCGTGTTCCAGGCTCCTCTGTCCCGCCCTCAATGCCTCAGAAATCCGGACATCCCACGGCACGTGTCCCGCGACCGGCATGCCCAGCCGCTTCGCTTCAGCGGCCAGCGCAAAGTATGATTCGCGCGAGAGGCCGTCGTATGCCTTGACGAAATCGGCGCCTGCCGCTTTCAACCGGCCCACGGCCGCGCGTGCCTCAAGCGCGTCACGCACGACGATCGCGGAGCGCGAGGTGGTAGCCGGGCCGTCCACCAAGGCTCCCGCCAAGAGTAACCGCGGTCCCACCAAGGTTCCATTGGCCAGTTGGTCGCGCCACGGAAAGACTCTTTCCATTCGACCGTGCATGTTTCGGACGCCCAACACACCGTTCGCGATGAACATCGGGAACTCGCGCTTCGGATTCGTGGTGTGAACGTGCATGTCCCACAGGCCCGGAATCATGTACTTGCCAGACCCGTCCAGAACCTGAGTTCCCGAGGGGATCTTGAAGTCATTCGACGGCGAGATGGTCTGAATTCTGCCCGATACGATCTGGACGGTCACATCGCGCTGGATCGCTGGCCGCGCTGGATCGATCACCGAAACGTGCGTCACTGCTATTGGCGCAACATCAGGCTGTTGAGCGAACAACAGTATCCGGCTGAACAGAATGGCGGCAACCGTCCCGCTGGCGGGTAATTTGGTCTTGATCATGCGGGCAACAAGGCGGCTGGCGCCAGAATCGTTAGACACTCCGGATCAGCGTTTTGTTCCCAGGATCGATTCGAAGTCCCCATGGGCTCCCGTTCAATTGGAAAGTAGGCGGCGTTGTTGTCAAGGAACATCGAGCGCTGTGCTGGCCAGGGAAAAACACCGGGCACGGGCAAGGAGCGTCAGATTGAGCTCGCTTCCTTCAGCTTGTCGAACGGCCACACACGAAGGCGTTCCGCGGCCAGCGCTCCCGCCCAGGAGAGCCAAAACCCCAGACCGAGGAGACGAAGAGACAGACGGGCCCCGCGACTGGCGCCGCGACTGGCGCCGCGACTGCGCCGAGAACCAACAACAAGCAACCGAGAGCCCCGAACGGAAGCAGGAAGGAGAGAGCACGGCGAAGAACTGCTGATCTTGCAGGGCTGCGCCACGCCTCGAGCCCAAACCGGCGAAGACCGAGTCCGGCCAGAAACCATATCGGAAAGGCGAGAGTAGCCGTAACGACGTGCCCGCGAGGAGTGGTAAGGGCGTCAACGCAGCTTGCTTGACCGGTGAGGGCGCTGTGAAGAATCGTGACGATAAGGTAAACCGGTAGATCAAGGCTAATGACGGCGGCCTGCCCAAAATCATGGTGCGTCCAGGCTCCGCAAAAGTCGAACGGCTCGAAGAGGGGCCGCGACAGATCGCGGCGAATGAACTCCCAGGCGTCGAAGTTCTTTGCGGATTGGTTGGCGATCCAATACCCGTGCGCCAACATGCTAACGTGACGCAGGGTTTGCGCCAGTGCGAACATCGGCGCGAACCATGTGGACGCCAGCATCTTCCGGGCCACAATCTCCTGGACACCTTGCACGCACCGTTTGTTCCGGGCGGAGCGAGCTACCTGCTGTCCGGTACGCGAACGGCCGCGTCAACCCCGAGGTGTCTTGACCGCCGCGAGGATCTCCTTGGCAAGGTCCTTCATGTCATCACGCATCTCGATACAAGAGTTGCCGGACCGCCGCTTGCCGAGCCTCTCCGCGAAGCCGTCGAGCAGCTTCGAATCCATGACGTAGAACATGACGCCCTTCTTGCGCGAAGCGAATCCGGCCGTCCAAGCTCCAGCCCGCTTGTAGACGGGCATCTTCGACTCGAACGACTCCTCGGAATCGGGGAGCGCGCGACGGATCTCGGTCCGCAGCCACTTCAGGAGCGCCTTCTGTTCCTCCGGCGCGGAATCGAGGTACGCGATCACATCCTGATGCGATTTCATTCTCATATGATAAGCATGCAGTCGCCGTAAGAGTAGAAGCGATACTCGCTCTTCACCGCATGCCGGTAAGCGTCGAGGATCAACTCGCGTCCGGCGAAAGCGGCCACGAGCACCATCAGGCTCGACTTCGGCAAGTGGAAGTTCGTCAACAGACCTCCCGCCGCGCGGAATCGAAATCCAGGGGAGATGAAGAGCGAGGTTTCGCCCGAGCCCGCCTCGCCGCCGGTTGTTTCGATCGTGCGGATCGATGTGGTGCCAACGCAGATGACGCGGCGAGCGGCTTTCACTTTTCGCGCGGTTTCCTCGCTCACCCGGAACCACTCGGAATGCAGTTCGACTTCCGCCAAATTCTCGCTCGGTAGCGGCTGAAAGGTGCCGAGCCCGACGTGCAGCGTGACGTACGCACGTTCGGCGCCAACCCGGTCACAGGCGTCGAGAACTTCTGGCGTGAAGTGGAGTCCCGCGGTCGGCGCGGCAACCGACCCTCGCTCGCGCGCGTAGACCGTTTGGTAGCGCTCGCGGTCATTCGCTCGGTCCTCGCGGCGGATATAGGGAGGCAGGGGAACATGACCGAGCCGCTCGAGCGCCTCGTCGAGTTCGCCCTTGCACTCGAACCGCACAATCCGTTCTCCGTGTTCGTTCCGGCCCAGAATCTCCGCGGTCAGTTCCGAGCCGAAGTCGATCCACTCGCCCGACCGCAGCTTTCGCCCGGGACGAGCCAGCGTCAGCCACGTGAGACGATCCTCGGAAACCGGCTTCACCAGGAACACTTCGACGTGCCCGGTGAATCCGCGCCGGTGCCCGAACAACCGCGCCGGAAACACTCGCGTGTCGTTCAACACGAGACAATCCCCGGGACCAAGCAACGATGGCAAATCGCGGAACATCCGGTCCGACCATGTGCCCGCGCGCCGGTCGACCACCAGCATCCTCGATCCCGCGCGATCGGCCAGCGGCTCCTGCGCGATGCGCTCCGGCGGCAGTTCAAAGTCGAAGTCGGAGAGCTGCATCCAACGCGTTAGAATACCAGTTTGCTCGTACTCGGTATCGAAAGTTCTTGCGACGAAACCGCCGCATCGGTCGTGAAGGACGGACTGCAGGTCCTCTCTTCGGTGGTCGCCTCGCAGTTGATCACGCACGGCAAGTACGGCGGTGTTGTTCCCGAGTTGGCGTCACGCGAACATTTGCGCGCGATCGTTCCCGTAATTCGTGAAGCGATGGCACACGCCCAGTGCGGATGGCGCGATCTCGCCGCGGTTGCCGCAACCGAAGGGCCAGGACTCGTCGGATCGCTGCTGGTCGGGCTCACCTACGCAAAATCGATCTGCTTCACCCACGGCCTGCCGCTCATCGGAGTGAATCACATCGAGGGACACATTCACGCGGTGATCATGGAGGCCCGGCAGGAAGGCAATCCGGTTTCGTTCCCGGCACTGGCGCTGGTCGCGAGCGGCGGTCACACCCATCTGTTCGAAGTATCCGAGAGAATGACGTATCGCCTGCTCGGGAGGACGCGAGATGACGCGGCGGGCGAGGCATTCGACAAGGTGGCGAAGCTGCTCGGATACGGCTATCCGGGTGGACCCATCATCGACAAGCTCGCGCCGCTCGGCGATCCGAAGGGTGTCCCGTTCACACTCGCCAAGATGAAAGGCAACCCGCTCGACTTCAGTTTCAGCGGACTCAAGACCGCGGTGCTGCGTCATGTCGAGCATGCCGGTATGGAGCGCGAGATCGCCGGCCGTCGCGAGATCTACGCAGCCAACCCGACGCCATCGTTCGACGAGATCGTCTCCGCCACACCGCAATCCACACGCGATCTCGTGGCGTCGTTCCAGCACACCGTCATTCGAGAATTGCTGAAGCGGGTGCGCGACGCAGCGATCGAAATCGGAGCCGAGAGCGTGATCATTTCCGGTGGCGTCGCCTGCAACTCGGGTTTGCGCGCGGCGAGCGCCGCCGCGCAGATCGGGTGTCCGGTCTACTTTCCCACGCCGGCGCTCTCCACCGATAATGCCGCTATGATTGCGGCGGCGGCCTTCCCCAAGCTCGAGCGGCGCGAATTCTCCTCCTGGGATCTGAAGGCCAAGGCGAATTTAACGCTCGCCGTCTGATCCCTCCGAATCCGGATCGTCGCGTTCGGAGACAAAGGTCCGCGTTCAGCGCGGATCGATCGGAGGAGAAAATGAAAAAACTACTCACGGCCACGGCCATGGTCTTGGCCACTGGCTCGATCATTCGAGGCGCACCCATCCGGTGTGCAGGAACCGCCGCCAACCCGCTGCTTACCTGCGATTGGAACCCCGATGGCGCGCTCGAATACAAGCTCAAAATCAGTTCCACCGGACCAGTCGCATTGGGCGGGTTCAACTATATCCCGTCTCTCGCCGCCAACCCGCTGACGTCGCCGAGCGGCTATTGGAAAGTGGAATTCGAAACGTTCTCGGAGATAAGCGCGGCCATTCCAGTGGGGGCAAAAGTTTCGGTCAAAGGCAAAGCCTGGCACACATTCGCACCTGGCGCGCCCGCCGGACACGGCGCGGATGTCGTGGATGGCAATCCTTTCGCCTTCACGCTCGGCATCGAAGCAAACCCCGCGCCAGCTCGAAACAAACTGACGGACACCACCGATTTCGGCTGGGTCGAACATCCCGGTCACTGGGATCGCATGAAAGTTTCGCTCTCCGGTGTAGCTGCCCCCGGCGCCGGTGGCGCGTTCCAGATCAATTCCTTCGAATTGAAGTTCGAGGGCATTCATATCGAGCAGGCTCCGGAACCGGCGACGGCGGCGTTGCTCGGCGCCGGGCTCGTTCTCGCCGGCATCGCGAGGAGAGTTAAGATAGAGAACCATGCGAAGCCTCACCGGCGTACTCTTGACCTCATCGCTCGCATTTGCGGGAGTCACATCCGTCCACGTCATTGAACGATCCGACGTTCTCGGCGACACATCCTTCGGATCCGCGGGTCCATACGAGCGGATCGTAGCCAAAGCTCACTACGCCGTGGATCCGAAGAATGCCGCCAATCGGATCATCTCCGACATCGATCTGGCGCCACGCAACGCCGATGGACTCGTCGAGTTCTCGGCCGACATCTACGTGCTCAAGCCCCGCGATCCGAAACTCGGCAACGGAACAGCGTTCTTCGAAGTGTCGAACCGTGGCAACAAGGGCATGGTGGGCATGTTCAACATGGGCGGGGGCGGAGCCGACCCGCGCGGAGAGAAGGATTTCGGCGACCGCTTTCTGCTCGAACGCGGCTACACGCTCGTTTGGATCGGCTGGCAATTCGACGTGCCCGATCAACCCGAGAAGCTCCGCGTCTATCCGCCCGTCGCAAGCGAGAACGGCCAATCGATCACGGGACTCGTGCGCGCGGAGATGATCACCGACAAGCCCGAAACGGTGATGGCGCTCGGCGATCGGAACCATATCGCGTATCCGGTCGTCGAAGCAGTCCAGATGACGGTGCGTGACCGGTGCGATGCCAAGCGCACTCCCCTTTCCAACTCGGCTTGGAAGCTGGTGCGCGGAAATACCCATGTCGAGATCACGGCAGGGTTCCAGCCTGGCAAGATCTACGAACTCGTCTACAAGGCGAAGGACCCCGTGCTCGTGGGCCTCGGTCCGGCGGCGGTTCGCGATTTCATCTCCTATCTGAAGTACGGCGCGCCCAAGGCATCGATCAATGTGCTCGGCGATTCGCGAAATTTCATCAAGCGGTCGATCGCGTTCGGCACATCGCAGAGCGGGCGCTTTTTGCGAACGTTCCTCTACTACGGATTCAATCGCGACGAGCAAGACCGGAAAGTGTTCGACGGCGTGTGGGCGCATGTGGCGGGCGGTGGACGCGGCAGCTTCAACCATCGGTTCGCGCAACCTTCTCGCGACGGACATCCGCACTTCAACTGCATGTACCCGACCGACATCTTCCCATTCACCGATCGTGATGAGAACGATCCCGTCACCGGGCTGACCGGCGGGATTCTCGAGCGGGCGATCGCGGACAAGGTGGCACCGAAGGTTTTCTACACGAACAGTTCGTACGAATACTGGGGCCGCTCCGCCGCGCTGATCCACTCTTCGCTCGACGGCAAGGCGGACGCCCCGCTCGGCGAGGACAGCCGAGCCTATATGTTCGCGGGCACGCAACACGGCCCCGGAAGCTTCCCGCCGTCAAAGGGCACCGCGGCGAACACAGCCAATGGCAACGACTATCGCTGGATGATGCGGGCGCTGCTGGTCTCGATGAATGACTGGATCGCCAACGGAAAGCAACCGCCGCCGACGCAGGTTCCGCAGGTTTCGAAGGATCAACTTGTCGCCTTCAACGCCGTGAACTGGCCAAAGATCCCTTCGACGAAACTGCCCCATCGTCCGCAGCGCGCCTATCGCACAGACCATGGCGCGGAATTTCGCACCAAGGGCGTCGTCACCAAGGAACCACCGGAGATGCTCGGCGACCCGTTCGCGACACTCGTAGCCCAGGTCGATACGGACGGCAACGAGACCTCGGGCATTCGCGCGCCGATCGTCCAGGTGCCGCTCGCGACTTTCACGGGTTGGAATCTGAGGACACCGAAGATCGGCTCGCCGGACGAGATCTACAGCATGGTGGGTTCGACTGTCCTGCTGCCACGCACCAAGGCCGAACGCGCTCAAACCAAGGACCCGCGTCCTTCGATCGAGGAGCGCTACTCGGGCAAGCAGGACTACGTGAGCAAGTTCACGGCGGCCGCGAAGGATCTCGCCGCTAAGGGCTACCTTCTCGAGTCCGATGTTCCACGGCTGGCCGAACTCGGCGCGCAATACTGGGAAGCCGCTATGAAACGATGACCGGCGGCGCGTGCCTCGCCGAAATCTGGATCTATCCGGTGAAGGCGCTCGATGGTCAGCAGGTCGAGCAGGCGCGTATCACGGCCGGCGGTTCGCTCGAATTCGACCGGCGGTGGGCACTCGCCGATGAATCCGGCACGTTTGTCAACGGCAAGCGAAGCCGCACCATTCAAGAGATCCGTTCGCGGTTCGACCTCGCGGCACGCACGATTCGCCTCGAGCGCGGCGCGAGTTCATTCGATGGTCCGCTGGTGTTGTGCGAGCCGTGGCTCTCCACCGAACTGGGTGTGCCCGTCAAGCTCACCGAAAACAGCGAGACCGGATTTCCGGACGACACCGAGTCTGCGGGCCCGACCATCATCAGCCGCGCCACTCTCGCCGAGACGGGCTCGTGGTTCGGTTTGTCGAGCACCGAGATGCGTGCCCGTCTTCGCCCGAACCTCGTGCTCGATGGACTTCCCGCGTTTGGTGAGGACGAGCTCTTCACTGGCCTCGAGGAACGGGTGCGTTTCCAGATCGGCGGCGTCGAGATCCAAGGCGTCAATCCGTGTCAGCGCTGCGTGGTTCCAAGCCGGGACCCGTCGACTGGTGAAGAGCGCGCCGGATTTCAGAAGCTCTTCGCCACTCGGCGCGCGGCTACGCTTCCCGAGTGGGTGAATCGCTCCCGATTCACCCACTACTACCGGGTCAGTGTGAATACCATGGTCGCTTCGAGCGAGGCCGGGAAGCTGCTTCGTCAAGGTGATCGCGTGAATCGGTGATCTGATCCGACGGTATTCGTCGCCTCCTCCAATGAGCGGATTCAACCGCCACTACGAATCGGAGAACACACCATGAACTCTCACAAGACCAGCACCGCGTCGCCGGACCGCAAAGGCCAAGCGATTCACCCACCGCTACCCATCAAGAGCGGAGTGCGCGCGGGCCAGGAAGAGGTCCGGCCCACTTCCTGGCCATGGCAGGTTTCGCTCCAGCGTTGATCCGCTAGAGTTAGAAGCGCACGGCCGCATAGGCGCGGGCGCCAAACTTTCAGGAACATGCCGCTGGTGAGGCGCCCGAGCGAGTCCGTTGTGCGCGTGTTCGTCAAAAGCTGTACTTCAGAGCCAACTGGATCTGCCGCGAGTCGATGCGCGTTCCGCTGATCACGCCATACGTCGGCGTGCGGACCGTCGTTCCCGGCTGACCGAAGATCGGCGTGTTCGGCAGGTTGAAGAACTCGCCCCGGAACTCGACCGCGTGATGTTCGCGGAACCGGAAGAATTTGTTCATCGACATGTCGAGACTCGCGATTCCGGGCCCGATCACGGTGTTGCGGCCAGCGGTGCCGTAGCGGAAAACCGTGGGCGTGACGCCGGGCGCCACACCCACGCGATCGACGTAGGCATCGGTGTTGAAGAATCGCGCGATCGTTTGCTGGCCGTCCGGCAGGTTCGGGTTGGCGCCCGAAACCGCGTCGGGCTTGCAGTAGCCGCCGCCGTTCTGAATGTTGCCCGGTCCGCAGTAGACGGTGTTCGGGAAGCCGTCCTGGAAGGTGAGGATTCCGCCCAACTGCCAGCCGCCGAAGATGAAATTCCCCACCGGATTGGTGATGCTCATCTTGCGTCCCTGTCCGAACGGGAGTTCGTAAAGAAACGACGCGGTAAAGCGCTGGCGGAAGTCGAACGCCGAGAGTCCGCGCTCGTGCGCGAGGTTGTAGTTGTCGGAGGGCGTGAGCGCGTCGCCGTCGGTGGTTCGCACGCCGGATCCGTTGTCGATCGACTTCGAGTAGGCGTACGATCCGAGCAGCGTGAAGCCGTTGGCAAAGCGATGTTGCAGGCGCGCCTGCAGCGAGTGATAGTTCGAGTGGCTCGGCGCGTTCATGTTCTGGAAGCTGCCGTTGAACTTCGGGAACGGGCGGTTCAGGTTCGGATTGCCGGGGCGCGGCTCGGGGTTGTTGTACGAAGTGAGGCGGCGCAGCTTGATGCCCGCAGAACCCATGTAGGTCACCTCGAGAGACATGTTCTTGGTCAGCTCACGCTGAACCGAACTCTGCCACTGCGTGACGTAAGAGGTCCGCTCGCCGTACTGATTGATCAACAGGAAGCTGGGCGCGCCGGTGGCGGTGAACAGACGGTTCCACGTGAGGTTCGGGCGCGTGGTGTCGGCGGTTTCGGCCTGACGGATCGTGAACGGAATGTTGCGAACAATGTCGAAGACCGCGTTACCGATATCACGCACGTAGTAGATGCCGCCCCCCGCGCGGAGCACGGTCTTCGAGTTCAACTGGTAGGCCAGGCCCGCGCGCGGGCCAAAGTCGTTGCGGTCCGGAATACCGGCTCCGCGGCCGAAGCGTCCGTCTCGAACGAGCTGCCATGTCGGCGGCGCCGGGAACTGCGGATTCCCTTCATTGATGCTGCCCGTACCGGCGCGAACGAAGACCGGCTCGCGCGAGTTATCCCATGCGAAGTCGACATTCACGATCGCGTCGTGCTTGTCGGCATACGGCGATTCGTACTCCCAGCGGAGTCCGAAGTTGGCGGTGAGCTTCGGCGTTACCTTGTAGGTGTCTTGCAGGTAGAGCGACATGTAGCTTTGGCGGAAGTTGGCGATCGGCGCGCCCACCTGACCTTCGGTTCCCGACATCACGCCGAGCAGCATGTCGGCCATCGGCTCGCCAGTGTATTGGCCGTTCCAGGTGAAGCGGCCACGCGGAACGACTGCGCCGATCTGGTTGTAGCGCAACCGCCGGAACTCGCCACCGAGGCGCAGGCTGTGCTTACCGACGGTCCAGGCGAAGTTGTCCGACCACTGGAACGTCGTGTTCCAGTTCACGAACGGGCAGTCGTTGCACTCGCCGATATTGGCGAAGCCGCTGATCTGGAAGACCGGAATTCCCCAGAACAATGGGTCTTGCGAAATTCCCTGGAGCCCCAACTCACCCACGACGTTGCGCTGAAAGGCACGCTGCTGGATGTTGCGCGAGTTGAAGTAATTCATCCCGAACTTGAAGTCGTTCACCTTGTTGGCGCCGATCACCTTCGTGTAGCCGATGATCCCCTGTTGTCCGAGAATTCCGACAACATTCCCCTGATCCTTGATTTGGAAGGGGATGTACTGCGGCTCTTTGGTCTGGGAGAAGCGGAAGAAGAAGGTGTCGTTCTGGAAGGCAGTAAAGTCGGAGCGAACGGTGAACTGGTTGCCGTCGGTCTTGCGGGATTCGTCGTTCAGGTAGTTGTTGGCGATGCCCAACGCGCCCGATCCCGCCTGGTTGGGCAGCGGGAAGAAGTCGTTCAGCACCCGCCGCGAAATGGGATGCACGCGGCTCTCTGGAATGATCCCGTTCGGGAAGACCTGGCCCGGATTCTGCGGGTCGCGAATCGCACGGTTCAGGAATCCGAAGTTGCCGCTGCGATACCGCGCGTCGGGCAGGGTGCCGACCTGGGTGAGCGAACGGCGCTCGCGCAGTCCCTCGTAGTTGAACATGAAGAACAGCTTGTTCTTGATCACCGGGCCGGAACCGGTTCCACCGAACTGATTCCGTTTGAAAGGCGGATTCACTGGAGCGAAGAAATTCCGTGCGTCGAAATACGCGTTGCGGACGAAGGCGAACGCCACGCCATGGAATTGATTGGAACCCGCTTTGGTCGAAACGTTCACTTGCGCGATCCCGCGGCCGTATTCGGCAGAGAACAATCCAGACTCGACCTTGAACTCCTGTAACGCGTCGATCGACGGCAGGAACAGATAGGTATTGAAGTTCGGGTCCGTATTCTCCATGCCGTCGAGCGAGTAGTGATTGAAGTGCACGCGCTGGCCCGCGACGTTCAACGCGAACTGATTGCGCGCACCGCCCATTCGTTGCTGACCCTGGCTCGAAGCGGGTCCGTTGGTGGTGGCCCCGGGAATGAGAGAAGCGAGTTGGAGATAGTTGCGTCCGTTCAACGGAAGCTCGACGATACGGCGGTTCTCGATGACGGTTCCGACCGACGTGGTCTCGGTGTCGAGAACGGGCGCTCCACCGGTGACTTCGACCACTTCGCTGACATTGCCGACCGGCAGCGAGAAGTCGAGATTGGCGGTTTGTCCGACCTGGAGTTCTACTCCGGCGCGCGATTGCGCCTGGAATCCAGTCTTTTCGACCTTGATCGTGTAGACGCCGGGATTCAGCGCGGGCGCCGAATAGATCCCTTGTTCGTTGGTTTGGAGCGAGCGGTTGAAACCGGTCGCCGGGTTAGTGATGGTGACCGTGGCACTGCCGATAGCAGCACCGGAAGAATCGGCCACGGAGCCATTGATTTCACCTGTGGCGGACTGCGCGAATGCGGAGTGCGTCAACAGGGCACAGGACAACAGAGTACCTAAAGCGAGCCTCATTGCTCTTTGGTAGCAGCTTCTTTACGAAGATGTCAATAACCAGCGTCAGTCCGGCTGCAGAACGCGCGACGGAGCAAGGGACGATGCCCGCCAAGCCGGAACGATGATTCCGGCGAAGGCGACGGTGGCCAGCAAGAACGCCGACGCGGCGATCGTTCGCGGATCTCGCGGGCTGACCTCGTGCAGGAACGAACCGAGCACTTTCGACATCGCCAACGTGAGTGCCAATCCGGCGACGATCCCCACACAGGCAGCGACCGCACCCTGCCGGAACAACACGGAACGGACCTGCCCGGGACTGGCTCCCAACGCGCTGCGAATGGCCATTTCTCGAATCCGCCAACGCGCGCAGCACGACATCACCGCGTAGATTCCAGTGGCACCGAGCAGAAGCGCGATCAGCGCGAACACCGCCGCCATGACGGAGACGAAGCGGGGCTGTCCGGCCGACTCGTCGAGACGTTCCGACATCTTCCGGATCGAATTGACCGGCTGTCCGGCATCGATCGCTTGCAAGCGCGAGCGGATCTCGGAGGCGGCGAATTCGAACGGCAGCGACGTGCGAATGACGGCCGCCGCTTCGGAAAATCCGCCGGACTGTTCCGCGGCGAAGTAGGCCACCGATTCCGGCGCCGCCGCCAGGCCAGCGGTGCGCGTGTCGCCCGCGACACCCACGATCGTGCGCCAGTCGGGCGGTCCTCCACAGGGGCCCACGCGACGGCCGATTGGATTCTGGCCACCGAACAGACGGCGCGCGAGCGCTTTGCTGATCGTGACCGGACGTTCGGGTCCGGGCCCGGCGACGGCGCGGCCCTCGAGAATCGGGATGCCGAGAATCGAGAAATAGTCTCCGCCGACTGTCTGGACACGCGCTGTGGGCCGCGAGCCTTGTGGAGGTACGGGCCGGCCTTCGACGCAGAAATTGTTCTGGAAGCTGGGGTATCCGGGAGGTAGCGCGGCTGAATCGCCGATTGCCGCGCCATCGATTCCCGGTCCGCCGCGAAGCGAGTCGAGTAAAAGATGCGGTGTTGTCTTGATCCGCGGCGTGAAGGTCGCAACGATAAGCCGCTCCGGCGTGAATCCGAGGCCCGTGTATCGCATCTTCAGGAAGCTCTGCATCAGCAGCGCCGCGCCCGCGAGCAGCACCATCGTCAGTGCGATCTCGAACGACGCGACAGCGAGCAGCAACCTCCGGGTGAGCCGCGATCCGGTGTGAGCCGGTGATCCGCGCTTCATCGCCTCGACTGGCGCGCCGGTGGAGAGGCGAATCGCGGGTCCCAGCGCCGAGAACAGAACCGTTGCCGCGCCGAGCACGCACGCGAAACCCAACACGCGGGCATCGATCGCAACGGCCGAGAGTTCGAAGCCGCCGCGCGGAATCAGCGCCAGCAGACCCGCCCGCGCGGCCCAGGCGATCGCGACACCGATCATCGCCGCGCACCCCGCCATCAGGCTCGCTTCCACCAGCACGTGCGACACCAGGCGCCCGCGCGAGCCGCCGATCGCCGCGCGGACCGCGGTCTCGCGTTCCCGACGCGCGCCCTGCGCAAGCAGCAGGTTCGCGACGTTGGCGCAAGCGATCAGAAGAAGGAACAGCGTCGCACCGAGCAGCGCGAAGCCCGCCCGGCGCGCATCGCGTAGAAGGCGCTCGCCAAGCGGCATCATCAGAATGTCGATCTTCGGTTTCCACGGCATCTGAGGCAGCGTGTTCTGCAACTGGAGCAATTCCGCGCGCGCCACGGCAGCCGTCGCCCCCGGCTTCAGCCGCCCGATGACGTTCAGCACGATCGATACACTCGGTCCGCGCTGGAGTTCGGTTGCTTCGTTCTTCCCGAGAGGCGTGATGATTTCGACCGGGCCGTTCCCTGGGAAACGGAATCCCTCTGGCATGACTCCCACGATCTCGTACGGCTGATCGTCGAGCGTGATCTTGCGGCCCACAACCGTGGGATCTCCACCGAAGTCGCGCTTCCAGAGCCCGTGCGTCAGAATCGCGACGCGATCGGAGCCCTTCAGGTCTTCCTGGCGGTTGAAGTTCCGGCCGAGCGCGGGTTGCACGCCCAGCACCGGCAGAACTTCCGCCGATGCGCGAGCGCCCGCGAGCCGCCGCGCCACGCCGTCAGCTGAATGGATCCGGCCCTGGTGATTGTATGCCGCGATTTGCGTGAACGAGGTGACGAGGCGGCGCCAGTCGAGGTAGTCCGGCGTGATCGTGACTTCGTCGGTCGTGTTCATCTTCAGGACCTGGGTGAACCAGACAATCTCCTCCGGCCGATGATAAGGAAGCGGCTGCAACGCCACCGCGTTCACGACGCTGAAGATCGCCGTGCTTGCGCCGATCGCGATACCGAGCGTCAGGATCGCGGTGGCCGCGTAGCTGCTCTCCCGGCTGAACCGGCGCGCGGCGAGCCGGAGATCCTGCACGAACGCGTCGATGCTGGGGAAGCGGCTCGACTCTCGCCTTCGCTCCCGAACGGCGGTCATATTCCCGAAGGCCCGGCGGGCCGCCGCGACTGCCTCGGCTCGCGCCATTCCCTGCCCCTCCAACCGGTCGGCTTCATGCGCGACGTGGGCTTCGATTTCGCGTAGAAAGTCCTGATCGTCGTGGCGCGGCATATCTCGGGTAGAATCTCGACCCTAGTATGCCCTGGCTCGGGTCGATTGTCAACCCGAATCGGCGGCTCGCACTTGCCGGCGCCGTAGTTTCGTCCGCTGGCTGCGTCCTTCCAACTCGTCGGCGGCAACGCGAGTGAAGCGCGGAATGCACCGCCGCCGGATCGCGCCGCAGTGATCGGCGTCGGGTGGCTTTACGCCCTCCAAGCGCGCAGTGGTCTCGAGCGTCAAAAGCCATGGCAAGCGGAGCACTTGATCATCGGAATCCGCGCTTCGGAACAGGATGGATTTGCTAGCCGCTGAAGCGTCCGCGGAATTCGAGGGCTGCCTCGTCCGCAGCCTCGATGCCTCCGAATTGATGAGTTTCGATGTGGCGGACGAGCGGCCGCTGGGCCTCGAGGACGTTCGCGCGGTCTAACCAGACGGTGGACGCTACCGACGGCTACCGGAGCACGAGCACGTTGCCAACGGCTCGCCTTCACTGTATCCTCTTTGCGGAGGTGTTCATCGTGTTCAAGAAGACTGCTATTGCACTGGGGTTGGTTTCGAGCGGCGCGCTCCTGTGGCGGGTAGGCGGCGCTCCTCGCGTTGCCACCGAGAGGCCAGGCGCTCCGGGTACGTCGGGTTTCTATGATTTCTTCACATTGGGCGCGGACGCCGGTCCTGGCGTCGGTACGTACGGCGCGTTCAACTGCCAGGTTTCGGGGCCGCTTCAGCTCTTCTTCCTGCCGAATTCCCTCGTGGACTGCGACGGCGAGGTCCCGCACAACGAAACATCCATCGCGGTGAACCCGGTCAATCCCCTTCATGCAGTGGGTGGGTACCATTCCTACCAGTTGAACTTCATGGGTGCGACGGTGAATTCGCGAGTCATCAGCACCGTCTCATTGACTACGGATGGTGGCGCCAGTTGGCGGGAAGTGCTGCCGCCGATAACTCCGTACCAATTTACGGGTGATCCGGCGTTGGCGTTCAACGCCTCGGGCAGAGTCTATCTGGCCAGCATTGCTGATCACGAGGGCCCCGGCCAAGGGAACTTCACGGCACCCAGCGTCGTGGTTCAGATCTCCGACGATGGGGGCAACACCTGGACGAATCCCATCACCGTCGCTACCGGAAAAGGCGCGGTGGACAAGAAGAGCGGCGGCCGCCTCGTGTTCCAGGACAAGGAATGGATCGCGGCGGACACCTATTCAGCCAGCCCGTATCGCAATCGCGCGTACATCACCTGGACGAGCTTCCAGGAATTCTTCAACGGGGCCAAGCAATACGCGATTTCGCCGATCCAGCTTGCGCGCTCGGATGATGGAGTGAACTGGTCGGCCGCGCAGGATATCAGCGGCGCGCACCCGGCGTGCAGCCACTTCAACGCATCTCCGAATGCCTGTGACTCGAACCAATTCTCCGTTCCCGCCGTGGCCTCGAGCGGACGCGTCTACGTGGGCTTCGAGAACTTCAACACGCAGGGGGAGAACCAATACATGGTTGTTCGCTCGGACGACGGTGGAAGCACCTTTTCGAATCCCGTTCGCATCGACGCCGTGCACGACATCAACCTGCCGAGCAATATCTCCGGACGCGACACACTCACCGGATGCGCCATGCGGATGGCGTCGCCGGGCAATATCGCCGTGGATCCGGGCAATCCCAATGCCCTGTACGCGGTCTGGGCGGACAATCGCAACGGGACCGCGGGCGCCACGAACATGGACATCGTGCTCGCCCGCTCCGCCGACGGAGGATTGAGTTGGGCGCGTCATGCGGTGGGGAACACGGCGAATGATCAGTTCTACCCGTGGGTAGCCGTGGCCCCCAATGGGCGGGTCGACATCGGCTACATGGACCGCTCCTATTCGGCGGGCCAAAACGTCTGCCAGTACGGGTTCAGCCTCACACATGTGTCGTTCCTGGCAAACGGGTCAATCGGAGGCCAAGTCACCACCCGTGTTGACTCCGCGCTTTCGGACGCAGGACGCTCGCGCTGGTTCTCCGGAGCCACTGGCGGCCCGACGCTGTTCATCGGCGACTACAACGGCATTGCGGTCGCTCGCGATGGCCGCACCTACAGCCTCTGGACCGACATGCGCAACGTGGTCGACAATCCCCCCGCCAGCGCCCGCAATCACGGACAGCACGCTGTCGCGGGATCGACTGGGCCGTGACGATACGTCCACTCGGCGCGCGCGAAAGCCGCGCCGAGTACAAGGCCTTAGCGCCGCTCCTGAATCCTCGCCTTCCATCCAGCCAGTGAGAAAATCCTCCGGCGAACCTGCCGGGTGCCCCCGCAACGCACCTCACGAAGTCCATCGGCTGCGTGGGGCCGCAGCAGCACGTCCGGGGCGATCGCCTTCTTGGCCAGCCCCCGTGGCCGCCCGAGGCGTGCGTCCACGCGTAAAACGCTCCGGAGTCGACCTCGGTGAAGGTAGTCCGGTACCGGGCCGTCACCCAAGCCGCCGCGTTCCTGGACCGAGGACCAAAGCTTACCGCGCTCGGGATTCCGGCGGATACTGACCGGATTGCGCAGACCCCATTGCGAGGACCTGGTGGCCCGAGCCGCCACCTTCTTGTCGAACACGTCGCGCGCGTCCATGGCTCTTCTGTAGCGTTTCAGCGGAACGATCGTTTGGCCGCGCCGGTTTCGAGCGACTTCGGATCGAACTTGTAGCGCCCGAAGGGGCCGTCGAGTCCGGTGAGCAGTTGCCTTTGGGATTTGTCCCGCGAGCAGTGCCACATGCCTCCCATGGCCGCGCTGTCGGTAACGAGTACGGTGCAGCCAGGGAGTTGCATCATAATTAGGCGTCTTCTGGAATCCGCTGCCCGCACTCTTCAATCGCAAAGCCCGCCGGTTGAGGCCACGTTTTGGCGCGGGCGAACGTCGACGGGACAAGACCTCTATGCGACACAAGGCGCGGGGCATCAATGCGATCCAAGCGGCGACCCTATCGTCGGACACCACCTCTGTGAGGGTATTGCCGGGCGGCACGCCCCGCCGCGTTCGCGCCCATCCCCCCGTAGTTGCGGGGGTAGACCCATGCGCGGAATTAGCAGTATTTTCAAAGTATTAGAACTGGAGTACATCGTGATAGCGATTGTGGTTGACGGTGGTACCAATTCCCTGGTACCCTCATTTGGGTAGGAGAAATCCTACGAACAACTCCAGCTAGGACATGTACATGAAGAAGCTCCTCATTGCAACACTTGCCTCAATTTCGCTCGCATCCGCGGGCACGCTCACTTTCGACGATTTCTCGACGGATCAGGCTCTGATCAACATTTCCGGATCCAGCACCGTCGGCCCCCGCACGATCACGCTGAACGACTTGGGCGGCGCTGGCACGATCCAGCACACCGTCGAGGTCGCCGGCGGGATTCTCGATGTCACCAATGGCACCGGGGACGACTCTGAAGTTGTAGTCCTCTGGGACGTACCCGCTGCGCTAGCCATTCCCGTTGGTTCCACGAATGTGCAAATCACCCTCGTCGTGATTCAATCTGACGGGAACCCCACCGACCTCAGCCTGAGCGGCATCGCCTCCGGTAACTTCGCAATTCCGGGCGGCATCAACGTTCCCACCCCTGTGGCGTTCAACGTCGCTGGGCCTCCGGTCGGACCGGGCAGCCTGACATTGAAACTCAACGGCGCCCCGGGCTGGGATCTCGCAATCGACTCGGTTGGCTTTAGCTGGACCGATCCGGTGACGACGGCTGTCCCTGAGCCTGCCACCTTCGGCTTCATCGGTTTGGGCTTGGTCGCGGTGCCCTTCCTCCGCCGCAAGCGGTAGTTGGACGCCTAGTTCTGAAAAGAGCCCGATCTTCGGATCGGGCTCTTTTCTTTTTGGG
>CADECY010000097.1:18843-36172 GCA_902825945.1 uncultured Acidobacteriota bacterium
GACGCCTAGTTCTGAAAAGAGCCCGATCTTCGGATCGGGCTCTTTTCTTTTTGGGCGAGGTTTTGATTCTCCAACCGGCGCACCCGCCCGGCCGCCTTCGCAGAACCGGCGCGCCCACCGCACGGCGTGGCCGAAGCCATGGCTTCGGCCCCTGCCGGGAATTGAGAGGGGTGCGAGGAACGCTTGGGCCTACTGCGGAATCTGCGGTCCCGGCATCGGAGGCAGCGGCTTTCCGAAGTAGGCCTCGTCGAACGTGATCTGTGCGTTCTTCTTGATGTCCTCGGCGATCTTGCGCGTCATTTGCGGCTTCAGCTTGCCCTCGATTTGCGGCTTCACTTCCTCGAACGACTTCGCCTTGCGCGACTTCACGTCGATCAGGTGATAACCGAACTGCGATTTCACCGGATCGCTGACTTTGCCCGGCTCGAGTTTGAAGGCAGTGTCTTCGAACTCCTTGACCATCTGGCCGGGTCCGAACGTGCCCAGATCACCGCCCTGCGCGCCAGAGCCCGAATCATCGGACTCCGCCTTGGCGAGATTGGTGAAATCTCCGCCCGCGGCCAACTGCTTTCGGATGTCGGTGGCCTTGGCAAGAGCTTCCTCGTCGGTGAGATCCTTCTGTCCCGATCGGACCGGCACCGGAGAGCCCTTGAAGCGGATCAGGATGTGGCGGGCGGTCACCTCGACGTGCTTGTCCTTCTCTGCCTCGTACATCTTCCGCATTTCCGCTTCGGAAGGGACCGCCTTTTCCGATGCATGGCGAATGTAGTTGGAGGCAAGTGTCTGCTCGACCTGGATCTGCAACATCGCCTTCGTCTTCGGATCGGCATCGAACTTCTGCTTCCGAGCCTCCTGAGAAACGGCTTTTAGTTCCGCCAACTGCTCCGCCAGGCGGCGGCGCCCCTCCGGCGTGGTCATCTGCGTCTGCACCTGTTCGGGCAGGACCTTGATCAGATTCTCCCAGTCGGCGCGCGTGATCTTTTCGGTTCCGACAGAGAGTACGACGGCATCCGGCGCGGGCATCGGAGCGGGAGGAGGTGCGTTCAGATCCACCTTCACCACGGGCTGCGCGGGAGCGGCAGGGGGCTTCGGTGGGGGAGCTTGCCCGAGCAACAAGGAAGCGGGCAAGAAAGCAATCGCGATTTTAGTTTTGTTCACTTCTACCAATGTACCGCGCCTCTTGCAGGCGCAAGGAATTGGCAACAACTGTAAACCCGGAGATACTCATCGCCACGGCGGCCAGAACAGGATGGAGCACACCCGCGAGCGCGAGCGTCACTCCCACTACGTTGTAGAAAAACGCCCAAAACAGATTCTGGCGGATCACGCGCAGGGTCCGCCGCGCGATGTCGAACACGTCGAGCACGCGCGACATCGAACCGGACATCAGCACCACCGAAGCCGCGTTCATCGCCAGGTCGGCGCCGGTTCCCATGGCGATGCCGAGGTCGGCCACAGCGAGTGCCGGCGCGTCGTTGACGCCATCGCCCACCATCGCCACGGTCCGGCCTTCCTGTTTGAACCCTGCGATTGCCGCGGCTTTGCCCTCCGGCATCACTCCAGCGCGAAATTCGTCGACTCCCAACCGCGCCGCCACGATCGAGGTCGTGTGCGGAGAATCTCCCGAGAGCAAAGCCGTCCGGACACCATACCGGCGAAGCTGCTCCACCACGGCGGGCATTTCCGGACGAATGCGGTCGCCGAGACCCATCGCTCCCGCTGACACGCCATTGACCAGGACTTCGACCACGGGGTAGCCTTTGCGCTCCCACTCCGGATGGGCTTGGCCCCCCCGGATCGATACGTGTTCGCCGCCCGTCCACCCTTCGATTCCGGCACCCGGCTTCGCCGCCACGCGGTCGGCTGAATCGATCCGTAGCCCGCGCTCGCGTGCCTTGGAAACGATCGCCTTGGCGATCGGATGCTCGGAGTAGCGTTCGATCGCCGCCGCCCGTGCGAGCAGCGCGTCCGGTCCCTGAGGCGCATCGATTTCGAGCAACTCGAAGCGTCCTTCGGTCGCGGTTCCTGTCTTGTCGAACACGACGAGATCCACGTCGCGCACTCGCTCGAGGATGCCGAGGTCGCCGATCAGAATCCCCTTGCGGGAAGCCTGCCCAACCGCCGCGGTGATCGCGAGCGGAGTCGCGATGCCGAGCGCGCACGGACACGAAATGACGATCACCGCGAGTCCGCGCATGATCGCCTCATGAGTCCCGAGGCCCGAGACGAGCAGAGCCGCGGAGCCAGCTAGGGCCGTCGCAAGGATCGCGGGGACGAACCAACGCGACAGCCGGTCCGCTGTCCGCTCCCATCCCGTGCGGCTCGAAAGCGCGCGCTCCACCGACTGCACGATCACGGTAAGCGTGGAATCGGAGCCCGTGCGGGTCGCGCGAATCTTCAGCGGGCTCCCGGTGTTGGAACTCCCCGACACCACCGGATCGCCCGCCACGCGCAATCGCGGCTGCGATTCACCAGTCAGCACCGACTCATCGACGGCGGACTCGCCTTCCACCACCAGGCCATCCGCCGGAATCCGCTCACCCGGCTTGACGATAAAGACCTGCCCGGGGCGGAGCGCGTCCACGGAAACATAGTGCTCGCGTCCGTCCTGCTCCACCAGCGCCTTGCGCGGCATCAATCGATAGAGGGACAACACCGCACGCGAGGTGCGATCTTTCGCTTCGCGTTCGAGTACTTTTCCCACCAGTAGCAGCGTGACGATCGCGCACGCCGTATCGAAGTAGTAGTGTGGACCGTTCACCGCCGCCTGCACCGCGCTGTATCCGAACGCCGCGAGAATCCCGAGTGACAAGAGCGATTCGACGCGCAACACGCCCTGTCGCGCTCCCGCCCAAGCGAGCCGGTGAATCGGCATCGCCGAGTAGAAGACCACGGGCGCGGTGAGCAACATCAGCACCACGGGAACGTAGCGCCGCGCGCTTTCGGTGATCGCTTCGAAGTAGCTCGCATAGATCACGGTCGAGAACGTCATGACGTTCAGCCACAGGAATCCCGCGACACCCAGGCGCAGGTAGAGATCGCGCCAGGCGGATGCGGACTTGCCGTCCTCGGCACGGAACTCCGTCGCGTGGTAGCCGAGTGACGCCACCGTCTCGACGATCCGCATGACGGGAACGTATTGCGGCGCGTAGCGGATCTTCAACAGGTCGGTCGCGAATTGCACATCCGCGGAAACCACTCCGCGCACCTTTCCGAGCGCATGCGAGATCAACCATGCGCACGATCCGCACCACATGCCGTCGATCCGGTAGAGCGCCTCGCGCAGTTCCGTTCCCTCGGGCACTCCAACGGACTCGCGAGCACGTGCGCCAGTCGAGATCAGCCCCATCTCGAGGCTGCGCCGGAAAATCTCGGAATTACGAAAGTCCCGTGCGCCGCTCTGGACAAGGATCGCGTAGACGTTCGCGCAGCCGCTGCAGCAGAATGAATGCGGAGTTCCAGCCTCGCAGTCGAGCCCGCAGAGTTCGCAAGCGGCGGCGGTGGAGGTCATCGATAGGTTCCGGCCCGGACATTACCCTTGGCATCGAGAATCACCGGATCGGTGCGGCGCGCGGCTTCGTAGGAGAATACCAGAATCCCGATGAACAGCAGAAAGACGGCGCCCAAGAATATCTTCATTGCTTTCCTTTCGGCGGTGAGAGAAACGTCATGGCGATCTCCTCCCGTGATTTGTCCGGAGTACTGTAGGCAGTGATGCGGAAGTGGTTCACCTCGCCCGGGCCCGAGGGCCGCCAGGAGATTTCGACTTCGCGCTCCACTTGCTCGCCGGGTGCGAGGGGAATCGACGCCTCGGAGAGACGCGCGCCCGGGAGATCCTGCAGCGCCAGCGCGACCGTGGCCGCCTGCGACCCGCGATTCGCCATTCGAACCTTGAAGGTGTTTCGAACTTCCCCATCCTCGCCGAGTTGGTAGAGCTTCTGTCCCCGCTCCGGCCGGATCTGCACGAGCACGTTGTGGCGCATCGAAAGCGCGGTCGCCAAGCCAGCGGCGTAGAACAGCAGCACGAACAGGATCACCACGCGCTTGGCATCGCGAAAGCCGAGCTTGTGGAACCAGGTTTCTTTGCCGGTGGGCGCCGACTCGCCCCATTGGTAGCGGATGAGCGTGTCGTTCTTCAGCCGCGCCATGATGTCGGTGCACGCATCCACACATTCGCCGCAGTGAATGCACTCGATCTGATAAGGCGACTTCCGGATGTCGATTCCCATCTCGCAGACGCGAATGCACTTCTTGCATTCGATGCACTGCTGTTTCGGATCGTCATAGACCACGAGCAGCGAATTGCGGTCGCTCAGCATCCCTTGCAGGTATCCGTAGGGGCATGCAACCTTGCAGAATCGTTGCCGAACCAGTGTGAAGTCGAGGAAGGTGATCAGCGTCACGACAGCCCCGGCAATGCCGCCCGCGGTATGGATGTCGAGTGCGAGAAGCCGCCCGAGCAGGTCGCGCGGTTCGACAAAATAGCTGATGAAAACGAACGCCAGGACCACGCTGGTAGCCGCCAGCACGGTATAGAACCCGAGCGCCGACACAAGCTTGCGCCGGGGCGCGGGCCACGAGATGAATTTCTTGGTGATGAACTTGTCGATCCGCGACTGGATCATCGTGCTCCATTCGCTGAAGATCATCTGCGGACACAGGTAGCCGCAGTAGATGCGCCCATAGAACAGCGCCGCCGCGGAGATGAGGAACATCAGAAACAGCAGCGAGAAGAAGATAATGGCGAACTCGTTGATCCACAGTTCGTGCCCGGCGAAGTAGAAGCGCTGCCTCGGGATGTCGAAGCGCATGAAGTTCGAAAACGGAAGCGCCACGAAGATGAGGAAGCAAACCAGGTGGATCGCCTTGCGCATCCCGTGGTAGTGCTTCAACCGCGTAGTTTCATCCACGAACAACATGACACATTTTCTCGACCGCCGGTGACATCAGGCCTCGCCAAACCAGGAAAGCTCCGGCCACGACCGACGCGGCGGCCGCGATGCGGCTGGCGTGGGGCCCGAACTCGCGGCCCAGAAAAGTCGAGAGCATTCCCACTCCCAGCAACGACGCGGCAGTGCCCGCGCCGAACAGCAGCATCGTCAACATTCCATCCAACGCCGATCCCGTCTCGGCGGCCTTGACCAGCCCCGCATACACCAGCCCGCAGGGGAGAAAGCCCATCAACGCGCCGAGCGGAAGCTTCCATCGCGCCGAAGGAGCCGCGATGAGCCTCCCCACTCGCGAGCCGCCGATTTGCACCAGCGCCGGCCTCGAACTCAACCAGAATGGCGCGACAATCATCGCCACACCCGCGAGAATCGACAACACACGCGCCGTTCCCGCAAGTGCAACCGCCTGCCCGAACAATCCCGCGATCGCTCCCAGCAAGCCGTACGTCGCGATCCGCCCGGCGTTGTACGCCAAGTGAGCGGACCCACGGCCCGAAGTCATCGGGAGGCTATAGGCGATGACGATCGGGCCGCACATTTGCGCGCAGTGCACACTGCTCGCGATCCCCAAGCCGACAGGCAGGGCCGCGTCGACAAGCGTCACTGCACGCCCCCGTAGTTGATTCGCGGATTGTGTCCGTCGAGCGAAACACATTCGCGATAATAGTCGAACCGTTGCATGGTGATCGCCTGCGTCGGGCAACGGGTCGCGCAGAGCGAACAGCGAATGCAGGTGGTTTCGTCCTTGACCATCATGCCCGCTTCCGGATCTCCCGGCACAGGCACGAGACTAATCAGGTTCATCGGACAGACATCGATGCAGCCGCCACACGCCACGCATGCGTCCGTATCGAACACCGTGTTGACATTGCACCGCAGACAGCGCGACGCCTGGCTCTTCGCCATCGCTTCGGGGAAGCGCTCTTCAACGATGTCGGTGCCAGCCGCGCGCCGTTCGACATCGATCACTGGCGGATTGGCCCTGCGCGTCTCATACCACTGGCCGGTCATTGTATAGTTCGCCGCCGACCATCGCCGCCGCACCGCGACCTCCGTGCACTTCTTCCGGAGATAGTCATGCATCGAAAGCGCGGCGGTATGAGCCGAGGCGATCGCGTCGATGAACAACCTCGGACCGTGTGCGATGTCGCCGCAAGCAAATACGTCGGGAGCTGTTGTCTGATAGGTGTCGCGATTCACCTTGATCAATCCGCGGTCGGAATCGACACCGTCCTCCGGCTTCAGGAACGACAGGTCCGAAGTCTGCCCGATCGCGAACATGATCGTGTCGGCTTCGATGTCCTCGAGGATCGTGTCGTCGAACGTGGGGTGGAACTTGCCGGTTTGATCGAACACCGAAACGCAGCGGATCACGCGCAGCCCGGCGACTTTGCCGTTCTTGACGATCACCTCTCGCGGACCGCGCCGGTTGTGCAGCACGATCCCTTCCTCGGACCCCTCCACCACTTCGATCTCATCGGCGGGCATCTCGTCCCGATCTTCCAGGCAAACGATGTGGACCGTCTTATCGCCCGAGATCCGCAGTGCCGAACGGGCCACATCGAACGCGATCTGTTCACCGCGTCCCATCTCCTCGCGTGTCTCTTCGCTCGAGATGATCCGGTCGGGCCGCACGGCAGAACGCGCCACGTCATAGGCCACGTTGCCCCCGCCGATCACGACAATTCTCTTGCCGATTGGCATCGGGCGGCCTTCGTTGTAGGCTCGCAGAAAGTCGAGGCCGTCGTAGACCCCGGGAGTTTCGGCGCCCGGCATGGGGAGCTTGCGGCCCTTCGGCAGCCCGACGCCGAGGAAGATGGCCTGATAGCCTTCCGCGCGCAGGCTCGAAATCGTCATGTCGCGGCCGAGCATGGTGTTGCACTTCAGCTCGACCCCGAGCGACAGAATCGCCTCCATCTCCTTGTCGACGAGGTCGCGCGGCAACCGGAAAACCGGAACCCCCGCGGTCAACATGCCGCCCGGCTTGGAATGCGCTTCGAAGACGGTTACCTTGTAGCCTACCTGCGCCAGATCGTGCGCCACCGTCATTCCAGCGACACCGGCGCCGATTACCGCGACCTTCTCGAAATCACCGCGATCGGGCGGCAACATCCGCTTGTCGGCGAACTCACGATACCGGGTGAAGTCGCCAGTCTCGGGCCCGTAGATCTCGGTGACGAACCGCTTCAGCGCGCGGATCGTGACCGGCTTGTCAACCGACCCACGCCGGCAGTTCGCCTCGCATGGCGCCCCGCAAACCCGGCCGCAAATCGAGGCGAACGGATTGGTGGCGCGGGCCATGCGGTAGGCTTCCTCATAGCGCCCCTCGGCAATCGCATTCACGTATCCGCAGGCGTCGGTCCCGACTGGGCACGCATGACGGCACTTGATCATCTCGACCCAGTAGTTCACCGGGTCCGGTTGGCGGTACGGCAATGCGGAGGTGTGGTCCATGCGGGCTTCAGTCGTGGCTCGACTTGCTGAAGGCGAACTTCACCAGGAGCGCAATGTAGATGAAGGCAACCGCGGCCACGCCGTACATGAAATTGTCGGATGTGCCCGTCGCCTTGTTGAACGCCTGCACCAGCGCGCCGCGGTCCTCGTGATTCACCTCGCCGTTCATGTAGAAGATCAGGTAGGAGGCGCAACCCGACCCCAGCACGATGAAGACGATCTTGAGGAACATGGGGACTTCGGTGCCTTCGCGCTCGGTGATCCAGCCGCCGGCATAGTCCTTGATCTTGGTCTCTTCCATCGGATTCTCCTTACTCATCGCGCAACATCCTGAACTTCACATCTTCGCCGGAACTCGAAAAGTAGCCGTGGCGCCAGCTCCGGAACAGGAACCAGGCGGCGCCTCCCATCAGCAGGAAGAACAGGAAATAGGAGAAGTAGACGCTCGGGTATGAGTAGTCCATCGCTTTGGCCTCAGTTCTCGAAGTCGTTTTGCGGACGCCAGTTCTTCGCGCGTCCCAGGGTCTGGAGGTAGGCGACGATTGCCTTGAACTCCTTCTCGTTCGATGCGATCCACGGATACGGCGGCATGATCGAACCGGGCACGAGGTCGCGCGGATTCCGGAAGTGTGTGCGGTGCCATTGTTCGTCGTACTTGCCGCCCACGCGTGAAAGGTCGGGACCGGTGCGTTTTGTTCCAAACAGGTGCGGCGAATCGTAGACGAACTCGTCCGGCGTCGAGACCGGCGAGTCGACCCCGCGCCAGCCGGAGCGCTTGGTATCGGCAAGGAGCGTCCGCGTCTGCTGCGTATGGCAGTACCAGCAGCCCTCGCGAACGTAGACCGCGCGGCCTTCCAACTGTTGCGGCGTGTAGGGCTGGAGCTTGCCCGTGGGCCCCTTCGCCGGGTCGGAGTTCTCGAACGGCTGCGCCCACGTCTTGTCGAGCATCGGCGGGGCGACCGTGGTGAGCAAACCGCCGATGGCGAACAACCCGAGTCCAGCGGCAATCGCGAATCCGAAATTGTTGTCAGCTCTCGATAGCATGGCTGGGTCTCCTTAGCTGGCGGCCTGGGCCGCGCTCTTCGGTCCGAGAGCGGTTGCGAGTGTGTTGTAGGCGAACATCGTGATGCCCGCGAACATCAGGATTCCCGAGAAGAATCGCACCAGCCACACAGGCTTCAACGCAATCACGGTGTCGATGAACGGGATCGACCAGTTGTTCCACTGCCAGCCCTGCCAGAATCCGCCAAGCCACAGCGTGACGAAGAAGCCGAGGCCGCCGGTCATCAGCATCCAGTAGCTCCAATTGGCGAGCGAATCGGAGTAGAGCGCCGTATTGAACAGCTTCGGAAGGATGTGATAGCAGCCCGCGATCGCGAAGAAGCTGAACGCGCCAAGCACGGCCATGTGGGCGTGACCCGGAATCCAGTCGGTCTTCGAGACGATCGCGTTCACCGCGCGCAGCGAGTGCATCGGACCCTGGAAGCAGGTCAGCAAGTAGAACACCACGCCCGACATCAGGAACTTCAGCGGAACGTTGTCCCTCATCTGGTGCCATTGCCCTTTGACGGTTCCGAAGAAGTTGTACACCACCGCCCACACGGGCATGATCAGCATGACCGAAAAGGCGATCGAGATCGTCTGCAGCCACTGCGAGATCGGCCCGTGGAGCATGTGATGCGCGCCGGTCCAGACGTAGACAAAGGCAAGGGACCAGAAGCCGATCATCGAAAGCTTGTGACTGTAGAGGGGAGTGTTCGACGCTTTCGGGATGAAGTAGTAGGCGATCGCTAGGCCAACCGGAGTGAAGATCAGGCCCACCGCGTTGTGGACGTACATCCAGTTGAGATTCGCCTGGTTGACGCCCGTCGTGAACAGCGTGGCGAAGTTGCCCGTGAGGTAGACGAACGCCGTCCACAGGATCGTTCCCATGATGTACCAGATCGAAACGTACATCTGTTCGTACTTACGGGAGGCGATCGTGAGGAAGATGTTGGCACCGAACATGATCCACGCCACCACGACGCAGATGTCGAGGAACAGCGGAAGCTCGGCGTACTCGAGGCCCTGATTCCAGCCCGCGAGTAGCGAAACCACCGCGCCGAGGATGATGAAGTTCCACAGCGCCGCGGTGGCGATGCCGAGCTTTTCGCTGTAGAGCTTGACGCCGCACAGCCGCGGAATGAAGTAGTAGGTAAGGCCCATGTCGGCGGCCAGCAGCCAGCCGAACAGCATGCCGTTGACGTGCAGCGGGCGCAGCCGCCCGTAGGACAGCATCGCAACGGTTCCCAAGATCTCCGGCCACACGAACTTCGCCGCAATGATCAGCGCGACAATGCCCACAATGAAAAAATAGGCAATCGAACTGACGAGGAACCACTTCGCCGTCGTATCTTCGTGGACGGTGGGACCGGCCACGGCGGCGGAGGATTTGACGCCGCTAGTTTGCTCTGGCATTCAGGCCTTCCTTTCTATTGATCGAGCGAATGAAATTCACCAAGTCCCCCGCGTCGTTGTTGGTCAGTCCGTAGTCAATCCAGGGCGGCATCGCGCTTCCTTGCACGCCGTAGAGGATCGACTCGAACAGCCGCTTGTCGCTGACGCTGTTGACGAAATCGGAGTTCCGGAGATTGCGCGGCCTCGGCACGATGTCGAGCGAGTTCGGTCCCTTGCCGTCCGCCTTGCGGCCATGACATCCGCCGCAGCGCTGCACGAATGTCGCTTCGCCGCGTTTGATGGAATCGGCCGACATCGCCACGGGATTCGACTCCGGAATCTTGCGCGCCTTCATCTCTCCCCGTGGCTGCTTGGTGAAGGTTTTGAACACGTGTTGCAGCACTCCATCCACCTGTTCGTCATTCAGCACCTTGCCCCACGCGGGCATCGAAGTTCCGGCGACGCCGTGCTTGACGGATTCACGCAGACGTTCCAGCGGCTTGCTGTTGATGAACGACGCCTTGGTCAAATCGCGCGGATATGGATCCAGATAGATCGCGATCCTTCCATGCCCGTCGCCCTTGTCGCCATGGCATCGCTCGCACAGAAACTTGTAAGCCTCGGCCCCATCGGCTAGCTTCGGCGCGGTCTTGAGCGAAGCCAGGTAGGCGCTCATCGCCTGGAACTCAGCATCGCTGAAACGAAAGCCGGGCATGATCGAATCGGAGATGGAAGCCCGCGGATTGCGGAAGTGATCGTGGATCCACTTCTCGTCTTTGATCAGCCCCTCGAACGACAGATCCGGCGCGATGCCACCGTCCTTGTCCCCGATCTTGTGGCAGGCCGCGCACGCCCGCGAATCGAGCGACTTCTGTCCGTCAGCCGCGGTCAGAGCCACCGGTTTCAGGTCAGCCGCCTCGGGCTTGGCCTGATTCAATGACGCACGGTACCGCTGTAGCGAGGTTTCGGAGAAATTGATTCCGCGCCGGCTCTTGAGGAAGATCACCAGCGACTTCACATCGTCTTCCTTCAGGTCGAACTTCGGCATGAACGACGTCGCGGAGTTCGAGCGAGGATCGACAATCGACTCCCACAGGTAGTCGACCTTGAACTTCTTCCCCGCCTCGGTCAGATCCGGCCCGAGCGTACCGTCGGCCAGTCCTTCGATCTTGTGACACCCGTAGCAGTTGTTGGTGAAGAACAACTTGCGCCCCCGGTCCACGGTGACGGTGCCGGAGAAATTTTCCTCGGTGTGACACTGCGCGCAGTTGGCTTCGATGTACTCTTTGCCCTTCAACTTGGGCTGGAGTTCCTTCTTCCAATTGGCCTGAACCACATAGCCGGCCATCGGGTCCGGCCAGTAATGATCCTCGCCGTGCGCGTAGTGGGTCTTCAAACCCCGGCCCTGACCTTCGTGGCAGACCGTGCAGCCGAAGTCGGCGAATTTGTGGCGGCGCTCCCACTTCCCGCCCGCTTGGCGATCGCCCATCGCCACGGAATAAGGGTGTGATTTGAGCGGCTGTGCGTGCTGCTGGAACCGCGGATCGTCGGAGGCGATATGGCACGTGGTGCAGCGATCCACGCGCGCTTCGCCGAAATTGGTGACGATCGCCTGCTCGATACGCGGGCTCCGCGCGGCGAGTTCAGCCTTCTCCGCCTCACTCTTGGAAAGCGATTTCGCCTGATCGAAATAGGCGGCCTGGTGGCGCTCCCAATCGTGGAAGAACTGATCGTAGAAAACGAGTCCGTGAACGGCGAGGATCACCAGACTTCCGATGGCGAGTGCGAGTCTCATCGTGTGGTTCTCCTTCTACCAGGGGGAAACGAATTCCCAGTTCGGGCCCCGGAAAAACGTTCCAATGATGATGAGCCCGATGTTGACGATCACGAATGTCAGAAACAGCGTGTTCGAAAGCAGGCGGTGACGCGAGAACCACACGCCAACGCCCTTCGGTGAACGGTCGAGATAAGGAGCGAGAAGCAATCCCACCACGGCGAGACCAGGAATTCCGACACCGCCCCAGAACGCCGAGTAGCTGACCAGTTCCTGCAAGCCCAAGAAGTACCAGGGAGCCTTCGCCGGATTCGGCGGATGCATCACATTCACCGGCTCCTCGAGCGGAGCATCGAAGAACAGGCTCAGGACGAGAATCACGGCGAGCGTCACCACGAAGACGAAGAGTTCCGCCATCAAAAGGTTCGGCCAGCTATAGACCGTGTTCTCCGGAGTCCGCGCCAATTGCTTGAACTTCAGCCGCACGATGCCTTGCAGTCCGTAGTTGCGATTGGGCGCCGGAACCGCCGGCTCCGGCGACTCGTCCGTATCGGCCGACTCCTCCGGCCGGCTGAGTCCGCCGTCCTTGCGAATCCGCCAGAAGTGGACCGCGATCAACATCGTCAACAGCGCGGGAAGCACGGCCACATGCAACACGTAGAATCGAAGCAAGGCCTCCTGGCCCACCGCGGTATCACCGAGCAGCAGATAGCGAATCTGATCGCCCACCACCGGCGCGTAGCCCGCGATGGCCGTGCCCACCGTGATCGCCCAAAACGCGAGTTGATCCCACGGCAGCAGATATCCGGTGAAGCTCAGAAAAAGCGTCAGCAGAAACAGCATCACGCCGAGCACCCAATTGAACTCGCGCGGCTTCTTGAAGGATCCGGTGAAGAACACGCGGCACATGTGCAGAAACACGATCGCGACCATGGCGTGCGCGCCCCACCGGTGCATGTTGCGCAGGAAGGTTCCGAACGCGACCGAACCGCGCAGATCGAGCATTCGGTCGTAGGCCTGCTGCGTCGATGGCACGTAGTAGAACATCAGCAGGATTCCCGTCACCACCAGAACCACGAAGAGCACGAACGACATCACGCCGAGCCCCATCGTGTACAGCGGGCGGATGGTGTTCTTGTGAACCTTGACCGGATGGATGTGAAGGAAGAAGTTCGTGAAGGTGGTCGAGGCGCGATCGTGATCGGAGTCCGGCAGCGGATTCCGGAAGATCGAGGTCCAGATGGTATTCGGCAATTCCCGGACGGAGGACCAAAGGCCGCCGGGTTCGGTGCCGGTGGGGCTCATACGTCGAAGTAACTCCCGGGCTTCACTTCTATGCCCTTGTCCACTTCCACTTCGCCATTCGGCTTGAGTGTGACCTTGTACCAGGACAACGCCTCCGGCGCCGGACCGCCCGTCACGTTGCCGTCCTGATCGAACCGCGACCCGTGGCACGGGCAGGCGAATCCGGTCTCCGACAAGCCGACGATGCAACCCAGGTGCGTGCACGTGGTCGAGATGGCCGCCATCTTCGGTCCCTCTCGCACGACACATATTCGATGGGTCTCGAGCGCCATCCGGGTGCCGGACGGGAAGTCCTCCGGCTTTCCGATATTGAACCGCGACGGAGCGCCGTACGTTGCCCGTGGCTTGATGAAGACGAAATTCGAAAACGCACTGAGTACGGCGGATCCGAACAGTCCGAAACTCGACAGCCAGGCGAGAAAACTCCGGCGCTGTTGCGGTTCGGGTTCAGCAGAGTGAGCGTGGGGATTAGTGGTCACGTCCGGGCCTTTCCTCCTCGGTTGTGTCTCCATGGCTCGTGTTGACGAGCGTCTCGAGGTCGGACCAGAACACCTGATATTTGGCGTCCTCGATGTCATGGAACCAGTCGCGCTTCACGGCGGCCACAAAGACGCACACCGCCGCCAGACCCATACAGATGCTGGCGGCGATGGCGGCCCAAGTGAGTTCCATTCGGAATTAGGAGACTTTCGACAGCCCTATTCGGAGCTGTTTGTCTCAAACATTAGGCAAGCGAGGTACCAAAGGTCCATTGGGCAAATCCCCTGCTATTCAGCTACCGTTCAGGGCGGCTGGGGAAAATGCCCCAGTCCCTGCGCTCCCTCACTCACCCGCCTGACCATGGTCGACGCCGGAAGCCGTCGTGATCCAGCGCGCCGGAGGTTAGGGAATCGCCTCCAGCAGCTCGATCAGCTTCCGCAATCCAGCCTCGTCAAGCCGGTGGAATTGGTCCTCATGTGTGAGCGCGATGGGCTCGTCGAGTTGCTCGAGCGCCGCCGAGCCTGCCGCAGTGATCCTGACAGTCACCACGCGCCGGTCAGTCTGACTGCGTGCGCGCGTGACGAGCTCGCGCGCTTCCAGCTTGTCGAGAAGGCGGGTCATGTCCGGATCGCGCGTGATCATGAGGTCGGCGACCGCGTTGCATCCCAGCCCGTTCGGGCCCGCGTCCCGAAGGATGCACAGCACGTTGTACTGGGCCGGTGTCAGTCCGGCCTCGCGCACCGTGATCGCGACTTGGTTGGCGTGCCGCGCGGCGATCCTCTGGATGGCCACGAACGCCTGCATTGGGAGCACTCTCATGATATCGACTTTGATCCTTTCGAGGACCATTGTCAAGAGGCTGTTTTCCTGGCGACCCAATTGCGATACCGTAGTGTTTAGCACTACACACTGGCAATTCGTCACATGAAACTCCTCCCCCGTTTCGCCCTATTAACCGTCACTTCCGTTTTGGGCCTCCAAGCACAACGAATACAAAGGCTAGAGGTCACGCAAGTTGTCCAAAATGTCGATCAGACCGTGCCACTGGTGGCGGGAAAGTCCACCACGGTGCGGGTGTTTCCTTTTGTCACAGCCGCCACGGAAGCCCGGGTCACTCTGCGCGGACGGTCAGATCCGGCTGGAGCTTGGCTGGCCATCGAATCGGGACTGCAACGCATCGATCCATCCGAAGTCGGCTCCCGCGGCACTCCCTCCGCCGCCGTCACGTTTACCTTGCCGGACGCCTGGACGGTAGCGGGCGACCTCGAACTCGACGCGGACCTGACCCTGCGCGACGGGACCTCTCCAGTCCGCTTGGACCAGACGCTCAATGTACGATTCCAGAACCCGCGGGGACTTCCGCGCCCATTGCGAATCCACTACGTCCGCGTCTGCGATCCAGACTGCCCACAGGCCGACTTCGCGCCGCAACTGGCGCAGTTCCTTCCGATTCCGGACGAACAACTGATCTGGGAACGCTACTCCGATCAGTACACTTCCGATCCGGCCGCGCTGCTGCGCGAGATCGGAATGCTGCGGGCGATGAGCTCCGCCGACCTGATGGTGGTGCTGCGAAGGGAGCCACTGTTCGGCACTCCGGCCGCGCTCTCGCCCTCGCTGCGTCTCGCTGTCGTCGCGACCCAAGGCGACGCCCTCGCCAACACGCTAACCGGAATCGTCCGGCTGCTCGGGGTGCCGCAAAATCCACGGAATCTCGGTTCGAGTGATATCGGGACCAATCGCTTCGGGTCGAGCCTGCCGAACGCGACCTGGGCCGATCTCAGCGACGTTCCGAACACGCGGAACTACTGGGTCTCCTCCGACACCTTTGTCCAGTTGTTCAACGCGCGTCCCACGATCCCCTCGGTGCTGTCGCCCGCCGCTCCCACCATCTTTCTGAGCGGCACCATTCGCGGTGACGGCTCGGCGGGTGCCTTCCGCCCCGCCTTCCGGGCCAATTACGACGTCGCGCCCTCGACCGCCGACTCCGCCAGCACCAACTGCGTGCGCTTCTTAGGCGCCGCAACCGACCCGATTGCCTCGCACTGCTTCCAGACGCTTCCCACGCAGCTCGGACTCGCGGGTAAACCCGACGACGAGCCCTTCGCATTGCGCCTCGCCTATCCAGACGGCACGCGCCGAATCGCACTATTCAAAGACACTCGTGAGATCGCAACACTCACGATCACCGCCGCTACTCCCACCCTCGAGGTGGTTCCGGGTCAGACACTTCGCTGGACCGGCGCTGATGCCGATGGCAACCTGCTCACCTACCGCGTTCTCGTCTCCGGCGATGGCGTCAATTGGAAGCCGATCGGTCTCGAACTCGCCGACACGCAGCTTCTCGTCGATCTCGGCATGGCCCCGGCCGGCAATCCGCTCCAGTTCCAGGTGCTCGCCTCCGACGGAGTGAATACCACTGCCACGACGGCCCGCCTCCAGGATCCGGCTCGCGAAGCGAAGCTCGAACTACCGGTGCGCGATCTACGCCCTCCGGATTTGCTGCTCGGCCGCTCGGCCGATCTGCTCGCTCCGGTGCGCAACGCCGGAACGGGACCGCTTCAAATCACCGAAGTGAAATCGACGCACTCCGCTGTTCGCCTCGTCGCCACGCGCCTTCCGCTCGAGATTCCCGCGGGTGGCCAGGCGCAGGTGCAGTTGCGGACGCAGCCCGCCTCGGCAGGGCAATTCGCCTCGGTCGTGAGCTTCGTTTCGAACGATCCGGCGGCGGCTCCACTGTCGATCGACGTGACTGGTAGCGGTACCGGCGGTGTCGCTCCGCAAGCGGAAGCTTCTCCGTTCGCGCTCAACTTCGGCGATGTCGCGCCCAATTCGACGCGTGACCTGACGCTCGCGCTCCGGAACCGGGGTAACGCGCCGCTCATCGTTTCCTCCATCGGCGTTTCGAACAACACGTATCGCATCGTGTCGCCCACGCCTCCTTTCAACGTGGCGCCGGCCGGAGAGCAGCCGGTGGTGATGCGATTCGCTCCCACCGCCGCTGGCAACTTCACCGGATCACTCGTTCTCTCGACGAACGACCCTGCGCGGATATCGATGATCGTGCCGCTGTCCGGAACCAGCACCGCTCCCACGGGCGGTGGCCCGGTCGATCCCCCGCCCCCAGTGGGAGGAGTGGATGTGGCTCCCGCGCAACTCGATTTCGGCGACACTCCGGCGGCGCAGACACGCGAGATGTCGTTCGCGATCTCCAACAGCAGTCAGGCAGAGATCCGCGTCACTTCACTGACGATCGACAACACCGTCTTTTACCTGCCCGACGATCGCCCGTTCGCGCTTGCACCGAACTCACAGCGCATCGTCAACGTCCGCTTTGCTCCCGCGCTGACGGGCTTCCAATCGGGTGTTCTCGCCATCGTGACGACGGATGCGAACCGCCCGTCGATCAACATCCCTCTCACCGGAACCGGCGCGGCCGTCACACCCGTGGCGCCGCCTCAGGTAGTGTTTTCCGATTCTTTCCGGAATCGCATCACCCGAACTCCATGTGCGCTCGGGGCGGCCGACCTGTCGCTTGGCGGCCAAGGTAACTACCGCTATCTTCCGCTCATATCGCAAACCGCCAATTTCCTGATTGGTGACGGAGCCATCACGTATGCGGGCACTGGCGATGCCGGATTCTCATTCTCGACCCGGAACGACGTATGTACGAGCGGAGCAACCGCCGCGCCAACCGGACAGAACGTCATCATCAAGGCCGACTTCCTGTTGCCAGCCGGAACCCAAGCGGGACCGATGTTCCTGACCCGGGCCTGGCAGGCGGGTGATCCCATCTTTGCACCTGTCAATGCGGGCTTCTGGGCACAACTGCACGCAACCGGCGAGGTGAAAATCCGCCGCATCGATTCGAGGGATGTCATCGCCGCGTCGCGTCCGGTGACCGGCTACGACAGCACGCGATTCCACACAC
>CADECY010000098.1 GCA_902825945.1 uncultured Acidobacteriota bacterium
CAGGAGGGGTGGTTATCGGTGGCTCATCCAGCTCGCTAGACGTCCCAATCCTCGTCGGCTGGAAGTCTGAGAGCACAACATCTCCTAAGGCGTTCTTGGCAAAGTTCACCGCCAGCGGGGCACTGGCCTACTCCTCCTATTTCGGGCCATCACCCTACACAGCCATCAATGCAATGACTCCGGGTGCCGGAGACGCCGTCTACCTTGCCGGCCACATCGATGGCTCCGCCAGGACCGGTACGGTGACTCCAGGCGCCTACGATACGACCGCCAATATCTCTAGGGACGCCTTTGTTGCCCGCTTCGTCGATGGCCCCCCTCCGGTTCAGGTCACGGTCACCAGCAGTCCGGCTGGGCGGCAAGTCGTCGTGGATGGCCGCGCTTCGACGAGTCCTGCTGTGTTCGCGTGGCAGCCAGGTACGTCCCACACGCTGAACGCCAACTCGCCTCAGATCGAGGGTCAGACTTTCTATACCTTCTCGAGTTGGGCACATGGTGGCAGTGAATTGCAGGCTTTAGCGGCTCCATCCACGGCAACTACGTACACGGTCAACTACCTGCCCGCACAGTGCGCCCAGTCCATTGCCCAGAGCACGTTTACCGCGGAGTTCGAAGGCCTTCGTACCTTCGCGCTCGTTACCACACAGAGCCTCTGCAAGTGGAGCCCTCAATCGAGCGCCTCATGGCTCACCCTCGACTCCGGCTCGTTCGAGCGGACCGGCTCCTCCACGCTCAGTTTCACTGCTGCGGTCAATCCCGGCGGTCCGCGTAGCGCCCACATTACAGCTGGATCGGCGACTCTGACCGTCACCCAGCGTGGAGGCACGGGGGGCTTGGCGGCACCCGCGATGAGGTCTCCGTTTCACAACCAGACTCTTCAAACCGAAGGTATCAACCTCGCGTGGACGCCCGTGAGCGGAGCTGTCGGCTATGAGGTCAGAATCCTGCAGATATCCTGTTGTCCCAATTCGCCCACGCTGGTCTATTTCAGCAGGCAAGCGGGCGTAAACTCAACGAGCACGACGATCGACATCCCCGGCGGATCATACGTCGCATACGTGCGCGCCTGCGGAGGCGGTGGATTCGGTGACGTGAACTGCGGAGCATACGCGGAAGTTCCGTTCATGGTGAACCTGCTCTCCCCAGACCGGAACCCGGTCGTGCGAACCCCTGTGAATGGCCAGACCCTGCGAACCTCCACCAACGTCCTCAGTTGGGAACCGATCCCGGGTGCCACCAGTTACGAAGTTACGCTTGTCAACCAGCAGACCAGCCAGACTGAGCTCCTCATCAGCACTGCCGCTCCTAGCACGGTCTTCACAATGAGGAGTTCCTCGCAGTACCATCTGTCAGTTCGCGCATGCCAGTTCAGATGCTCGGGCTATTCGACCAATCCGATCACCTTCCGCGTGCAGCTCCCCAGCGTCTCGCAGACTCCACCGAGCGGACTGAACGCCCAGATCGCCACCGGCAACACGCTGAATCTCTCCTGGAACGCCGTCACCGGCGCGGACCTCTACCGTGTCCAAGTGGTCCAACCGAATGCCGGTCCGGGCGGCGGTGCGCTCACGGTAGCGGCCCGGCAAGTCTCGACCACGAGTGTCTCGCTTCCGATTCCCGCTGGAGTGGCGACCGTTGTTCTCAATGCCTGCAACGGCGACGGCTGCGGACCGGCGAGTACGGTCGCGATCAATCCGGCCGGGCCCAATCCCTCCGTGCCCGTGGTCGCCTCGCCGATGCCGGTGGTGGTCGCCGACGGCCCCAACGTGACCATCAGTTGGAGCCGCATCCCGGGCGACAACGGTTCGAACACCGACTATCGCCTCTACGTCGGCGATCTGTCGCGCGACGGTCCGGCGCTCGATGTCGTGACCAAGGGCAACTTCTACGGCGCCTTCCTGCGGGCCGAAGGGCGCCGCTACGATGCTCTGGTCTTTGCGACACAGAACGGCGTCACCGTCACCGGACCCGCATCCGGGTTCATGGTGGCCGGCACCAGCGCGACCGCCTCGCTGATCACCGCACCCACGCACAACTCGACGTTCAAGCAAGGCCAGTTCCGGTTGGCTTGGGCTCCGATCCCCAACGCCGTGCGCTATCAATACTTCGTCGCGCGGCAAGGGCAATCGGCACCGGTGCTGACCGGTGTCACCCCCGGATTGTTCGTCGATACGTCGCTTTCGGTCACCACGAGCACCCTGCACAATGCGATCGTGCGGGCGTGTCCGCAGTCGAACGAGAGTCAGTGCTCTCCGGATTCCGACGCGGGCTGGGGCCCTTGGTCCAACACAGTCACGGGAACCACCAGCTTCACCATCACCCCATGAGGCGGTTTCAGATCCGGTGGAAGCCGCGCAGGATCTCGCGCGTCGGATAGCGCAGAGCGATGGGACGTCCGTGCGGGCAGCTCATCGGGAACTGTGTCTCGGCCAGACGGTCGAGCATCCACTGCATCCGCGGCAGGTCGAGCGGCGTGTTGATCTTGATCGCCGCGCGGCAGGCGATCGACGCCGCCATGTTGCGCCGGATATCCTCGAACGATTCGCGGCGCATCTCCTGCTCGGCGATTTCGAGGATCTCGAAGACTACCTTCTCCACTTCGGCGGTGCTCACGTCTGCCGGCGCGGCCTTCACGGCGAGCGTCCGCGGACCGAACGGTTCGATCTCGAACCCCGCCATCTCGAGCTCGGCTGAGATCCGCGCGAACTCGACCTGCTGCGGGGCGCTCAGCTCGAGCATGATCGGGATCAGCAGTTGCTGCTTTTCGACCTCGCCCGCCGCCATCGCGGTCAGCACCTTCTCGAACAGGATCCGCTCGTGGGCGACGTGCTGATCGACGATCCAGAGTCCGTCGTTGCCCGCCGCGATGATGAAGCTGTCATGGAGTTGGCCGATCGGGCGGAGGTCGCGCAGGGCTTCGAGACTAGTGGCGGGTTCCGACATCAGACCCGGCGGCAGGGGACCATGCGTATCCGGCACGTTGCGGAGCTTGGGCGGCGGCGTGGGAGGTGGAACCGCATTTTCGGCGAGAGGCGGCGCGTTCGAGAAATCCAGCCGGCCGGATACCGCGGGAACCGCGGGCGGATCGAGCCGGAACTCCGGAAGTGCGGCTGCGGGTCCGCCTTCAACCGGCGCCGCCGGAACATGTTCGCGATAGCGATGGTCTTCCATCCGCTGCGAAAACTCGGAGTAGGGCAAGCCTGCGCCCGCTTGCGCCGGAGGCTGCGCGAGCGGCAGCGACGACACGGGTCTCGACGCCATCAGGACTTCGCGAATGCCGTCGCGCACGAAGTCGTGCACGAAGCTCGAGCGGCGGAAACGGACTTCTGTCTTCGAAGGATGCACGTTCACGTCCACCTCTTCCGGTGAGCAATCGAGAAACAGCAGCGCGAACGGAAACGAACTCGGCGGGATCAGGTTGGCATAGGCGGCGCTCAACGCGTGCATCAGCAGGCGGTCGCGAATCAGGCGGCCGTTGACGAATAGGTAGATCGAGTTGCGATTCGACTTTTGGATCTGCGGCCGTGACACGAATCCGCGAAGCCGGAAGAAGCGTGTGTCCTTCTCATCGACTTCGTCGATCTTGATCTCGCGCGACACCTCGGGCATCTCGACGAGTTCGGAAACGATCTGCGATCCGAACACCTGGAACACGCGATCGCGCATGATCGAGACCGGTGTCACGTGCAGCAGTTCGCTGTTTTGATGGCGCAGTTCGAACGCCTTGTCCGGATAGGCGAGGCTGTAGTGCGTGGCCAGTTGCGCGATGTGCGCGAGTTCGGTCTGCTCGGACCGCAAGAACTTCTTGCGCGCGGGCACGTTGAAGAACAGGTCGCGCACCGTGATCACGGTGCCCATGGCGAGTGCCGCTTCCTCGCAGCGAAGGATCTTGCCGCCCGCTATCTCGACGAGCGTGCCCGTGGTCTCATCGGGCGAGCGGGTTTCGAGAGTCAGGCGCGAAACCGATGCGATCGACGGCAGTGCTTCGCCGCGGAAGCCGAGCGTCGCGATCGAGAGCAGATCCTTGACGTCGGAGAGCTTCGACGTCGCGTGGCGTTCGAAGGCGAGCAGCGCGTCGTCGCGCAGCATGCCGCAGCCATTGTCGGTGATGCGGATGAGGCGGCGGCCGCCAGCTTCGGTCTCGATCCGGATCCGAGTCGATCCGGCATCAAGCGAGTTCTCGAGGAGTTCCTTGACGACCGAGGCGGGGCGTTCGACGACCTCTCCCGCCGCGATCTTGTTGGCGACAACGTCCGAAAGTACACGGATGCGGCCCAATTCGCTATTGTAGGCGACTCGGGCTACTGCACGTAGACGTTGCGCTCGTCGAGCAGCGTTCCGGCCTGACGCAGCAGGGTCAGCAACGCACGGCGATAGTTCACCGAAGCGCGCAACAGCGAGGACTGTGCGTTGGTCAACTGCTGCGTGGCATCCAGCACGAAGAAGATCGTGGTGACGCCGAGGTCATATCGCTTCTGTTCGGCGTCGAGATTCTTTTGCGCGAAGTCGAGCACGATCTGGCTCTGCTTGACGTTGGCGCGGGCTGACTCGACCTGCGTGACCGCGTTCAACACCGATTCGCGAATCCGCTGTTCGAGCAGGCGGGCTCGAAGACTGTCGAGCCGCTTGTTCACCACCGCGTCGGCGAGGTTCGCCTGCGCGGCACGATCGCGCAACGGGAGTGTCAGGTTGAGGCCGAACGAATAGGTTGGGAAGTTGAAATTGAAGACGTGCCCCAGCGCATCGCCCAGACCGCCTGGAACCACCCGGACCAATTGCGAGCCACCGAACACATTCTGCCGGACCACCTGATTTCCGCCGCGGCCACTCGACGTGTAGCCGCCGTTCAACTGGAGATCGGGGAGCAGCGTGTTCTTGGCCTGCTTGTACTGGAGATCGTCGATATCGAGCGCCTGCAATTGCGACTTGAGATCGGGGCGCCGCGCGTAGGCGGTCTCGACGAACTTCTCGCGGTCGAGCGGGGTGTCGTCTTCCGGCGGTAGCACCGTTTCGGTGAGCACGATCGGGACGTTGCGAAACTGCGGATCGAGGTCGGCACCCATCTGCCGGCGCAGACGATCCTCAGCCTGCTGGAGTGCATACCGTGCTTGCGTCACCTGAACTTCCGCCGTCGCATACTGCTGCTTGGGCCGGAAAATCTCGAGCGGCGAGATCGCGCCCAGTTGGAGTTCACGCTCATTCCGCTGAAGGAAGGTTCCGCTGACCCGCAGATTCTCTTCCTGCACCTTGAGATTTTCGCGCGCCTCGATTACGGCCCAATAGGCGAGCTCCGCCGTTTGGACGATGTCGAGCACATCGTCCACCACTTCGTACTCCTGGCGGCGATAGCGGCTTCGAGCGATCGTGATCGGGAGCTTGGTGATGTAGCCGCCGCGATTACGTAGCAGCGGCTGGAAGAACTGCATGTTCAGCGCGCCGGTGACGGCGGGATTGAAGTTCGAGAAGGTATCGTTGTTGGAATTGCGCGCGCCGTTGAATCCACCCTGAATGCGCGTGCCGTTCTCGAGCAGTTGGTTGTAGGTGACGCCGTAGGGCTGATTCAGCGTGCTGAGAACACTGGCGCCGGTCAGGAAGCTGGTGGGCTGCTGTTCGGCGCGCGTTGCCGAGAAATTCATGCGCATCGTGGGATCGAACACGCCGTAGGTGCGCATGATCGCGTTGCGCGGCTGCTCGAGGCTCATCCGCGAGATCTGGACATCGGTCGAATTCGACATGACCAGCTCGAGATAGGAGCGCAGCGACAGTTCGAGGTGGTCGGCCGCGATGTAGTCGCCCAGCCGCACGGGCGGCTGCAGATTCACCTTTGGAAGTTCCTTGCCGAAGTACTGCCGGAAGAATACCTGCTGTGGGAAGGACGGCGCGTCGATCAGCGGCTGAGCGGCGCAGACTTTGGCCAAAACCGGCAAAAGGAGCAGTGTTTGAAAAATTCGCATGGGGCTATTCGTAGCGGATGGCTTCGATCGGGTCGAGCTTGGCAGCCTGGACCGCGGGGTAGATGCCGAAGAGCAGGCCGATTCCGACCGAAACACTAAAGGCGATGACAATCGAGGCCGTGGTTACCTCGGTCGACCATCCCGCTGCCGCGGCAATGATCCAGGATAACGAAAAGCCGAAGAGGATGCCCATGAGTCCACCGAGAATCGAGATGAGAATCGCTTCGGTGAGGAACTGCCGGATGATGTCGCGTTGCTTGGCGCCGATGGCGCGGCGGATGCCGATTTCACGGGTCCGCTCGAGCACGGTGGCGAGCATGATGTTCATGATGCCGATCCCACCCACGAGAAGCGAGATCGCCGCGATCGAGATCATGACGATGGTGAAGATCGCCTGCGTGCGGCGCTTCTGTTCGAGCAGGCCAGCCGGGACCACCACGGTGAAGTCGCCCGCATCCTTGTGCGTGGCTGTCAGGATCGCCGTGACGACACCCGCGGTCTCGATCGAATCGGTGCCTTCCTTTACTTTGATGTAGATGCCGTCGATCTCGTCCTTGAGATAGCTGTTGTTGTCCTCGAAACGGCGCATCACGGTGTTGAGCGGCGAGATCACGAGATTGTTCCGGTTGATGATTTCGACGCCTTCCACTTCCGTGTCCGCCGCGGCTTGGGGTGCCAGTACTCCGATCACCTGGAGCCATGTGTCGTTGATCTTGACCGACTTGCCCACCGCCGGATCGTAGCCGAGCAGATTCACCTTCGCGGATTCGCCGAGGACGCACACCGGAGTCGACTCGCGATTCTCCGCTTCGCTGAACCAGCGCCCTTCGACGATCTTGAGGCTCTGGATTTCGAGATAGGAAGACTCGACGCCGATCAGCACGGGAGCCTCCTGCGCGGTCTTGGGCAGCACCTTCATCGGTTTGAAGCGCTTGCGCGGCGTGAGCGCGGCAATTCCCGGCACGTTCTCGGCAATCGCGCGAAAGTCGCGGAAGGTGAGCCCGGGCGAAATCTGGCGCCGCTGTTGAAGCTCGTTCCGGTCAACCGCTTCCTTGGCCTCGATCATGATGTTGTTGACGCCGAGCAGGTCGATGGCCGCGATGGCGTCTTTCTGCGCTCCGGCCGTGATGGCGAGCATCGCCACCACCGACCCGACGCCGAAGATCATGCCGAGCATGGTCAGCAGGCTGCGCAGTTTGTGGACCAGCAGGCTGGTCAGGCCCATGTAAATTTCGGGCAGTACGTTGGCTAGCATTTCCGCTCCAGAATCCCGTCGTGAACTATCCGCGCTTGCCCATGGGGAGCGACGGTCCGCCGCCACCGCCGCTGGGAGCGTCCTGCTTCTTCTTGCGGTCGGTAGGTTTCGCCTCGGGGTCCTGCATGGCCACTTCTTCGCCAGCCTTCAAGCCTTCCGAGATGATCATCAGCGACTCGCTGCGCTTGAGCGGCTTGATCACGCGGGCCACGTACTTCGGACCTTCGCGGACATAGACGATCTGCTTGCCGTCCTTCTCGAACACGGCTTGCGCGGGAATGTGGATCGCGTTCGGGATCTTTTCGACGATGATCTCGACGTCGGCGAGCAAGCCTGGACGCAGGAGAACATCGAGTTGATTGCCGGCTTCTTCGGGAGGAGGAGGCAGCTTGGCGTTCGCCAGATCCTTTTCGGAAGCGCCGCCAGGGGCTCCTCCACCGCCGGGACCGCCCGGTCCACCGGGTCCGCGGCCTTCACCACGTCCCTCACTGCCGCCACGGCGCCGGCGGCCCTCACCAGCCGTCTGTTCGCCGCCACCGGCTTCGCCTTCCTTCCGCTCGCCAGCCTTGCGCTCGCCGCCCTTACGTTCGCCAGTGGCGCCACCGCGGCCGGGCATGTTGATGCCTGCCTTCTTCATGTCTTCCTGAATCTTTTGGAAGATCTTGGTGCGGTCCTCCGCCGACATCTCCATCGGGTTCTTTCCGGCGAAAGCCTTCTGCATGATCTCGCGGGCCTTGGTGCGCTGCTCATCGGTGAGGTTCGCCATCCCGGCGAACATTCCACCACCGGCACCGCCCGGCCCTCCGCCGCCCATGCGCATCTGCGGAGGTCCACCGCCACCAGGGCCACCGAGTCCGCCGCCGGGAGCTCCGCCGCCGAATCCGCCACCGCCAGGGCCGCCCGCGCCACCACCGCCGAACCCGCCACCGCCGGGCATTCCGCCGCCACCGCCCATCATTCCCATGCCGCCCGCGAACATCATTCCCATTCCGGCATTGGCGATCGGCTTCTTGCGATTGGCTTCGGCCGTGGCCATGACCTTGGCGATCTGGTCGGGAGTCGCACCGAGCGACTTCAGCAGTTCCTGCATGTCGATCGAGAAGATCACGTCGAATTTCTTGGCCGGATCGCTCGAGAAGATGTTGGCGCTCGCGGTGCCACTCATCGATTTGATCTTGCCATGCAACTTGTTTTCAGCGAGTGCGTCGAGGCCGATGACCACGTCCTGGCCTTCGCGAAGATTCGCGCGATCGAGTTCGCCGATGCGGGCGAGCACTTCCATCTCGGACAGGTCGAGGATTTCGGCCACGGGCATGCCGGGCTGGAGTTGATCGCCCTCGCGGATGTCGGGCAACTGCGATCCGAACATGAAGAAGCCGCTGCCGCGGGCCTGCTTGATGGCGACCAGTCCGCTCATCGGCGAGAGAACCTTCACCTGATTCAATCGGGCTTTTTCGCGCGCCATTTCCTGCAGCGCTTTGTTCTTGCGCTCGCGCAGAACGGCGAGTTCGGCCTCGGCCTGCTGGCGCCGCGACTTGATGTCGCTTTCAAGCTGTTTCAGGCGGCGTTGCGACTCTTCGAGCGACAGCAGATTCTTCTTCTGGTCGATCGTCGAGAGCAGTTCGTTGCGCTTGACTTCGAGTTCGCTGCGGCGCACCGAGTAGCGAGCACTCAGCAGTTCGACTTCGTCCTGGTTGTTGCGGATCGCGAGATCGGCCTGCGACTTCTTGAGCTGCTCATCCAACTGGTCGAGTTCGAGCTGCTTTTCCTCGAGACGAGACAGCAGCTCGGAATCGTCGAATTCGGCAATGAGGTCCTTTTCTCGCGCGAACGCGCCGAGCGCGGCGAGCTTGGTGACCTGGACGGTGCCGAACAGGTTGGGCGCGGTAAGCGTGGCCGACCGGACCGCGCGCAGTTCTCCACGCGCGAACGTACGGACCATGACGTCACCCTGACGGACCTTGGTCGAGGGGAGCGACGTGGTCTTCGCCGACGGAATCTTCTTGAGGGCGGTGTATCCAGCCCAACCACCGGCGGCGAGTATGCCTACCAACACCAGACGAAACAACGCCTTCTTCATTGCAACACTGCCTTTCCCTAATCTGTTGTCAAAACCGGACTGATCGCTACAGCTTTCTCGCGCGCTTGGCGGCTTCCACCGGGTTCTCGAGGTAGATCGTCTCGCCCTCGTTCAGGCCCTTGGAAACCACGATCTCGTTTTCGTTGCGCTTTCCGACTTCGATCTGGCGGATCTGATAACCGATGCCGCGCTGCACCCAAACCGAGGGCTTGCCGCGGTTGACGAAACTGGCGCGGGCCGGGATCATCAGGGCGCCCGTCTGGGCTTCGATCAGCACTTCGGCGCTCGCGCTCATGCCAGGGCGCAGACGCGGATCGAGATTCTTCAGGGTGGCGCGGGCGGGGAACGTCTTTTCGCTGAGGCCCATTCCGCGATAGGCGATCGCCGCGATCGGGCTGATCCAGTCCAGCTCCGCCGTGAGCTCCTTTTCGGGGAGCGCGTCCACGCGGATTCGCACCACCTGCCCGAGCTGCAGCTTGCCGCGGTCGACCTCGTCGAGCTTCAGTTCGACGCGCATCGAGCTCAAGTCAGGAATTTCGGCGATCGCGGCGCCGGTCCATGCGCGGTCGCCTTCCTTGAACGGCGGGGGCGAAGAGCCGAACGAGCCCTGGGTGCGGAAGTTCGGAAGGATATTCACGATGCCGCCGATGGGCGCATAGATTGCCATCTTCTGCAGATATCCCTGCGCGCGCTTCATGTCGCGCACCGTCTTGTCCTTCTTCTGCTCGAGCCGCTCGAGGTCGGCCTGTTGGGTGACTTTGTGCGCCTTGATCGTCGTGTTCTGCAGCCCGAGTTGCCCGTCGGCAACGCCCACATCGATCTGGGCCTTCTTCCCCTCGATCTCGGAGATGACTTCGGACTTGCTCGCTTCGAGCTTGGCGCGCTCGACGTTATAGGTATACGTCATGAGCGACATCGCGTCCATCTCGTTGGTGATCTGGTGCGTCGCCTTGGTCTGCACGATTTCGCTGTCCACCGTCTTGACGCTCGTCGAACGGTCGAGCAGGTATTGTTCCTGCTGGGCGTTGTCGAACTCGATCACCTTGGCGCCCTTCGCCAGGGGTTTTCCGGACTCGGCGAGGAAGGTGATCTTCGGATCAGGAACCTGCGGCGCGGCGAGGATGACGGAGTTGGTGCTGCGGACCTCACCACGGGTACGAACGCTGATGATGAACTCACCCTTGCGGACCCGCGCCGTCGGAATCTCGATCACCGTCTTGCCCGTATACCGGTATGCCGCGAATGCTCCGCCGCCGGCAAGACCGAGAACGATGCCCCAGGTCAGGTACTTCTTCCACTTCTTCTGGCCAGCCTGGCCCAACCGCTGTTTCGGCTTGATGTCCTTGGACACTGACGTCATGCCCTCCGCTTTTCGTTGTCCGGCGAGGGTTGGACGGGCTTTTCGAGCGCCACCACCTCTCCGGCATTCACACCCGACTTGATCGAGACCTGCACATGGTTGAGCAGTCCCGTTTCCACCTTGCGGCGCGCCCACTGACCGTTGGCCGCGCGGACCAGAACGTAAGGATCCGAAGCGTTTCCGCCGGGCAACTCGTCTTGCATCACGGCCTCACGCGGGAGGACAACACCCGCTTGCTGCGCTTCGACGATGATATCGACGCTCACCGAGAGGTCGGGGATCACGCGCGGGTCCATCTGGTCGAGTTTGATCGACACCGGCATTTCCTTGACCCAATCGGGGCGGTAGCGGGCCGACTTGGCCACGCTGCCGAGCGCGTAGACGTGAGCAGGTAGTTCGAGCCCTGGAAAGGCGTCGAAACGAACCCGGGCCTTCAGCCCGATACGGATTTTTTCGACGTCCACCTGGCTGACCGCGGCGCTGATCACCATCGAGCTCGGATCGACGATCTGCATGAAGTTCTGACCCGGAGAGAGCTGATCGCCCACCTTGATGGCGTCGAAATCCGACCCGCGGAACGTATTCTGCATGACGATGAGCCCATCGATCGGAGCCTTCATGACCATGCGGTCGGCATTGGCTTCGGCGCGCTTCAGCTCGAGGCGGCTCTGCTGGAGCTCGAGTTCGGCCACTTTGCGATCGGCCGCAATGCCGGTATCCACGAACTTGATTTCCTTCAGGAGCTGATCATGGCGGGCCTGCGCTTCCTCGAGAGCGAGCTTCAGCCGTTCGGAATCCATGGCCGAGCGGACCGGAAGCGTGCGCATGTCGAGCTTGGCTTTGTCGAGGTTCGCCTTCGCCGATTCGATCGACTGCTGGTGGGTCTCCTTGGTCGTGTCGAGGTTGGCCTGCATGCTCTTGAAGCTCGATTCGCTCTGATCGACGCTCGCCTTGTAGTCGTCGAGCCGCGTCAGCATGTACTGGCGGTCGAATTCGGCGACCATTTCGCCCTTCTTGACGCGCGAACCGGGCTTGGCGGCATCCTGGAGCACCATCATGAACTCGCCACCGCCACCGGGTCCCCCTCGGCTGCTGCCGCCGCCACCGCCACCACCACCGCTGCTCATGCCGCCAACGCTCCCGGGCCCGTTGGCGCCGCCAGGAAGGCTATCGGCCGTCGATCCGAGCCCACTGCCCATCGACGCGGACGCCGAGCGGCCAGAGGCACGCGACGTCGAACGCGGCGCGCTGCTGGAACGCGACGTAGCCGAGCGCATCGCGCTTCCACTGCGTCCGCCGGCTGACGAGGAACCTGCCGCTCCGACGGCCGTGGGGTCGGCCTGGGAAGTCGAAGTCGAGGCGACTCCGGTCGAGATCGCCGCGCCGGTTGTCGTGGTGCCGCCACCCGTCGAACTCCCCCCGCTCGACCCGCCGGATCCTCCGCCGCTCGATGAACTGCCGCCCGACGAGCGTCCGCCGCTGGAGCTTCCCGAAGAGCCACCTCTGCTAAACGAACCCGACGGGCCGCTGCGTCCGAAGCTGCTGCGGCTGCCGCGCATTTGCGGCGTCATCAGCGACACGAACTTCTCGGCTTGGGTAGTACCGGTGAGCCGCAGGATCTTCTCCACCGTTCCTTCCTTGGCGGCGAAAGTCCGGACCGAGGCGTGGACCGCCGTCTCGGATGGGTCATTGCGGGTATAGATCCAAGCCCCCGCCCCAACGGCCGCAGCCAACAGCAGCAGCCACCACTTCCCGGAACCACCCGATTGCGGGGCGTGATGTACGGGCGGCGGCGCGGCCACCGGTTGAAGCGGTGCTAGCGCGGGCCCCGATGGGCGCGAGTGCGGGTCAGAGACTTGTGGCTGCATGGAAATCCTCGTGACTGCGGAGTCGGATCCAGGAAGACAGACCGAGCCCCGTCCCGGCCGGGACGGACACTTCGACCTGTCTCGCTATAACAGACGTTATTTTAGACGAAGAGGTTATTCTCTGCTCGGGGAAGTTTGGAGCCGCCCGTCCCGCTGGTGCCGAAAAATTTACGCCAAGGCTTTTTTGAGCAGATTCTGAGTGATTCGCTGGACCCGGGAGTCAGGTCCGTGCGGTCGCACCCAGTGAGACCATGGCAGGATGTGGCCCGGCGGTGAGGACAATCCTTGTGCCCACCAAATCGTCGAGGCGTTGAAGACGAAGTTGCGTTTCGGGCCGGGGTAGATGGTGGAAGCCCAGTGGGATGGCCGCGTTCCGCCGCTCAGGGCGTCGCCCTCCGCGACGATTTCGAGGCCGGGTATCGGCGCCGGATCTCCGTGGAATTCCCAACCGACGAGGCCGGGAATCGCGTCGCCGGCCTTCATTCCCGTTCCCTCGAACATCCAGTGTCCGGGTTTGGTGACGCGCCAGTCGTCACCCCCATTGAATGGGTAGACGCTGTGGGCGCCGATCAGCAGGTTCGCCTTCGGGCCCGTGATCGGAAACTTCTCCTTGAACTTGAAGAACGCGTCGAAATTGCCGTACATGCCGCCGAAGACACCGTCGCGGCTTATCACGCGATTCGGGCGGCCATCCCAGGCCAGTTGGAACGGTGTCACGCCCATCACGGCGTTGCCCGCCAGGAATAGGATGTTGACCCCCGACTGGATGGCCTTCATCGCCCCTTCGTACTGTCGCAAATCCCAATACTCGTCGTGGCCGATGCTCAGGAAAACCTTGCTTCGCTGAAATTGAGAAGGCTCGATCATGTCCACATTGGACGTATACGTTACGTCGTAGCCGTTCATCTCGAGCCAGTAGCAGAGCGGGAACTCCCAAAGCAGGAACTCGCCGGAGCCAATCGACAGCGGATGGTCATAGATCTGCGCGTACTTGCCGTAGGGACGGTCGAACGAGCCCGCCACTTCGGGAATCCAAGCGTGGCGCGGATCGGTGTACATCGAGAAGTTGTCTGGCCAGCGGTTGTAGGCCTGCCAGGTGTTGTCGCTCACCTGGAACGTGATGTCGGCCTTGCGGTTGTCGCGAACGACGAAGACCACGAAGCTTTGCCAGGCGTGTTCGAACTTCGCTTCGGGAACCCGGGTGAGCCGGCCAAGATAGACGCCGCTCGGCCAATCGGTGGGGATGGCAAGATCGACGGTGGGCTCCCAGCGGCACTGCCGCAGGCGCCTCGGCTCGACCGGGGGATCCGGTTGCGTTTTCGCGGCTGCGGGTCCGATGGTTTTCATGAGACGCGCACCGCGACCGCCGTAGTACCCCATGCGGAAGATCTCTAGAGTGAATCTTCGGGCGGGATTGGTGGAGACGAAAATCCGCAGCGTTTCGCCCGCGGCGATGCTCTGATGAGAGCAATAGCCCTCGATGAGCGACGTTCGATAACCCTTTGTCCCTTGGTCGAGACGAACCCGCGTGAGCTGCCAGTCCGTGGATCCGGGCTTGGCATTCTCCTGCCGGATGAGGGGGGAGGCGGCGGAGACGGGCAGCGCCATCGCGGCGGAAGCTTTGAGCAGATCGCGGCGGGTCATACTGCGGACATCTTACTCCACGTCTAGGGCCGCCGGGCAAGGACGCGGCGCTTTCGTTTAACAGAAGGGGCCGGCCAGCCGATCAGTATCCAGGGGACGGTGCGCTCCAAAGGGAAGCCGCCGGATGGAAGTTCAGTCTGCGAGGAAACATGCAATTTCGGAATGTCATGCGATGGGCGGCGTTGCTCGGTATGGCGGCGCACGCGATGTTGTGGGGTCAGGCGGCGGATGGAAATCTCACGGGCGCGGTGACCGATCCTTCGGGAGCGGCGATTGCCGGGGCACCCGTCGAGCTCACGAGCGAGTTCACCGGAATGCGGCACACGTCGGTTTCTGGCGCTGACGGCGTCTACCGGTTTTCGAACGTCCCGGTGGGTTCGTATCGGCTGTCGGTCTGGCATGACGGCTTCCAGGCGGCTTCAGTACGCAACCTCGCGGTACAGCTCAACAAGACAGCCACGGCCAACGTGCGGCTGCGCTTGGCGGAATCGGCGACGGAGGTGACGGTGAGCGACGCCGGGGCGCTGGTGGATACGACCACCCCGCAACTCCAGTCCGCCTTCACGGGATCTCAGGCGCGGCAACTCCCGGTGACGGGAGTGGGCAGCCTCGGGGTGATCAATCTCAGCCTGCTCGGTGCGGGTGTGGGTTCCACGGGTGGAATCGGCTTCGGATCCGGGCCCTCGGTCGGTGGCCAACGTCCGTCGAACAACAACTTCATGATCGAGGGTACCGATGCCAACAACCGCAACGTAACGGGGCCCACGATGACGGTGACCAACGAGGCTGTCGCCGAGTTCTCGCTTCTGCAGAACCAGTTCAGCGCCGAGTTCGGGCATTCCTCGGGCGGCCAGTTCAACACGGTGGTCAAGTCGGGCGGCAACGCGCTCCATGGAACGCTCTACGATTACTTCCAGAACCGGAACCTCAACGCGATCGACGAATCGTTCAAACGGCAGGGACGGCGGACTGCTCCGCGTTATGACCAGAATCGCGTGGGCGGAAATATCGGCGGTCCGGCGATTCGCGAAAAGCTGTTCTACTTCGCCAATGTCGAGTACAACCCGATCGGCCAGGCTTCGACGAATCCCGGAACCGTGAACGTCCCCACGGCGGACGGACTGCGTCTGCTTGACTCGATTGCCGGGTTGAACAAGACGAACCTCGACGAGTTCAAGAAATACGTGCCGGCGGCACAGGCCGCGTCGAACCGGTTTGCATCGGTCAACGGAACGCAGATCCCGCTTGGGCCCCTGTCGGTAGCCGCTCCGAGCTACGAGAACAACATGAATCTGGTCACGAGCGCCGACGCGAATCTTTCGGCTCGCGATCAGTTGCGGGGCCGTTATCTGCACCGGCGCTCGGACAGCATCGACACCAACGCGAACCTTCCAGCGTTCTTCTCTCCGTTCGAGATTCGCGCACACCTTGCCTCGCTGGCGCACTTCCACACCTTCAGCCCGTCGCTCACCAACGAGTTCCGCGGCTCCTACTCGCGCTTCTACAGCGACTATCGCGTGAATCAGTACAGCTTTCCGAACCTCGATGCGTTTCCGAATCTGACGTTCCGCGAACTGGGGTTGAACGTTGGGCCGTTCTTCGTGCTGCCGCAGTCGGACCGTTCCAATACGTACCAGCTCGCCAACAACACCAACTGGATCCGGGGCCGTCACACGGTGAAGTTCGGCTACGACGGGCGCAAACTGAATCGAAGCAACTTCTTCGTACAGCGCTCGCGCGGCGACTATCAGTACAACACGCTCGAGCGATACCTGCAGGACATCACGCCTGAACTCGCCACCCGCAGCGTGGGGGCGCTTCCCTTCGCGGGCAATCTCCTTTCGCACTATGGCTATGTGGGTGACGAGATTCGCCTCCGGCAAAATCTGACGGTGAACCTTGGCGTGCGATATGAATACGTGGACGTGCCGGCAGGTTCCAAGCTCCAGGCACTGAACTCGATCGCGAGTGTTCCGGGCTTGATCGAATTCCGGGAACCCAAGGCCTCCCGCCGCGACTTCGCGCCGCGAGTAGGCTTGGCATGGTCGCCGGGAAAAGGCGGCCGCACGGCGATCCGAGCGGGGTTCGGCATGGCCTACGATCAGGTCTACCAGAACATGGGCGTACTCTCGCTGCCGCCCCAGTTTTCGACCACGCTCGACGCGCACACCACGCGTCCCAACCAGCCGAACTTCCTTTCGGGTGGCGCCATCGTCAACCAGTTCGCGCCGGTGACGAATCCCACAACCGCGCGACTGCGCACCTCGGCCTTCGTGCCCGATCAGAAACGCCCGTACGCCGTGCAATGGAACGTCGGAATCCAGCACGGCTTTGCGCGTGACTACACGTTCGAAGCGCGCTACCTCGGAACGCGTGGCGTGCATCTGCCCCAGCAGGTGCAGTTGAACCGGAGAGCGCTCGTGACCGGCACCTCGGATGTGAAGCTTCCGGTCTTCCTCACCCGGCCTTCCGACGCCGAGATCGCGGGGCTTCGCACCAGCTATGCCGACATTCTCACGCACAACTCGAATGCGTGGGCCTCGCAAGGGTTCGGCGCTACCGTGCTTTCCTTCCAGCCGCAAGGCAACTCGTCCTATCACGGAATGGCACTTCAGTTGAACCGCCGCTTCAGCCGAGGCTTGCAGATGACCGGCTCCTACACGTGGTCGCACAACATCGACGACGGAACGACGGTGGTCTCGAGTTCGCTGATCAATCCGCGCCGCGCGCAGGACTTCGCGAACCTGCGTAACGAGCGGTCCGATTCGGCGCTCGACCATCGCCATCGCCTGACGATTTCGGGCGTCTACGAAACCCAGTGGTTCAAGAACGCCGGCGCCTTCAAACGCAACGTGCTCGGCAACTGGTCGCTCGCCGGAACCTATTCGGCGGAGACGGGCGGCTGGACCACCGCGTTGTCGGGTGTCGATACCAACCTGAATGGCGATAACGCCGCCGACCGCACCATCCTGAACGCGGCCGGGAGCGAAAACACGGGTTCGGGCGTACGCGCCTTGTGCCGCGATGGAGGGGTTTGCAACCCGTCGGTGGCCGCCGATCGCGCACGGATCGTGGGATGGGTGGCCGACAATCCGAACGCGCGCTACATCGTCGCCGGGCAGGGCAGCTTTTCCACCGCTGGCCGTAACACGTTGCGCATGCCGGGCATCAACAACTTCGACCTGTCGATCGCCAAGCGCGTGACCATGGGCGAGCACAAAGCCCTGGAGTTCCGCGCCGAAGCCTACAACGCGTTTAATGTCGCGCAGTACACACCCGGCTTCGTGAACTCGGCGGGCTTCCGGCCGCGCGTTTCGACCTCCGATATCCTGATGCTCCAGCCTGGGCTGCAGGGTGCCTCCAACGCGCCGAGCGTTGCCAACCCCGGATTCGCGCGCCCCGACCTCGCGTTTCAATCGAACAGCCGAACGCTCCAACTCGTCCTGCGCCTGGCCTTCTGATCGGGGCGTTTCTGACGGGCGGCACGCCGATTCGATAACACTGTGTCGCCCACCTGCGGCGGGATGTTTCCTCCTGATGGTCCCCCGCCGCCTTTCAACGTCTTCTCGACAGAATCGCGCAAGAGCTCGAAGTGCCGGTCCAACTCCGGCTCTGCGAGTCTGTGTTTCCTGCCTCGCACCCTGCCCGAGCAGCTTGACCCAGCGGGCTGCGATTTGATCGCGCAGCTCTCGTGACACCGAGCTATCGCGCCGCACGGGAACGTTTGCTGCCGCTCGCCTGCCCGCCGGCCTGACCACCCATTCTGCGCGGACATGCCGCAGCGGCATACGCACGAAGTGTATCGGCGAAGTCCAGAAACGAGGGGCGGCGGATCAATCGCACCTGCGATCGCTGACAGATCTCGCGCCGCGCTCCAAGGACGGAGTTCGACTTTCGCGACAGCATCGGCGCCGAATGGGCGGGGCATCTGAACTACTATGTGCGCGTCAGCAGGTTCTCGCTTCTGTTCCTCGAGCACCCTGGCCCCAGGACCCCGGGAACTGGGTGCTGAAGCCGTTCTATTCTTTCGCCGGCTTGGGCGTCGTGGTTGGACCTTCAGCGGATGAAATGAGCGCGCTGACGCACCGCGAGAACTACGTCCTGCGGAAGGGGATCAGTTTTACGCCTTGATCGACACATCCCACTGCGCCAACGAGCTGGAACTGCGCCTCAGGCATCTCTGGCGACGCGGCGGGCAACCGGCGCTCACCTGCACGATTGCCCCGTGGGCCGCGGCAGGATGATGGGTGTGGATCATAATGGAATGGGTAGGAGCTTCGGCCGCAACGTAATGAAGCGTAGAACTTTTCTCGGATCCCTCGGCTCGGCCGCGCTCGCGGCATCGCGAGGGCTCGAACAGATCGAAGTGTGGAACGCCGGAACGGATGGCTATCACAGCTACCGGATCCCCGCGCTCCTGGTCACGCGCAAGGGCGCGATTCTCGCCTTCTGCGAGGGACGCCGCAATTCCCGATCCGACGCGGGCGACATCGACATGCTGGTGAAGCGGAGCACCGACGGCGGCAAGACGTGGTCCGCTCAACAGGTGGTCTCCGACATGGGTCCGGACACGATCGGCAATCCGTGTCCGGTGGAGGATCGTAGGACCGGGCGCATCTGGCTGCCGATGACCAGGAATCCGGGCAATCTCACCGAGCGCGAGATCGAAAGGGACTCCTCGCGCGGAACCCGCACGGTCTGGATCACCTCCTCCGCCGACGGCGGAATGACCTGGGATCCGCCGCGCGAGATCACGTCGACGACAAAGGACTCGGGCTGGGGCTGGTACGCCACTGGACCCGGCAATTCGATTCAACTGCGGTCAGGCCGTCTCGTGGTTCCGTGCGATCATCGGCGGTTCGCAGGACAGGCACGCCATTCGCACATCATCTACAGCGACGATCACGGAAAGAGCTGGAAACTCGGCGGCAGCGCGCAGGCGGATACGAACGAATGCGCGGTGGTGGAGCTCAACGACGGATCGCTGCTGCTCAACATGCGCAGCTACGCCAAGAAGAATCGGCGCGCGGTCGCCCGTTCGACCGATGGCGGGCTGACGTGGGGCGAATTCCGGCACGACGAAACGTTGATCGAGCCCGTCTGCCAGGCAAGCTTCATCCGGTACGATCGGCGGCATCTGTTGTTCTCCAATCCAGCGAGCACCAGGCGCGAACGAATGACCGTGCGCGTGAGCAAGGACGAGGCCCGGACCTGGACGGCGTCGCGAGTGCTCCACGAGGGTCCGGCAGCGTACTCGGCGCTGGCGGTGTTGAAGGGCGCCCGGATCGGGTGCCTGTACGAGCGCGGGGAGAAGTCGAGTTACGACCGGATCACGTTCGCCCACTTTCCGCTCCGCTGGCTTTTGGAGGGTTGAAGAGGCTGTGTTATGCTGGTGACTGGCTCCACATGGGGCCGTTTTTTGCCATGCTGTTGCTGTTAACCCTCATCCACGTCATCGTTTGCCTCTTCCTGATCATCGTCGTGCTGCTGCAAAGCGGCAAGGCCGCCGATCTGGCGGGTGCGTTCGGCGGCATGGGCTCACAGACCGCTTTCGGCGCGCGCGGCGCGGCGACGGTTTTGACGAAGGCGACGACGGTTGCGGCGGTGGTCTTCATGGTGACTTCGCTCTCGCTCTCGATCGTGGCAACGCGGTCGGGCGCCGGGTCGGCTTCCACGGTTCTCCAGAACGTATCCAAGCCGAAGGCCGATCCGAAGAAGGGCGCGCCGGGCGAGACTAAGTCCGCGCCGGGCACCGGTCCTTCGGTGACAGTGACTCCGGAAGGCGCTGATCCGTCCCAGTCGGTGACGATCCCGCTACCGACACCGGAATCGCTCAAGAAGGAACAGGAGCAGAAGAAGTAGTAATAGTTTTTTCGGTCGATGCGGAGATGGCGGAATTGGCAGACGCACTAGCTTGAGGTGCTAGCGGGTAACACCGTGGGGGTTCAAGTCCCCCTCTCCGCACCAAGAAAACTGCAAGGGAAGGCACGGCCGGCACCGCGGCTGGTCACGGTCAGGCGGCATTCGATTTTGAAAACACCAGGTGAACCCAGTTCCCGTGTGGACTCGTGAATAACGCATGGACACGATTCATCCGCGCCGCAACCGCTGAGCTCAACTTCTGCCACAACGCCCGTTCCTTGGGAGGGCTCAGAACGGCTCCGCAATGGATGCAGGGCTCCTCCTGGTCGTAGGTCCCCCAGGGGTTCCCACCGAGATCCATCAGGAAGGTCGATACCGGATCCGCCACTTCGTTGCTGCTGCCAACGAATGACCTGGAAACCACCCGCACGCCGGAGAAGAGCGTCAAGAGGCGTTGTTCCGTGAAAGAGTTGACGTGCCCCCACGGAGGATTCGGCTTTCCGCAGCGGCCGCAGGTGGTGCGTCCCTTGCGGGTATCCTGTTCGAACGGAACGCCAATGACGATTTCGTGTTTGGCCACTCTGATGAGCTCACCGCAGGCTGCCTGCACGTCCGGAATGTGCTCCAGGACCTCCGCGCAGAATACGCAATCAAAAGAGTTGTCCGCGAACTGGAGTTTTGTTGCGTCTCCAGCGACGGTCACCACGCCTGGAATCTCAAATGCCGGCTTGCTCAGATCCAGAGCGGTGACTTCGGGGAAGTGCTCGGTCAGCAACCGCGAAAAATGCCCGTCACGGGCACCGACGTCGAGGACAGAACGCCTGCCTTTGGGCAAGAGGCGAACCAGATCGCTCGTGCGTTCCTGCTCCCGAGTGCTTGCCCTATATTCCTCGATGCCCATTGATTCCGCCCCCCGCCGCACGTCTTCCCGGCCACCCTGCGCACAACAGTTTACTTCACTGTCCGGGTGTGAGGTCGATGCAGCCTGAAGGACGCCGCCAGCCCCCAAGTACTTATCGTGGCGGGGTTTTTGCGCATTCGCTTCTCCCCGTGAAACCCATGATATCCATGGGCCGACACCCCGGTCAAGCCGGGCTTACGCCGTGCTTTGGCAGGCAAAGGGCCCGATTCTCCTGGTCCGCGCACACCGGCGATTTTCATACCTCCATACGACTTCGACGCCTGCTCCACACCCATTACGAGCGGCGGGCCGGTCCCGGACCAAAGGGGCTGCCTTGCGCCCGGGCGAAATTCCTAATAGAGTCGGACACATGCCCAAGGTTTTTTTCGCCCTCCTGGCCCCTGCCGGTCTCGCAATGGCGCAGGCGACCGCCACCATTCACGGCACCGTCACCGACGCCAGCGGCGCATCCATTCCTGCTGCTACCGTCACCGCGACCAACCTCGGTAGCAATCAATCGCGCGCCGCCACCACCGATCCGGCTGGCCGATACGTGATTCCGCTGTTGCCGATCGGCGGCTACAACGTCCGCGTCGAAAAGACCGGCTTCCAACCCTTCCTGCAACAGAGTGTCCTGCTGCAGGTGAACACCGATGTCGAGGTGGACGCGCGCCTGGAGGTGGGAGGCACCACCGAGCGCATCAACGTCAGTTCACAGGCGAGTCTCGTGCAGACCAACTCATCGGCACTGGTGCAAGTGGTCGATGAGAAGCGCGTCGCGGATCTTCCGCTGAACGGCCGCAACGTGCTGCAGTTGCTGACGCTCAACGCGGGCGTTTCCGATCGAAACGTCCCGGCCACGGTGCAGGGCTCGAACCTCGGATTCGGAACCTATCAGGTCCGCGTCGCGATCAATGGCGCACGAGGCATCAACGGCAACTTCCTGCTCGACAACGCCGATCACAACGAAGCCCAAACGAACCTGCCGCGGCCGTTTCCGAATATCGACGCGGTGCAGGAGTTCAGCGTCCAGACGTCGAGCTTCGACGCGCAGTACGGTCGTGGAGTGGGTGGCGTCGTGAATGTGGTGACCAAGAGCGGCACCAACGAGTTTCACGGCACGCTGTTCGAGTTCTTCCGCAACTACAAACTCAACGCGGCGAACTTTTTCTCGGGCCGCGACGCGCTGAAGCGAAACCAGTTCGGCGGAGCGTTCGGCGGTCCGGTGGCGAAGGATCGCACCTTCTTCTTCGTTTCCTACCAAGGCACCAGGATCCGCAGCGCGACGCCCGGAGTCCTGCGAACAGCACCGAGCGAGGCGATGAAGAACGGCGATTTTTCCGAATGGCTGCGCCCTGATGGTACCGGCGCGATTCGCGATCCGGCGGCTCCCACGCAATACTTCCCTGGCAACATCATCCCGCGCTCGCGATTCGATCCCGTATCCGCGAAGCTGCTCGCGCTGACTCCCTCCACTCCAGATCCCCGGTATCAAATCCGGTTCGGGACACCAGTATCGATCACGGACGACAACCAAGTCATCGCCCGTGGCGATCACATGTTGACGCCTCGACACCGCATCTCGGGCCGGTATTTCTTCCTGCGCTTCGTGAATCCGCCCGTGATTCTGCCCACGAATCTGCTCTACGCCGTGGATGGCACGCAAGGCAACGAACACGCGATCTCCTTCAATCACACGTTCACCGTGTCGTCGAGTTGGCTGAACAACTTCAACTTCTCCTACAACACGTCGGAACCCGCGCGGCTCACCGCCACCGAGCCCGCGCTCACGCTCGAGTCGCTCGGCGCGCGGGTGAAGAATTCGCCTCGTGCCAATCTGTTGAATACGGCGCCGGCAGGCTGGTCCGCGATCGCGCTCGGCAATGTCGGATACTCGGTGACTCGATCGCTCCATATATCGAATACCGTCAGTTATGCGACGGGCCGCCACAACATGCGCTTCGGTGGCGACTTCCGCCGTTATCGCACGGGCTTCGAATCGTACTTCCTGACTGGCGGGCAAGCGAACTTCAGCGGTCAGTTGTTCAGCGATCGCGGCCGCCAGAACGCGGGCAACGCCTATGCGGAGTTCATTCTTGGGCAGATGTCGAACTGGCGGCAGTTGTCGACTTCGCGCCTGGCCGCGATCAATCCGATTTACGCCGCGTTCATCCAGGACGATCTTCGCATCACGCCGAAACTCACGGTGAACCTCGGGCTTCGCTATGACCCGAAGCTCGGATTGATCGAAGGCGGCAATCAACACACCACGTTCATCGCGGGCCGGCAGTCCACGATCTTTCCGCGCGCGCCGCGTGGCCTGTTGTTCACGGGCGACGAGGGCGTGGGCGGCAAGGCGATTCCGAACGATTGGAACAACCTCGCGCCGCGCGTGGGCTTGGCCTGGAATTTCCTACCGAAGACAGTTCTGCGGGCCGCCTATGGACTTTTCTACGACGAGTACATGGGCTTGTTCTACAACCGCACGATTCAGGGCCAGCCATGGGTGGCTGACGCGACACTGGTGGGCCCGCTCCGGCTGTCCGATCCGTACGCGGGCGGCGCGATCGTCGAGCCCGACACGTACAAGCCGGATCGCAACGGCGGCTTCCTCGACTTCTCGACCTACGCCGTTCCCACGCGCAACATGACCGCCGGCTACATGCAGAACTGGAACCTCGTGCTGGAGCGCGAACTGCCGGGCGCAGTGCTGTTCCGAGTGGCGTATGTCGGGTCGAAGGGTACCCATCTGTTAATGACCGCGGAGTCGAATGCCGGGGTCTATGGTCCAGGCGCGACTGCCGCGAATCTGAATCAGAGGCGGCCTTACGCGCGGATCGGTCCGCTGCAGTTGGGCACCTCGAGCGGCAACTCGATCTACAACTCGATGCAGACCACCGTGCAGCGCCGGTTGGCGAACGGCGTGAGCATCCTCGCGAACTATACTTGGAGCCGAGCGATCGATTACGCCTCGTTCGGGTCGATCGAAGGCAATCAGACCGGACCCGATCCGTTGAACATCCGCAACAATCGAGGGCCGGCGGATTTCGACCTGACGCATCGCCTCGTCGTCTCGGGAATCTGGGAACTGCCGAAGCTCGCCAAGGCGAGCGCGCCGGTTCGCATGGTGCTCGGAGGCTGGCAGCAGAACGCGATCTTCAGCGCGCAGACCGGGACTCCGATCACGATCCGCAGTGGCGTGGACAACGACTTCAACGGCGTGGGCGGCGACTTCGGCGACTATCGCGGCGGCGACTGGAAGCTCGGCAACCGCACCAAGGAACAGCAGATCCTGCAGTGGTTCAACCGCTCGGCTTTCGGCACCAGCACGGTGGGCACGATCGGCTCGGCGCGGCGCGGGCAGTTGCGGTCGCCCGGCGATTGGAACGTCGACTATTCGGTCTTCAAGAACTTCCGCGTGGCCGAAGGGAAGCAGCTACAATTTCGCGCGGAATTGTTCAATGCGTTCAACCACGCGAATTTGGGCTCGCCGAACGAGACGGTGAACAGTCCGAACTTCGGGGTGATCACGGGTGCCTCGGCGCCGAGGATCGTGCAGTTGGCCATCAAGATGATTTTTTGACGCGTGCGATACTGAGTCCGAGGAGCGATGAGCCAAAGCTGACACGTCTTTTCCTGATCCGCAACAGATTTCCGCGCTCGCCCGGATGGCTCGGGGAGGCCGCGTCAGCCTGATGGACCGCGAAGGGCACGGAATCCCATTGCCGGAAGAAGCGGCGGGATTGCTCGGCGAAATCCTCGAGAACATGGCCACCGGGAAGTCCGTGGCTGTTGTCGGTCAAGACCGCGAGGTGACCGCCGATGAAGCCGCTCGTCTGCTAGATGTGCCGCTGCCCTTCCTGTCCGGCCTCGTGAAGGATCGCGAACTGCGATACCACCTATCCGGCAACGAGCGCCTGTTTTGGTTCGGGGATGTCCTCGCGCTGAAAGGGAAGCGCGATATCGAACGGCACGAGGCGATCGGGCGGATGGCGCTCATGGAGCTGGAAGCTGGGACTTATGACCGCGTCCTGCTCCCAGAGGGAGAAGACGAACGGTAAGCGGCTCAACGCAAGAAAGGGCCGCCGTGCTCGACGCTTGCGTACTGGTTCAAGCCCCGGTCAGGGACACGCTCCTCAGAATGGCGGAGGCGCCGCGTCTGTTTCGCCCGGTTTGGAGCAGTGAAATTCTCGAAGAGATGCGGCGCACTCTGGTACGGCGTTTCGGTCTGGCACCTGCGAAAGTGGACTATTTGGAGGCGGCGATGGCGAGGTACTTCCCGGCGCACACGTTTCGGGCTTCGAGTCCGTGATGCCCCTCATGACAAACCATCCTGGCGACCGGCATGTCCTCGCGGCCGCGGTTCAGGCGCAAGCCCCGCTCATCGTTACGTACAACCTGCGTCACTTTCCCAGTGAATCCGTGGATCCGTGGAACATCGAAGTGCTGCACCCGGGAGAATTTCTGGAGCGCGCGTATCGATCGGCTCCTTGGGTTGTGCGAGACCGCTTGCGGCAACAGTCGGCGACACTGCGGCGCTCATTCGATGAGCAGCTCGACGTTCTCGCCCAAGCGGTTCCCTCCTTCGTACGGCTGGTCCGCAGCCGCGAGGCAATGACAGGACCCCTACGCGAACCGTAGCGCGAACACATCCGCGTCCTTCAGCACGAACCGCAACCGGACGGGCTTGCCCGCCAAACTCGCGACATCAGCCGGGCCCTTCCACCGCGCCGCTCGCTCGATCTGGTCGCCGATCATCTCGACGCTGTCGCCGAGCGCGAAACCCGGAATCGCGCGTCCATCCGGCTCCTGGATCTCCACGCGGACCCCGCCCGGAGCCGAAGTCGCGTAGTTCAGCAATAGCTGCGATCCCGCGAACGTCAGCGGCTTCGTAACCGCTTCGCCACTCAAGTATCCGGCGTGGATCGACGCGAATCGATCGAGCACCAACGAGTACCGCCGAAGATGCGTGCCCGGTTGTCCGTAGTTGCTGAGCGTGTAGAACGAGATTTCGGCCGGTCCCGTCTGCACCGTATTCAACGCCGGATAGTTGTTGCGCGAGACCCAGTTCTCGACACCGAGCCCGGGGCGCAGGAAGGCTTCCAGGAAGGCACGCTCGTAGGCCGTGCCACCGCGCGAGGTGATCAGCACCGCGTCGGCGCAGTCCTTGTAGTAGCCGGGATTCACGCCGAGTCCCTTCGCCTCATCGTCCGACATCACCTGGCGGCCTGGCATGAATCGGGCCGCGAGCGCGATGTACTGGTGCGGCGCACGGAAGTAGGGATGGGTCTGGTTGACGTAGAGGTGTTCGGGTGGCGCGTCACCGAACGTCATCTCGACACCCGCGCTCCAGTTCAGGAAGTCATCGCTCGTGGTGCGGCTGATCCAACGAACCCGCTTACCGCTGACGACTTTGAAGGTCCGAAAGTACATCACGTACTTTTGTTCGCACTCCGACCAGAAGGCGAGATTTTGCGAGTCGAACGCACCCGCGCGAAACACCGGCTCCTCGCGCATTTTCTTCCATCGGATCCCATCAGCGGACTGAAAGGCCACCAGTCCGCTGGTGCGCGTTCCGGCTAGAGCCTTGTAGCGCTGTTCGGCGGCCACGCCCGGCTTGGTGTCGATCACCGGGCTGAAGTTGCTCGAGAAAGGCGCCATGCCCGAAAGGATCATGTTGTTCTTGCGGCTGTACTTGTATTCGAACAGCTCGAGATCGGGCCTGGTGAACTGCTTTCCGTCCTTCGACACCGCATAGCAGGTGGACTCCGCCGCGCTTCCATCCTTGCCCGATTCGGGCAAGCCGCGATAGTAGAGCCGGAACTCATCCCCATCGTGAATCACGGTCACGTAGTTCGAGAATTGGCCTTCCCATGGCTTGTCGAGCGTGATCGCCGTCGACTCGCGGCGCGGAGTCTGCAACGCGAGTTCCGCGCCCGTCATGCGATCGATCAGGAAGCGGTCGACGAACAACTCACGGCGCGATCCGATCTCGATCGCCCCTTGCCCGCTCGCGGGCAAGGCCAACGCCAGAGCCGCCGCGGTTGCCGTGAACTCGCGCCTCGTCATCAGAAATCGAACCGGCCGACAAGCTGAATATTGCGCGGACCTGCCTGGAGGCTCCGGATCACGCCGAAGTTCGGCGCGCCGAGCGTCGCCGCCGGAGCTCCGAGTTGGACTCGATTGAGGAAGTTCTGCGACTCCATGCGGACCGTGATGCGCTTGCCCTCGACCACGGGGAACACCTTCTGGACCGCGAAATCGACTTGCGCGAGTCCGGGTGTGCGAAGCGTGTTCTTGCCTTGCGCGCCCCAGACGTAGTTCGGCGGCAGGCTGAACGCGGCGGGATCGAACCAGCGGTCGCGAGTCTGGGTTCCGGCAAGCGGATTGCTCACGACGTTGGCGCGATTGGTCCCGGAGCCGTTGTTCATCACCTGCCCGGCGACGCCGGCGGTGAACGGGAATCCGCCCTGTAGGGTGATCAGGCCGGACGTCTCCCAACCGCCGATCACGGCACGTGCGGCCTTGTTCCACGAAGTGAGCTTGGGCAAGTGATATCCGTACGCGGTGACCCAGCGCTTGCGGAAATCGTAGTTCGCCGGACCATAGTCGTACCGGAAGTTGAAGGGATCGTTGAGGGTGCCATCCGTCCCGGTCGAATAGGCAAGAGATTTCGAGAAAGTGAATGCGCTTTGCACGAAGAGCCCGCGCCACTGTTGCTGCTTGAAGGTGATTTCCAGTCCGTTGTAGTTGCTGTCATTGATGGGCAAGAACTGCCAGAAGAAACCGACGTTCGGATAGGGCCGGCTGTCCTGGAGCGGGCGCGCACTCGGTATGGGCGTGTTACCGGGAGCCAGCGTCGGGAACGCGAGCGCGCGCTGGCCCGTGTAGCCGATCTCGATCGCGGTACGGCGGAACGGATTGAGCTGGATGTTGAAACTCCACTTCTGCGTGTACGGATCGTGGCGGTCGAGCGGACCGTAATATGCCCCGAAGGTGCGCGCCGCGAGAGCTCCGATGGCTCCGCCCGCCGGGAATCCCTGGCGCGGGACGATCGGCCGGTCGAGTTCGCTGGCGAGCCCGAAGTCGAAGAAGAAGGGGCTGCCTTCGGTCCCGGCGTTGTTGAAATTGTTGGAAACCGTGACGCCGTAGAATATGCCGTAGCCGCCGCGAAGCACGATGTTGCGGCCCGCGTTGTAGGCGAAGCCCATTCTCGGCGAGAAGTTGCTCCAGTTCTTGCGCGGGATGATCTCATCGAGCGAGGCATATCGCCAGCCTGCCGGGAGATCGCCGTTGGGGAATCTGAGCAGGTCGCGCACGATGCGCCGGGTGCTCGAAGGCAGCAGGCGTTCGCCGGTGCGGAGGTCGAAGTTGCCAAAGCGGTCCTGCTCTTCCGACCACGGACCGAAGTAGTCCCAACGGACGCCCATGTTCAACGTAAGTTTCGAGTTGGCGCGGAAATCGTCTTGCACAAATCCGCTGACTCGCGTGGTGCGGATGCGGACGCCGTCGAACTGGTAATTAGTCGAGAATGCGCGCGCCTGCCCGAGCAGCGCGTCGGCCATCCCGTGGCGGAGGGGTTCGAGCGCGGCTCCGACCACCGGCGTGGTGTAGGTGCCGTCGTAGGTGAGGCTGCCACCGCCGTTGCGTCCCTGGAAGCGGTTATTGGCCACCCGATTGGCTTCCGCGCCCATTTTGAGCGCGTGGCGTCCCCGCTGCCAGCTCAGGTTGTCCATGAATTGCCACGAGTGTTCGACCAGGAAGAACGGCGTGGGCACGCTCGCGATCGGACGGATGATCGAGCTGCCGGTGAAGTTGCGGACGCTGAAGCTCGGAAATCCGCGCGCGAAGCTGACCGTGTTCCAGTTGGGGATGTTGAACTCGTCCATGATGTTCTCGTTGTTCAACATTTCGTTGCCGAAGCGGAGGTAGTTGTATCCGGCGCGGGCCTCGTTCACGAGGGTGGGCGTGAAGACGTGGGTGTAGGTGAGTCCGGTGTTGGTGGCGTCGAGTGCACCTCGACCGCCGAGGCGGTCGGAGGGCATCCAGAAGGCGCGCCGGCGTCCGCCTCGCTGTTGCGAGAATCGTCCGGTGACGGTATTCCTCGAGTTGATGTTGATGTCGGTCTTGGCGTTGTAGGAATTGAGGCCGTCGTTGTTGCGTTCGGATACGAGGTAGTTGTTACGGACGTTCGGATTCGGATCGCGGAAATTGATGTCGGGAAAAAAGCTGAGCAGACGGGTGGTCATCGGATCGATGCGCGAGGCGGGGATGACGTTGTTCGGGAACGGCGTGCGGCGGCCCACGTTGACGCCGCCGGCGGTCGTGGTGGCGGGATCGCCATACGGGAACGCCTGATCGGTGAAGATGCCGCGGCGCTCGTTGGCCGACGGCATGATGTAGGTGTTGATGACGCTGCTCGGGTTGCGGAGCCCCTCGTAGTTGCCGAACAAGAAGACGCGGTTCTTGATGATCGGCAGGCCGAGTCCCGCGCCGAACTGGTTGCGGCGCAGAGGCTGTCTTCGCGGATTGGTTCCGGTGAAGTCGAAGGGACGGGCGTCGAGCTTGTCGTTGCGGAGATAGTCGTAGGCGAAGCCGTGCCGCTCGTTCGTGCCTGACTTGATTGCGATGTTGACCACGCCGCCACCGGAGCGGCCGAACTCGGCCGAGTAGGCGCTGGTTTGGATCGCGAATTCCTGGATGGCGTCGATGGCGGGAGTGACGCCCATGGCGCCGGAGAACTCCATGTTGTTCGAGATGCCGTCGATGATGAAGTTGTTCGCCTCCGCCGAAGCGCCGCCGATGGTGACAGCGGCGCCGGAGAAGTCGCGCTGGCGGCTGGCCGGAGGTCCGTTGGTAGTGCCGGGCACGAGTGCGGCGATGGCGAGGAAGTTGCGGCCGAAGATGGGGATTTCCTGAAGCACCTGGCGTGAGATGACGCCACCGACCTCGGGCGTGTCGGTCTTGATGAGCGGCGTTGCCCCGGTGACCTCGACGGTTTGGGTGGTTTCGCCCACTTGGAGTGTGAGGTCGACGCGGACACGCGCCTTCACGGTGATCGGCACGGGCGGGTGGACGGCCTTCTTGAACCCATTGGCCTCGGCGCTCACTGAATAGTTGCCGAGCGGAAGATTCGTGACGGTATACTCACCCGCTTCGTTCGACGTGGTGGAACGGACGGCACCGGTTCCGATGTTCGTCACGCGGACTGGTGCATTTGCAATGGCGGCTCCGGTCGGATCGGAGATGGAACCGAGGATGGTTCCTTCAGTCGCTTGTCCGTACAGTACTCCCGCGACTGCAATCGACAAGAAGATCAGGTTCTTCATTTGGAAACATCATATCGCGCGGGCGGGGCGATAATTTTCGGGCGGTTATCATGGGGACATGATTCGCGCGCTCGAGCTCTGGTTGCTTGCCGGCCTTTTCGCGCTACTGCCGGCACAACAACCCGCCGCCCAAAGACCAGGCTATACGCCTGCCGAGCATGCCATCGCCGATCAGCTCCGGGAGATGCGCAACGTGCCCGATGGCAAACGTGGCCCATTCACGCTGAGACTGGCGCTCGACATCCGCGCTCTGCCCAACAGCTCGCGAAAAGTAAGCCTCGCCTACGGACCGGCCAATCTTTCGACCGAGGGCGACTTCGGGCGGGAGACGCTGGCCGGAGTGGCTCTGACGTTGGCCGCGGCTCTGCGAGAGTCCCCGGCTCCGGCCGGGAAAGATGGTAAACCGGCCGGTCCCTATCTGACGCTCGCGCAGTTCGCGCTGTACGAAAGCATCCCGGTGAGCTTGGACGATCCTTCGTACACGGCCGCCTTGCGGCACTTCAAGGAGTTGGACAAGGTGCGCACCCAGGCCGACTTCACGCTCTCCGATCTCAAAGGGAAACAGTGGCACCTGCGTGGGTTGCGCGGCCAAGTGGTGTTGGTCAACTTCTGGGCGACGTGGTGTCCGCCCTGCCGCAAAGAGATGCCGGATCTCGAGGCGTTGTTCAAGAAGCACCAGAAGAAGGGGCTGGTGGTGCTGGCACTGTCGGACGAGGACTCGGCGAAGGTCAATGGGTTCCTCGAAGCGCAGCGATACACCTTCCCGGTGCTCCTCGATCCGCGCGGCGCGGCCGCGCGCACCTTTGGCGTCGATGGCATTCCCAAGAGCTTTCTGTTCGATCGGGAAGGGAAGCTGGTTGCGCAAGCGATCGACATGCGGACCCGCCGTCAGTTTGAGGCAATGCTGAAGCAGGCTGGCCTGTAGCTACCGCGCCGCGATCTCCGCCCGTGCGATCGCAAGCGCTTCCTCGCGAGTCGAAATCCGTCCCTCCAACTGCGCCGATTCCACGGCTTCGAGAGCGCGCTTGAATGCCGGGCCCGGCGCGAATCCAGCCGCGATCAGGTCGTCTCCCTTCAGCAAGCGCGGCGGCCGCAGCGCCTCTGCGGGCAACGCAGCTATCTTCGCCTTCACGAACTCGTAATTCGCGAGCATCCCGTGGCTCGATTCGCAATCGAGCCGGTGTAGTTCGAGATGCCCCTCGAAGCCTTCCATCCGCAGGAAGCGCTTCAGCGTGCTCTCCTTCATCTTCTTCACTTCGATGAAGCGAAGATGATTCGCCACCAGCGATTGCACCTGCCGGATCACGTCGATCGAAAAGCGCAGACGGCCGAGAATCTCTTCCGCCATGCGGGCGCCCAGTTCGGCGTGCCCATCGAACCGGATGCGATCCGCCCGGCGGAAGGTAGGCGGCTTGGCCACGTCGTGCAACAACACCCCGAGCGCGAGCGACAGGCTCGGGTGATACATCTTCTCGAGCATGATGAGCGTGTGTGTCCACACATCGCCTTCGGGATGATACTCGGGCGGCTGTTCGATTCCCTTCATCGCCGCGACCTCGGGCAGGATCTCGGCCAGCAAGCCCGACTCGTCGAGCAGTTCGAAGCCGTAGCGCGCGCCGCCCTCCATGAGTATCCGCGCGATCTCGTGCTGGACGCGCTCGGCGGAGACTACGCGGATCAGCTCCGGCATGCGCCGGATCGCGTCCATCGTTTCGCCGTGAATGTGGAATCCGAATCGTGCGGCGAACCGTACCGCGCGAAGCATGCGCAGGTGGTCCTCCGCGAATCGGCGCGCCGGATCGCCGACAGTGCGGATCAGACCCGCCTGGAGATCGGCGCGTCCGCCGGTGTAGTCGGTGATCTCGCCCGATTCAGGATCCATGAGCAGCGAGTTGATGGTGAAGTCGCGCCGTTCGACATCGGCTTCCGGGTTCGCCTCGAACATCACGCGTTCGGGCCTGCGTCCGTCGCGATACTCATGGTCGCTGCGGAACGTCGCCACTTCGACGTGGACGTGATCTTCCTTCACCATCACGACGCCGAAGTGCGCCCCCACGAGGCCCGAACCGGGGAACAACGACAGGATGTCGAGCGGATGCGCGCTGGTGGCGACGTCGAAGTCCTTCGGTTGGCGGCCGAGGATGAGATCGCGCACACAGCCCCCCACCAGGAACGCCTGATGATGGTGACTCCGCAATTCCCGAACGATCTTGAACGCGAGCGACTGAGCATCGGCCATCAATTGATCGTAGAATAATCGTGTCCCCCTCTATGTCTGACTCCGAGCCTTACCCGTCGAAGGGACCCTCTTCGACGGCGAAGGTAGTCATCGCGACCACGGTCGCCCTCTCGTTCATCTCGTTCTGGCGCGGCGCCGCGATCGTTTTGAGCGACCTCGCTTCCACGATGTTTTACGTGGGAGGCATTGCTGAACAGGCGATCGGCAAGTCCGCGCCTTGGTTCGTGCTCGCCGTGATGGCGTTCGGATTCGCGATTCGCTCCGTCCATGTCGAGAGCTGCGGATTGTTCGTCCGCGGCGGTGTCTACGTTGTCGTGCGCGACAGCATGGGACCGACGATGGCCAAGATCTCGGTTTCGGCGCTCGTGGTGGATTACATCCTGACGGGTCCGATCAGTTCGGTGAGCGCGGGCCAGTACCTCGGACGCCTGCTGAACGAGTTCGCCGAGCTGACGCATCAGAACGTCCACATCAATCCGAACTACTTCGCCGCGATCTTCGGGATAGTCGTAACGGCGTACTTCTGGTGGGCCAACATCAAGGGCGTTCACGAGTCGAGCGGCAAGGCTCTGCGGATCATGCAGGTGACCACGGTAATGGTGGGCATTTTGCTCGTCTGGTGCGGCATCACGCTGCTGGTGAAGGATCATGTCCAGTTGCCGCCGGCACCATCGGCGGAGAACCTCCGCTTCACCCCGGATTCGCTGGGCTGGCTCGAGGGAACGATCTGGCCACAGTTCGCCGCCGTGGGCCTGTTGATTGCTTTCGGACATTCACTGCTCGCGATGAGCGGATTCGAGACGCTCGCGCAGGTCTATCGCGAAATCGCGTATCCCAAGCTCAAGAACCTGCAGATCACCGCCAACATCGTCTGCATCTACGCAACGGTATCGACGGGTCTGATCAGCCTGCTCGCCGTGATGATCATTCCTGACGAGACACGCAAGCAATACTTCGACAATCTCATCGGCGGACTGTCGATGAGCCTCGCCGGCCCGTATCTTTTGCGCTTGGGCTTCCACGTGTTCGTGGTGATCGTCGGTGTCATGATTCTCTCCGGCGCGGTCAACACGGCGATCTTCGGCGCCAACGGGATTCTGAATCGCGTGGCCGAGGACGGCGTGCTCACCGAGTGGTTCCGCAAGCCGCAGAGGCGTTATGGCACCACCTACCGGATCATCACTCTGGTGGCGATCCTGCAGGTGATCACGATCATCGGCAGCCGTGGCGACGTTTACCTGCTCGGCGAGGCCTACGCGTTCGGCGTGGTCTGGAGCTTCTTCCTGAAATCGCTGGGCGTACTCGCGTTGCGATTCCAGCGCACCGATCACGAGTACCGCACGCCGTTCAACTTCACGGTCGGCGGCCGCGAGATTCCAGTGGGACTGATCGCGGTCACGCTGATGCTCTTCCTCATCGCGATCGCCAACCTGCTGACCAAGAAGATCGCGACGATCTCCGGCCTAGGCTTCACGGCCATCCTGCTCGGCCTGTTCTTCCTTTCGGAGAAAATCAACTCACGCCGCAAAGGAAAGGACGACAAGGCGCTCGAGGAGTTCAACCTCGACTATCACCAGGAGATCGGTGGCGAAGGCTTGCAAGCGCGGCCCGGCTGCGTGCTCGTGAGTGTACGCGACTTCACGCGGTTGTTCCATCTCGACAACGTACTGAAGAAAACCAACTTGCGCCGACACGACATCGTCGTCATGACCGTGCGCAACATCACGACGGGCGCGGGCGAGTTCGGGCTCACCGACTCACAGCTCTTCTCCAACTACGAAAAGGAACTCTTCAGTCACGTCGTGTCACGCGCGGAAAAGCAAGGCAAGACCGTCCAGTTGCTGGTGGTGCCCGGCGTCGATCCGTTCGACGCGATGGTCCAGACCGCCGACAACCTGAAGGCTTCGCGGCTAGTCACCGGCGTTTCCGCGCGCATGTCGTCCGACGAACTCGCGCATCGCATCGGAAAAGCATGGGAAAAGCTGCCCGAGCCACGTCATCCGTTTTCGCTCGAAGTCATTTCGCCGGATCGCCCATCGACCTACGTCAACCTCGGTCCGCACCCGCCGCGCCTGTGGCCGGAGGATCTCGATCGCCTGCACGAGCTGTGGCTGCAATTGAGCGAGGACAGCCGGTTCGGGTCGAACCTGCACCATCGCGACGTGGTGGGCGTGGCGCTGCGGCGCATGCAGCGCGACGTGAAGGAATCGGATGTGACCGTCTACGACGACTTGATGCGGGAGCTGCGCACGGCAACTCCCGCTTCGCCTAATCCGCCACCGGGGGATCGGCCTGACTAGCAGCCGCGGCGGCTTCGGCGGCCTTCTTGAGCTCTTTCTTGGTCGGCGGGGCTTGTTCGTTGCGGTAGTCGTGTTCGCTGTAACAACTGCGGCAACGGACCTTCGCCGCCTTGCCATCCATGAGGGAGCAGATCACGTGATTGGTGATCCGTTTGCATTTGATGCAAAAATCGTCGATGTCGTCTCCAAGCCGAAGCTCAAACATTTTTCAACCTTTGTGTTTTATGCAGTATATCGGATTTTAGCGCAATAGCAAACCACAAAGTGCACCAGCGGCAATCACCCAGACAGTGTCCACCGCGGTCAACGTGAGCACGGCCACGCTCGCGGCTGCGATGGCCGCGGCGGCCCAGCCGGTCACGGCATCACGGGCCAGCGGGACCGCGGACGCCAGAATCAGCCCCGCGGCGGCGAGAACCACCGCGCGAATCGCGCGCTTGACACCGGGATTTTCCGCGCGCCGGCCAAGTGTCCGCAGCAGCGCAATGATCAGGAACGCGGGCGTCACCACAGCGCCGAGACCGGCGATCGCGCCCGGAGTTCCCGCCACGAAATATCCGACACCGACGAGATAGAGCCCGTTCGGTCCCGGCGCAAGGCGCCCCATGGCCACCGCCGTCGTGAGTTGGCGCTCGGTCAACACGCGCCGTTGCACGACCAGATCGTCGTGCACCACCACCAGCGACGTCATGCCGCTGAAGGACGTGAGCGTCGCTTTTAGTAGCAGCAGATACAGCAGGAGTG
>CADECY010000099.1 GCA_902825945.1 uncultured Acidobacteriota bacterium
AACCCAAGACTACCCCAACACGCTGGTGCCCGGCTATTCGATACGTTCGCGCTACCGGGCCCACCAGCGAGAGGCGGCGCCCAGCCTTCGCCCTTCGACAACTTCGGCGTTCCCCTTCGCGCCGCACCACGGGGCCGACCAGCGGGAGGCGCGCCCAACACAGATTACACCTTCGCCCTTACCCGCTTATTCACACCCACGAATTGTGCTACAGAGCCAACAAGTGGAACGCAGGCGAAGCGGGTAAGTGGACGCCCGAGTGATCTCATTTAGGGTGACGCCGTAAATGCTCCTGACCTCTTAAAGCCAGAGAGCCAGGCGATTGCTTCTTCCCAGTTCTAGATGGGTGGGAGGTAGGCCGGTGAGGAAGGCATGTCGAGCAGTTCGTCGATGACAGGCTGAAAATAGGCGAGCGAGCGGATGCGGCCGAGCGGCGTGGCGTGGCGTGGCGAGGCCGGTCGAGGCGGCGGAGCGAAGCGGGCCCGTTGAATCCGTCGGTAGGTGCATGGGTAGAGGACGAGGTTACGGCCGCGACCGGGAGTAAGGCGGCAGGTGTGGCGGCGGGAACCGCCTCCGTCGCCTTGACTGGTGCGGCAGTTGGGGGCCGCCATCGGCTCCATCGTGCCGATGTAGGGACCGCTCTGGGAGCCGGTCTGGGAGCAGTTGCTGGTGGAATTGGCGGCTTCATCGGCTCGCTTTGGTAGTGGCCGCCCGCCGGAGCATCGCGGCGGGCCCAGTGTTGCGCTGCGCTTTGTGGGCTGGTTTTGTTGACATCATGAGATGTCTCGGCCACCTGCAACTGCGTCTCGGACGGGATCCCGCGGGATGGAACTGGCCGTTTTCCGCATTTCGAAGCGGTAAACAAGTACCAGGAGATTGGCCCACGAACGCCGGAACGAAAGGAACTGTCATGACGGAATGTCGAGAAGTATTTCTCCAGGAAGCGGTCGGCACTGCCGAGTGTGTTGACTGCGACAACATCAAGCAAGCAGATTTCAAAAGGGCTGCAGCCGTTGCAAAGATGAATGCGCGCGCGGCGGCACTCAGAGAGTGTCCTCGCGGGTGTCGTCGCCTTGTCGCCGTCCGCGACAACCATGTCGTGACGGGCGGTTGTAAGGATGGCATCTTGACTGTCACTTACGGTGGCTGGTTCAAATGCATGCCAGATCGCTGATCGGATTCAGCTCCTGCAACGGTATCCCCATCGGCAGGTGAAGCTGCGCGAATCGCCCGGGCGAAGCCCGCGTGCGGTAGTGAACACCGATGCGGTGGCCGCTTGCGCGGATGACGAGAGTCGATGAACGGCTATCGCCGCGGATGCCCGGGCCTTGCGCGAGTCCGCCGAGCAAAGATCCGCAGTTCGCCGAACGCGAACTGGCTCGCGCCGAGAAGGAGCCGGCAGCTGGCGGCGCGTCCGCGAAAGCCTACGCGCCGCCCAGAACGTGGCGGAGCCCGCCGGACCGTCGCCAATGCCCACGCCAAGCTCCACCGTTGGCTCTCCGTCCAGGTGCTTCCTCAGATCCGGGTTGCGCGGCGCGGCATTTAGTCATATCGTAGGGGAGTCCGATTCCCGGATTTCTCCACGATGCTCGCCACGGCAGAGGCCAACCGAACCATTTCGCGCAACTTGTGCCGTGCCATGTCCGCCTACTCGCAATCGAGCCGCGAGGGAAAGCGCGTCGTGCATCCCGGACTCACGATCATCGATTCCGGACTGGACTACGCCGCCTTCAACGCGGCGATCCTGCCCGATCCGCTGCAGGTAATCGAACTCGAAGCGCTCGTCGCCCGCGCGGCGCGCCATTTCGCTTCCGTCAAGCGCCCGTGGGGATGCTGGCTTTGTGATGACCTGCTCTCCGCCGCCGCGCAGTCGCGGCTGACCAGCCTCATGGCGCCGCACGGGCTCCGGCTAGTCACTGAACATCAGGGCATGGTCGCCGAGTCGATCCGGCCGATGCGCCGCCGCGCGCCCGATCTCGAAATGCGAGCGGTCGAAGATGGCGCCACCCGTGCCCACTTCGCCGCGATCTGCGCCCAGGTCTTCTCGCTACCGAGCGAAATCGCTCGCGGAGTTTACGAATCACGCCGATTCTGGATGTCGAGCCTCGCGGGCTGGGTCGCCTACGAACGTGGAACCCCCGTGTCGATCGCCGCGAGTTCGACTCACGGGGACACGATCGGAATCTACAGCGTGGCGACGCTTGCCAGCTATCAGCATCGGGGATTCGGAGAGGCGGTGACGCGGCACGCCATCAGCCGCGCCCGTTTGCGGTCGAGGGCTGAGCGGGTCATTCTCCAGTCCACTCCATCCGGACTCGGCCTGTATGCACGCATGGGATTTCAGCCTGCCTCCCGCTTCTCCGTCTTCATGACATGATCGAAGCAGTGGAACGAATCCCCTTTCTCGCCACCACGGCGAGCGAAACCTACGACGGCATCCGGACCCTTCCCGTCACCGTCGTGCTCGACAACGTACGGAGCATGTATAACACTGGCTCGTTCTTCCGCACCGGCGATGCCGCCGGAGTCGAGAAGATCGTGCTCGGCGGCATCACCGCCAGGCCTCCCAAGAAGGAGATCACCAAGACCGCGCTCGGCGCCGAGGATCACGTCCCGTGGGAACATACCTGGGACGCGCTTCGGGCGGTCACGGCCATGCAGAATGGCGGATACGAGGTCGTGGCGATCGAAACCAGCGTCCGGGCAGTGGACTTGTTCGATTGGCGCCCGCGCTTTCCGGTCTGCCTGCTTTTCGGACACGAGGTCGACGGGCTGGCGCCGGAGCTCTTGAATCGCGCCGACACCCTGGTGCGGATTCCGATGCTCGGTCACAAGCACTCGTTGAACGTCGCCACGGCGGGCGGCGTGGTCCTGTACGAACTGCTACGGAAGTATCGCGATCTGGTCAGAGGCGCGTGATCCGGCTCCCGGAATCGGCTGGCATCTGGATTGCATCTGTCCAACTGGACGCTACAATATCAGAGGAGGCACCCGCAAGTGAGGCTATTCCGTTCCATCCCGTTGATCACGCTGTTCGCCTTTGCCGCGTTGGCCCAAAAGGACGCCCCGAAGGCCAAGAACATCAAGCCCGGATTCAACCTGTTCAGCAAGGACCAGGATGTGCAGATGGGCCGCGAGTATGCTTCCCAGGTGGAGCAGCAGATGGCGGTGATCAAGGACGAGCAGATCAACGCATTCGTCCGGAATATCGGCGAGCGCCTCGCCAAGAGTTCATTGGCGGACAAGTACCCCTATACCTTCAAGGTTGTGCAGGAGAAGAGCATCAACGCCTTTGCTTTGCCCGGCGGTCCCACCTTCACTCATACCGGCCTGATCACCGCGGCGGATACCGAGGCTCAGATCGCGGGCGTTCTCGCGCATGAGATTTCGCACGTGGCCTTGAGACACGGCACCAATCAGGCATCCAAGGCGAACCTGATGCAGCTTCCGGCGGTGCTCGGCGGCGCGATGCTCGGCAATGGTGGCATCACCGGGACGCTGGCCCAACTCGGCATCGGCCTCGGAGCCAATTCCCTGATCATGAAGTTCAGCCGGAATGCGGAAAGCGATGCCGACCTGCTCGGCGTCCGAATCATGTCCGAAGCGGGATACAACCCCATCGGGATGGCGCAATTTTTCGAGAAGCTCCAGGCCGAGAGTGGCAAGAGCAGCCGGGTGCAGGAGTTCTTCGCCAGCCATCCGAACCCTGACAATCGTGTGAAGAAGGTGCAAGCCGAGATCCTGCTGCTGCCCGCTCGCCAGTATCAAAACGACACGGCTGACATCACTCGCGTCAAGGCGCTGATCCAGGGCATGCCTGAGCTTCCCAAGCCGAAACCGCAGCCGGGCCAGGGCCAAGGACAGCCGCAGGGTGGCCAGGGCGGCCAGCAGGGCGGAGTCCAGCCGGGTGGCAACCCGTCGAATCCTTCCGCCGCCCGTCCGTCACGCGGGCTGCGAGAGTTTCAAAGCCGAGCGGTTTCATTCGGTTACCCGGACAATTGGCAAGTAATGGGTGATCAGAACGCCCAAGAAGTGATGATCGCTTCTCCGTCCGGGATCTTCGCGAACGGAGCGATCGGCTACGGTGTGATCGCGGGACTCCATCAGTCGCGAAACCGGCCAAACCTTCAGAACGATACCGCCGAACTGTTGCGCGCTTTCCAGCAGCGCGATCAGGGCCTGCGGCCCGGCGCCTCGAAGGCTTTCCGCCTGCCGAGCGGATCGAATGCGATCGCCACCCGGTTGCAAGGTCAATCGCCGTTCCAGAATACGAACGAAGCGGCTGTGCTGGTGTCGGTGGAGCACCCGGCGGGTCTCTTCTATATGCTCCTGATCGCGCCCGAGAGTGACCTCGGCAACGCTCAGCCCGCGTTCGACCAGATGATCGACTCGATCCGGATTCCGCGTTGAGCTTCGACGCGATCCTGTTCGACTTCGACGGCGTCCTCGTCGATAGTGAGCCATTGCATTACGATTGCTGGCGTGACGTATTGATTCCATACGGTTTTCATCTCTCGTGGGAGGACTACGAGAAGAACTGTATCGGCATCTCCGACAAGGCCATGATCCAATCGATGTGCCGTATCGCGGGCCGCGACGAACTCTTCGATCCAGTCTGGGCGGACTATCCGCGCAAAAAGGCCATGTTCCGCGAGCGGATCGCCAAGAGCGTGCCAATGCCGGAATCGACGCGCGAACTGCTGCTCTCCCTCGAGGGGTATCGGCTGGCGGTAGTCAGCTCGAGTGGCCGCCTCGAGATCGAGCCCACGCTCGAGGCGGTGGGAGTGCGTCACACGTTCGAGACGATTGTGACGGGAGAGGATGTCGTCCGGTTGAAGCCCTCTCCCGAACCCTACCTCACGGCGGCGGCGCGGCTCGGTTGTGCCCGTCCGTTGGTGGTCGAAGATTCGGAGGCGGGCATCGCGGCAGGTCTGGCGGCCGGATTCGAGGTGGTGAGGATCCCGTCGGCGGCGAATACGGCAAATCTCGTTCGGTCAATGCTCGATCGCACCTAAAGCGACCCTCCCGGCGTGCCGATGAAACGAACAGCCGCCCATGACGGACGAACTTCAATCCGCATTCCGCGTTCTGGAGGTCACTCCAGAGACTCCGCTCGACGAGGCTCGTTCGCACTACCTCGATCGTGTGAAAGCCTGGCATCCCGATCGCTACACCTATGAGCCGGTCCGGTTGAAGATCCTTGCCGAGGAGAAGCTCCGTGAGGTGAATGCCGCTTGGCAGAAGGTAGAAGCAATACTCAAGGATCGCGGCCCCAAGGATCTGATTCCGATGGACTTCGGCGGCTCATGGGGTTTTGTCGATCCGGCCGGGAATGTGCTGATCGCGCCGCAATTCGTCGAGGTTCGGTCCTTTAGCGAAGGTTACGCGGCGGTTCGCATGACCGAAAAGTGGGGCTTCGTCGACAACCGGGGCAACTACGCCGTCCATCCGACGTACGAAGAGTGCGGGGACTTCTCGGAGGGTCTCTGCGCGGTCAAGTGGTATGGCCGCTGGGGCTTCATCAATTCGAACGACAAGATGGTGATCCGGCCGCAGTTCCAGGAGGTCAAGCCCTTTCATGGCGGCTTAGCCGATGTCCGTCTCGGGCCGCGCTGGGGAAAGTGCGACCGGGTAGGACAGGTCACATTCCTGAACGGAGCGCAGACCTTCCGCTTGGAAGCCTAGCCTAGAATAGGAGAATGTCGCGGCGGGTCGCGGACCTTCTTCTACTGTCGGTCGCCTTCTCGTCGTCGTGTGCGCGGAAGCCTGCTGAGTCGGCGGTCGCAGCCGCTTACGCCGATCCGAAGACCTGCGTCGGCTGTCACGACGCGATCGCCAAATCTTACGCGGAAACCGGCATGGCAAGGGCTTTCGGCAAGGCCACGCCAACCTCATTGAGTCTGGAGAACTGGTCCAAAAACAATACGTTGGACCACAAAATCTCGGGTAGATTCTTCCGTCTCGAGCAGCGCGGTGGGCGCTACTTCCTGCGCCGCTGGCAGGCGGGCGAGAGCAACGTCATCGAGCGCGAGATCCACTACGTCATGGGCTCAGGCAACCACGCCCGCAGCTACATCCACCGGACGCCTGAGGGCCGACTGTCCGAATTGCCCGTCGGGTGGTATCCCGGAATCGGATTCGCGATGAGCCCTGGCTACGATCGGCCCGATCACCAGGACGTCCGGCGTAAGATCAGCTTCGATTGCATGTTCTGTCACAACGGATATCCGGACCTGCCAGCTGGAGCCGGCAAGCCCACGTCGGAGCCGATCTGGCCGGGGAAACTGCCGGAGGGCATAGACTGTCAGCGTTGTCACGGGCCCGGCCGGGCCCATGCCGAATCCGGCGGCCAGCAGGCGATCGTGAATCCGAAGAAGCTTCCGCGCGATCGCAGCCTCGAAGTCTGCATGCAGTGCCACCTCGAGACTACGAGCTTCCCGCTGCCGAACTCGCTTATCCGTTTCGGCCGGGGAGCCTTCTCCTACCGCCCGGGAGAGCCGCTCGGCGGATTCATGATCCACTTCGATCACGCCCAGGGCCGCGAAGGGAAGTTCGAAATCGTCAGCTCGGTCTACCGGCTTCGACAGTCCGCCTGCTTTACCAAGAGCGGAACCCTCCAGTGCACCACCTGCCACGACCCGCACCGCGTGCAGCGCGGGGGAGCCTTCGACGCCGCGTGCCAGACCTGCCATGTTTCCGGGCCGCACAACGACCGGCCCAATTGCGCGTCGTGTCACATGCCGAAGCGCCGGACCGAGGATGTAGTCCACGGCGTGATGACTGACCATAAGATCCAACGCCGCCCGCCGCCAGGAAACCTGCTCGCGCCGATCGCCGAGCGGCACGAAGCTCCGGGCCAGGGTTATCGCGGCGAGGTAGCACTCTACTATCCCTCGGATCTCGCCGGCCGCGACCGCGACCTCTATCTCGGGATCGCCCAGGTGATCCAGAAGAGCAATGCGAACGGCGCCGCGCAACTCGAATCGGCGATCATCAAGCATTCGCCGCGCGAACCGCAGCCCTATTTCGCGCTCGCGACCGTAGCTGATGATCCCGAACCGTGGTACCGGAAGGCCCTCGAGCGCGATCCGGACTTCGTGCCGGCGATGCGGAATCTCGGCGAAGTTCTAAACCGGCGCGGCCAGTTCGGCACCGCGTTGCCGCTGCTCGAACGCGCGCGGACGCTCGCCCCGCGCGATCCGCCGGTGCTGCATGAGCTCGGTCTTGCCTATCGTGGCGCGGGCCGCCTCGCCGAGGCGTCGAACGTGCTCATCGAGTCCGTCAAGGCCGATCCCGAGTTTCCCGAGGCGATCAACTCGCTTGGACTCATTCTTGCGGAGCGCGGCGATCTCACCGGGGCCGAGCAGCGGCTGCGAGAGGCGATCCGGATCCAGCCGGACTACGCCGAGGCACACCTCAATCTCGCTCGAGTCCTGCTGAGCCGGGACCAGAGCGCCGCCGCACAGATGGAACTCGAAGCCGCCATCCGCTGGAAGCCTGCGCTCACGGCCGCGCATGAAGCCCTCGGTGGACTCGCGGCGGCGGAGGGTCGTTGGCCGGAATCTCTCGCACGCTATCGCGAGGCGCTCCGGCTCGATCCAACATCGGATCGCGCGGCTCTCGGAGCCGGTTCCGCGCTCGCCGCGCTGGGCGATTTCACGAACGCGAGATCAGTACTGGAGCGCGTAGCCCGAAGCCAGGACCCGGAAGTCCGGAACGAGGCGAAACAGGTACTGGAAGCGCTCCAAACTGGCCGGTACCGGAACTAAGAACCGGGACGAGTCCTAGCGGAATCCCAAAGAAAACAGGCGCCTGGTACCTTCAACCAAGCGGGCCTGACCGGCAAGATCGAGTCATGAAGAAAACGCTCCTTGCAACCTCGATCATGGCCCTTTTCTCTTCCTCCTCTTCTCTCCGCGCGACCGAAATCGTCCACACGGGCTTGGACGGGAATCGCTCCCAGTCGATCGAGATCAAGGCCGACGGCAACACCCGGAATGTCGGCGCCGGTGTTGGAATCCTGCTGGTGGATGGGATCACCTACATCGACGTCTTGTGCGTGAACCTGTTCCAGGGCATCACGCTCAATATCGACTACGCCGCGCAGTCGATCGCGGCCAGTGTCTACGACAGTGACGGCCCCGCCGCTGGATACCTTGCACAGACGTACCTCCCTTCGGTATCGACCAAGATCGCCGGAGCAGCATTGCAACTGGCCGTTTGGGACCTGATTCACGACGGCGGCGACGGATTCTCGGCAGGCCGCGTCCAGAGCACCGTGAACACGAACTCGAGCGTGCTGACGCAGGCGAATAGCTTCCGTCAGGAAGCGCTCGGCAAGGCGGCCGCGGCGAGTGTGTTCACCGCTGCTCCCGGCGCAAGGGCCTTCCAACAGCAGATCTACCTCGCGGGCAACCCGGGGCAGGTTCCGGAGCCGGCCACGTTCGCGCTGCTCGGTATCGGACTGGTGGGTGCGGCTCTGATCCGGCGCCGTCAGGCCAAGTGAACGGCGAGCCGAACTGAAACAGGTCCCGGTGGCCAAGTTCGCCGGATCGCCTCAGGCCAAGTGGACTTCCTGGCCGATGTCGCGGACCAGAACCCTGTCCTCGGCACGGCCAGCCGCGCTGAGAAATCGCTCGATCGGCTCCTGAACCGGCTCGCGCCCCAGCATGAAGGTCTTGTGGTGAACGGGCACGATCGACTCGACTCCGGCCTCATTCACCATTTTCATTGCCTGTTCCGGATTGCAGTGCGCACGGATCCACGGATTATAGGCGCCGATCGGCATGATCCCCAAATCGATCGGGCGTGAACTCCTCACGGTCCGGAACGTGCCGGTCATCGCGGTGTCACCGCCGAACAACACGCGGCGCTTGCCGGATTCGATCACGTAGCCGTTGTAGCCCCGATAGGTATCCGAGCGGATGCGCGCTCCCCAGTGGTTCACCTGGAACGCCTGGACGCGGAGCGGGCCCGCCTGGATCGATTGGCCCCATCGGAGTTCATCCACCCGCGCATAGCGATCGGTGCGGAGCAGGTCTGAGGTCGCGTGCGCGGTGATGACACGCGTGCCTTCGCTTTCCAGGCGCCGCAAGGACGGCAGATCGAAGTGATCCATGTGCGCGTGCGAGAGCAGCACGAGGTCGATCTTCGGGAGCCGTTCGGGCGGGATGGCCGGATCGACCAGCCGCTTGATCCCGAGAGTCGCAATGTAGAGGTCGATACCCGCGCGGCGGCTGAACACCGGATCGGTGATCAGCGTGGTGCCGTCGATCTTGACGAGCACGGTGCTGTGTCCGAGCCACGCCGCGTGGATCCCGGTGTCGGGCCATCGTCGCGGATCCGGCATCGTCGCCGGCTTGTTCACCTCGCGTGTGATGTCGTTGGCCAAGTGGCGCCAAAAACTCGATGGTGCCTGCCGGTAGACCGCGAACGCGAGCCCCCCGGTGGCTGCGGCGGCGAACCCGAATATCTTCCTCCTCTTCATTGCCTCCTCTTCATCTGCCACCTCGTCATTGCCAGCCGAAACGCTCTTCCCGCCACGGATCTCCGTTCATATGATAGCCGTTCCGTTCCCAAAATCCGGCTTCGTCAGTCGACAGGAACTCCAGACCGCCTAGCCACTTCGCGCTCTTCCACGCGTAGAGCCGGGGCACAATCAGCCGCGCGGGACCGCCATGTTCGATCGACAGATCGTCTCCATCGTGGGTGATCGCGACGAGCGCGTCCTCGGCCATGAACTCGTCGAGCGGCATGTTGGTCGTCCAGCCGTAGTCGAAACCGTGTGCGAGCACGAACTTCGCCTCGGCCTTCAGGCCTCCGCACAATTCGACGATCTTGCGGGTAGAGACGCCCTCCCAGATGTTTCCCAGACGCGACCAGCGGGTCACGCAATGAAAATCGGCAAAAACCTTGGTTTTCTCCAGCGCCGTGAAGCCGGCCCAGTTCCACTTGGCGGGCTGATTCACCAGCCCCCAAACCTTCAGTTCCCATTTGTCGAGCGTGATTCGAGGGGCACCGGAGGCGTCGAGGATCGGCCACTTCTTCGTGCGGGATTGCCCCGGAGGGACACGATTAGCCCTGCGCGTATCCGGGCTGACTATGACATCCGTAGGCAGACTATCGGGCGTGGGGGCCGCATCCCCTTGTGCCTTGTCGTTGTCCATTCCAAACATGTAGACGTGATCCCTCTGACCGAAGTTCTATTCCAATTATTTTAGCGGGCCTAGTGAGACGTTCGCGCCGCGAATCCTACTTATTCTTTGCAGGAGCTTTTCCCGTGCGAACACTCCATACATTCCTTTTCACTTTTCTTTCGCTCTCCCTTCTAGTCGAAGGGGAAACCATCGGCAAGGCGGAATACGCAGGCGGCACAGTCGAGAACTTCCGGCCCGGTATCGACGGCGATCTCCACACCGGCACACCGGCCCTTATCTTTCAGACGCGCCAGGGGCGCCTCGAGATTCCATACGATCGGGTAAACCTGCTGGAATACGGCCAGAACGCGAGCCGGAGGGTGGTGCTGGCCGTCGTGGTGTCGCCGATGTTCCTGTTGACGAAGTCGCGGCGGCACTTTGTCACGGTTGGCTATCGGGACGAGGACGGCCAGCAGCAGGCGCTGGTCCTGCGGGTCGAGAAAGGCCGCGTACGCGCCATGCTCGCCAGCTTGGAAGCCCGGACAGGCCTCCGTGTGACCTATCAGGACGACGAGGCGCGAAAGGCGGGCAAGGGATGAGACGGCGCGGATTCCTCGCCACGTTGCCGGCGTTCTGCGCGACGAACGGACCGGCGCAACCGGATGCCCAACTCGCCGCGGTCCGGTGGATCTTCGTCGAGCGGCTGACCGGCGGCGAAACCGCGGCACATCTCCGCGACATGATCATCGCGGCGATTCAGCGCAGCGGACTCTTCTCGGTCACCGAAGACGAGACCAAGGCCGATGCGGTGATGAAAGGCTCGGCCGAGGATCTCGTCTTCACCGACAAGTTCTACTCACGCGATAGTGTGAGCGCGCGGGTGAACCTGCCGGTGCGGACGGGGAACCGGTCGAGTTCTGCCGGCGCGACGGTGGGCCAGGCGGAAACGGTACGGCAGGACGAGCGCAAGCATGAAGCCGCGGCATCGGTCCGGCTGGTGACCCGGAACGGCGATGTGATCTGGTCGACCACGCAGGAGAGCCTCGGGGCGAAGTTTCGCGGAGCGAGCGCCGATGTCGCCGAAAAAGTCATGCGACAGTTGCGGGAGGACTTTCAACGTGCCCGGAGAAAGCCGCCGGTTGCCGCGTCTCGTGCGGACAAGCCGCCGCGCTGATGCCGGGCGCCGTCCCTCTTTATGGCGGAAAGTAGCGATTAGAAGAACACTCGGACACCCAACTGAATCATCCGAGGGAAGTTCCGCTGTGTGGTGACGCGCCCGAAGTTCGGCGTGTTGAAATTGGTGTCGGGCCGGCCGAACATCGGAGTGTTCAGGGCATTCAGCGCCTCGGCCCGGAACTGCGCCTTCAGCCGCTCGTGGATCGTGAAGGTCTTGAAGAGGGACAAATCGACGTTGTCCTGGCCGGGCATCCGATAGCCGATCGTGCGCGGCGCGTTGCCGAACGAGTAGGAGGGCACGGCGGCGAAGGCGGCGGGATTGATCCACTGATTCAGCTTGTCGGCTTGCACGGATTGAAACGGCTGCCCCGTCAGGTTCGGACGCTGCACGCCGGCGCCGAGAATCCCGTTCTGGTTCGGCTGCAGGATTCCGAGCGGGAATCCGGTCTGGAGATAGGTGACCATGTTGATCTCCCAGCCGCCTACCGCCAGATCGGCGGCGCGGTTGGAGGAGAGCCACCGTTGGCCCTTGCCGAATGGAAGGGTCCAGTTGAGCGCGCCCGTGATGCGGTGCTGGATGTCGAGCAGCGACAGGCTGTACTCGGACGCGAGGTCGTGGATGTTCTGCGGTTGTCCGGCGCCGCCGTTCTGGTTGTTCGGCGGGCCGATGGCGATGTCGCGGTTGCGGGCCCACGTCCAGGAGGAGATGAACGACAAGCCCGACGAGAGCCGCTTCTCGGCCTTGATCACGAACGAATCATAGCGGGCGTGGTTGAAGTCGCCGAACGTCAGGCCCACGGTTCCGAACTGCGGATGCGGCCGCAACAACTGAGCGCGCTGTAGCTGCGCCGCGGCCACGACGCCCGTTCCACCATTGTTGAAGAACGGATTCGGCACCAGGTCGAACAACGTTTGTCCCAGTCGCGCCTGATCGGCCGTCAACTGATTGATGTTGAGCGTTCCGGTGCCGAGCAGGAACTTACGGGATCGCGATCCGACGTAGCCGGCCGTGAGCACGATTTGTTTCGGCAGGATGCGCTGCACGTCGAAAGAGAACTGATGCATGCGCGGGGACTGTGCGAACTGATCCGGGAAGCTGATCGATTGTCCCACCCCCACCGACTTACCAGCCGAGTTCCCGGATGGCTTTAACAGTCCTGAGGGAAACGGATTCGCAAGATCTCCGTTCGGCGTGCGCCCACCGTCGATCGTGCCGAGGAACTGTGAGATCTGCGTGTAGCCGATCGTGTTGAAGCCCGCGTAGGACGGCGGCGCCCAGAAGAGTCCGTAGCCGCCGCGGAATGTCATCTTTTCGTTGAATGCCCAAGCGGCGCCGAAGCGCGGCGCGAACTTGGCGCGGCTTGGATCGAGAACAGCGGTCTTGTTGCCGTCAATGCCCGCGTAGAGCAGCGTGCCCTTGGCTCCCTGGCCGATGGGATGCGCGGCGTTGCGGTCGAAGCCCACGATCAGGGCGTTATTGCGGTCCGCCATGCCGGGCTCCCACTCGTAGCGAAGCCCGAGGTTGAGGGTGAGCTTCGGTGTCACGCGATAGTTATCCTGCAGGAAGCCCGCGTAGTAGCGCACGTATTGGAAAAATTTCTGGGACGTTTGCGCGGTTCCTCCCGTTGGATAGCCGAGCAGAAGGTCGGCGGCGCTGCTGCCCGTGCGGCCATCGAACGCGCGGAAGTCGGCACGGGTGAACGTGTCGGAGAAGCTGAACTGTCCAGCCGAAAATCCGAACGGCTGGTTCACGATCTCGATCTGGCGATAGGCGAAACCGGATTTCAGGTTATGCTTGCCAGCAAGCTTGGAGACGTTCGCCAGGAAATTGCGGGAATGGTACACGGCCCACTGCGCGTCATTCTCGGCGCCGAGCGATTGGAACTGGGTCATGTCGAAGCGTGGGAACTTCTTGTACTGGATGTCGTTCAGCCAGTTGCCGGTGAAGCCGAGTTCGGCGGGGTTGAAACCCGCGCTGACGGTGCGATAGAGATTCGGGAAGCGGTTGAAGCCATAGCGCACGTCGATCACGGTGGAGGGGTTGGCGATGAAGGTCGAATTCGCCTGCGTGGCATCGGCCTTGCGGTTCAGGCGCGTGCCCACGGGAGTGGCGATCGTCGGGAACCAGGTATTGCCGGGTTCTTCGCTCTTGTAGTGGATGTAGCTGACATTGGCCCGCCACCACCGCGTGACCTCGTGGTCGGCCTTCATCGTGTACTGGTCGCCCCGATTATCGACGAGTGGCGACGCGGTGTAGTTCGGCTGCGAGTAGAACGCGGCCTGTCGCGCGGGCGCCGGGTAGTAGTTCGCGACGGCGGAACCGATGCGGCTGATCCGGTTGGAGGGCAGAGTGTTACCGCCGAACGGGGTTCGTACCACGGCGGTCCCCTCGGTACGCGAAGTCAGAGGGTCATAGATCGTTTGCAGCGCACCATCGCGGGTGCGGGACTGCGAGAAGTCGCCGCGGCGCTCGAGGAGCGTGGGCAAGGCGAAGTCGCCTGCGAAGGCCTCCTTTTGACGGTAGGCCTCCTGCGTGATCCAGAAAAACGTGCGATTGCGGCCGTCGTAGAGCTTGGGCAGGTAGATAGGACCACCGAATGCCGCGCCGAAATTCTTCCAGCTCTGATTCGGCCGGGCGATGCCTGCGCGGTTGCGGAAGAAATCGTTGCCCGCCCACTCCGGGTCGCGATGATAGCCGAATATCGCTCCGTGGATCTGGTTCGAGCCGGACTTCAAATACGTGTTGAACACGCCTCCGCCCGTGCGTCCCATCTCGGCATCGTAGGTGTTGGCTTGGAGCTTCACTTCCTGCACGGCTTCGATCGAGGGAATGATCGAGGTGCGGTTGTTCGTCTCGGTGACCGGCACGCCGTCGAGCAGGAAGTTGTTGCTGTAGCTGGCTCCGCCCGCGATGGTGATCTGCGAAGTGCCGCTCTGATCCTGGAACCGCTGATAGCGTGAGTCGCCCACGGGAACGATGTTCGGCGCGATCCGGGCAAGGACCATGAATGGATTACGGCCCACGTTGGGCAGCGACTCGAGCTGGCTGGCGACAAGTCCTCCGCCGGCCGATGGAATCACGGTTTCCATCAACGGCGCGTCACTGGTGACCTGCACACTCTGCGACAGGTCTCCTACTTCGAGCACGACGTCGATCGTGTAGAAACCCTGCGTCGCGACGGCGATTCCGGCGCGTTCGTACTTCTTGAAACCCGAGCGCTCGACCGTGAGGCGGTACTGAGCAGGATTGATCGATGGGAAGGCGTATTCGCCCTGCTCGTTGGTTGCCGTCTCGATGGTCGCGTTCGAGGCGGTGTTGATCAGGCGAACGCCGGCGTTTGCGACCGCGCCGCCCGCTGAATCGGTTGCCCGTCCACGAATGCCGCCCGTAAAGGTCTGCGCGGAGAGGATCGCCGCGATTGAGGCTAGGATCAAAGAACGTTGGAGGAAGGCCATCGCGCATATTCTTTCGCCGCGAACGGGTATTGTCAAGGGCCAGCCGGACTATTGCGCGGCAGGCCGTGCCTTGCCGTTGTGTTCCCGCTTTTTCCGCTCCGCGTAGCGAAGATAATCCGCGTAGAAGGCCGGATCCTTCCTCTGTACTTCTCGGATGGCCAGCGCGGCTTGATCCTGCAAGCCGGGCGTCGAGTGGGCGGCGAGTTCGGTCAGGTTCGCCATGCCGCGATTTCGCAATTCCCGGAGAAACACCGGCCGCCAGGTGCTCGTAAAGTTCGCCGCTTCGGCCGAGCCGAACTGGATTGACCTCCGTGGCAGCCGGTCACGGTTCTTGATTCCGAAGTCTTCCAACTGACGGAATCGTTGCGTCAACGTGACGTCGAGTTGGGGAACGGTGCAGATTTCGTTCCTTCCGAGCGCGATGTCGCGAAGGATCTCGGCGATGCCGCCCGTGAAGGACTCTGTATCCCTTGCGCACGCGAGGCACCCGCGCTGGGTCTCGTAGGCCGCGATGAGCCGCCGCACGTGGCACTGCGAACGCTCGTCGAGGCGCCCCATGACCCGGTTCCTCACGTCTCGAAGCCGCTCCAGTGAAAAGCCGAGGAAGCGCGACGGAGTAGGTCCTTCGCAGGATTCACCCGGCATGGCGGCTGGCACCGCTGGGCCACTGTGCGGCGGCACATCGACGCACCAAGGCAGGCATGGCCCCCCCGCGCAGCCGGACTCCGCGCTGTCGCCGGCTGAAAGCACGGTGCGCAACGAACCCGAATGAAAGTTCGCCCAGTAGACCTGTCCGATGGACATGTGATTCTCGAGAAGCCCCTCCCTTCGCCAGAGAGTGTTGCTGCAGGCAAAGCCGGGCGCGCCGTTGGTGTGTCCTCCCGAGTAGGTGCCGATGCGGGCGAACCCATCCGAGTTTGACAGCCCCAGCGCATGGCTGACCTCGTGAGTCAGGTTCGTCAGCAGCAGGCTGGAGGAGGCGAAGATCACGGCGGATCGAGATGCCTTGGGGCCCGAGCCCCATTCCGAGCGATTGCAGTTCACGTCCACCGAACCCGGCACTCCGGCGTAGATGTTGAGGGCGTTGCGCTGGAAAACCTTCTGGGCATCGACGATCTGGGACTGGTCCTCTTCCAGCCACCCGCAGGCGTCGCCCGCGTTGCCCGGGGCCTCGTTCGCCTGAATGTCCGTGTAGCGTGGGACCAAGTGGATTCCGGCCAGGTTTTCGCTCAGTACCCAGTTGACGTGGACGATTTCGTCCATGATCTTCTCGCGTATCCGGCTGTCAGCGATCCACGCGGCTGCCGGAATCGGCGTGCTCGGCGGGAGCTGCACTTTGATCTCGCCGTTGCCGGGCGGCGGCGTCAACCGCACCGCGCCGTGTCCGTAAGCGAATACCGTGACGTCGAGGTTGGCGCACTGGCTGAACTCCGCTGGAAGCTCGAGCGATCGCGACGCTGGCGCGACCGTCAAGACCCGCGGTCCGGGGCATGCCGGATCGGGCGTGCAATTCCGCTCACAGGTGGGCGGTTCGCCGCAGCGCACAACCACCACGGCGCCACGGCCGCCAGTCGACGCCCGGATCGTAGGTTCGAAGATCAGGTCTCGCCCCGCCGCGGGAAGCGACAGGGCGAGAGTGAGTATCAATCTAACACTCGACATGCCAATCGACGTGGTTTCCATCGTTGGTGCGGGCCAGAGTCAGCCCCGGGTCAGTCACACCGGGGAATTCATGCTTCAAGGTCACCACGCGGGCGATCGCCACGTCGGGATGGGTCTCGAACGAACCGCCTGGCTGAATTCCGAGCGTGGGCCTGAGGACGAGCGTCTTACGCTGCCCTGGGGACAACTCGAAGGACACTGCCCCACCGGCCCCGGGTTCGGTGAAGATGCCCGTGTCATCGCTAAGAGTGAAGCGTATTCTGCCATCGGCGGGCAATCCCTTGGTTCCGTCAGGATCAAGGCTCGCCTGCAGGGCGGTTGCCGTTTCCTGATTCGGCGCCGGGTAATCGAGCGTGATCCGGTCGAACCGGCCAGGGCCAGAGCCCTTCCTGATGCGAAGCAAGTCCGGGGAGAGTTTCAAGCGGGGCCCCTCGAGGTGTTTCTTCAGTGTGACGGTCATCACGTTATTCGTGGACGCTGGGTTCGGCATGTTGGTAACACTCCTATTGCTGGTTCGATTTCAATTGCGCCGTGAGCGGCCCGAGAGTCGGGCTGCGCCGCAGGATTTTTTCCGAGTATCCCTTTTCGACTGCGTGCCGCATCGCCGAAACCGCCGCGGCGTCGTCGCCCAGGAGTTGGAAGGTCTCGGCCGCGCGAATGAGAATGTCTGGATCGTCCGGCGACATTCCAATCGCCCGATCCACCAATTGTCTGGCGTCCGTGCTGCCTTGCATCGCCCTGCAGTGAGCCAGGAAGGTGTAAAGGTCCGCCCGGTTCGGATTCACCGCCATCTCGGATTCGACGAGACTCGCCGCTCGCGCGACGGCATCCCGCATTCTCACCTGGTCGCTCTTGCGCCTGTAGGCGGACGCCAGTGCCCCCCAGAGCCGGTAGCTGCGGGTGTTCTGCTTCAAGGCGCGCGACCACACTTCGATCGCCTTGTCGATTTCGCCAACCTCGTAATGCAGATTCCCCAGATTCTGCAGCGTGCTCACCCGGCCAGGATCCAACTCCAACGCCCGCTCCAGCCTCTTCCTGGCCCCCGCCAGATCGCCGTTGAAATAGTACGCCGCGCCGAGATTCACGAACACCTGCGCGTTGTCCGGGGTCAGGCTCGCGCCTCGCTCCCATTGTTCGATCGCCTTCGCGTATTCGGCGCGCCGGTAGTGGAACAGCCCCAGCGCTTTGTATCCGCTCCAGTCGCCCGGGCGCAGCGAGATCGCTTTCAGGTAGGTCGCCTCGGCTTTGTCGAACTCCTTCAGATTCGTATAGGCGTTCGCCATTCCCTGATAGGCCGAATTGTCGCGCGGATCGATCGCGATCGCCTGTTCGAACTCCTTCAGTGCGTCGCCGTACCGGCCCGTGCCATTGAGCACCAAGCCCATCGTTACGTGCGCTTCCGGGAGTGACGAGTTCATCGTGATCGCGCGCTGACAGGTTTCGATCGCACGATCGGCCCAGTTCTTTTCCTTCGTGAGGTCGTACTTGTACCAGTAGGCTTCGCCCAGCGCGGCCACCGCTGGCGCGTATCCCTTGTCGATCTGGAGGGCGCGATCGAGCAGCGTGATCGAGGTGTCCACGCTCTCGACCTTGTCGTTGCGCTGCAGGTAGCCGCGGGCCTGCAAGTAGTATTCGTGCGCGCCGGGAGCCGCTGGAGTCAGCCGCTGCAGGTCGCGAGCATACTTGGTCTGTACACGAAGGTCGAGCGCGTTGGCCAGCTTGCTGACGGCGTCGTCTTGAATCCCCATCGAATTCTGGCGTTGGCCCTCGGTCACGATCGTGTCGAGTTGGCGCTTTTCATGCGTGTCGATCACGGTGAGCATCAGCCGGACGCGTGCGCCCTGGCTCTGCACGCGTCCCTCGACCGCCGTGTTCACTCCGAGCAGCTTCGCCGCGTCGGACGCCGTCCGGGCCTTTTGCAATCGGACTTCGCTCGCCGGCACCACCTGGATCGGCGCGTTCACTCCCTCGTACTGAGACAGCCGTCCCGTGATCGCTTCCATCAGGCCATCGGCGAAAACGCGCACAGACGGATCCTCTTCGAGTAAAGTAAACGGCATCACCGCCACGTGCCGGGCCTCGCCCCGCCGCGCGTCTTCACCGCTCCGTCTTCCTAAGCGCCAACCGCCCACCGAAAGGGCCAAGATTCCGAAAAGTGCCGCCGCGAAGATCGCCGTGCGCCTTGTGGATCGCGGCCGCGTGAAGGAAACGGCTGGGCGCGACCCTTCGATCGTCGCGATGAGGCCCATCGCATCCGGAGTCCGGCTGACCGGATCGCGCTCGAGACAACTCAGGATCGCGCTCTCCCAATTCTGGCTCAGCGCGGGAGCGTGCGTTCGCGGCGGCGGCGGTGCCTCCGTCAGGCGGCGGAGCGCGTTGCCTTGCGCTTGCCCGCCGAACGGCCGCGCCCCGGTCACCATCTCGTAGGCGATCAGGCCCAGCGAATAGACATCGGCCGCGGGCGTGAGCGTCTGTCCGAGAAGCTGCTCGGGCGCCATGTAGTCCGGAGTTCCCAACAACTGGCCCGATTGGCTCAACGCGGTCGACATCGAGCCGTCCGCCTGCGTCTCCACACGCGCGAGTCCGAAATCGGTGATCACCGCTCGTGGACTCCCGGTTTCGCTCGTGGTGAGCATCACGTTGCCCGGCTTGAGATCGCGGTGGATGATATTCTTTCCGTGCAACGCTTCGAGGCCCGCCGCGATCTGGCGGAGAATCTCGAGAGCCTCTTCGTGCGGAATCGAGCCGCGCTGGGCAAGGACCTTCTGTAGCGTTTCCCCCTCGAGGAACTCCATGGTGAGGAAGACCACGCCGCCGCCCCGCGGGTCATGCTGGCCGACGTCGAACATGCGGCAGATGTTGCGGTGAGTCACCTGGCGGGCCAACTGCACTTCGCGCCGGAATCGTGACAGGAAAGTGGGATCGTCGAGCAGATCCTGCCGCATCGTCTTGAGCGCCACCATTCCGCCTAACACCAGGTCCTCGGCCTGGTAGACCTCGCCCATGCCGCCCTTGCCGACGAAGCGCGCGATTCGGAACCGGTCCGCCACCAGATCGCCGTTGGAAAGCGCGTGCGGTTTGACAGTGACCGGCAGCAGGGTCTCGTTTTCGTGATCCTGCCTCAGAAGCCGCTCCACATCGGCGCGGAGTTGCTTGTCACCTGCGCACGCATGATCGAGAAAACCGGGGCGCCGGTCCGGAGTCATCTCGGAGGCTTCAGCGAAGATCTCCTTCAGCCGCCGCCAGCGCTCAGGATCCACGCGGTCCGTCCGGTTCGAGTTCGGCCCGCAACCAGGAACGTCCGAAGGTCCACTCGCGCTTTACCGTCCGGGGAGACGTGTGGAGCGCTTCCGCTGTCTCTTCGATCGAGAGTCCGCCGAAGAATCGCAGCTCGATGATCTTGGCCGCGCGTTCGTCGATCTGGCCCAATCGCTCGAGCGCATCGTCGAGCCGCACGAGGCTGCTCGATTTTTCTTCTGAAAACACCAACGCCTCGTCGAGAGGAAGGGCAACCGCACCCGCGCCGCGCTTTCCCGTCAGTTTCAAACGGGCGTGGTCCACCAGCACCCGGCGCATGATTCGCGCGGCCACCGCGAAGAAGTGAGCCCGGTCTTTCCAGTCGGTCTCACGCGCGTTCGCCAGCCGCATGTAGGCTTCGTTCACGAGCGCGGTCGTTTGCAGCGTGTGTCCGCCGCGTTCCCGCTGCATGTAGCGCGCGGCCATCATCCTCAGTTCGGGATAAACGCGTTCCACCAAGCGCGACTCGGCTCCCGAGTCGCCCTCCTGGACTCGCTTCAACAGGACTGTGATCGTATCTTCCGTTTCCATGGAGGCTCGCGTGGGCTGCGATGCTCTCATCCCCCTTTCGGAACTGGAAGTATACCGCGCCCGTGCGATGTGTCACAATTCATCGTGTCCTCCCGCTATACTTCGATCGACGCCTTGCGTGGATTCATCATGATCGTGATGGCGATCGATCACGCGAGCGCCTTCATCGCGCGCCAGCACTCGAGTGAATTCTGGGCGGGCGCAATGAGTTCGTACTCGTCGTCCGCGGCCTTCCTCACACGCTGGATCACGCACTTGTGCGCGCCCGGATTCTTCTTCCTGATGGGCGCCGGTATCGAGTGGTTCGCGGTGTCGCGCCGCGCGGCCGGCTGGACCGAATCCGCCATCGCGCGCCGCATCGCCGTCCGCGGGTTCGCGCTGTTTCTCGCGGGCCAGATCTTCGAGACGCCACTTCTCGTAATCCAAACGCTGTTGAAGCCGGCCGCGGTCCAACTGAGCCGGGTCACGGCGCCTCCGCCCAACGACGGATCGGCGCTCTACTGGGGCATGATCACGCTCTCCGGACTCGGCATGGTCATGATGGTCTGCGCCGCGCTGCTGCGTTTGCGCCCTGCCTCCTGGCTCGCGGTCTCGGTGGTCTGCGTGGTCGCGACGAACACGCTGCTGCCCGCGTCCGGCAAACCCGCCGGGCTGTGGCAGGCGATCCTGCTCGCCCCTGGCTTGTCGCAGCACGTGATTGTCGTCTATCCCGTCATTCCCTGGCTTGCCGGCGCCGCGGCCGGGCTCTGGTTCGGACACTGGTGGCGATCGCAGCGCGGCGAATCAGCGAATCGCGTTCTCGCCGCGGGTGCGATCCTCGTCCTGATCGCTGTGGCGTCGCGTGCCTCGGGCGGGTGGGGCAACATCCGGCCGCCACGTGACTCGAGTTGGATCGAGTTTCTCAATAACGTGAAGTACCCGCCCTCGCTCGTTTTCTGGGCGATGTCGCTTGGGATCGATCTCCTGGTGCTCTCTCTACTGATGCGTGCGCCCGATTCATGGAGGTCCGCACGATCGCCGTTGATCGTTTTCGGGCAGACGCCGCTGTTCTTCTATATCGTGCATTTCTATTTGTTCGCCGCCTTCGCATTTACTCTCTTTCGTGAGGCGGGTTCGCTCACACATCTATACCTGATGTGGATCGTCGCGTTGGTCCTGCTTTATCCGGCGTGTGTCTGGTACCGCGGATTCAAGTCCGCCAAACCGCCTGAGTCGATCTGGCGCATGTTCTGACCCGCTTGCATTCGGACGCGGTTGCTGCGATATTTCGGATATTGATGTCCGAAAGGAGTGATCCATGAAGCAACCGACCCGAAGAGGCCTACTGAGGACAGCCGCTGGCGGAGCCGCCGCGCTCGGATTCTGGTGCGATGAAACGCTCGAAGCCTGGCAAGGCCGTGTCAACACGAACTCGATCCCCTCGGATCTGAAGATCACCGATCTGCGCGTGGCCGTGGTCGCGGGTGCCCCGATGACATGCCCGATCATCCGCATCGACACCAATCAGGGTGTCTACGGACTCGGCGAAGTCCGCGACGGCGCGAGCAAGAACTACGCGCTGATGCTGAAGTCGCGCCTGCTGGGCGAGAATCCGTGCAGTATCGACAAGGTGTTCCGCAAGATCAAGCAGTTCGGCGGACACGCGCGCCAGGGCGGCGGAGTCTGCGGCGTCGAGATGGCCCTGTGGGACATCGCGGGCAAAGTCTATTCGGTACCCGCTTATCAAATGCTCGGCGGCAAGTTCCGGGACAAGGTGCGTTGCTATGCCGACACGACGCAGTCTCAGGATCCGCGGGAGTTCGCGCATCGCTTGAAAGAGCGAATCGACAAGAACGGGTTCACGTATCTCAAGATGGACCTGGGGGTCGGCCTGGTGGAACGTCAGTCAGGCACGGTGAGCCGGCCGCTCGGAACTTCCTCGCGCGACTTCGGCATGGTGCAGCACCTGTTCACCGGAATGGAGCTCACCGACAAGGGCGTCGGCGCGATGGCCGATTACGTGGGCCAAGTGCGCGACGTGATCGGAATGGAGGTGCCGCTCGCCGCCGATCACTTCGGCCACATCGGCGTCAATTCGTGCATTCGCCTGGCGAAGGCGCTCGAACGCTACAACATGGCTTGGCTCGAGGACATGATTCCCTGGCAGTATCCGGACCTGTTGAAGAAGATCACCGATGCCGTCGACATCCCGATTCTTACCGGCGAGGACATCTACCTCAAAGAAGACTTCATTCGCTTGGCCCGCATGGGCGCGGTGGACATGGTGCATCCCGATCTGGCGACATCGGGCGGTTTGCTCGAAACCAAGAAGATCGGCGATGCCTGCATGGAACTCGGCGTGCCCATGGCCATGCACTTCGCGGGGACTCCGGTGAGCTTCATGGCGAACGTCCATTGCGCGGCCGCCACCGAGAACTTCGTGGCGCTCGAGCATCATTCCGTGGAAGTGCCTTGGTGGGAAGATCTGGTGCAAGGGCACAAGCCACTCTTCGAAAAAGGATTCGCGAAAGTGCCCGATGCGCCCGGTCTCGGCGTTACGCTCAATGACGAAGTGATGAAGCAGCATCTGCACAAGGATCATCCCGGATACTTCGAGCCCACGCCGGAGTGGAACACCTACCAAGGCAACGATCGCTTGTGGAGCTGAAAAGACCCCGGTTCGGCGCTAGTGTATACTCGCGGCCATGGTATTCAGTCAGGGGATCTCGCGCCGTGGCGGGCGCCTGCTCATTGGGCTGGCTGTGGCCGCCTCCTCTCTCTTCGCGCAGACCGCTCAGTTGACCGGGCGCGTTTCCGATCCGAGCGGAGCCGTCATCCCGGGTGCCGCGGTCACCGCGTCCAACACCGGCACCGGTGCGAAGCGCGCCACCCGCAGTAATCAGCAAGGCTACTACACGCTGCCGTTGCTCGAGCCTGGTTCCTACCGCCTCGATGTCTCCGCGACCGGATTCCAATCTGCGGCCCGCACCGCGATCCGGCTTCAGGTGGAGCAGATCGCGCGCTTCGACATCACGCTGGAAGTGGGCACGGTCGCCGAGTCCGTCGAGGTTTCGGCGGACGGTGTGCTCGTCGATTCCGAAACGGCCTCGGTCGGGCAGGTGATCAACAACAAGGCGATCGTCGAGATGCCGCTCAACGGGCGCAACGCGTGGCATCTCGTGCAACTCGCCTCGGCTACGGTGTTCGTCGGGGGCATTGGCGACGCCGCGGAAATCCCCGTCGCGAGCATGGCCGGCGGACGCTCGTTCTCGCAGTCGCTGATGGTCGATGGCGGATCGGTGCAGAAGTCCGGAATGGCGCGATCGATGGCGGAACTCGGTCCGATGGTCGACTCGGTCGAGGAGTTCAAGGTGATCACCAACAACTACGCGGCCGAGTATGGCCGATCGGCGGGTGGAGTCTTCACGGCGGTGACCAAGTCCGGTACCAATCAGTTCAAGGGAACGCTATTCAGCTTCGTTCGCAATGATGCCTTCGACGCCCGGAACACGTTCGCGCTCACGCGTCCTCCCCTTCGCTACAACCAATCCGGAGCCACGCTGGGCGGGCCTATCCGCCGGGATCGCACGCACTTCTTCGCCGGATTCGAGGGGACGCGCCAGTCGCGCGGAACACCGGTGATTCTCACCGTGCCAGCCGAAGCCAAGCGCCGGGGCGTCTTCACCGGCCTCACCGATATCGGCGGAAATCCGCTGCCGCTGTTCAACCCCTTCACCACTCGTGTGTCGCCCGCCAATCCGTCGCTCCGGCTCCGCGATCCTTTTCCGGACAACGTGATTCCGGTGTCGCTGTTCGATCCGGTCGCCGCGAAGGCGATCACCTATTTTCCGGATCCGAATCTCGCGGGCAACGCGGCGGGCGCCAACAACTTCAACGTGAACGCCGCTCCCACGCGCACGCAACAGCACGGAACCGCGCGCCTGGACGAGACCCTCTCCGAACGCGATCGGCTCTTCTTCCGCTACATCGTTCAGCGCAACTTCACACCCCAGGTTTCGCCATTTCCGGAGCCCGCCGCTTCGGGGGCCGGACCGCAAACTCGCACGGTCCGCAATCTCGCGCACACGGTCATGGGCAGCTACGTCCGCACCATCACCACGTCGCTCATCAGCGACACCAAGTTCAGTTGGCTGAAGCAGAGCCGCAGCGTGCTGCACGCGAGCATCGATAACAACTGGCCGGAGAAGCTGGGCTTCCGGGGTGTTCCGGCCCGTGCGTTTCCCGTCTTCCGCCCGCAAGGGTACACGCTGATCGGTGGTCCGAACGCCTTTCGCGAACAGCGCGGGCCCACCTATCAGGCGATCCAAACCGTCACCTACGGCAGCGGCCGTCACAACCTGAAGGCGGGTTTCGAATATCGCTGGAACGGCCAGCAAGACGAGTTCGACACGATTCCCTCCGGCGACATGACGTTCGCGCAGCAAGGCACTGGCTTGCAAGGCAACGCTCGCAGCGGCGACGGGCTCGCGACCTTCCTGCTCGGTTTCGCCACCAGCGCCTCGTTGCGAGATCAGATTCCGCTCCGCACGCGAAACTACTCGCTCGGCGGCTTCGTGCAGGATGACTGGAAGCTGCTCCCGAATCTCACGCTGAATCTCGGCGTGCGCTACGACGTCGAGCCGCCGCCCATCTCGCCGGAAGACACCTTCAGCGGCTTCGATATGAATCGTGTGCATCCGCGAGCGGGCGTCCCCGGCGTGGTGACATTCGCCAACGTGGACGGCTTCCCGCGCCGCATCGCGCTCACCGACAAGAACAACATCTCGCCGCGTTTCGGCTTCGCCTGGCGCCCCGCCGGGAATGATCGCACCGTGGTTCGCGGCGGCTATGGAGTCTTCTTTGGAAACACGAACGACATCGGGTATGGCACGGGTACCAATCTAGGCTTCTCGACCGAAGCCGCGTTCGTCAGTCCGGACCAGAATCAGACCGCTGCGTTCCTGTTGCGTAACGGACTCCCGGCATTCGACGCGCCCGGTCCAGCCAGCCGCACGCCGGCCTTCGGGGTCAACAACTCCATTTCGTTTTATCAGCGGCAGCGAGCTACCCCCTACTCGCAGCAGTTCAACTTCGGACTTCAGCGCGAGTGGCGCGGCATCCTCGTCGAGGGCCAATACCTCGGCAACCTCGGCCGCAAACTCACGGCCACCGACTCGAGCATCAATCAGATTCCGCCGGAGCGTGTGGGCGGCGCCGGTACCATCCAGTCGCGGCGCCCGTTCCCGCAGTTCACCGACGTCGTGATGGTGGCGCCGAACTGGGGCGCCTCGAGCTATCACGCCTTCGCCTTCCGCGCCGAGAAGCGCTACCGCGACGGATTGCAGTTCCTGTTCAACTACACCTTCTCGAAGTTCATCGACAACGTCGATATGGTCGCCGCGGGCGACTTCGGCGGAACGCCCGGCGCCGGTTATCAGGACTATTACAACCGGCGTCTCGACAAATCGCTCAGTCCCAACGATATTCGTCACAACGCGCGATTCAATGCCGTCTGGGACACGCCTTTCGGCCCTGGCCGCCGTTGGCTGAAAAGCGGCGCGGCCGCGCACGCGGTGGGCGGATGGCAGCTTTCGGTGATCGGTACGCTGCTCACTGGCGCGCCGTACGGAGTGGTGACGCAGAACAATACCTGCGAGTGCTCGTCCTCGGGTCCGCTGCGTGCCAACATCCTGCGGGAACCCACGCTGCCGCAAGACCAACGGGGTTCCGCCCGCTGGTTCGACACCGCGGCCTTCTCACAACCCGCACGATTCCTGTTCGGTACGGCGGGTCGAGTCGTGGGCCGCCTCCCAGGCACCACCAACTTCGACATCGCCGTGATGAAGAACTTCGCCATCCGCGAGCGTTTCCGCCTGCAGTTCCGCGGTGAGATGTTCAATGCGTTCAACCTGGTGAACCTCGGTGTGCCAGGCACCTCGCTCGGCAGTCCGAACTTCGGCCAGATCAACGCCGCTTCCGACGCGCGGGTAGTGCAACTCGGACTGAAGCTCTATTTCTGATATGGAGCGAGATGTCAAGGCGCAGTTGAAACGCTGTGATATTCGCGGGCCGGAACCGCATGGGAGCTGCTTCGGACAGGCAGGCACTTCGGACAGGCAGGCTTGACGCCGCCCCCCGCCCTGATATAGAGTCGCTCGCAATAGCTCCTCGAGTGCTTTTTGCCACGCCGCGAGGCGGGCAGAGACGAAGGAAGATTCATGCGAATTCTAAAATGTCTTTCTCTTGCGGTCCTCATTCCCGTGCTGGTTGCCCAGGAGTTCCGGGCGACCTTGCAAGGCACGATCACGGACGCATCCCAAGCCGTGATTGCCGGTGCTAATGCCACTCTGCGAAACACGGACACAGGCGTCGAGCGTCAGGCGGTCACGTCGGATCTCGGCCATTTCCTCTTTTCTTTCTTGCCTCCGGGCAACTATTCGCTTACGGTCGCCTCCACCGGATTCAAGACGGTGGTTCGCGACAAGATCTCGCTCAGCGTGAGCCAGGATGCCCGCCTCGACCTGAAATTGGAAGTGGGTGGGGCGACCGAGACGGTGACGGTTTCGTCCGAGATCTCGCTGGTTCAGCCGGACTCGTCGGCGCTCGGAACCACGGTGCGGAAGGACATCATCGAAAGCTTGCCCCTGAAGGGCCACAGCAGCCTGATGATGTACAACCTCAGCACCGGCGTCGTCAGCACCCGCATTGGCGAGGACATTCGTCCCAACGACACCGCCAGCAACATGCTAACCGGCGTGAATGGTGCGCCGATGGCGGCCATTGACGTCGCGGTGGATGGCGTGCCGAACACCGTTGACTTGAACCGGGGCGCGGGGTTGTCGCCATGGGTTCCATCGACCGAGTCCGTTGCTGAGTTCAAGCTGCAGAGTGGCACCCTGCCCGCCGAATACGGCCGCTCCGGCGGAAGTTTCATGAACGTGGTGATCAAATCCGGCACCAACGATTTACACGGGGCCGCGTACGAGTTCTTTCGCAACGCGGCGCTCGACGCCAATCAATATTTCGCCCGGGGCCGGGGCCAGAAGCTCGCCGCGTTCGGCGCGAACACGTTTGGCGGAAGCCTCGGCGGTCCGATCGTTCTGCCGAAGTTGTTCAATGGACGCAACCACAGCTTCTTCTATACGAACTTCGAGGGATCCCGCGAGGGAAACGCGATCGACAGCATCCTGAACGTACCGACCGCCAAGATGCGGCAAGGCGATTTCAGCGAGGTTCCCACCGCCATCTACAATCCCCTCTCGGTGCGGTCCGTCAACGGCGTCCCAACGCGCGATCCGTTCCCCGGCAACGTGATTCCTTCGCAGTTGCAGGATCCGGTTGGCCGGAGCATCATGACCTACTATCCCGAACCGACCAGGACGGGCCCCAACGCGGCGGCGCCTTGGGTGCAGAACTTCGCTTTCACGGGCAAGTGGCCGCGGAACTACAACATGTTCGTCGTGAAGACGGACCACTACTTCACCGAAAAGCACCACACGTTCGTCCGTGTCAATTACGGCACCGCGAAGCTCGTGTATCCGCATCAGTTCGATGGCATCGCCACCGCCGGCCGGGACGTGAATCTGCGGCCGCACTCGGGGATCGGGGTCAATGAGACCTACATGATCAGCCCCCGGACCACGCTCGACGTGCGCCTGGGCTGGGCCGGAGGTGTCGAGCGCTTTTTTCCCTGGTCCGACGGCTTCGATGTCACCAAACTCGGCTTTTCCAACAACTACAAGAACCTGCTGCAGCGCTCCGTTTTCCCCACCGTCGGCGTGAACGGATTCGCCAGCCTGTCCGGCAGCCGCTTCCAGGAGGAACCGGGCCACACCTATTCCTCCCAGTCGAGCGTTTCTCACCAGCATGGCAGGCATTTGATCAAGACCGGCGGCGAAGCGAGGCTGGTGCGCGGCAGCTTCTTCCGCAACCCCAGTCCGGCCGGCTCGTTCAGCTTCGGCTTGACACAGACCGGCGGCCCGCGCGCCGACACCCCAGTGGTGAACTCGGGCTTCGGCATGGCCTCGTTGCTAATGGGCTACGGCACGGGACAACTGGACTTCAACACGGCTGTTTCAGTTCAGAATCTGTACTACGGCCTCTACGTGCAGGACGACTTCCGTCTCACCCGCAAGCTGACCCTCAATCTCGGCGTCCGCTACGAGTATGAAAGCCCGCGCACCGAACGTTACAACCGCACCACGCGAGGGTTCGCCTTCGGAACGCCAAGCCCGCTGCGGGTGCCGGGTTTGAATCTGCAGGGTGGGCTGATCTATGCCGGAACCGGCGGACAACCGCGCGGGCTCTATCAACCCGACCGGAACAACGTGGCGCCTCGCATCGGATTCGCCTATAGCGTGACGCCCAAGACCGTCGTCCGCGGCGGCTACGCACTCAGCTACGTTCCCGTCCTCGGCACCGTGCAGCCCACGGGCTTCAATTCCAACACTCCCTGGGTGAGCTCCACCGATGGAATCAACGTGGCTGATCGTTTGCAGAATCCGTTTCCTCGAGGACGCGTCGAAGCGATTGGAAGCAGCCAGGGGCTGTCGACACTGGTTGGCCAGACGATCGCCTTTGTCGAAACCTCTGACCGTACTCCCCGGTACCACAACTGGCAGATCAACATCCAACGGGAACTCCCCTCGCAAACCCTCATCGAGATCGCATACATCGGGAGCCGCACGATCGGCACGTTCGGCGGACTCGACGCGGCGGGCGTTCCGTCGGAGCAGATCAACCAATTGGACCCGAGATTTCTCTCGATGGGAGCGGCGCTGTTGGAGCCGGTTCCCAATCCGTTCTTCGGTGTGATCACCAACGGACCGCTGAGTGGCGCGACGGTACCGCGCAACCAATTGTTGCGGCCCTACCCGCAGTTCTCGAGCGTACTCCGCAGCTTTCCTGCCTTCGGTAACACGTCCTACCATTCCATGCAGCTACAGGTACAGAAGCGAATGGCCCACGGCGTGACAGCGATCGTCGGCTACACCCGCGCAAAGAATATCGGCGACCTCAATACGGCGCAGAACAACTACGATCGCACCGCGGAGCGCGCCGTAAGCCCATTCGATCTCCCGAACCGGCTCACGGTGACTGCCGCCTGGAATCTTCCAGTGGGCAAGAGCCGCGCGTTTCTGTCGAATGCGTCACGGCCGCTCGATGCGATTATTGGCGGCTGGCAGTTGTCCACGTTCAGCACCTTCCAGTCGGGCTTCCCGTTGGCCTTCTCGTTGATCCGCGGAACACTCGGCGCTGGCGGAAGCCGCCCGAACGCCGCTGGAGACCCCACCTCGGGCATCTCGGGTAGCATCGGCTCGCGGCTGACCCGCTACTTCAATACGTCGGCATTTGCCCAGCCGCCGGACTTCACGTTTGGCAATGTAAGTCCGCGCGTGCACAGCGTTCGGGCGCCGGGGATGAACAACGTCAACCTCACGCTCGCCAAGAGCTTTGCCTTGACGGAAAAGGTGCGGCTCGACTTCCGCGCCGCGGCGTATAATTTTCTCAACCATCCCGTGTTCTCGGCGCCCAACACCCAGTTCGGCAACGCGGCGTTCGGCACCATCGCCGGGCAGGCGAACTTCAGCCGCCAGACGGAATTTTGGATGAGGATCGCGTTCTAATCAATGAAGACGCGCGGCGGACCCGCCGCCCGGGCGCGTCTCCAGGAGGAATCATGAATCGACGCCGGTTTCTTACCACCGCTGGCACCGTCCCCGTAGCGGCCGCCACTCGCCGCGACGGACGGCCGGACTTCGCCGCCGTGCGCGAAGACTTCCCGCGGGCTCGCCTGTCAGCCTATTTCGACAACGCATCGTGCCACCCGCTGAGCGTCCACTCGGCGACGGCGCTACATCGCTACATCGACTGGGAGACGAACGAAGTTGGCGAGCCCTGGTGGCCCCTGTGGGCGAAGGCGCGCGACGAGTCCAAGAATTTGTTCGCCAAGCTCATCAACGCCAAGCCTTCGGAAATCGCGTTTGCGCGAAGCACCATCGAGACCGAGAGCAACCTCCTCAACGGCATGAACATCCAGGCCGGGGGTGGCAATGTCGTCACCAACGACCTGCACTACACGGCGGCTCTCTACAACTACAAAATGCGGCAGAAGGCCGGGCTCGACGTGCGCATCGTCAAGAATCGTGACTGGGTCACGGACGTTCGCGATATCGAACGCGCGATGGACGGCAAAACCAAACTGGTCGCGCTCGCCCTGGTGTCCAACGTCAACGGCTACTTGCAGGACATCAAGGCGATCAGCGCGCTGGCGCACTCCCGCGGCGCTTACGTCTACGCCGATATCATCCAATGCGCCGGCGCCGTCCCGATCGACGTCAAGGCCATGGGGATCGACTTCGCCGCCTGCTCCACCTACAAGTGGCTCATGGGCGTGAAGGGCTACGGATTCTATTACGTGCGAGAGGATCTCCAGGGAACACTAGCCAAGCCGACCCAACACTCCGGTGGCGTTCAGTTCAACTATGCGCCTTGGACGCGGGAGCCGGACAGCAGCCGCGAGGAAGTTCTCTTCAATCCGGTCACCGGACCCGGGCGCTACGAAGTAAGCTATCCCTCCTATGAAGGAGCGATCGCCGCGCAGGAGAGCCTGAAGTACATTCACGCGCTCGGCGTCGACAACATCCGTGCGCATGCGCGCTCCCTTACCGACAGACTCCAGAAGGAGTTGCCCGCCATCGGCTATCCTTCCATCACCCCGAAAGGCAACGAAAGTTCCATTTGCGCCTTTACCTGCCAGGATCCGGCGAAAACGCTCGAGAAGCTGGCCAAGGCCAAGGTGCACGTGGCCATGCGGTTCGGGAACAAGATGCGGATCGCCCCGTCGGTCTTCAACAACCACGAGGATGTGGACCGTTTGCTGGCGGCGCTTGCCTGATGCGGCTGCGGATACGCCTTGCGCTGGTGGCCTGCTGTTGGATTCCCTGGCACGCCCACGCGCAGTACACGTACAACTACTGCTATCCGCCGGCCCCCAGCAGCACGCCGTGGGCGCCCGCCTGGGCCCCCAGCGGAAAGCTCATCACCGTAAGCATGCACGGATCGCTGTTCAACGTCGATCCCGCCACCGGCAAAGCCACGGAACTCACCGCTGACGGCCGCTATGACTCTTCGCCTGTCTGGTCGCCGGACGGCAAGTGGATTGTCTACACCAGCCAGACGCCTAACGGACCCATCCAACTCGCCATCCTCGATGTCAGCACGGGCAAGACCCGGCTGCTGACACAGGATAACGCCACTTATCTCGATCCAGCGTTCTCCCCCGATGGGCGCCGCATCGCCTACGTCACCACGGGTACGACTGGACGGTTTCATATACACGTGCGGGAAATCCGGGACGGGCAATGGGATGGCGGCCCCACCGCCGTCACCACCGACAACTCCTACGGCAGCGACCGGCTGTATGTCGGCGCCTGGGATATGCACCTCCAGCCGGACTGGACCCCCGACGGAAAAGAGCTGGTCCTCGTCTCCAGCCGCGACGTCCCACTCGGGTCCGGCGACATCTTTCGAATGCCCGTGCAGCCGGACGGAATGCGCCACGCGGCGCGCATCTTCCGAGAGCAATCGCTGTTCCGCACGCGTCCGCAAGTCTCCATCGACGGCAAGCGGATCGTCTACTCATCGCACGCCGGCGGCGCTGACCAGTTCAGTCACCTTTACGTACTTCCGGTCAAGGGTGGCGCGCCATACAAACTGACGGCTGGCGGCTACGATCATTTCTCGCCGCGCTGGTCGCCCGATGGCGAGTCGATCGCTTTCATTTCCAATGAAGGCGGTCTGCCCCAGTTGGCGCTGCTGGAAACCTACGGGGGTGCGCTGAAGAAGGTCGAGATCCGCGAACGTGTTTGGAAGCGTCCGATGGGGACCTTGCGTGTCCGGGTGCGTGACAAAGGAACCGGCAAAGTGGTCCCGGCGCGCGTGCATGCTTTGGCCTCCGACGGCAAGTTCTATCCGCCCTTCGACGCCTACGCACGAATTCCGCTCTCGGGGGAACCGTGCTTTCACACCAGGGGTGAGTTCACGCTTCAGGTGCCGCCGGGCAAGTTGCATCTGAAGGCCATGCGAGGCCTCGAGTACTGGCCAGCGCTTGCGGACGTCGAGGTCATCGCCGGGAAGCCCGTCGACGTGGCATTGGATCTGCGCCGCTTGACTGATACCGCGGCGCAGGGATGGTACTCGGGCACGACGCATACCCACATGAACTACGGTGGCAATCTGCGGAACTCTCCGGAGAACATGATCTTCATGGCCCAAGCCGAGGACCTGCGCGTGGTGATGGCCCAAGTGGCCAACAAGGACAATCGCGTCTTGGACCAACAGTACTTCGTTCCCGGCGGTGGAGAACATCCGAGTTCGCGGTCCGTCGCCGATGTGAAACTGCACGTCGGACAAGAGTACCGGCCACCGTTTTTCGGGCACCTCTCCTTCCTCGGACTGAAAGAGAGCCTCCTCTCGCCATTCACCACCGGGTATGAAGGCACGGGCATCGAGAGCCTGTACCCGAGCAACACGGACATGATCCGCAAGGCCCGGGCCCGCGGCGCGCTGATCACTCATGTCCACCCCTACTCCGGTAATCAGGATCTGCTGGAAACGGACTTGGGGCACGCCAAGTCGATGCCCGTGGATGCGGCGCTCGGCACGGTGGACTGCCTCGAATGGACCTATATCAATCCCATTCAGGTGGGAATGTGGCACAAGCTGCTGAACAACGATATCGTGCTCGCGCCCGTGGGCGGTGAGGACTCGATCACCGACCTCCATCGTGGCAAGCAGATTGGTAGCGTGCGCACCTACGCGAAAGTCGACGGACCGTTGACGATCGGCGCTTGGCTCGATGCGGTCCGCAAGGGCCGCACCTACTTTAGCACCGGCCCGATTCTCGATCTTCGCGTGAACGGCGTGCTTCCGGGCGGCATCATCCGGCTGCCCGAAGGGGGCGGTACGGTGACCATCGAGGGGAGCGTGCAATCGATCGCCGCGCTCGACAAGGTGTATCTCTACTCGAATGGCAAAGTGCTGAAGCAAATTTCAATGGACGCGGCGGGCAAGCTAGGCAAGTTCCGCGAGACCCTTCCCGTCAAGGAGAGCGCGTGGTTTTCCCTCTTTGCCGAAGGCGTGCAGGACCGCTCGCTCGATGGCGAATATCCCCAGGCGTCCACCAACGTCATCCGCGTTTACGCCGGCGCCGGGAAGATCCGCGACCGGGCCTCGGCGGAATACTACATTCGCTGGATCGACAAGCTTCGGGTGATGTCCGAAGCGTGGCCGTGGTGGCGCTCCGAAAAGGAGAAGTCCCACGTTCTGGCTCAGTACGCCGAGGCTCGCGCCGTCTACGCGCGCCTTGCCGCCGAGGCAAAGTAGGAGGATTGTGATCAGGCGATACATACGATGCGCGCTCGGCGTCAGCCTTTTGACCGCCCGGGCCATCGCCCAACAACCCACCGCCGCCGACATGCCGCAAGAGATGATCTGGGTGGACCGGACAGGCACGATCCTGGGCAAAGTCGGCAGTACCCAGAACTCGATCTTCCATCCGGAGATCTCGCCGGATGGGAAATCGATCGCGGTTTCGGCGCGCGATGGTGAAGTCAACGATCGTGATGTCTGGATTCACGATGTCGCCACCGGGGCCAAGCGTGTCATCGCTCCGGCCAAGGGGAACGACAACTTCCCGATCTGGTCGCCGGATGGCAAGCAGATCATCTTCAACTCCAGCCGCACGGGTGAATACGAACTCTATCGGAAGGATCTCGACTCCGATCGCCCGGAGGTCCTGCTCGCAAAGATGCCCGCCGCGCAGTATCCGCGATCCTGGTCACCCAACGGAAAGTGGCTTCTTTTCACGCAAGCCGGCACCAAGCGCGACGTCATGCTCTGGCGGATCGGCGAGGGCGAACCGATCGACCTCTTTGGCGGCCAGAATGCCTGGACCGAAGTCGGCCGGTTCTCGCCCAACGGGCAGTACATCGCCTACGTCTCCAACGCCGATGGTCCCTTCGAGGTCTACGTGTCGCCCACCCGTGAGCCGAAGAGGCACTGGAAAGTGTCACGCCCGATGTCGATGAGTTGGGCCGGCGGCGGCGGGCAGCCACGCTGGCGCGCGGATGGCAAGGAGTTGTTCTACATGATGGACAACGACACCCTTCTGTCGATCGAGGTGAACACCGAGGGTGAGTTCACCTTCAGCCAGCCGAAACGGCTGTTTCGCATGGGCGGCATGCGGGGCAATTTCCCCGATGAGTCACCGTGCACGCCCCGTTATGACGTCACACCGGATGGGCAGCGCTTCGTCTTCGTCCGCAAGGTGCTCGGCCAGTAGGGAGCGCGCCGAGTGGCAACATGGCCGCGCCCGGGAGTTCGGTTGCGGTGTGGTCGCGAGGGACACCTCGGGCGGTGGGCCGCGGAATGGGCCGGGTTCCCGTGGGCGACGAAGCAGTGACCTATCTCGAGTGCGGATTCTCAGAAGCGCAAAGGCCGCGAAGGCGCGGCGCCAGAATGACAGGAACACGGAGCAGGTTGGGCGCCGAAGCGAGTCCGTTTTGCGCGTGTTCCTTAGAATCGGCGCGCAAGGGACTCGAGGCGTGCAGGGAGCCGCGATCGATCCGGAATCGGGCACGCCGATGGGCGGGGCCGATACGCGAAGGGAAGGGCACGCGATCGCGTTCTGATTCTCGAGTTTCCACCACCGGCTTTCGGCGGGCTTTCGGCGGGAAGCGTCGCGGGTTCGCGTCTGTTAGAATCGACCGTGCCATGGCAAGAGTAATTGGCGTTGGCGGCATCTTCTTCAAGTCACCGGACCCCGCCGCGTTGCGCGAGTGGTACCAAAAGGTCCTGGGCCTCGAACCCGAGCAGTGGGGCGGAGCGTTCTTCACTCCGGACTCGGTAGCCGCGATCCCCGGCGCTGGCACGGTCTGGTCCCCTTTCAAGGCCGCGAGCGGCTACTTCGCGCCGTCGAGTCGCGAGTTCATGATCAACCTGATGGTGGATGACATGGACGAGATGATCGCACGGTGTCGAGCCAACGGCGTGGAGGTGGAGGAAGCTCCACCGCAAAACGGCCGGTTCGCGCATCTGGTCGATCCCGACGGAACGAAGATCGAACTCTGGGGGCCAGCGCTATGAACATCCTCCTATGGGTTCTGCAGGTCCTCGCGGCCCTCATGTACGCGGCATCGGGCACCATGAAGATCTTCCAGTTCGACAAGATCAGCAAGGAGGTCCCGTCGTTCGGCGCGTT
>CADECY010000100.1:0-27317 GCA_902825945.1 uncultured Acidobacteriota bacterium
GCCCCGCCGGCGGATTCTCCCAGACAGCCTTTCGTAGCATCCACTGACGCAAGCGGTTTCGCATACGCAGGCGCCGCACCATGGCAGGCCGCGCATCCGAGTCTTTCGAAGAGGAGTTTCCCCTGAGCGGCGCGGGCCGGGTTGACGTTGAGCGCCGCGCGGCTGGGCGAAGCACCTTTCAGCAAGAAGGCGGCAAGATCCGATGCCTCCTGCGCGTTCACGGGAGTTCGCGGCATTCGTGCCGCGGGCCTCGATGCCAGCGGATCCTGGAGGAACGCTGCGAGCGATTCCCGCGTGTGGCGATCGCTCAGGTTCGCTTGTAGCCGCTCGGCGAGGTGGCACTGCACGCAGCCGATGCGGTGAAACAACACGCGTCCGCGATCGGCCGATCCGGATGCGGTGTAGTTGGATGGAAGCGCGCGGAGCGAGCCCAGATATTGCACCAGCAGATCGACATCATTCGCGCTCATTGTGACCTTCGGCATCGCCGGTGATGGGTCGAGCAGGAATTCACGCAGCTTCGCTGGATCCCAGCGAGCGGCGACACCGTTCAACAAAGGCGCGGGAGCTCGCTCGTGCCCGGGAGACGCGTGACAGGAAACGCAACGCAGATCCGCAAGCGATTCCACCGCACCGAACAGCGAAGCGCACGTCAGAAGCGCACAGGCCGCGAAGGCGCGGCACCACCATAGGAGGAACACGCCGCGGGTGGGGCGCCGAAGCGAGTCCGTTGTGCGCGTGTTCCTGAAAAGCGCGAGCGCGAGCCTCAATCCGCCTTGACCCGGTGATTGAACAGGCGATGATGCGCGGCGAGAACATCGAGCCCGAAGTCTTCGCGGAAGTCGCGCCACACCGAGTGGCTGTGGTTGCTGTTGTTCTGTGCGTTGTCGTACTCGATGAGGAATTGCGGACTCTGAATCCGGTAGTAGTTGCCTTGCGGATGGCGATTGCCCGTGGTCACTTTGCCGATCTCGACCGGACCGGGCGGATCGCGCTCGATGCGGCCCGCCCACGCCAAGTAGAGTCGGTCGCGCGGTGTAGCCTTGACCTTCGCCATGCGATCGGCGCCAGCCTCATCGGTGACGTTCAGGGCGTATTCGGCGATCAACTCGAGCAGCGCTTCGTACTGAGAGTCGTTGAGTTTCGATGCCTTCAGTCCACGCGGGGCGCCGTCGATCCGAGCCCGCACCGATGCCATTGTCACGATGTCGTACGGAGCTTCGTTCGTGAAGATCGCCTGCTTCAACTGCCCGTCGTCGAGCGACTTCATTAGCGCACGCGCCAAGTCCTCCTCGCGGGCGAGCGCACGCATGCCCTTGTGCGGACCGTAGGGAACCTCGTGCGGATTCGCGCCGAGCATCGTAGGCGACGACGAGATCAAGCGGCCGTCGCGAAACGTGAATGTCACGACGAGATGATGCCCTTCGATACGCCAAGCCCACGTGCCGGTCTCGGAAGGCGTCCCGTAGAACGTGAAGTGATAACGCTCCGGATCGCGATGACCGGTCGTGTCGGCCTCCATGATCTTCACGATCTCTTCCATCGAGATCACGTTCATGGCCTTGATGTAGCCCGCTTGGCTCAGGCCCGCGGCCAACAGCGCCTGCGCGTAGAGGCGTTGCTTCGAGTCCATGTGCTTGAACATGATCCCGGGCCGGTCATAACCGAACTCTTCCTTGAAGCCGCGCTCGGGGAAGTAGTGCCACGTGGTGCGAAGCTTGTGGTCGAAAGGAAAGAGCGATTCCTTCCGCTGTTCATCCGTGAGCGACTGGATGAAGCGGTTGGCGGTATCGGTCATCGTGCGCCCGGTCCGGCTGAAGCGCTCCGCGCTCAGCAATCCGAGGAGTGCGAGAAGAGCCAGACCGGTGCGCCGCATGATGGTTACCCCGCGACGATCTTGTTGCGGAGGATGCCGATTCCCTCGATATCGATCTCGACGCTATCGCCCACTTTCATGGCCGTGGTCTTGCCAGGCGTGCCCGTGAAGATGAGGTCTCCGGGGTTCAGCGTGACGGCTTGCGAGATGAAGCTGACGACCGTTTCGCAGTCGTGGACGAGGTGCGAGGTGGAGTCCGACTGCATCACCTTGCCGTTGAGGCGAGTCTCGATCTTGAGGTTCGCGTAATCGATCCCGCGCGCGATCACCGGACCCACCGGGCTAAACGTGTCAGCGCCCTTGGCACGCCACCACTGCACATCCTTGATCTTCGGATCATTCTGCCAGATACGCTCGGAAACGTCGTTGCCGCAGGTGACGCCGAAGATCGCGTCCTTGGCCTGAGCCTTCGACAAACGCCGCGCGGTCTTGCCGATCACGATCACCAGTTCGCATTCGAAATGCACATCCTTGGCGCCGGGAGGCATGATGACCGGACCTTCGGGATCCTGCAACGAGCTCGGCGGCTTGAAGAACGGTTCCGGATTCGGACGTGGAGTGCCGCCGCCCAGGTGGCTCCGATAGTTCCCCGCGAGCGCGAGGATCTTGCTCGGCGTGGGGATCGGGGTGAGGAGCTTCACCTCCGAGAGCTTGTGTTTGGCGCCGGTTTCGGTGGGATTCGCGAAGAGATTACCGCGCAGTTCGCGGATCGTCTCGCCATCGAGGATTCCCATCGCCGGAGCGGCGTTGCCTTTGCGGAATCGGCAGTACTTGGTTACCTTGGACCCGGATTGCGCGGACAACACGCTGGCCGCGAGTGCGGTGGTGAAGAGTTCACGTCGGTTCATGGATCATTATCATATCCGAAAACCGGTGGCCCGAGCCGGACCGTGGCAGAGGTCCCACGCGGGTGCGGCAGGCTTGAAGAACAGGCCGGGCATGGTGTTGCAGCTCACACAGGACCAGGAGGCCCAACGCGGCGCGAATCGCCGAAATCGAGGGCACACACGTGCCCCAGTGTCGCGAAGGGAATCGTCCTGCGATATTTGGACGAGGTCCCCGATGAGACGGCGCGCCGGATCGAGCAATTCCTGGCTTCTCGAGTGCGAGTGCGCCGCTTGGCGCTGGTATACTGGCTCGCAACCATGAAGAGCACACACCGATCCGCCGGCTTCGTCACGATTCTCCTTGCTCTCGCCGCGACGGCAACCGGCCAGGAATTCGACATCCTCCTAAAGGGCGGCCACGTCATCGACGGCAAGAACCGTCTCAGCGCCGTACGCGACGTTGGCGTCAAGAACGGCAAGATCGCTGCGGTGGCCCAGAATATCGAGGCCTCGCGCGCGCTCAAGACGGTCGATGTCTCCGGACTCTACGTGACGCCCGGACTCATCGACATCCATGTCCACGTCTACACGGGGACCGCCGAAAGGGGCTCGTACGCGGGTGACAACAGCATCTATCCCGACGGCTTCACCTATCGAGTGGGCGTTACCACTGTCGCCGACGCGGGCAGCTCCGGCTGGCGCAACTTCGAGGACTTCAAGGATCGGATCATCGACCGTTCGCGCACGCGCGTGCTCGCGTTCCTCAACATCGTCGGTGCCGGAATGCGCGGCGGTAAGTACGAAAACAACATGGACGACATGGACGGCAAGGTGTCCGGCGAGATGGCGAAGAAGTACAAGGGCACGATCGTCGGCATCAAGACCGCGCACTTCTCGGGCCCCGAGTGGAAACCCGTCGACCAGGCGCTCGCGGCGGGCAGGGCCGCCAGCATTCCGATCATGGTGGACTTCGGCACGGCGTATCCCGAGCGTACGATCGCGGAGCTGTTCACTTCGAAGTTCCGGCCTGGCGACATCTTCACGCACTGCTACGGCGGATCGCGCGGCGAGTTGATCGACGGCAAGGTGAACCCCGCTATCCTCCCCGCGCAGAAGCGCGGCGTCATCTTCGACGTGGGCCATGGCGGCGGCAGTTTCGTCTTCCGCACCGCGGTGCAAGCCTTCAAGGAAGGCTACTATCCGAATTCCATCTCAACCGACCTCCACATCGGTTCGATGAACGCGGGCATGAAGGACATGCTGAATGTGATGAGCAAGATCATGGCGCTCGGCATGAGCCTCGATGACGTGGTTCTGCGCTCCACTTGGAACCCGGCGAAGGAGATCCAACACGAGGAACTCGGACACCTCTCGGTGGGCGCGATCGCCGACATGGCGGTGCTGCGCCTGGAAAACGGCAAGTTCGGATTCGTTGACCAGAATGGCGGCAAGCTCCCGGGCGACAAGCGGCTGAGCTGCGAACTGACCTTCCGCGATGGCAAAGTTGTCTACGATCTGAATGGCATGACGCGCGATCACTGGGATTCGATACTGCCGGGGCAGCGCGGCGGTGATCCGCGTTGGGACGGCTTTGCGGGCTACGGCGGCGGGCGTCGCAGTGGCGGGAAGAAGAAGTAGGAACGGACCCATGCTGAACCAACTCTGGCGAGCACTCGACCGCCGGCAGCTCTTCTCTCGCACGGGCCTGCTCGGTTTCGCTTCCGCGTTCGCGCGGCCTTCGGCGGCGGCGCCCACCGGCGGAGTCGAACTCTCGAAAGACATCTACAAGTCGATCGGCGTGCGGCCGTTCATCAACTGCCGCGGCACGCTCACGGTGATCGGCGGTTCGGCGGAACTGGCCGAAGTCCGGGCGGCGAAGGATCTCGCCAATCAACAGTTCGTCCAGCTCGACGAACTGATGGACGCGGTGGGCCAACGGATCGCGAAGCTGACTGGCGCCGAGGCGGCGATGGTGAGCGCCGGATGCGCGGCGGCGATGTCGCATGCCACGGCGGCGTGTGTCGCGGGAGGCAATCCGGACCTCCACGTTCGCATCCCCAACCTCGCGGGCTTCGCCAAGGACGAGGTGATCATCCCGGCCCACTCGCGTAACGTCTACGATGCCGCGATTCGCGCGGTCGGCGTGAAGATCATCGAGGTCGAGACCCGTGCCCAACTCGAAGCCGCGATCGGACCGCGCACCGCGATGATCTACATCCACGCGATTCCACGCGCCGAGGAAGGTCCGCCGTCGTTCGATGAGATCATCAGCATCGCGCGTGAACGCAACGTTCCGACATTCGTCGATGCCGCGCCCGAAGTCCTCACGATGCCGTGCGTTTATCTCCAGCGCGGTGCGACCCTGGTCGGCTACAGCGGCGGCAAGGTGATTCGCGGACCGCAGAGCGCGGGTCTGCTCCTCGGCCGCAAGGATCTCGTGAAAGCGGCGTGGGTCCACAGCGCTCCGCATCATGGATACGCGCGGGCGATGAAGGTCGGTCGCGAGGAGATGATCGCGATGCTCGTGGCGGTCGAGATGTGGGCCAAGCGGAATCACGAGCAGGAGTGGCGTGCGTATCTCGACCGGCTCGATCACATCAAGCAGCGAGTGACGAAGGTCGCGGGCGTGACGGGTTCGGTTCGGGAGCCATCGGGCCGCGCGAACAAGAGTCCGTCGTTGAGCCTGCGCTGGGAGGAGGCGAAGCTCGGGATCAGCGGCGCCGAGGTCGCGAAGATCCTCGATACGACCGATCCGCGAATCCTGTTGAACGGCGGCGGCCGCGGCGGTGGGCGCCGGAGCACGAGTCCCGAGCCGGGGGATACCGGCGTCTCGATCACCGCGTTCATGATGGGCGCGGGCGATGAGAAGATCGTGGCGGACCGCCTGTACGAAGTGCTCTCGGCCAAGCGCGAATCCAAACCGCGCCCGGCCGTGCAGCCTCCAGCAGCCGATCTCACGGGCCGCTGGGACGTAGAGATTCAGTTCACGGCGAGTAAGACCACCCACATTCTCCACGTGTCGCAGAAGGGCAACCGGCTCGAGGGATCGCATCAGGGCGAGTTCATCACGCGCGACTTCTCGGGCGATGTCCGCGGCGAAAGCGTGCAGTTCGCCAGCTTCCAGGGCGAGAGCCACGGCGACAGCCTGTCGTACCGGTTCTCGGGCAAGGTGACGGGCGACACGATGTCGGGTTCGCTCGACATGGGCGAATATCTCGGCGCCACGTGGAGCGCGCGCCGGCGCCCATTCGGCAGGGGTTGATCGAAGTGCGGGGAGCGATTCTGATGGCGTTGGCGATGGCACTGGCGGCCGAAGACTATTCGGCGCTGAAGGTCGAGAAGATCGCGACGGGATTTCCAGGGGCCGAAGGTCCGGTGTGGTCGCGCGATGGATATCTGTTGTTCAGCGATTTCGAGAACAAGAACATCCATCGCTACGATCCAGGCAAGGGCGTTAGTCTATTCCGCTCGGATTCGCAGGGAGCGAACGGGAACACGATGGATCGCCAGGGCCGTCTCTACACCTGCGAGTATGTGTCGCGCCGGGTGACACGCACTTCGAAGGATGGCAAGGTGGAGGTGCTGGCCAGCGAGTTCGATGGTAAGCGATTCAATGCTCCGAACGACATCGTGGTGCGGCGCGATGGACACGTCTACTTCACCGATCCGTTGTTCACGCCGCTCGACAAGCGCGACCTCGATTTCTACGGCGTCTATCACATGACGCCGAAGGGCAAGCTCGAAGTCTTCGCAAAACCGAAAGGCCGCCCGAACGGAATCGCGCTGTCACCGGATGGCAAGGTTCTCTATGTCGCGAACACGGATGAGCAGAACATTCGTGCATACGATCTGGACAAGAGCGGACGCGCGTCGAACGAACGTGTCTTGATCGAGACGCTTCCGTCGCGGCCCGACGGTATGCGCGTCGATGTGAAGGGGAACCTCTTCGTCACCGGCAAGCAGATAGCGGTCTATTCGGCGCAAGGACAGCCGCTCGGCCGGATCGACCTGCCCGAAGGGGCCCGCAACTGCGCGTTCGGTGATGCCGATTTCCGGACGCTGTACATCACGGGCCAAGAGTCGCTGTTTCGCGTGAGGGTTGAAACGCCCGGTTCGGTTCAATACTGAAGGAGCATATCGTCATGAAGATCCGTTCGATCGCCACGGCTGGATTCCTGCTTGCGGCCGCTTCGGCGCCCGCTCAACTGTGGCAACTGACGCCCGAGGAACTCGCCAAGGCGAGTACGAAGGGGAACCTCGAGCACTTCGCCGATGGGCGTCCAAAGGTGTCCGATGCGCTGCTTGCCAAGCTCCGCGAGATGGACATCGCGATCGAGGACATGATGGGCCAGATCAAGTCCGCTGGTTTCGGGAGCCAATTCGCGGGTGAGAATTGGAAGGTTCTGAATCCGCAGAAGAAGCTGGTGGGGCGTGCCTTCACGGTGCAGTTCATGCCCGCGCGACCGGACCTTTCCGAGATGCTCGATGCGCGCGCGAAATTGCGGAACCAGTCCGCGATCGACATGCTGCAACCCGGCGACGTCGCCGTGGTGGACCTGTTCGGCAAACAGGAAGGCGGCACGTTCGTCGGCGACAAGCTGGCCTACTATGTCTGGAAGACGACCGGGACCGGAATGGTGATCGACGGCTCGATGTTCTATCTGCGCAACATCGAAAAGACCGGGATGCCCGCGTTTTATCGCAGCACGCACCCGTCGTCGCTGACCGGCGCGATTCTCACGGGGATCAACATCCCGGTGCGGATCGGCGGCGTCACGGTAATGCCGGGCGATGTGGTGTTCGGCGATCGCGACGGCGTGCTATTCATTCCGCCGGCCTTGGTGGAGCCGATCGTCGCGGGATTCGAAGCGACGCAGGCCCGGTACGAGTGGATCAAGAAGAAGTTCGACGAGGGGAAGTGGAAGTCGAGCGATATCTACGGACGCCCGAAGGATCCGGCGTTGATCAAGGAGATGGAGGAGTACATCAAGAGCCGGAAGAAGTAGCTATCGCGGGCAGGGCACCGGTTGGAAGGTCAGCGTGAGTTGGGCCGGCTTCGGACCTTTCGGCAGGACGGTTGGCAGAGACTGGAAGCACCGGAGGGACTCCAGGCCTCCCGTCGCGGTGTGTGCGGGTTCGAACTGGTAAATCAGATTCTCGAAGACCTTGACGACGAGGTCTGTCGATCTTCGGCCGCGCGTCGCCGAGCAGCAGTTGCTCATCGATCGCCCAGCCGAATTGCTAAGCGTGAATGGGAGGAAGCCGAACTCGAGTCCCGTTCCATCGGCCATCCGGCCGCGAACGTGCAAAGCCGTCATCTTGCCCATTCCGGCGATATCGAAGCTGAGGTTGTTATGGTGCTGGCCCGGCCGGATCTCGAACACTTGACCATCCTGCTCACGATCGGCGGCTGGATAGAATTTCGGCAGGACGACAGTGGGAGCCTCCGGAGGGCGGGCGTTCGCGGCCACGCGATACCGGCCCGTCGGGAGCGATCGAAACCGAAACGAACCATCGTTGCCCGTGACAGCGACAGCGTGGGGGACATGCGCATCGGAGTCGATGTCATCCGCTGAGAAGGCGTGCATTTCCACGCCCTCGAGCGGCACACCGTCCGCCGTCAAAACACCCTGGATCGAACTCTCGGGCCATACTTGTGCACTCTCCGATAAGCACGACCCGGGGCGAATTGGGACGCTTCGAGGGTTGCTCGCCCGATAGCCTTCCTTGGAGACCTCGATCGTGTAGGAGCCAGAAGGCAGCGCGCGAAACTCCGCCTTACCCTCCACGTCCGTTGTCGAGTTGCGGCGTTTGCCGTCCTGGGAGACGAGGGTCACGGTCGCGTTGGCGGCATCGTTGGCTCCGTCGGACACTCGTACCGAGAGCGACCCGGCCCGATTCGCCTTCTTGGCGTCGCGCAGATGTCGAACGATGCGGATCCCTTCGGCGCTCACGTCATCCAAGATCCAATTGACGTATCCCGCCGGCCTCGGCTCAGCCTGAACCGCAACCAAGTGGACAGGCACGTTCTCCGGCCATTTGCCCGCCGCCCGGACTTCCAGGCGGCTTCGATCCTGAGAGGCGAGTTCTCCGGAGAGCACCTCCAACACCTCATAGATCACACGAGCGCCCAGGGAATCGGGCGGGCGCTCAGCGCCCAGGAAACGGCCGCGAAAGATCACGAGACCCGCATCGGCAACCGAGCAGAGCGGCTCGCCGTCACGCGGCTGACACATAGCTCCGGCGAGCAGCCACAGGCCTACGGCGGCGATCCGCACCGTCATCATGGCTTCAGGATAGTCCAGCGGCTGCTGGATTTCCAGGGACCCGGACCGCTCAGGTGTTCACCCGATCCCCAGAGCGACTGAAGTTCTGGTACCCTGTACCAATCGGCATGAACAGTACTAGAAGACCGCTTCTCGGATTCCTGCTGCTGGCTTGTTCGGCACAGTTGTTTGCTGCCAGTGTCCAACCTGCCGCAAAACCTGTCGCACCCACCCGCACGGTGGCGTCGCGAAAGGTCACTCCGGCCAAGGCAAAGGCACCTGTGCGGCGTGCCACCACGACGCTACGCAAGTCCTCGCCGGTTGCGCGACGGACCCCGGTCCGCCGGCGCACTGCCACGGTTCGCCGCCGGGCACCGATGCCCCGATTCATCAATGCCAGCTTCGTAACGCCTGATCCGTTCACCTTCCCGCGGATGGGGCCTCCCGTACCCGATCTGGCCCCAGGCGAACTGCGGGATTCCTACTTTTCGTTCCGCTCGGGATATCGCGCTCATAAGGCAATCGACATCTCACGCATGACCGGGACGCCGCTCCTTGCGGTTGTTGACGGATTCGTCGAGAAGAAGATGCGGAGCCCGTTGGGCGGCATCACTCTCTACCTCGTGGATACCGAGCGCCGCTACCGCTTCTTTTATGCGCACTTGTCGAGGTACGCCGAGGGGCTCACCGAGGGAACGGCTGTGTCGCGCGGTCAGGTGATCGGCTTCGTGGGTGCGACCGGCAACGCGAGGTACACGGGAGCGCATCTCCATTTCCAGATCATGGCCGTGGACCCGAACGGCGGGTGGTCGAGCGACTTGGGCACGGTAAATCCGTACCCGGTGTTGCGCGATCTGGCGAAGCTGGGGCCGCAAGGCGAGCCGCCACCAATCGTCCCGACAGAGATGCTGCTTCCGTTCATGGCCATCCCGGAACCGCCCGCTCCGCCGGTGGCCAGCGTGACCGACGAGGGCGGCGCACCGTAACCGCTCGAGGCTCACGCGAGCCGGATGCTCCCGCCGGATCGGGAAACGCGGTTGTGCATGCGGCGGCCGAAAAGTCGCGTCCTGTGCTTGCTGGAGTAGTGGTTATGGCCGGCGGAAGCAGACACGGCTCAGCGTGAATCCGGCGACGGGACTTCGACTGGATATCCGCAAGACACCCACGCCTCGAAGCCACCTTCGAGGGGAAACACGCGCTCGATACCTTTCTTTTCGAGTGCCAGCGCGACGCGCGCGCTGGTGGTTTCGTTCGGGCAAGTGCAGAAAAGCACGATATCGCAACCCCGCGGAATATCGGCGTGACGCGCGTCCAGCTCCTCCGGGTCCAATCGAATCGCTCCGGGCAAGGTTTGCCCTGTTACTTCGTAGGCGATCGCGGTGCGCAGGTCGACGATGCGAACAGGATCGCCGGACGCGAGCCGCTGCTGCAACTCGCCAGGTGTCATCCGTCTGCGGCGCAGCAATCGGATGATCCGCCGCTTCTGGAAAATGCGCCACGCCCAGTAGGCGAGGATCGCCCCAGCCGTTGCAGGTATCGCCGCGCTGCCGAGCGAGTGAAACCAGCCCACCACGCGATCGAGCTGATCGTGGAGCGCAAAGCCGAGGCCGACCACGGCCACGTTATAGAAGAGTGAGCCGATTCCGGCAAACACGAGAAACCGCCCGAACGGCATCCGCAATGCGCCCGCTACCGGCGAGGCGAACAGCGCCAAGCCAGGTACGAATTTCGCCACCACCAGCGCCTTCCAGCCGAGGCGCTGGAACGAGGACTCGGTCTTGCGGACGCACGTGTCGGGCGCCAAGGAAAAGGAGCACAGGCCTCGCATCACCGGCCCGCCGCGCCACCGGCCCGCCTGGTGCAGAACGGCGTCACCCAGCAGCGTACCCGCCCATGCCGCCGCCAGCACGCCCGCCAGGCTCAGATGTCCCTGACCGGCCACCGCGCCCGCGGCGAGTAGGATGCCGATCGCCGGAACCGGCGTTCCGAACTGATCGACGAACGCCACGCCTGTCACGATCCAGTAGCCATGAGCCGCAATCGAGCCGATGAGATCCACTCCACGCTCCCGTAGACTGATTGTATGCCCTGCTGGTACTCCTTGTGATCGCATGCAGCCCTTGAATCGGTACAAGGCCAATCGCTTGTGGAACATCAACGTCAACATCGTGCTCGCGGACATCGTCTCAACCGTGGCAACGGCCGTGATCATCGAATCGATTCAAGGGAGACTGCAGTCCCGGGTCATGATCGTCGCGGTAACGGCGATCGTGGATGGGGCGATCAGCCTCGCCGTCTTCGGCACGCTGCACATTTACGCCAACAGGGCCCGCGGCATGATGGACCTCATACGAGTCCAACTGCACAGATGGGCGCTGAGCCCGTTACACTACCTTTCCGGAGCGGGCCTGCAGTACGCGCTGCTCGGCGCGGGCGTGGGCACCGGTATCGGCGTGCTCATTTCATACCTGAGCGCCGTTGCGATCGTTCGCGCGGTCCACACGCTGTACGGAAAAAAATCCGGATTGTTTCGCTGAGCCACGCCTGCTAACCCGGGTGACGGGTGCCGCGCGGGAGTACGTGAGCCGATGTGCCAGCCTTGCTCGCGGCGCGGGCGCAGGTCGCGGAATGGATGAAGCGGCAGCCCGGTTTCATTTCGGCGCAATTACATCAGGGGATCCGCCGCGCATTGATACCGGCCACCAAAGACGGCCACTTCACACCAGAGCTGACCGGCTCGCATTTCTTTCTCGGCCTGGACCTCGGCCCCGGCTTGACCAGAACATTCACGTGCATTCACGTGGTTAATGGCTCCAGCTTTTTAGCATCCCGAGCTCGAGCGTGCGCCGGAGCAATACCCCTCGTCCACCGTGGCCTCACCACACCTCTTTACCCGCCTCTTGGTACCCTGTTCCGGACTTCGCGGCCGCGAACCGGCCCACCGCCGGATGCGCGCGGAGCCAAGAGCCGCAATAACTGGTGGCGTCACGCTGCGCCGGCCGCGCGGCTGTGGACACGAAGGGCGAGGCCGAAGCCTCGCCGTGTTTCAGGAGCGCACAGGCCGCGAAGTCCGCGAATAGCGAGTCCCGCTGTGCGCGTGTTTCAGAAGTGGAACTCCAGAGTGAAGGACTTGATCGTTCCTTCGTCGCGCCGGTCCTTGTCCGCCACCTCGAGCAGCCAGGTCCCCTTCGGACTCTTCCCCGCGAACGCCGCCAGTCCGGGCGTGCTCGCCGAATCGTACGTCTTGTGAATGTTCTGGGTCCCGCTTCCGGTGCGATTATGCAGAATCACCGGACCCACGCCGGAAGCCGCGGGCGGAATGAGAGTCACCACGAGATCGCCGATGAAGGTGTGCTCGATATCGGCGGTCACCTTCAGCTTTGACAGCGGCCGGTCGTCCGCGACCGGAAGATCGAGAACCGCGGTCTTCAAGTCCGGAACCGGAACGTCGCGAACGGCGGACCGGATCTGGATATCCGCCGGACCTGCCGGCATCGCCAGTTCCACCGCTGTCTTCGCGTTCAGCCGTCCGAATCCGTAGAGCCGGCTATGTCCGTTGGAACCGTAGGCGCCACCCGCGGTGTCGATCTTGTCGCAGCACCGCTTCAGGATGTCGCGGACCTCGTCCCCACGAAGTGCCGGATTCCGTGAGAGCACCAGCGCGGCGACGCCCGCCGCTCCGGGTGTTGCGCTCGAAGTCCCGCCGAAGCTGTTCGTGTAGTTGCCTGCGGTGTCGCCACCGAAAGTGGATCCGCCGGGATTGTATCCGGCGGGACCCGAGCGGTCGGTGGTCCAGATTCCCTCGGTACGAGCGGGCACGATATCGTTGCTCGGGAAGCTGCACCAGACGGCATTGCCGAAGTCGCTGTAGAAACTCCGCTTGCCGGAATCGTTGCTGGCGGCCACAGCGATCACCTTGGAGAAGCTGGCGTAGCCATCGTTATCGACGCTCTCGTTTCCGTTGCCCGCGGCGAACAGCACGACGCAGCCCTTGCCGGCCCGGCCGTTGTTCACGGCGAATTCGATCGCTTCGCGCGTCGAATCGGGGAGAGCCACGACTTCGTTGTGGAGGGGATCGGAGGGATCTCCCGGATCGCCGTCCTCCGGACCCCAACTGCACGAGATGATGTCGGCACCGTTCTGGGCGGCATGTTCGAACGCGCGCGCCTCGGCCATGGAACCGAGTCCTGACGCCAGGCGGATCGGAATCAGGCGGGCTTTCGGCGCCACGCCCGATCCGCCGAACAATCCGTCGCCGCAAGCGACTCCGGCGCACGCGGTTCCATGATTCTCACGGGGGCCCGGCCGCGGATTGGCGGTGCGAAGCGTCGCGTCGAACGGAGCCACGATCTTGCCTGACGATCGAAACTCCTCGTGATCGATGTCGATGCCGGTGTCGATCACGGCGATCGTCGCGCCGCCTCCATCGGATAGCGCCCAGGCGGCTTCGACATTGGCGTGCTGGTCGATGACGGCCCCGCCGATCGTGGTCTTCTTCAGGTGCCACTGTTGCGGAAACGCTCCGCGCGAGCGCACCTGCCGGATCATCTCCGGATGGCAGTATTGCACCGCGTTGTTCTCGAGCAGTTTGGCTGCGGTCCCGAAGACTTCGTCGAATCCGCAGCCTTCCGCCATGCCCACGAAGAAGGCGTTGCGCGAGTATCCGGGCGTCTCCTTGATTTCGAATTTGTACTGCCGGAGGATCTTTCGCGCCGCCGCGGCCGAACAATCATCCTCGAATTTGACGTAGAGGTTCTCGGTGTAGAGTACCGGTCTTTTCGATTGCGGATCGATCAGCACACGCCCGGCGAAGCGGACATCGGGCTCGCCCTTCAGCGTTTTGCGCGCCTCATCGCAGGCGGCTTTCGCGCGGGCATCCGCCGTGCGCAGGACCGCTACTCCCGCCATTGGAAACTCACAAGCCGTGTCGAAACGGTTGAGGGTCATCGCCGCTTTCGCCGAGAGCGCGGCCCGAACGCTGCCGGCCCCCAGCACGGCCTTGCGGCTGTGCGTGCGTACCGCGATCATGTCGGGCGCCTCCGCCAGCTTCAACCGTTTGCCGCCTTTTCCGCCGAATTGATAGTAGATCATGCGCATCTTGCTCCATACTGGTGATTGTGATCGGACCCTTCCAGCGGTTCCCTGGCTCCATCGCACTGGGGCGATCCTCCTGGTCCAGGATCCCGGAACGGTACGCCGTTTTGAATGATAACGAGGAAACGGTCGAATTCCCTTCCGGACAGATCCACGATCACCAGATTACCGCCGCCCATCGCCCGGTATACCGCCTTGATTCGGGCTCGAGGATCGGCGCGCCCACCGGACGGGTCTACGTGCGGTTCGCCGGTGTTCGCGCCGATGCTCGCGCGGAGGAGATCGCCGCCGCTGGATACGTGATCCGCGAGTGCCCCGCCTACGCTCCGCACAGCGCGTGGCTCAGTCCGGCATCGGGTGACGCGGCGGACGGGCTGTCGCGTCTCGATGCGCTTCGCCGGATTCCCGATGTCGAGTCGATCGAGCCGCAGATGTTATCGAAACGCTCTTCCCGGTAGGAACCGGCGCGGACCGGGAGCCGTTACGTGAAGCTTTGTAAAGCTTTCCGGTGTCCACCGCAACGCGGCACGAGCGGGACGCGTTCTTGATTCAGGAGCATCATCATGCGTTGTCCGCTTTCCGCGATCCTAATAACCCTATCGGCGGTCCTTGCCACCTCCAGTTACGCCCAGCCGCAGTCCACTCTGCAAGATCCAGCCGCTGCGTTCTTCGACGATTCCCAGGTCCGGGAGATCCGTCTCTACTTCGACGATCCCAACTGGTATACGACGCTACAGCGCGCCCATCAATCCGACCCCGCCGACCCGTACTTCCCATGCCGGTTCTCCTCGAGCGGAGTCACGATCGACAAAATCGGCTGCCGGTTCAAGGGCAACTCCTCGTTCAACCGGAACGGCATCAAGAAGCCATTCAAGCTCGACTTCAACGAGTACGACGACAACGCGGCATTCTTCGGTCTGAAGAAGCTGAACGTCAACAATTTCGATCTCCAGCCCGACTTCATGCGCGAAAAGCTGCTACACGATCTTGCGGGCCGCTACGTCGCCGCCCTGAGGTCGGTGTACGTCCGGCTCTACGTGAACGACGCCTTTTATGGCCTTTACCTCGCTGTCGAGCAACCGGACAAGACGATGATGCAGAGCCGCTGGGGGTCTTCGGAAGACGGCAACCTCTATGAGGCCGAGGAGCGGATGGGAGACTCGCGGCCGAATCTCACTTGGCTCGGCGCCAGTCAGGCCGCCTACCAGAACATCTATATCCTGAAGACCAACGAAGAGCAGAACGACTATTCCCGGCTGATTTCCTTCCTGGACATCCTGAACAACACGCCCGCCGCGGATCTGCCGGCCAGGTTCGAAGCGATCGCCGACGTCGAGAATTGGATGCAGGGCATGGCCGTCAACAATCTGGTTGTGAATCTCGACTCCTATCTCGGCGCTGGCGCCGAATATTACTTGTACGACCGCATGCGCGATGGCAAGTTCGTCCACATTCAGTGGGATCACAACGAATCGTTTGGCATCACCGGCGATGGTACGCCGCGACTGGCGGTGCCCGCGACAACCGATCCGTTCTGGCTGCCCACCGCTGCGACTGGCGGGGGACCAGGCGGAGGAGGCGCCGCCAATAACGCCCGGCCGCTGCTCGAAAAGCTGTGGGCGGTTCCCGAATACCGGCGGCTCTATCTGCGCGCGCTGGCGCGATTTCTACGGGAGGGATTCAATCCCAGCTGGATGACGGCGCGCACCAATCAGCTCGCCGGGCTCATTCGCGAACATGTCGCTGCCGATCCGAACAAGGCATACACGGCCGCGCAGTTCGAAACCGCCATCAACTCCACGGTCGGCAACATTCCCGGCATCAACCAATTCGTGCGAGACCGGTACGCCTTCCTGCGCGGCTACTTGGATGGACAGGCGCAGCCAGGCGATGTCCGGATCAATGAGGTGTCCGCTCCCGGGGCAGCGCCATGGGTCGAGATTCACAATCTCGGACCAGGTCCGGTGAGCCTGAATGGGTTCTATTTGACTGACGATGCCGCGAATCCAGCCAAATGGGCGTTTCCCTCGGGCCGGAGGCTGGCCGACGGAGAGTACTTGATCGTGCGTTTGGACAACGATGCGGCCGAAGGCCAAGTCCGCGCGAACCTCTCATTACCCGCCGCGGGCGGCACGCTGTATCTGTTCGCCACGGCCGTGAGTGCCACGGTCCCGCTCGATTCAGTGACGGTGGTTCCGGCCGCCGAAGGGCAATCCCAGGTCCGCATTGGGCTCCACGGGAATCGTTGGGAGATAACTGGAACCCCGACGCCCGGCGCGGATAACGTCATGACGGCGGCAACCACGAGTGCTACCGGGCGGCTGGTGATCAACGAACTAATGGCGGACAACAAGACCGCCTTTGCCGACCCTGATGAGCCGGGCGCGTTCGAGGATTGGTTCGAGGTTCACAATCCGGGCGCGGAGGCTGTGGATATGAGCGGCATGTACATCACAGACGATCCAAGCAATCCCACGAAGTGGAAAGTGGGCGCGGGAGTGGTGATTCCCGCGGGCGGATACTTGGTCTTCATGGCAGACAACGAGCCAGGGCAAGGGCCGCGTCACGCGAGCTTCGCGCTGAGCGCCGATGGTGAGTCGCTTTCGATCCACGCGACCGATGGCGTGACGCTGATCGACACCATCGCGTTCGGTCCACAGACCGCGGACGTCTCGTTCGGCCGGGCGGGCGGCGCGTGGAGCCTGCTCGCGTCGCCGACTCCCGGAGCGGCGAACTCGGCTGCCCGCTGAGTCCACCGAACTAAAGCACCCCCGCGTTTGGGCCGATAGTCCGGGGAACTGGAATCCAACGCCGTGCCCATCACTCCCAACGCACCCACCGGCGCGGAGCGCGATACCGCGCATCCGAAGCGAATCGGACCTTACCGCATCGAGCGCGTGCTCGGCACCGGCGGCATGGGCACCGTGTATCTTGCCGTCCGTGACGACGACCATTTCCGCAAGCAGGTCGCGCTCAAGCTCATGCGCGCGGAACTGCGCGGAGCCGAACTGCGCGGGCGCTTTCGAGGCGAACGCCAGATTCTGGCGCTGCTGAATCATCCGAACATCGCGGCATTGGTGGATGGCGGCGAGACGGAAGGCGAACAACTGTACGAGGTCATGGAGTATGTTCCCGGCAGCCCGATCGATGCTTACTGCCGCGAACATCAACTCGGCATTCGGTCCAGGCTGCGGCTGTTTCTCGACGTCTGCGCGGCGGTTTCGCACGCTCACCGCTATCTCGTCGTCCATCGGGACATCAAGCCCGATAACGTTTTCGTTACCCCTGACGGCGCCGTGAAGCTGCTCGATTTCGGAATCGCCAAGATTTTGCGGCCCGAATTGTTCGATCTGCCCGGCAGCGAGACGCGCGCGGCGTTCTCACCCTGCACTCCGCTCTATGCGAGCCCGGAACAGGTTCGGAATCAGCCGGCGTCGACGGCCTCCGATGTCTACTCGCTCGGCGTCCTGCTGTTCGAACTATTGACCGGAACGGTCCCCTACCGCGGGTCCGATCACACCGAGACCTCACTGGCACGGGCCATCTGCGACGAAGAGCCCATCGCGCCGAGTGCCGCCGCGCGCAACGAGCCGGACCGGAGCGAGCTGGTGGGCGACCTCGACAACATCATCCTGATGGCGCTTCGCAAGGAGCCGAATGACCGCTACGGGTCGGTCGACCAGTTCGCTTCTGACATCCGGCGCCACCTCGAGGGATTTCCGGTCCGCGCGCGCAAGAGTTCGGCCCGTTACCGGCTCTCGAAGTTCGTCCGCAGAAACCGCGTGCCCGTGACAGCCGCGGCGTCGATTGCCGTCGTGCTGACTGCCGCCGGATTCGCCACCTATCGAATGGCCAATGAAGCGCGCCGCGAAAGGGACGCGGCCCGCGCGGTGGCCCAATTCATGGCGAGTATCTTCGAGCAGAACGATCCGACCAAGGCCAAGGGCAAGCAGCTGACGGCGCGGGAAGTGCTCGAGCGCGGAGTCGAGCGGATCGATACCGAGCTGGCGGGCAAGCCTGAGGTTCAGGCGATTCTGAAGCACATCGCCGGCCGCACGCTGCGCCACTTGGGCGACTCCGAGCGTGGCCGGTCTCTTCTCGAGCAGTCGCTCGAACTGCGGCTCCGGACCGCTGGTCCCTCCCATCGCGATGTCGCCGAGACGCTCGTGGAACTCGGCCGGCTGAACGTCGCGTCCGGGAGATACGCGGAGGGCCGGAAGCAGCTCGAGGAGGCCCTGACGGTGTACCGGAAGACGGCAGGCGACCGCAGTTTCGAAACGGCGGGTGCGAAGGCCTATCTTGGCCTTGCTTATTATTACCTGTGGAAACTGAAGGAAGCCCGCGCCGTGCTCGATGACTCGCTGAGGACGCTCGACGGGCTGGGTGCGTCCATCGAGAACGAACTCTATCGTCAGGCCTTGCACAGCCTGACGCTCGTGTGGGAGCAAGAGGGGTCGCGCGATCTCGCCGAAGCGGGTTTGCGCAAGCTACTCGAGGCAGACCGCCGACAACTCGGCGAGCATCCGGATGTAGTGCTGAGCCTGGCGAGCCTCGGCTATTTCATGGTGAAGAGCGGCAAGGCCGCTGAGGCCGAGCCCCTGCTGCGAGAAGCGGTGGCAATGCATCAACGCGTCGTTCCGGGCGGGGCGGTTTCACTCGGGCATACGATGCAGTATTTGGCGATGTGCCTTCAGGGACTGCGCCAATTCGACGAGGCCGGAAAAATGTGGAAGGAGCTGATCCCCATCCACGTAAAGTATCTCGGCGAGAACAATCGCTTCGTCGCCTCCGATTGGGTCTATTACGGCGACCTCGAGCGGATGCGCGGGAACTTCGCCGAGGCGGAAAAGCTGTCGAGGAAAGGGCTCGAGATCCGGTTGCGGCTCTTCGGCCCCGATCACCTCATGACTTCGCATGCGCGAAGCCACCTGGGACGCATTTTCCGGGACCGGAGGGACCATGCCTCCGCCACCCGCGAGTTCCGGGAAGCACTCCGAATCCGGCGCGAGAAGATGCCCGGCGACCGCAAGTCGATCCGCTCGGCGTTGCTCGACCTGGCGAAGGAGCTCGACGCGGCGGGCGACGCGGAAGGCGCCCGGCCTCTTCATGAGGAGGCGCGGATGATCGGGGTGTCGAAGCCAGGTGTGCAGCAGCTCGCGTCTGCCCGATAATGAGTGTTATGTAACTTTCGCTTGCCCGCGAACTTGTCACTTTGCAAATTATTTGGCGTACACCGGTACGCTGCTGACGCGGGTACCGGTCTCCGTGCGAGCGTGGCGTTCATCGTTCCCTATCTGCACGCAAACCAGGATTTCCCGATCGAATCAGCAGCTTGGCGGTGGAGCGCGAGAACGGCTCTTGGCTCTACTCGGCCCCCGTAGAGCCGATCAGCGGCTCCAGTCGCCGAAAGCCGCGTTTCGCCTCCTTGTGGAAACCGCAGCGGCCGGAATGATCTCCCGCCGCCTTACGTGGGGCGCAGGGCAAGCGGCCACTGATGGCCTGTCATGCGCCGGGTCGCTGGGCCGAGCAGTGAATCGAAGAGGCACAGCGCCCGGCGCTCGTGTTCGGCCACGGCACTTCTCCAATCGGCCCTGGCCTCGTAGCTGTTGCCGAGGCCGGTGGCTGTCGCCGCCAGCCAGGACCCGCCAGGCGACACGCGGAACTCGGCCTCCTCGATCGGATGGAGCCGCCCCTTGCCGGACCGCCGGTGGTCGAGTCCGTAGCTCTTCAGGTGAATCGGGACTCGTTCGTCCCAGTTGGCGTGGTTCGCACCATTCGGCGTCGTTCATCGCTCCAGGCTGGGCTAGCAGCGATGAGCCGTCGAACTCCTGCTATCTCGCGGATAGAGTACGACTTGGTGCGCTCTCGCGATCGGACCGCGGCTGGCTGGCTGTGCGATGCGGCTGGCTGCGTTATTATGAGAGACTCCTGGATGAGTTCGCCCACTATCCTAACTTTCATCCCGATGCCTTACGAAGAGGCGTTGGCCGCCAACGCCGATGCCACGCGTCACTTTCTCCAATTAGCGCGCGAACTCTACGACCAGGCCGTGCGGATGCAGAAAGAGCGGACCGCCGTGGGCGGCGGCCTGCCCCTGGACGAACCGATCCTACCCTATGGTCAAGCCGAAGCGCGCGCCCTTGCTCTTCTCCACCATCCCGCGGACTCCGGCCAGCAAGCCAGCGTGTTTGCGCATGCCTACTGGCAGAGCTTGAAGCATCCCTGGTTTGATCAGGTGCTGCTGCGCCACTGTGAAGACAGGGCGGAGCGGGAGCGCCACGCCCGCGAGGAAGACGGACGGCTCCGCGAGGTGGCCGCGGAGGCGGCGCGCAAGCTGGCGGTGCATGTGGACGTGGACCGGATCCATCTCGAGGAGCCGCGACAAGGCGAACACGCCCTCGAAGCGAAGGTGGCCGGCGCGCTGCGCGACGTTCTCCGCATCGCCGACAGCGAGGGCTTGGAAGCCGTGCGCCAGACGGCAGCGCGTTCGGCCGAGCTTTCGCCTCGCGAGCGCCTGGTGGCGCTGGATGCGTTGCGAGTCAGATTGGGGCAGGAAGTGAAACAACGGCAGCGGCAGGAGGCCATGCGTCTGTTCGAAGCCAGGCAAAACGAGTTGGCCGCCGAGCGCATCGTGCTGCGCGCCGATCAGTGCCGGCGCAAGATCGAGTACCTCGAATCGGCCGCGGCGGGTCCGCTCGAGAAGGAACTGGACGCGCTCGTGGCCGAGCCCCCGACTCCGCGGCTGGAGGAACGGATCCAAGCCTGCGAACAGCGCATCGTGGAGGCGTCGCGGCAACAGGGATTGCTCGAGGCCGCCGTGGCCGCCCTCCGCAGGCAAGGCTACGAGACCGTGCAAGTGATGCGGACTTTGGGTCCACCGGAGATCATGTCCGCCTACCTGCAGGACCCGCGCGACGAATCCCGCGTGGCGTTGCTGCAAGTGGCCGGCGAGCGCGGGCTCGTATCGGCCGAAGTCGTGCGCCGCGATGCCCTCAATGGCTCACAACACCAGAAGCTGCAGGACCGCGAGGCGCAAAGCCGCCTGTGCAAAGCGATGGAGACCATGGAAAAAGCCTTGGCCGACAAATGGAGTTGCCAGGTGCAAAAGCAGGTGGAGCCGGGCAAGGCGGAAGTGAAGGTGAACAGCCAGATACCGGCCACTGGACGCAGGGCGCGCGTCGCGGCGGCATTGCAAACACGCGCGATGGGATAAGTATGGAACCTACCGGCCAGCCCGAAAAAGTTCAGCGCTTGTTGTCCGATCCGGCCACCCCCCGGTGGCTGAAGGAACTCGACCGGTTCCTCCCGATCAAGAGCCACTTCGTGCTCCACGGCAACATTCGGGACCGTCATCCGTTCGCCCTCGGCGGCGGGCAATACGACATGTGCTCCACCCAGGAGTTGCTCGTGGACTTCCTCGCCTTGAGAGGCTTCGAGTACTTCTTCACGGTGAATCCGGTGCAAGGCGTCACCGTCCTCATGCCGAGCGATCAGGAGCGCAAGAAGTACGGCGAGCGCACCAACGCGTGGGTTCAGAAAACCGGCCTCGATAAACTCGTGCAATTCGAACCCGACGCCAAGGGCAACCTGTGGCGGGCCGCCGCGAGTTTTCCGCTGGCTGTCGAATTCGCCGAAGCTGCGGCGCATAACAAGGACGCACGCTGCGCCATCTTCTTCGGCTACTTGATGGGCCAGACCGAGCAGGGCCAATCCAAACACACCGACTCGTTCGTGCGCTCCCTCATCTTCAGCTACGAGGCCAAGCCCGCCGGCGCATACTACAACACCGTTATCTGGCTGTGCGACCGCGAAAACGACCTGCCGGCCTGGTTCACGCTGAACAACCCGCGCATCCGTTCCGTCGCCCTCGCCAAACCCGACAGCCGCATGCGCACGCTGGCCGGCGAATTCCTGTTGACCAATCTGCCCGATTTTGCCAAGTTCGACGCGGACCAGAAACGCAAGACGGTGGATGAGTTCAGTCTGCATACGGACGGCCTGCTGATGAGCGACCTGGAAGCCATCGTGCGCTTCATGCCGCCGCAGCAGCTCGAGGCCACCGAGGTGGCCGAGGCGGCGCGGCGCTACAAACTGGGCGTGACCGAGGATCCGTGGCGCCGGATCGACAAGAACAAGATCCACGAAGCGGAGCAGTTGATCCGAAAACGTGTGAAGGGCCAGGAGCCGGCGATCGTCAAATCGCTCGATATCATCCGCCGCGCGATCGTGGGCCTGGCCGGAGCCCAAGCGGCACGCACGTCGGGCAAGCCCAAGGGCGTGCTGTTCTTCGCCGGTCCCACCGGGGTGGGCAAAACGGAGCTGGCCAAGAGCATCACCGAAGCGTTGTTCGGGGACGAAACCGCCTACATACGCTTTGACATGAGCGAGTTCAATCATGAGCACTCCGACCAGCGGCTGATCGGCGCGCCGCCGGGCTATGTGGGCTTCGACGCGGGCGGCGAGCTGACGTCGGCGATTCGCGAGCGGCCCTTCTCGGTGGTCTTGTTCGACGAGATCGAGAAGGCACACGGGCGCATTCTCGACAAGTTCCTGCAAATTCTCGACGACGGCCAGCTCACCAGCGGAAAGGGAGAACGTGTCTACTTCAGCGACGCGGTCATCGTCTTCACGTCGAATCTCGGCATGGGTGCCGCCGAGCCGGGCGACGACTACTCGACCCTGGCGCACAAGGTGCGGCAGGGTGTTACATCGTACTTCAAGGAAAAACTGAACCGTCCGGAACTGCTGAACCGCATCGGCGACAACATCGTGGTCTTCGATTTCATACGGCCCGAAGTGGCGATCGAAATCCTAAGCAAGATGACGGGTAACATTCTCGAGCGCCTGCGCGAGACCCAACAGATCTACCTGACGCTCTCTGGATTTCCTCCGGGCCGCGCGCCGGCGGCCGATTCGGCGTTTTCGTTCCTGGCGGACCGCTGCACGAGCGACCTGACCAACGGCGGCCGCGGCATCGGCAACATGCTCGAATCGTATCTGATCAACCCGTTGAGCCGGGCGATCTGGGAAGCGAACCTGCGCGCGGGCGACGCGGCCAGGATCGAGCGGATCCGGATGGACGGCGCAACGCCCGTCGTGGAGCTGTCGCGATGAATCTGTCGGTGGCGCGTTGTCACTTCCCCGTGCGCGGGCTCGGTTACGGCGCGCGCACCGGGATCTGGCTGCAGGGGTGCTCGATCCGGTGCGCGGGTTGCATCGTTCCCGAGACGTGGGAGAGCCGCGACGAGCATCTGGTCTCTCTGGCCGCCCTCTTGCGCGCCACGCAACCATGGATCGAGGCGAGCGACGGCGTGACCATCTCGGGCGGCGAGCCTTTCGACCAGCCCGAAGGGCTGTTTGCGCTGCTTACCGCGGTGCGCGCTTTGGGAGCGGGCGACGTGCTCGTCTACTCTGGGTACCCGTGGCCGATGCTCCAGCGCGAACATCGCGCCGTCCTGGAACTGTGCGACGTGGTGGTCAGCGAGCCCTACCGCGCGCCGGCCCACGCGGTCACGCCTCTCACGGGCTCGGCCAATCAGCGCGTGCACTTGTTGACGCCGGTGGCTCGCGAACGCTACACCGGATGGCAAGCTTTTTCGCCGGCCGCCAGCGTCGCGGTGGACGGCGCCGATATCAGGCTGGCGGGAGTCATGAGCCGCGGGGATGTCGTGAAGCTCGCCGGCAGCATCGAGGCGGCCAGCGGTCGAAGAACGAGACTGACTCATGGCGCGCTTTAGGTGTATCGCCGCCGCTTGCACAGTGATCACCGACCGGCGCCGTGCGCCCGCTGGCTGCCCGGACAGCAACCGCTGCGAGTTCGAAGAATACGACGGAGAAGATCCGGTCGCTTTACCGGCACCTCCGCCTCCACCCGCGCTGGAGCCGGAGCCGGCGGCCCCGTTGCGCATGGAAATTGGCGGACAGGTGTGGCCGGTGACGGGCGCCGTGGTCCTGGGGCGGAACGGCGACATCGCCCCGGAAAGCCTCCGCGAGCATCTGAGCGTGTCGCGCCGGCACTGCAAGTTGTCGCGCACCGGCGGCGAGTGGAGGATCGAAGCGCTTTCCGAAGCGAGCCCCACGGTGCTGGACGGGCAGACGATCCCCGTGGGCAGTCAGATGGTATTGGCCGGCCCGTCCCATGAGTTGGTCCTCGGCGGATCGATGCGCGTCCGGCTGGAACTCGGCGGCGCGCCGCCGCCTTTCACGGGTGCGCTCGACGAATTGCTGGGAGGGAAGATGGAATGACTCGACCGCTTCAGCCCGACGACCGCCAGACCACGTTCTCCGCGCCGGCCGCCGACGACCGTGCAACGTCCTATCCGCCTCTGGACGACCGCGCGACGATCGCGCCGCCGTCAGAGCCTACGCCGCCTCCGCCTCCGCCCGGCGAGTGGGCTCCCGACGCACTGGTGTTGCGCGGCCAATACCGGCTCGAGACGCGGCTCCGCGGCGGCGCGCAAGCCATGGCGTTTCGCGGCACACGCGTGCTGGACGGCGCCGCGGTGTTCATCAAGATTCAGCCCAACCCGACGGGCCGCGCCGGCGTGTTCGCAAAGCAGATCGGGCTTCGCGATAAGCTCCTCGCCATCCGCCACCCGAACTTGCTCCGGTGTCTCGACCTCGCTCTCGAAGGCGACGCGCTGTGCGAGGTGTACGAATGGCTCGATGGCCGCGAACTGACGGCGCTGCTGGGCGGCGCGGGCGAGGACTTCGACGATGCGCGTGTACGCAACATGGTGTCGCAATTGGCCGAGGCGATCCACCAACTGCACGCGGCCACCAGCCTCTCGCATCGCGATCTGAAGCCGGACAACGTACGGGTGATCGAGCGGAACGGGCGCGAGCAATTCGTGATCGTCGACTACGGAACGGTGTCGCAACTGGACTCCGGCGGAGCCACCACCGTGGCGGGCACACGCGTCTACTCGCCGCCCGAGTTTTACCAGAGGCGCATTCCGAACGATCCGCTCCTCGGAACGTGGGACTGGTGGAGCCTGGGCCGCATCGTGCAGGAAGCGATCGACCGCATTCATCCCTATGACCGCCTGTCGCGCCTGTTTGCCGCGGACCTGCACTCGGGCAAGTACGGTCCCGATGCGCGCGTAGCCGTGGAACTCCTCTTCGACACCATCATGCTCGAGAACGAGCGGTCTCACTACGGCGTGCGCGCGGGCATGGTGGAATTCACCGAGGCCGACGGCCGGATGCCGCGATGGCTTCCCCTGTTGCGAGGGTTGCTCACCAGCCGGCGCCGGAGCCGGTGGGGCTACGAGGATGTCGAGCGCTTCCTGCGCGGCGAAAAGGTGCCGGACTCCTACGGCGCGGCGGTCGATGTCGAGGGCTTCGAGTTCGACCGGTACGTGCTGACGCTGCCGGAACTGGCCCGGAAACTCATGGCTGAGTCGGCTCCGGACACGCCGGCCGGCGCAGCCCGGTGGGCGGAGGCCATCGACATCGTTTATCGCGGCCGGTTGTCTCGCTACGTCTCTGGAACCCTGCAGGACTCCGATCTGCTGAAGGAGTTGCGGGAGTGCCAGCGCGTGGAAGATCACGATCTAGGTACCGCTCTGGCACTGACGGCGATCAGCGAAGGCGCCGTGCCACCCGCCGTGCGAGGCGTGGAGATCAACGCCCGGTACTTGTTGGCGGAAGCCGCGCGCCTGCCAGACGAGGTGCCGCCGCCGGAGCGAGTGGCCACTCTGCTGTCACCCGGCTTTCAAGAGCGGCTGAAGCGCTGGCATCCGGAGAATGCCGCGCAGCTCGAACAGGAATCCGCGAGACTGGGAGGATTCGGCGACACGTGCAAGAAGCTCGGCGTCAAGACCACCTTGTTTGGGATGGGAACGGTGCTGCGCGTACTGCATACGCCGGACGAAGAACTGATCTCGATGGTGGTGACGGCGCGCCAGAGGTTGTTTCAATCGGATCTGGAGGCACTGAATGCGGCCTTCCACGAGCCCCAGCTCGAGCGGCTGACTCCGTTCGAGTTGCGCGCCGTGGCCCTGAGTCTGCTGCAGCCGGCCAAACACTCCTTCATGACGCACGAGGACCGGGCCAGCGGTCTGAAGCGGTCAGCCGAGGCGCTGCGTGACGCACTCGCGCTGCGGACCGCCGCGCTCTGCCTGCATCCGGTACTGGGTGTTTTTCACGGTTCGTTCAAATGGCTCGCATTCTGGGCCTCGTTGGTGTTCACGATCTCAGTCATATACGTGACGGACATCAACACAGTCCGCGAACCTGGATTTCGCTACGCGGCGAAGTGGTTTTTGATGGTTGTGGCGGGCGTCGCCGCGGGACTGCTGTATGCCTCGATGCGCTACATGTGGATGCGGGAGGTGAAGAAGTTCGCCAGCCGGTTCATGGACCTGGGGGGGCAGCCCGTTTCTTACACCCTGTTGAAGAACGTCAGCCAGCGCCTCGGCGGACGGCGGCCGGGCAAGGAGTTGGCCCGGCTGAACGCCGAAATTCGCACCGTTCCGAACATCGATCATCAAGCCTGGGTGGTCGCGCCGGCCCAGACCGGTGCCCTCGGTCGCGCCCTCGGGATTCAGTTGGGCGTGGTTGCGGCCCTGTACCTCGGCGTTTGGCGGTACACGCCGCTGTTTGTGCAGAAGCGTCCGGTCATGGCGTATCGCGATCCGTTGCCGGGTTCGACCACCAAGCAGCCGTTCGGGGCCAAGTCAGCCAAACGCACGCCGAAGGCAAGGCCACCTGCTTCCGTTCCGGCCTGGCCGCCGCAGGGCGTCGTCGTGACGCCGAACCGGTCGTTGGAAGAGGTCAGGAGAGCCGAACAAGAGCTGAAGGAGATCCTGGCGGAGGAAGCCAGGAAGAACGGGAACGCGGCTCGGAGATAGGCCCCCAAGTAGGGCGGCCGCCGCCAGCGTCACGGCCGGTGAGCGGGCGCGGCGACCGGCCCCACCCGGCTGGGATGTCCAAACCGGCTTGCGGTCGCAAGGATTCCGTGACCTGGATATCGCCCGCTTCACGCTACTGTCGCGAACCCCACGAAACACTATCCCGATTGACAAGCGGCATCGTCGATCTGTTCGAACGCGCTCGTCTCAGTTGGCTTGGTTCGCGCCGAACCATTCGGCGTCTTTCAAATGATAGATTGGATGGCGATGAAGCGCGCCCTCGATCCCAAACTGCGCCAGTTTCTCGCGACCGCCGCGGCGGCTTCGGCCAGCGCCGCGCCAGATTCACCTCGAAGCGGCGAGACGGAGCACTTCCGGTATCGCGAACGGGCGCCCGGCC
>CADECY010000100.1:27327-35171 GCA_902825945.1 uncultured Acidobacteriota bacterium
TAGGCGATTCCAACGGACCAAAGGCGCACGACCACGGCATCTTCCGTTGCGATCCGAAGGATCTGCTCTCGCGCGACACGCACGAGCGGCTGTTCAATCCGGAGGTCGAGCTGGCGTGCGTGATCATTCAGGACGAAACGATCCTCGCCGCGCATTGCGCCCCCTCCACGTTGAACACGGGCTTCATCGTCTCGACCGGCATGGGCTACAAGCCCTCGCCCACGCCACTGCACGAGAAGAACGGCGAGGGCTGGTTCCGCGTGGATTTACGCTCGGGCTCGATCAAACACACCGAAATGATCTCCACCCAGCCGAAACCGGCGAAGCGGGCCTGATCACCATGCTGAATCTCACGCGGAAACAGTTCCTCGCGCTCCCCGCGGCCTTCGCCTCCTCTGGCGGTGTCGAAGTCTCCGAGGCCGATGACCACATCGCCATCTCGACGGCGGCGATCGAAGCCCGAGTCCGCAAGAAGGGCTATGTCTCCGGTGTCGCCGCGCAATCGTTCCTCGATCGCAAGACCGGCTTCCGTGATCCGGGCTTCGGTCTCCACATCGTCGACTGGCTGATGGAACCAGGCAGCGACGAAGCCTATCGCGCCCGGCTCGACAAGGATCTCGTGTACGAGTTCAACAACCTCTATCACGGCAAGATCGCCAAGCGCGGAATCGAGGGGCCGCAGATCTGTACGAAGGCGCGGGAGCTATCGCCGCGAACGATTCGCGGCAAGGATTTTGCCGCGGTCCGAATGAGCTACCGCTACCACATCGCCGCGCCCGGCAAGAACAAAGGGTCGGAATGGACGCAGACTCTCGTCTTTCCGCGAGGTGCGCGTTATTTCGTGTCGGCGGACCGCATTGCCTCGGCGAACGATTCAGAGGCGCTCTTCCTGCGCGTCGACATGCCGGGCCATATCAAACACAAACAGGGCGATACGTTTTCCGAGGTCTATCTCAGTCACCTCGGCCGGATTCCCTCGAGCGAGTTCCTTGCCAATTTTCCGCCCGATGAGAAGCACCTCTACCGGCGCGGCGATCAGCATGTTCCGAAGCGCTTCATCCGTGCCTACCGGCTGCGCGACCCGAAGAGCGGAGCCGAAGGCCCGTGGCTTGCCGGGATGACGCTCGATGCAACGGTGGTGTCGGAGGCATGGTGCCACCAGCGCGGCTACGTCTGCATGATCGAGGAGTTCGGCGGACGGCCGATCCGGGCCGGGCAATCGTTCGGCGCCGCGTTCATCACTGGCTACTTCGATTCGATCAAGGAGATGCACCGCGTCTACGACAGGTACGCGGGCCGCAAGTCGCTCGAGGTGTCGGACAAGGGTTGGAAGCTGGTGTAGCTGCCGGCGGCGTTCGCGCCCACCCCTCGCCGGGAGATCTCCGGCGATCCGGTCGCATGCGCGCGATGCGCCGTCCTGGACGACTGCTCGATCACGGTGTCGCCGGCCACGCATCGAAGAGCACTGACCGATACCGGAGGTGTCAGCGAGCAGGTATTCGCGTTGTGCCACCTGCTGGGGCTCGGTTCGCGCCACGGATTCGAGGGAATTGGCGGCCGGGTCGTTACCTAACTTTCGCCGGCTTGCCCGCGAACTGGTCACTGTTTGGTCCACCGATACGTTGCTGACACCGGTACCGGTCTTCGTGCGAACATGGCGTTACTCATTACTGATCGAGCCAGATGGTCCTAAATTGCCTTCGCAATCAATGGCTTGGCGCTCGTACCGAAGGTCCGAGGCTGCCATTCAGAAAGAGCTCATTCCCTGCCGTTGAGACCGGTGACCCTGTCAAAAGTAAGCTGCAATGCCTCGCGGACTTTGCCGGCGTCTACAGACTCTCGATTGACCATCCAAGAGATACACAGGCCATTCGCGAGCGCCGTGAGTGCCCGTAGCAGAGTTTCCGGCTCTGCCGAAAGCGTTAGACCGCTTCCGGCCAAGGACTTTGTTCCTTGGGCTAGGATTTCGAGCTTCCTGATTTGATCGCCACGAAAGAGGTTCGCGATCCTGGCGCGGATTTTCGAGTTTTGGAACGCGTACATCTGAATCGCAACACCAAGCATGCACCCGTGCGGATCGGTGGCGTGGTTCACATAATACTCGCGCAGCGCGGCCAATAGATTCTGGGGCGACTCGCCGTTCACAATCTCCTCGAACCGTCGCTGGCTCTGGGCGAACTCCCGTTCCAACACGGCGCACACCAGGGCATCCCGAGTCTCGAAGTTAGAATAAAACGCCCCTCTCGAATAGCCCGCCTCTTCGGCAACCAGTTCAATAGAGGTTGCCTCCACCCCGTGTTTGCAGAAAAGTTTGCTGGCTGATTCGAGCAGCCGTTCCCGGGTCTGGGCTTGGCTCTCTTCCCGGGTTTGCCGCTTTTTTGCCGTTTTCGCCATGGCTTCCTTTAGATACGATACTGCATCTGGATCTGTGGCCGCATCTTGACATCCATGGCGTTAAAATACGATACTGATTTCAGATTCACATTCGTATTTGGAATTTCGGAAGGGAGCGCAGATCATGAAAATCCTACTTCTAGGAGCCACCGGAATGCTGGGCGCTGCCGTTTTGCGCCGTGCGCTGGCGGCTGGGCACGACGTCACGGTTCTCGCGCGCGACGCGAGCAAGTTCGGCGCCGATGTCCAGAACGCACGCATAGTCGCAGGCGACGTCCGCACGGCGGATCTGGCGCCTTTACTCGCTGGGCAAGATGCGGTGATCCAATCGCTCGGCGTGGGCGGCAAGGGCGACGGCCGCCCAACTGACATTTGCGCAACCGGCGTGCGGCGGGTGCTGGCGGCGATGGGCACGAGGCCGGTCCGTCTCATTGCGGTCTCCAACACCGGAGTGCAGGGTTCCGGCGGCCTCATCGTTCGCGCATTGCCTCTCTTCGTTCGTTGGCTGCGGCCGATCGTCGATGACAAGGAGCAGATGGAGGCGGTGCTCCGCGCTTCCGGCGCGCGTTGGACGGCGGTGCGCATGCCAGGCTTGGCGGATCGAAAGCCGAAAGGCAAACCTCGTTTCAGCGGCAACGGCAAAGGGCTCGGGTTCTCCGTCAGTCTTGAAAACGCCGCTGATGTCCTCATTTCGCTTGCCGGAAGCCATAGGTACATTCGCGAGGCGGTCTCTATTTCAGACTAGGCAGGAATTCTATGACTCCAGGCATTTTTGACCCGCTCACTCTCCCCAACGGAACCACGCTACCCAATCGTATCGCCAAGGCGGCAATGGAAGAAGACATGGCGGAACGCGGACAGGTGCCGGGCGGCGCCCTTTTTGCTCTCTATCGGCGCTGGGCCGCAGGCGGCGTTGGCCTGCTGATTTCAGGCAACGTCATGATTGACCGGCATGCGGTGGTCGCTCCCGGCGCGGTTGTGCTGGAACGTGAAACCCCGCTGGTGCCGTTCGAGAGATGGGCCGAAGCAGGCAAGCAAAATGGCGCTCAATTCTGGCTGCAACTCAACCATCCGGGCCGCTCGATTCAAGCCGACATCGGGGGCCGGGTTTTGGCGCCGTCTGCGATCCCTCTTGACATGGGAAAACACTCCAAGATGTTTGCCCAGCCCAAGGCGATGGACGAGGGCGAAATCGTCGTGGTCGTCGGCCGATTTGTCGAGGCTGCGAAGCGCGCTCAGCAGGCCGGCTTCGATGGAGTAGAGTTGCATGCCGCGCACGGCTATCTGTTTTCTCAGTTTTTGTCGCCGCTGTCCAATCAACGCAGCGACGCCTGGGGTGGGTCGCTTGAAAATCGCGCCCGCCTTCTGCTGGATGTCGCACGGGCGGTGCGCGCGGCAGTAAAACCGGCGTTCAGTTTAGGCGTCAAGCTCAACTCGGCGGACTTTCAGCGTGGCGGTTTCGACGCCGCGGACGCCCAGCAAGTCGTGCGGTGGCTCAATGCTCTCGCCGTCGATCTGGTGGAGGTGTCCGGCGGAACCTACGAAAGCCCCGCCATGCAAGGACGAACTGCCGATCAGCGGACACTCGCTCGCGAAGCGTACTTTCTCGAGTTCGCGCGCGATATCGCGGCGGTGGCGAGCATGCCGGTGATGACAACCGGCGGCATCCGGCGGCGCGAAGTGGCCGGCTCGGTATTGGCCGCGGGCGTGTCGGTGGCTGGAGTGGCCACGGCCTTGACGCTGGTCCCTGACCTTCCGGCTCGCTGGCGCAAGGGCGAATCGCCAGTGATTCACCTGCGTGGCCCAAGTTGGAAGGACAAGTTGATGGCCTCCGCGGCGACTCTTGCCCAGTTGCGGCGCCAACTGGATCGCATGGGACGAGGCGGCGACCCGGTGATGGACAGCTCACCCCTTTGGGCTCTACTGTCGGACCGAGTGCGCCGTTGGCGGCTGATCTACCGCTATCGGAGCTGGCTCAGGCAATGATTCGATAGCGGTGAGGGCCTTGCGGCAGTGGAATCTGTTCGGAATTATCGGCAAGAACCTACAAGGTCGCGATCTCGCACGGAGATTGGGCCATCGGCGCGCCTGGTACTAGCCGGTCGTGCCGCTTAGGCAAATGTCAGGCGGAGCTCGTCAGCGAACCGCTGCCCCTGAACGCGGCCAGCCTTAGCGGCTGGCGCCCGCACAGCCGGATTCATCGCGCTGCCCGCCGACGCGAAGGCCGCCAAACACTCCTCATCAGGATGAACTACCGCGACCAGGCTACCCGAGGCTCTGAGGCTGCTCACGCCTTCTGCGATGGGCACGAGAGCTATTGCCCCAGCCGGAGCCCGCAGCGCAAGTATGATTACTTGCTCGAACCCGGCTGCAAGATCAGCATTATCGCTAGAGTAAAATCCGCCGTCGATATAGGGCTGCCCTTCCACTGTTGCTGGGGGCCAGCCAAAAAATGCGGTGGTCGCCACCATAGCATCAACCAGTGCGACCCCACTAGCCCGGTCGAAGATTCGTCTTTGGCCGGTTTCGGCATTGACTGCTACTATCGACAGCTTTTTTGCGGGCCAATCTTGTCGCGGAAGTTGCGCGGCAACAGTGTTGCGTCGCTCGCCATTGTCGGCTCCAGCGATTCCGAGCGCGAGCGCTCCCACTCGCCGGAGGATGGCGGTCGAATCCCCTCCACCCGCTTTGGCATAAGCGCATTCCGTGCGGACTTTTTGCCAGTCGACCAAAGCGGGTGAGCCAACTGGCCCGGGTAACGGGCCAAGCTGCTGCTGGTAAAGCTCCTCGAGATCCGTCCCACTCGCCAAGTTAAGCGCAACCCTAGCGCCGGAGGATGTCCCCACGAATAAATCGCAGGCACGAAGATCAAGACCAGCGGTTGCCATTCCGCTGATCAAGCCGGTTTCCCATGCGTTTGCCGCAAAGCCGCCGCCGGCCAAAACGAGGGCACGCCGGGATGCACTCAACTACTGGACTCCATGAAAATCAGTGTAGCCAGACTTGGATCGGGAACGTAAAGCCGCGAAGGGTAGAGGAGATTGGTACCGCTCGTCGAGCGGTATCAACGCCCTGGCCAAACGGTCGATTCCGAGCTCGGCGATGACGAAAAGACAGGCGATCAGGGAATCGCATCGTGTGATTCGTGAATGATAGATTGGATGGCGATGAAGCACGCCCCTCGATCCCAAGCTGCGCCGGTTCCTCGCGATCGCCGCGCCAGTTTCACCCGCAGCACTTCTGGTATCGCGAACAGGCGCCCGGCCGCTACATCGACTCGCAACGCTGCCACCGCTCCTTCGCCTACGACGATGGTAAGGTAGCCGATTCCAGCGGACCAAAGCCGCCGACTACGAGTGTTCGCGTTGGGCCACCTGCTGAGGCTCGGTTTCGCGACCGCGGATTCTCGAGAGGGATTTGGCGGCCGGCGTCGCCAGCACGGAATTAATTTGAGCGGAACCAGGACCAGATGATGCGGGTGGTCGAATCAATCGATGAGCAAGGCGAGCGCATCGCTGGTGGTCAACAAGCTGGCGGCGTATCCGCGCGACAGTGAAGGGGCGCCGGCGCTGCGGGAACTGGGGCGAATCGAGCGGACGCTGGCCTCAGGAACCGGAACAGCGGCGCCGAGAGGGGCCGTCATGACGGAGGCTCGGTCGAAACCCTTACGAAATCGGCTAAGGCATTGCAGCATCTGCGCGGATCGAAAGTGACTGCCGATCCCTCAAACAAGGGAGGTCCTTCATGAAATACTTCACTCGATCGACCGTCTTGTTCTTGATGCTCTACTCGCTGGTAGCGTTCGCCATCGGCAACCTGTACGGAGGCGGGAGCATGACGTTGGTGATGGGTTCGCGAATCGCCATCGTGATTCTGCTGATGCAATATCTGCTCGGCCCGAGCCTGATCGCCTGGATCCTGGATATCGACTGGACACTGGATCTGCCGGCCCGCAACCACCAGTTCCTCGACGGCCTCTGCCGGCGGGAAGAACTGCCCATGCCCCAGGTCGGAGTCATCAACGCCTCGGTGCCGAACGCCTTTACGTTCGGCCGGACGCAGTCGGACGCGCGCATCGTCGTGACCACCGGGCTGCTCGAGGCGCTGACGCCAGAGGAAACCAACGCCGTCCTCGCGCACGAAGTCGGCCACATCAAGCATCGTGATTTTCTGGTGATCACCGCCGCCGCAATGGCGCCGATGCTGATGTTCCAGATTTACCTGTGGGCACGGCGCTTGAAAGAAGAGCATTGGGGAACATGGCTCGCGTTCGCCACGTACTGGGTCAGCGAGATGATCGTTCTCTCGCTGAGCCGGAGCCGCGAATACTGGGCCGACGCCTTCGCGGCGGAGGCAACCGGTAATCCCTCCGTTCTGAGTTCGGCGCTCGTCAAGATCGCCTACGGCGTCTCCAAGGTGGACCGCGAGGCTGCCTGGGCGCGGCGGCACGGGAATGTCCACCAAAAGGTGGAGGCCCTCGGAAACGCGGCGCTCGTTGGCCGGATCGGCGCGCTGGGAATTGCCACCGCTGAAGCCAGTTTGGCCCTCAAGGGGCCCACCACGGCTTCCACCGCGAAGCTGATGAAGTGGGATCTCGTGAACCCCTGGGCTCGGGTACACCAGTATCTATCCACCCACCCGCTCACCGCCATGCGGATCTGCGCGCTCAACCGATTGGCGTACAAGCAAGGACGCACCGCCTCGTATCCGTTACCTGAATGGTCGCGAATCGAGTGGCGCCGGTTCCCGCTCGAGTTCCCGCTCTGGGCGGCGCCCTGGGCCTTGGCCTTCACGATGGTAATCGCCACCGGGCTCTCGCAGCGCGAATTGCTTCCCATGCAGCCGTATTGGCTCGCAATCCTGGCGGGAGGCCTTTTCGTGTCGTGGGTCGCTCGAATCCTGTACCGCTACCATGGGAAGTTCGAGCCCGCTCCGGTCTCCGCGCTGATCGAAGACACCGTCGCCTCCAACATGCGGCCACGCGCGGTGCGGATCGAAGGTTGGGTGACGGGCCGTGGTGACCCGGGCATGTTCTGGAGCCCGGATCTCCTTCTCCGGGACGAGTCCGGAGCGATCTTCCTCCTGGACCGGCAATCGATTCCGCTCGCCCGGCTGTTTCTGGTGCCCGACGCCGAGAGCCTGATTGGCCAGCGAGTGGTCGTGGAGGGTTGGTATCGTCGCGATCCCGCGCCTTACGTCGAGCTGTCGAGAGCGGAGTGCGCCGCGGAGGGCATCGTGCACCGCAGCTATTCACGCTGGATTCAGTTGGTCTACGCCGCCGCGGCGAGCGCCGGTCTCTACTGGCTGACTTCCTCGTCGCTATAGCCCATCGTTGATCCCCATTCCGGCGCAAGACTACCGGTGCACTCAGGCCGGGCCGGGCCGCGCCGGCGAGCCAGCGAACTCTTGCGCCGGAACGAAGGCTATGTCATGGGTTACCGCCTTGATAG
>CADECY010000101.1 GCA_902825945.1 uncultured Acidobacteriota bacterium
TCGAGCAAGGCCAGCATCACCGCGTCCTGCGTCAGGCCACGCGCATTCCGCTGCGAACTCCGTTCGCCGAAATCGTCACGTGCCTCGATCGCATCGTGAGATCGCCGGACCTCGCCGGACGCGCCACCATCGTCGCCGACGCAACCGGACTCGGAGCCCCGGTCATCGAGATGCTCCGCGCCGCCAGGATTCAGGCTGCGCTCATCCCGGTCGTCATCACGGGAGAAGTCAATGCGAGCCAATCGAACGGCTCGTGGCATGTGCCGAAGAAGGACCTCGTCACCGCGCTCTGTCTGATGTTCGAGTCGGGCAATATCCGCATCCCGAAAGGGCTCCCCGGGCTCCGGCGATCTCGAGGAGGAACTCCTCCACTTTGGCGTGCAGCGCAACGATATCCACGACGACATCGCAATGGCTCTCGCCTTGGCCGCCTGGCACACCAGGCCCAAGACCAAGGTCGGCGAGCGAAACGATGGCCGATTGGTCTGATCTCGATGGGACAAGGGACATGTCCCAAGAGACAGAGTCAATCGAATCAACGACATCGGGTCAGAAGCGAACGAAACGTTTTCGTTCCGCTTTGTCCCAACACGATCTTTGAAATCACGAATGAGACTCTGACAGAACTCGGCGGAACGGCCGTGCGATGACGCTCGCTACCGGGTCACCTGTTCAGCCGACTCGGTATCGACTCCGAGATCGACATACGCCCGGGCGGCCGTCTGAGCGTCGAACTTCCCTTCGCGAGCCAGCCGCGAGAGCGTCGCGCAAGCGATCGACTCAGCGTTGACCTCGAAGAACTGGCGCAGGACGCCCCGGTTTTCCGAGCGGCCGAAACCGTCGGTGCCGAGCGTGACCATGCGAGAGCCGATCCAGGGTGCGATCTGATCGGGCACGAGTTTGATGTAGTCGCTCGCGCAGATCACCGGGCCTTGCGCTCCGTCGAGCGCTGAAACGATCACCGGTCGGCGCTGGAGTTCGGCGGGGTGCAGCCGGTTCCACCGTTCCGTCGCGAGGGCTTCGCGGCGGAGTTGCTGATAGCTGGTGACGCTCCAGACGTCGGTCGCGACGCCGTACTTCTCCTGCAGGATCTGCTGGGCGCGGAGGGCTTCGTTCAGGATGGGGCCGCTGCCGAACAACTGCGCGACCGCTGGTCCGGATTCGGAAGCCTTGACGCGATAGAGTCCGCGGAGGATGCCCTCGCGCACGCCTTCGCCTTCGGGTATTGGCGGCTGCAGGTAGAACTCGTTGTAGACCGTGATGTAGTAGAAGAGGTTTTCGTTCTCTTGATACATCCGGCGGATGCCGTCCTGCACGATCACCGCGATTTCATAAGCGTATGCCGGATCGTAGACAGCGCAGGTGGGAATGGTCGAGGCGTGGATCGGCGTATGGCCGTCCTGGTGCTGGAGCCCTTCGCCATTGAGCGTGGTCCGGCCAGCGGTGCCGCCGATGAGGAAGCCCTTGCCGCGCGAATCGGCGAAAGCCCAGATGAGGTCGCCGATGCGCTGGAAGCCGAACATCGAATAGTAAATGAAAAACGGAATCATCGGTACGCCGTAGTTTGAGTACGACGTTCCGGCCGCGGTCATTGAAGCCATCGATCCGGCTTCCGTGATTCCTTCCTCGAGAACTTGGCCGTCCTTGGCCTCGCGGTAGTAGTTGAAGTCCGCGCTGTCGACCGGCGTGTAGAGCTGGCCCTGCGAGGCGTAGATGCCCGAGGAGCGGAACATCGACTCCATGCCGAACGTGCGGGCCTCGTCGGGGACGATCGGCACGATCAGTTTCCCGATCACCGGATCCTTGAGCATCGCGCGGAACATCTGGACCAGGCCGGCCGTGGTCATGGCTGGCCTCACGCCCGAACCCTTGAGAACGTCCGCGAAGAGTTCGAGCTTCGGCGCTTCGAGCTTGATCGGCGTGGTGTTGCGCGAAGGCAGGTAGCCGCCGAGTTGGCGGCGCCGCTCGTGAAGATACTGCATTTCGGGACTGTTTGAATCCGGCACGAAGAACTGCAGTTTCCGCCAGTGCGATTCCGGCACCGGGACCTCGAGGCGGTGCATGAACTTCTCGAGATCGGCATCGTTGATCTTCTTCGATTGGTGCGCGGTGTTGCGAGCCTCGCCCGAGTCGCCCATGCCGTAACCCTTGACGGTCTTGGCAAGGATGACCGTGGGCTGGCCCTTGGTCTCGACCGCCTGCTTGTAGGCGTTGAACACCTTCACCGGATCATGGCCGCCACGGGGGAGTTTGGAGAGCTCGTCGTCCGACATGTCGGCCACCAGTTCGAGGAGCTCTGGATACTTGCCGAAGAAGTTCTCGCGGATGTAGGCGCCGCCCTTGGCCTTGAAGTTCTGGAACTCGCCATCGACGCATTCGGCCATCCGCCGCATGAGCAGGCCCGACTTGTCCTTGGCGAAGAGCCGGTCCCACGCCGAGCCCCACAGGAGCTTGACGACGTTCCAGCCGGCGCCGCGGAAGATGCCTTCGAGTTCGCGCACGATCGAGCCGTTGCCGCGCACCGGTCCATCGAGACGCTGGAGGTTGCAATTGACGACCCAGACCAGGTTGTCGAGCTTCTCGCGCGAGGCGAGAGTAATGGAGCCGAGCGTTTCGGGCTCGTCGCTTTCGCCGTCGCCGACGAAGGCCCATATCTTGCGCCCGGTGACGGGAATCAGTCCGCGATTCTCGAGGTAGCGCATGAACCGCGCCTGATAGATCGAGTTGATCGGGCCGAGCCCCATCGAGACCGTCGGAAACTGCCAGAAGTTCGGCATCAGCCACGGATGCGGATACGAAGAGAGGCCGGAGTGATCGCGCAGCTCATGACGGAAGTTCTCGAGGTGCTGCTCGGTGAGGCGGCCCTCGAGGAACGCGCGCGCGTAGACTCCCGGAGAGGCATGGCCTTGATAGTAGATGAAGTCGCCGGGCTGATCGCCGTAGCTGGCGCGGAAGAAATGTTCAAAACCTACTTCGCTCAGCGTGGCGAGCGATTGATAGGTGGCGATATGGCCGCCGATGCCGTCGTCGGCCTTGTTGGCGCGCATCACCATCGCGAGCGCGTTGTAGCGGACGAGCGACTCGATCTTCTTTTCGAGCGCGCGGTCACCTGGATACGGAGCTTCCTCGAAGTCCGGAATCGTGTTCACGTAGGGGTAGGTGAGCTTGACCGGGCTGCTGACGCCCTGTAGGTACGCCCGGTCAACCAGGCGATCCATCAAGTACCGGACGCGATCGGGTCCGGCTTCATCGAGGATCTGATCGAGTGCCTCCAGCCATTCGCTGGTTTCCTGCGGATTCAGATCTTCCGTGACTGCTGCTTTGGGTTTGAGCATCGGTGGGGCGGTGGTTCCGTTGAGTGAGGTCTCGCGCGGTTGCGCAACATCCACGATAGCGTCTTTCGGCGCGGCCACGCAAACCGCGACGGGCTTATCGCGAAGGGCGGAAGACGAAGTATTCGCTGACCAGGAAATTGGCGATCGCGGTGACGCCGACCGCGATCAAGTTCGCCGGAAACCAGTGCATTCCGAACGCGCCCACGAGCAGGCGCATGAGCACGAGATTGGAGAGGATGGAGGCCACGCCAGTGGTTAGGTTGAAGCGGATGAAGGCGGGCCATCCGCCGGGGCGGTCACGCCAGGTCCAGAACTCGTGCCAGAGGAAGTTGTGGATCACGGCCACCTCGACGGCGATCGCGGTGGCGGTGAGATAAGGCCAGTTCCAGAGCGATTTGAGCAGCGTCAGCACGGCCAGTTGGACGAGGATGCCGAGTCCGCCAACCGCGTAGAACTTCAGTCCCCGAAGCGCGAGTTCCCTCACGGCAGACGTTCTTCGTTGTACAGCCGGCGCGTGTGCTGGAAGACCGAATTGAGCAGCATGGCGAGCATGCCGATCAGGCCCACGACACCGCCGATATCGAAGAGCAGGTAACGCTGGCCGTTGATCACGCCCCACTGCCCGAAATAGAGCAGAGCGAGGTTGCCGATGCACAGCAGGATGCGCAGTTCGGTGGGGCTGAACTTCCAGAACGACAGGTGGAACGTGCCGATCGTGTGCGTGGCGAGGTAGACCTCGATCGACAGCATGAAGTAGGCGATGATCAGCGCACCAGCGACCGAGTGGCTCATGAAGCCCGAAAGTCCGAGCCCGCCGAGCAGGAATAGCGTTCCGAACATGTCGACCACGTGATCGACATAGAAGCCGTAACGTGGCCGCTGGCGGTTGCGGACGCGGGCTAGTGTGCCGTCGAGCGAGTCGCCGAACCAATTGACGATCAGACAAACGATCACCGCGAGCAGACCCGTGACCTTGTCGGTGGCGGAATACCAATAGGCAATTCCGGCCGCGATCATCGAGAGCATGCCGAGCGAGGTGAGATGGTCGGAATTGACGAACGCCGGCATGTGGTTGGCAAGCCAGATGAGCGTCTTCTTTTCGAGCGGTGCGAGCAGGCTGAGTTGGGCTCGCTGAGCTTCCTTGAATCCGGGCTTGGTTGGGGTGGCCATCGAGGGAGGAGTCGCGGTTGCGTTCATGAATCCGGCTTCATGGACGCATCCGTGCATGAAACCGTTTCGTCACAATGGCACCACAAAGTCCGGGTGCGATGCAAGCGGATGGGTTACTCGAAGATGGCCGCGAGAGGGACCTCGAGGTCGCCCGCGACATTGCGGAGGACACCGTCCCTGACCTCGCGGGAGCCCTCGCTCGTGTGTACCCACGCGCGGCGGGTTTCCGGCCGGATGATCCAGACGCAGGGGATGCCGAAGGCGAGGTAGTCGTCGATCTTGTCCTGAACGCGGAAGCGCGGTCGCCTGGGGAAAGGATTTCGACGACAGTGTCCGGCGGGGTCACGATGACGGGCACGCTCGGCTTCGCCCGCGGACGACCGCTACGTCCAGGATGCGATATCGATCAGGTCTCACCTGGACCCGGACTTCTACGCCTGCCCAAAATCCTCGCGCCGTCGTGCGCACGTAGAGCAGCACGGAACTTTGAGCGTCGCTGTGGCCAACTTCTCCCACGTTGCGCTCCTTCAGTTCTCCTTCGAGGTACTCGCAATCCGGATCGTAGGTCCGGCTGAGGTACTCGGACAGTGGGATCAAGAGCATGAGCTTAGCATCGGGCGTCATAGCGTGAACACGAACCAGGCGAACGATCCGAGCCCGGCCAGCAAAGCCAGCCAGCCCCAGTTCCGCGTGGCCGGCAACTGCCACCACATGAACAGGCCCGTGGCGATCCACAAGAGCATTCCGAGGCAAACGAGGTCGACAATCACCGCCCAGATATCATCCTGGATGCGGTCCTGTTCGAACCCGCCTTTGGCATGCATTCCGGTAAGGAACTGATCGAAGCGGAAGCGCCGGTCCTCGACGACGAGCTTCTTCTGGTCGAGGAAGTACTTGACCTGCGTGGATTTCAGGAACGTGTAGACGTAGATGTTGATCTGATTCGGGCCTTGCCGGTAGGCTCCGTATGCGCCCGAGAGTCCGAGGTCGGTGACGACACGGTCCCCGAGCGGGCGCAGTTCCCCTTCGGGAACAGGAACGTCGTAGTCGCGCTCGAGAACTTTGGTCCACATCGGGAGGCTCTTCGCCTTGTCCAACTGGTCGAAATACTGGGGGTGATTGAAGACGTACGAACTGATGCCGTACATGAGGAACCACGGCACGAGCAGCAGCGCGAGATAGAGGTGGACGCGGCGATTCAGGTGATGGAAGGTCATGCTAGGTGGTCCTCAGCAGGATGGCGAAGATCACGATGCCGCCGAGCAGGAACGCGGCGCCGAGCGCGCGGGTGATCTTGAGTTCCCACCAGAGCCAGAGTCCGGAGAGCGCCCAGAAGATGATGGCCACCACCACGAGGTCGACGGTGAAGGCCCAGACATCGTCGGTCTTGTAGTCCGTCTGATAACCGCGTCTGCGGTGGAAGCGCTCGAGGAAGAAGTTGGGCCGGAACTCGCGGCTTTCGATCACGAGCTTCTTGGTGGATGGCGTGAACGTGAGGCGCTTCTCGTTGGTGGCGAACTGCCGCACGATCGCGAACGAGCCGTCATCGGCGGGCTTGGCGACGGTATGATTGCCGTCAATCGCGAGGCTGACCAGGATCTGGCGGCCGATGTCTTTCGGTTGAGTGCCTTCAGCGATCGCGCCCTCGAAAGTGGTTTCGCGTTCGGCGCGCCAGCCAGGCATGCCTTTGCCATAGATCTCGCGAAACCATTCGCGGTGGTTCATGACGAAGGTGCTGGCGGTGTACATCAGAATCCAAGGTGTGAGGAACAGCGCCATGTACAGGTGGGTCCGGCGAAGGACTTTCGAGAACATCGTTCTGACAGTATGGCAAACTCGAAGCATGATGCCGTGGTACGTTTGGTGCGCCGTCGCCGCGGTTACTTCGGCGATGGTGGGCGTGCATTGGGACATCTCCTGGCACCGTTCGATCGGCCGCGATACGTTCTGGACACCGCCGCACATTGCGATCTACGCATGCGGCATTCTCGGCGGTCTGTCGAGCGCATGGCAGATTCTCGGGACGACATTCGGGAAGGCGGCCGGGGCGGATCGCGCGCGGGCCGCGTCGGTTCGGATTTGGGGGTTCCGGGGCCCGATTGGCGCGTTCATCATGGCATGGGGCGGAATCGCGATGATCACGTCTGCTCCGTTCGACGACTGGTGGCACAACGCTTATGGATTGGACGTGCGCATTATCAGTCCGCCGCACACGGTACTCGCGGCGGGAATCTTCAGCGTGATGCTCGGAACCGTTTTGCTGGTGGCGGGCCGGATGAATCGCGCCGAAGGGCGCGAGCGCGCTGCGCTGCAACATATCTACGTCTTTCTTGGCGGACTGGTTCTCGTGAACATGGGCACGTTCATCATGGAGTCGATCTTCGTGGCGGCGATGCACACCGGATACTTCTACAGGGCCGTGGCGCTCGCGATGCCGGTTTACCTCGTGCTGCTCGCCCAGGCTTCCGGACTCCGATGGGCCGCGACGCGAATGGCCGCGGTCTACATGCTGTTCTGGGCGGGGATTAACTGGATCCTGCCGTTGTTTCCGGCCGAGCCCAAGCTGGGTCCGGTGGTGAATCCGGTCGATCACTTCGTGCCTTCGTATTTCCCGCTATTGCTGGTGGTTCCGGCATTCGCGATCGATTGGATTCTCGAGCGCACGGCTTCTTGGCCCGCTTGGCGGCGGGCTGCGTTGGCGGGAGTCGCGTTCACCGCACTCCTCATCGCGGTGCAGTGGCCGTTCGGGAACTTTCTGTTCTCCGGATGGGCCGACAACTGGTTCTTCTATGCCCATGAACGCGACTACCGGACCGGGCCGAATACGTACTCGGCACTGCGCATCTTCGCACCGGCCGAAGCGGCGTTCGCGACTAACCTGCTGATCGCATTCGCGGGCGCGCCCTTGATGTGCTGGATCGGGCTGCACTGGGGCGGATGGCTGCGAAAGGTGCAGCGGTGATCCGGCTTCTCGGTTGGATCGTGGCCTCGGCGGGTGCGATGCTGGCGCATGTCGGGAGTCCGGATGTGTTCTTCGAAGGGATGGCCGGCCCACACCGGATCTTCGTTGCGATCCGCCCCCCGCAGGTGATTCCGGGAGTGGCCGAGATCGAGATTCGCGCCGCGAGCGAAGGCGTTGACCGCGTCTTCGTCACGCCGATTCCTCTGACGGGCGAGGCGTCGAAGCATCCGCCCGTTGCCGACGAAGCGATTCGTTCGAAGCAGGACCCGGCGTTCTTCACGGGCGGGCTTTGGTTGATGACTACCGGATCATGGCAGGTGCGGGTGCGGGCGGAGGGTGCGTCCGGACGCGGAGAGTTCTCGGTTCCGGTTCCGGCGCTCGCGCAGCGCACGCGCGGCATGGAGGCCTCGCTTGCGACCCTGCTCGCCGCTTTGGCGCTGGTGCTTGCGTTGGGAATCGTGAGCATCATCGGGGCGGCGGTGCGGGAGGCGCAGTTGCGGCCGGGCGATCAGCCGGACTCGCGCCGGTTGTCGCGCGCACGCAGGGTTGCGCTGATCGCAGCCGGATTCGTGTGCGCGGTGCTCTATCTCGGCAACCGGTGGTGGATCTCGGAAGCCGCGGCCTATGACCGCTACGTCTACAAGCCGCTCGAGATGAAGCCGGTGCTCGAGGGTAACCGGCTGACGCTATCGATTTCCGACCCAGGTTGGCTGTCGTCGCGCAAGACCGATGACTTCATCGCCGATCACGGGCATCTGGTCCATTTGTTCGTGGTGCGTCTTCCGCACCTCGACCGTGTTTGGCACCTGCATCCGGAGGCGGACGGGCCCGCGCGATTCCGGCAGGAACTGCCCGGCATGGATCCCGGGCGGTATCAGCTCTGGGCGGATATCGTGCATGCGAGTGGATTTCCAGAAACGATGACGGCGGAACTGGAGATCGCGGCGCCGGTGAAAGGGCGTCCGCTCGAGGGCGACGATTCGGCGGGTCCGATCTCCGGTTCATCCACGAGGATCGTGTGGGTGCGGGACGGGAAGCCGTTTCCGGTGCGCCAGATGCAATTGCTCCGATTCCGGGTCGAGGATGCGAACGGAAAGCCAGTGGACGATGCCGAGCCGTACATGGGCATGGCGGGGCATGCAGTGTTCATCCGCAAGGATCGGGCTGTGTTCGCGCACGTGCATCCGAGCGGGTCGGTACCGATGGCCTCATTGGCGTTGACAAAGGAGGCGCTGGCCGATCCGCACGCGATGCACCGGATGGAGACGAAAGTGGCCCCCGAGGTGGTGTTCCCGTACGGATTTCCGGAGACGGGTGAGTATCGCGTGGTGGTACAGGTGAAGCGCGCGGGGCGCGTGGAGACGGCGATCTTCGATGCTTCGGTTGTGGCCGAGGCAAAGTAGCTATCGCGCGGCGATACCTTCGGGGACGAGCACGGCCAATTCCTCGAGGCGAGCCGATTCTCGCGCAGAGGGCTTGATGCCCGTTTGGCCATGATGCGGCTCCGTCATGAGGCGCAGCAGGCTCAACTGGAATTCGATTTCCTTGCGAAGGTCTTCATTTCCGAGGATCATGGCAGTGTCATCGTGCTTATCGGGCGGCAGCGGCTCAGACTTTAGGGTCACACTCCGGATCGGAGCGCCGATATGGATTTCATGACCGGAAAGGCCCCGGGATCTCGGTTGGGTGGGACAGAGTTGGAGGGGAGAGATCAGAGGGGAAACAGGCAGGAGAGTCAGCAGATTACCAGCAGAGCAACCCTTTATCCTGGGGTCTTTCCGTTGCGTGTCACGCAGAGTAGGAATGCACGGGGCGTGCCAAACCCCACAGGGCGCTGATCTGTTTCTTATCGGTGCCGCAAGGCGCGTTTTCCGGCCTTTTTCCGTGCCGATTCGGAACGGCGGTACAATTGCCGGACGATGACGCGCATCCTCGTCCTAATCTCGCTCGCCACGATCTTGTCAGCCGCCGAAAAGCTGACGCAAAAACAACTGCTCGACCTCGCTCACAAGCAGCCCAATTCGACCGCTTTGGCCGATGCGGCCCGCGAAAGCTTCGGCGAGAGAGTGAAGAAGGGCACCGCGACCGCCTATCATGGCGGCGACCTGCTGGTCGCCATCGAAGCTGCGAACCCGCCGCGCCTGTTCTTGGACGATCAGGAACTGAAGCCGCGCAAATTGGGCAAGTCCGGGCTATTCGTGGCTACGACTCAGATGTCGGCAGGAACATCCCATGCCTACTACTGGGTGGTGGATGGCAAGCGATTCGGCGGAGATCAGAACGTGCCCGCCTACCTGCCCGATTGCTATATCAAGGAAGGCGTCCCGCAAGGCAAACTGTCGGAAAAGATGGTCCACACCAGCCGGATCTATGAAGGGATGCAGTCGGACTGGTGGATCTATGTGCCGGCGCAGTATGACGGCGCGCAGCCGGCGGCGCTCATGGTCTGGCAGGATGGCGCCGGGCACATCAACCGCGACGGCGCGGCCAAGACTCTGGCCGTAGTGGACAATCTGATTCATCAAGGCACGATTCCGGTGATGATCCATGTTTTCATCTCGCCTGGCAAGATCGGGACCCGCGCGATGCGGAGCATCCAGTACGATTCGGTGAACGACACGTATGCGCGCTTCCTGCGCGACGAGATCATTCCCGAGGTCGAGAAAAAGTACAAGATCCGGCGCGATGCCTACAGCCGCGCGATTGCGGGCAACTCGTCCGGCGGAATCTGTGCTTTCAACGCCGCCTGGCAGATGCCCGATCAGTTCGCCCGGGTGCTGAGCCGCGTTGGCAGCTTCACGTCGATCCAGTGGAAGCCGGGTGTGCTCGACGGAGGCAACGTCTATCCGTTCAAGGTGCGCAAAGAGCCCAAACGCAATATCCGGGTTTGGCTCCAGGACGGTTCCGAGGATCTCGAAAACAACCACGGAAGCTGGCCGCTCCAGAACATCCAACTCGCGAATTCGCTCAAGATGATGGGCTACGATTTCCACTTGAGCTGGAGCAATGGCTCGCACAACGGGGCGCATGGCAATGCGGAACTGCCGGCGGCGATGACGTGGTTGTGGCGTGATTACGAAGCTGCCAAGTCCGGGCAAGTGTTCGAGCAGGACGCAGCGGAGAAGGCGAAGCCGATGTTCCGGGTGAAGCTCGCGGCGCGGGAGTAGCGCGTCAGAGCTTCAAAGTCCGATGGCTGGAGGCTACTCAGCGGGAAACAGGATGAACGGCCCGTGTGTCCCATCCGGTTGGCCGGCGACATCGCGCTGGATCGATAGCACCGTGCCCACCAGATGCGTGCTTCCCTCGACGAAGTAGCCGCGGATTCGATAAACGGCGCCGAGCCCTTCGCCCGTGAGTTCGATACCCTCGGGCAACGCGGCCGTGGCGGCGGTGATCGAACCGGTGACGGCGAGTTCGCGGCCCGGCCCGAAACTGAGTTTGCCCTTCACCTCGCCAGCGGCGCTGGTTTCGGCGGCGAGCACTCCAGGCGGAGCCCATGGCGCGGCGACCTGTGCGGTTCCAGGGGTGCCCGCCTTCGGGCAATAGCTCCGGTAGTGGTAGCGGCCTGTTAAAGCTTTCATCTTGAATACCTCCACTCACCATAGCGGAGCCGGGCGATCGAGTCCGCAAAAAATCTGGGCGATTCTCGCCAGCCGGGATAGACGGCTTACGCCGGACGCTCCGCCATCACGTCGGAATACTCATCCATCTGCCGGGCCAGCACCTTCTTCAACTCCGACGCTTTCGACGAATGCGCCGCTTCGGCGCTCAGGTCGTGGAGCTCCCACGGGTCCGCCTTCAAATCGAAAAGCTGGTAGCGCTTCACCTTCGGATACCAGATGAGCTTGAAGCGCGAGTCGCGGGTCATGCGCTGAACGTCTTTGTACACGCCGAACGCGTGGTCGCGCACCGAGCGCTTTTCGCCACGGATGACCGGCGCGAGGTCGGCGCCCTCGACACCGGCTGGAATCGATGCGCCCGCCAGTGAACAGATCGTCGGCAGCAGGTCATGCATGTGGACCAATGCCTCGGACCGGCCCTTGCGAATCCCCGGACCATTCAAGATGAATGGCGCCTTGAAGTGCTCGTACAGATTCTGCTTGCCCATCAGTCCGTGGCGTCCGCCGACCGCCAATCCCTGATCGGAGGTGAAGATCACGATCGTGTTCGCCAGCCGGCCGGACTCGCGCAACGAGGTGAGCACGCGGCCGATGTGGAAGTCGAGTCCGGTGATGCAGGCGTAGTATTCGGCCAGGTGTTTTCGCATCTCCTCCGGTGTACGCGGAAACGGCGCGAGCATCTCGTCGCGTATCTTCAGGTCTCCGTTGTCGAACGGATGTTCCGGCATGAAGTTCTTCGGCAGCGTGATCTTCGCCGGATCGTACATCTTCATGAACTGTTCCTCGGCCACGCGCGGATCGTGCGGGACCGAGGGGGCCATGTAGGCAAAGAACGGCTGTGATGCCGGCGTGGCGCGCACGAAATCGATCAGGGCATCGGCATGCAGGCGGCTTTGCGGCACGCGGTCCTTCGACAGATCCTCGGCGAACAGACATTTCTGAAAGGCGCGGCTCGCCGCCTGGTAGGTGTTGCCGCGCTTACCCACGTGGAAGGTCGTGTAGCCGGCGGCTTCCATCGCCTTGGGCAGGATCGGATACTTGTCCGGTGCTTCCTGCGGTTTCGGAATGCGGAAGACGCTGCGCCCGGTCATCAGCATGGTGCGGGAGGGGAGGCACATGGCGCCGACGAGCCCGCCCTGAGAATAGAGATTCGTGAAGTGGAATCCGCCGCGAGCCAGCCCGTCGAGAGTGGGCGTACGGATCTCGCGATTGCCAAGCGCGCGGATCGTGTCGAAACGCTGGTCGTCGGTGTTGATCAGCAATACGTTGGGCTTCGATGGCGTGGCGGACGCGCTTGCCAGCGAAGCGGCCCAGCCGGCCAGGACCTGTCGTCGAGTCATATCCCCCCATCCTAGCCGCATTCGCGTCTTTCGGGCACACCCGATTGCACGCGGCCGCCGCGGCACATAGTATATGGCTATGCTGTCGCGAAACTGGAAGACGCAAAGACCGGACGAGTCGTACGACTTCGTCATCGTGGGATCGGGATATGGAGGATCGGTGACGGCGGCGCGAATCGCCAACGCGGGCTTGAATCCGAAGCCCAAGATCTGCGTCCTCGAGCGCGGCAAGGAGTGGGAGCCCGGCAAGTTCCCGGACAGTCTCGGCGAACTCATCGGCGAGGTGCGCTCCAATTCGAACCGTCTCGGACTGTTCGAACTTCTCAACTACGATCCGATCTCGGTGGTGAAGGGAAACGGGCTCGGCGGAACGTCGCTCATCAACGCCAATGTCGCGATCGTTCCGAATGAAGACGTCTTCGAAATGGACGGGTGGCCCTCGGCGATCACTCGGGACGAACTGCTGCCGTACTACGAGAAGGCGCGCCAGGTTTTGGCGGTGAGTCCGCACCCCCGGTTCGATGAGTTGCTCAAGGTTCAGGCACTGAAGCGGCGCTCCGGCGAACTCGGCATCGACTTGACCCAGCTCGACATAGCGGTCAATTTCGATATCGACGGAGCAAACCCCCATGGCGTCATGCAGAAGCCCTGCACCGACTGCGGCGACTGCGTGACCGGCTGCAACGTGGGCGCCAAGAACACGCTCTACATGAACTATCTGCCGATGGCCAACAAAGCGAACGCGAGCGGATCGGCGACGGTACACATCTACACGCAGACCAAGGTGCAGTGGGTGAAGAGGCTCGCGGGCGGCGGATGGCAGGTCCACGGCGTGTTCGTGGAGCGGATACTCGACCTTCCGGGCACGATACTCGACTTCTATCGCGAAACGCCCTTCGACATCCAGGCGAAGAATGTCGTGCTCTCGGCGGGCTCGATCAATTCGACTGAGATTCTGCTGCGATCGGCGAACAAGCAGGGACTGTCGCTTTCGCCGGTTGCCGGACAACGGTTCGGGGGCAATGGCGACTTCTTCGGCCTGGCTTACAACAACGACGTGCGGTGCGGCGTGCTCGGATTCGGCGCCGGTGTCGCGAATCCGAATCCCGGCGGAGGTCCTGGACCGACGATCACGGCGGCCATTCGCTACAACGCGAATGCACCGGCGGGATCGCGCTTCCTCATCGAGGACACGAGCATTCCGAAGGGGTTCGTCGAAGCGGCGCAGCAAGCATTCGCGTTGGCGATCGCCGACGACACCGATGAAGGCGACGAGGACGAGGAAGATGCGCGCCGCGAGCGCGATCAGTTCGGAGCGGACCGTTACGCGCCAAACGGCGCGCTCAACCACACGATGATCTACCTCTGCGTGGGCTTCGACAACATGCAGGGACGGTTCGTGTTCGAAACCCCTTTCCTCGAACGGGACGGCCGTGTGAAGATCGCCTGGCCGAACGCGGGCGACCAGCCGATCTTCGAGGAGATGAACGCCGAGATCCGGCGCCACGCGGAGGCGCTCGGTGGCGCGTTCATCGAGAATCCGCTCTTTGGCCTGCTGGACCTCAAGCGCCTGATCACCGTGCATCCGCTCGGTGGATGCCCGATGGGCGACGATCACACGATGGGGGCGGTAGACCAGTTCGGGCGCGTATTCGCTGCGGACGGAAGCATTCACGACGGGCTGTTCGTGATCGATGGGGCGGCGATGCCCACGGCGCTCGGTGTCAATCCGTTCATGACGATCTCGGCGTTCGCCGAACGGGCGGCCGCGTACAAGATCCTGGAAATGGGCGGAACACCGTATCCGTCGAGGGCCGCGGCGGCGGGCCGCGGAGGACGCTAATTACGCGGCTGTCGGGAGCTCGCATGGTAAACTGAGATTCCCGCCTTTCATTTCCCATGTCGAAAGTCCAAACCGCTCCCCTTGGCGCGGATGTGCAGCGCCAAATCGAGCTCGTGCGTGTCCGCAATACCGTCACACCGGTAAAGACCGAAGATGAGGGCTCACCCCTCGAACAACTGCCTGACCGCACCTACGGCTTCACTTATTCACCGGTCAACGAGTCGACTCCACTCTACGCCCGGCGCACGCTGCAGGCGTTCGAAGTCCACAAGCTGAGCGATGGTGTCGTGCATCTGCTCGGATTCCTGAAGGCGGCTGACGCCGCGAAACTGGCGGCCGCCACAGGAGAACTCGACGTCAACCTGTACCCTGAACCGAACGGCGATTCGACCACCTTGGTGGAAGTTCCGCTGGAGCGCGTTATGCGCGCTCGGCCCGTGTTGCGCGGCGATGGCAACTACATGCCACTCAAGATCGAGGGGCGTTAGCGCGCCACGCGTCGAAGCGCGCTGCGAGATCGAGGACGACGTCCGGGTGACGATCCGCAACATCAACCGACTCGGATTCGCCGGCCGCCAGATCGTAGAGTTGCCACTTCTGCGCCTGATCGGGCCGGACGAGTTTCCATTTTTCGCGCCGGACCGCCTGATGCTTCTGGAACTCGAAGAAAAGTGCCTCGTGGCGCGACCTTCCGCCGCGCAGCACCGGCAGCGGATCGATGCCGTCGAGTGGTTTCGGCGCGCGAGGAGTGCTTCCGCCTCCCGCCGCGACACAGAGGGGCAGCAGGTCGAAGGCAGACAGCATCTCGGCGCAAGTCCAGCCGGGTTTGACCACCCCTGGCCAGCGGATCATCCCCGCGACGCGGATTCCGCCCTCCCAACAGGTGACGCCACCGTCGCGTAGCGGCCAGTTGGTCTGCACTTCGAGTCCGCGGCCGGGCAGCATGAACGCGCCGTTATCGGAGTAGAAGATGACGAGCGTGTTCCCAGAGACGGACTTCAGCACGCGGCCGATCGCATCATCGAGAGCCGTCACAACGGCGCGGTAGCGGCGCTTCTCGTCAGAGTCGTCCTTCGGATATCCGTACCGTTCGAGATATTTCGTTGGAACCTGCCATTCGAGCTTCTCGCCGGGAGCAATGTCGAGCCGGTTCGGGTAGTGCGGTGAGTTGAAGGGCAGGTAGACGAACCAGGGTAGCGTCCGTTTGCGCCGGATGAACTCGACGGCGGCATCGGCGAACAGATCGGGCGAGTAGCCCAGCGTGTGGTCCGGCTCGATTCCGCGATAGAGATCGTGCACGCCGTTGTAGGTGTGCGAGTAGTAGTTCATGTTGCCGGACCGGTGGCCGAAGAACTCGTCGAAACCGCGTTCCACCGGGCGGCTTCCGGGCGCCCATCCGAGGTTCCACTTGCCGAAGCAGGCAGTAGCATAGCCGAGATCCTTCATGTACTGGGGGAGAATGCGTTCGGAGTGAGGCAGTCCGATGCCTCCCATGTTCTCCTTGGCGTTGAGCTGATAGTTGAGCCCATAGCGGATCGGATGCCGCCCCGTGAGCAGGCTGGCGCGGGATGCGGTGCAGGTGGGCGAGCCCGTGTAGAAGTTCGTGAAGCGGACTCCTTGACGCGCGAATCGGTCGAGGTTCGGTGAGCGGATCTCGCGGTTACCGTAGCAGCCGAGGTCGCCATAGCCGAGGTTGTCCGCCGTCATCAGCAGGATGTTCGGCTTCGGCTGGGCGTTGGCTGCTGCTGAGCCTGCGGCAAAGAGGAAAGACCGGCGCGTCACTCGGGCAATTTTACCAGCGCGAGATCCGATCGCGCGGCTGCAACGTATCCACGAGCGAGATGGTCTTTGTCACGGGCGGTTCTGGTTATTTGGGGAGGCCGTTGATCGCCGAATTGGCGCGGCGCGGACACCGGGTGCGGGCGTTGCTTCGCCCGAGGTCCGCCGGGAAGATCCGGGTTCCGCGTGTGGAGGTTGTCACGGGCGATCCGCTGCGGGCGGAGTCGTTCGCGCACCTGGTGCAGGGTTGCGAGACGTTCGTTCAACTGGTGGGGACGCCAAAGCCGGCGCCGTGGAAGGCCGCCGAGTTTCAGGCGATCGACCGGCCCGCCGCGATGGCAGGAGTCGAGGCCGCGCATCGAGCCCGCGTGCGGCACTTCGTGTATCTGAGCGTGGCGCACCCGGCTCCGGTCATGAAGGCGTACACCGAGGTCCGGCGGCATTGTGAGGAAGCGCTTGCAGCCTCGGGTCTGAACGCGACCGTGCTGCGTCCGTGGTATGTGACCGGACCGGGCCATTGGTGGCCGTACGCACTGGTGCCGTTCTACGCATTGGGCGAAGCGATTCCGGCTACACGCGAGGGCGCGCGGCGTTTGGGATTGGTCCCGCACGCAGAGATGATCGCGGCTCTGGTTTGGGCAGTGGAGCATCCGGTGGAGGGGTGGCGTGTGGTGGATGTTCCCGGTATCCGGGCGTTGTATGATCCAGCGTGTACCTCGTCACCGCCACATTCTTCATCTTCGTCTCCGCGCTGAGCGGACAGACCGCTTCTGTTTGGCGCCAGCACTCCACGGATCGCGATGTCGCGCTTCGCTCTGGCCCAGGTTATTCGATCACGCTGCGAGCGATCCGCCGAAGCGAGAGTCACGCAGCCGATCGAGCAGATCACATGCTGTGGATCCGCAAGGGCTCCGCTACGGCCACGGTGTCGGGCCGAGTTGAGGCCGGGCCCGGCGATCTCATCCGGATTCCGCGGAGCACGCCTTGGTCGATCGAACCGAAGGCGGGACGTGTGGAGTTGGCCGATGTCCGAATCGAACCGTTGGGAGAAGGACGCAAAGCGCCGCAAGGAATCCGGCCCGCCGCGGGCAAGATGGGGCTTCACGTCTCCAAAGCGGCGATCGACGCGGTGATCGCGCGCACGGAGGCCAACGCGCCGCTCCACACTCAGGACAATTTCACCGCGAACTTCGTGTTGTTCAAGGGCCGCGTGGGCCCATGGGAGTCTCACGCCGGATGCACGGACATCTATCTCGTGCAGGCTGGCGAAGGCGTGATTCAGACCGGCGGGCGGATCGAGAATGCGAAGGACGTGAGTCCGGGAGAGCCGCGGGGAACCGCGATCGTGGGTTCGAGCGACTTCGCGGTCGCGGCGGGAGATCTGTTGGTGATTCCTCGCAACGCGGCCCATCACATGAACCCGAAGAGCTTGCCGCTGGCGTACGTACTCATCAAGGTGTGGTCGGAATAGCCGTGGGGCTACAATGGCTGCGTGATACTCCCCAAGACTCCCTCGAGCCGGCGCGCATTGTTCCGGTCGGGCCTGCTGGCCCGCCTCGCCGGATTGTTCGGAGGCGCCGCGGCGGCCTCCACGACGCAACCCGCTCGCGGTGCCGGGCCTGATGTCTACCGGCGCCTCGGAGTGGAGCCGTTCGTCAACTGCACTTCCACCTACACGATCAATGGCGGATCGCGCCAGCTTCCCGAGGTGATCGCGGCCGTTGAACAGGCCAGCCACTATCACGTCAACATCGATGAACTGATGGAGAAGGCGGGGCCACGCATCGCGGCGCTGCTCGGCGGTGAGGCGGCGATGGTGAGTTCGGGCGCGGCGGGCGCGGTTACCTGTGGCGCGGCGGCGTGCGTGGCGGGCGGCGATCCGGAGAAGATGCAGAAGCTACCGGATACGAGCGGACTAAGAAGCGAATGCGTGGTGCCCAAGTGGTCGCGCAGCTACTACGATCATGCGGTGCGCGCGGTGGGCGTGCGGATGGTGGAGGTGGATACGCTCGAATCCCTCGAGCGCGCGCTGAGCTCGCGGACGGCACTGGCGCACGGGCAAGCGAACCTGCTCGCGCCAGGAAACCCGTTCACGCTGCGTCAGTACACCGAGGCGTGCCACAAGCGCGGCGTGCCGGTGCTGATCGACGCCGCGGCGGATCTGCCGTTGAAGCCGAATCCCTATCTCGCCGCGGGTGTGGATCTCATCGCCTACAGCGGCGGCAAGATCCTGCGCGGACCGCAGACTTCAGGCGTGCTGCTCGGCCGCAAGGACTTGATCCGCGCTGCGTATCAGGTGAGTTCTCCGCACATCACCTTCGGCCGTTCCGTGAAGGTGAGCAAGGAGGAGATCGTGGGTCTCGTAATGGCGATCGAAGCGCTGTTTTCCACCCGCAGCCGAGAGGCCGAGGATCGCGAGTGGCTCGGCTGGTTCGAACACATCCGGTCGCGCATCGAGCAGGTGCCTGGCGTGACCGCGAAGATCGTGATGCCGCGAGATCGCAGCTACTATCCGACCTTGCAGATCGATTGGGATCCGGCGCGGATCGGGTTCGAAGCTGGCGAACTCGGCGCGCGGCTGCTGTCGGGCAGTCCGCGGGTGATGACGCACGCTGAAGGTGAAGGCCACGGATTCGTGCTGCGTCCAGCGGCAATGTATCCCGGTGAGCACACGATCGTGGCCGAGCGGCTGTATGAGGAGTTTCGCAAAGCTCCGGGTGCGAAGCCGAAGCCGGCGATGCATCCTCCTTCCGCGAAGCTCGCGGGGCGATGGGAGGTGACGATCACGTTCGCGGCAAGTTCCACGACGTGGAATCTCTACCTCGATCACGATGGGCATGACCTGCGCGGTGTCTACCGGAGTCCGGTGGTTCCAGAGGGCACGCTCGCTGGATCAATCTCAGGCGAGCGCGTGGAAATCCGCTCGCAGGGGCGTCACGAAGGAATGGACTTCCGGTATGTGTTCACCGGCTCGGCGCGAGGAGACCGGATGGAAGGGAACGTTGCGCTGGGCTGGGAGGACGGCTCGGCTTCTTGGGTTGCGCGCCGGGTGTAGCCCTGAAGCGCGCGGCTCATCACTTGCTCTTGATCTCCACCAGGATCACTTCGAACGGTTGGGTTCCCACGTTGCGTTCGGAGTGCTGTGCCCTTTCGCCCCACGAGACCTTCCCCGGGGTATTCACGAAAGAACTGCCGCGGCCGCTTGCCACCGCCGTGTAGACGCGCTGCTCGCTCAGGTAGACTGTCACGCGTGGCAGGATGTGCTCGTGCAGAGGGGACTTTGCCTTCGGGTCCACCTTCTGGCGGATCACGCGAACCTGATCGTTCTCGAACTCCACCTTGTGATGCTCCGGATCCACCGCTACCGGATCGAGCTTTGGCCACAAGACGGGGGTAGTCACGCCGGGCTTCTTCAACTCCACCTGGATCATGTGGAAGTCGCCGCCGCCGATGTTCTCGCTGGTATGCATGCCTCCGGCGGGATCCAAACGGACATCGCCTGGCTGGAATTTGATGTCGTCGACGCGGCCATCCTCGTGAGCGATGCGCATCACGCCCGCGTCGAGATGGATCATTACGCGGTTCACGTCATGCTTGTGCATCTTGCTCTTTTCGCCCGGCACATTCATCGCGCGGATGACCTTGACGCTCGGGTTGTCGATCAGCACATTGTGCGACTTAGGCGGCGCGGCGGGGCGCTGGGCCAGAAGAACCATGGTGAGGATCGAAAGCATTGTTTTATCTTAACCGGAGAGCGGCTGTTACAATGGAAAATCCGGCGTTTTTTTGCGCTCGGATCGTTCACTCCCTCTATGGCAAAGCTCACCGTGGCCGTCCTTTTCGGCGGCCGCTCCGTGGAACACGAAGTCTCCGTCATCAGCGCTCATCAGGTGATGGACGCCCTCGACGTGGCCGGGTACAATCTGCTGCCCATCTTCATCGACAAGAAAGGCTCGTGGTTCGCCGGGTCCGATCTCTACAACCTGAAACTCTACTCCGATCCGAAGTTCCGGCCGGAAGAACAGCGAAACGCGCACCGCGTGGCCTTGAGCCCCGACACGTCGTATCGCCAACTGGTGATGCATCCTTCGGGCGCGAAGGGCTTCTTCTACAAGCCACCGATCCTGTGGGCCGACGTCTTTTTCCCCGTGTTGCACGGCTCGTTCGGCGAGGATGGACGGCTGCAAGGGCTGTTCGAAGTCGCGGACGTTCCCTACGCCGGCTGTGGCGTGCTCGCGGCGGCACTGGGCATGGACAAGATCGCGCAGAAGGAACGGTTCCGCGCGGCGGGACTGCCGGTGCTCGATTGCGAATGGGTGGACCGGCGCGAATGGTCCGCCAACCCCGATCGCTTCATCAAACAGGTGGAAGCGAAGTTCGATTATCCAGTGATCGTGAAGCCGTGCTCGCTGGGATCGAGTATTGGAATCGCCCGCGCGGCTTCCGCAAAGGAATTGACGAGCGCGATCGAGACGGCGATGACGTTCGACGATCGCGTGTTGGTGGAGCGTGCGCTGACCGATTTCAGCGAAGTCAACTGTTCGGTGATCGGACCGCCGAACCGGCCGAGCGTTTGCGAGATGCCGTTGAGCGCGGGTGAACTTCTCTCGTTCGACGACAAGTACCGTCGCGGCGGCAAGGGTACCAAAGGAAAGGGCGGTGGCATCGGCAAGTCAGGAATGGCGGGCCTTTCGCGCAAGATTCCCGCGCCGATACCAGCCGAGTTGGCGGCTAGGATCCAGAGCGCCGCGGTGCAGGCGTTCCAGGCGATCGGAGGATTCGGAATCTCACGCGTCGATTTCCTGCTCGACAAGGATGGCTCGACGTTCCACGCTAACGAGATCAATACCATGCCCGGTTCGCTCTCGTTCTACCTGTGGGAAGCGTCCGGACTTCCGTTCGACAAGCTGGTCACCACGCTCGTCGAAGGCGCGGTCGAACGGCATCGTTCGCAATCGAAGACGCAGTTCTCGCTCGACGTGAATCTGCTCTCGGGGCGGAAGCCCTAACGCGGTGATCGCGACGCTCGATATCGGCGGCATACGGATTCGCTACAAGCGGGCGGGTTCGGGAACGCCGGTGTTGCTGTTGCACGGCTGGGGCGGTTCGATCGAGAGTTTCGAGCCGGTGTTCCAGGCGCTCTCGCCTGCGTTCGACACGGTGGCGATCGACTTTCCCGGACACGGCCAGAGCAGTCTGCCACCAGCGCCCTGGAATGTTTCGGACTTCCTCTCCTTTACGATTGGCGTGATGGACAATCTCGGATTGAAACAGCCGCACATCGTCGCCCATTCGTTCGGCGGCCGCGTCACCATCAAACTCGCGGCGGAACATCCCGAGCGAGCCGGAAAACTGCTCTTCACCGCTGGCGCGGGCGTCGCCTCGAAGCTCACTTTAGTGAAGAGCCTCAAACGGGCCGCCGCCGCCGTCGCGCATGGACTCGAGGCAGTTCCAGGCGCGGCCGGATGGATCGGGCGGCTGAAGCGCCAGATGAAGCCACACCTCGGGTCGCGCGACTACCTCAACGCCGGTGAGTTGCGCGAGACGCTGATTCGCGTGGTGGCCGAGGATCTCACGCCCTACCTGGGGCGCATCCGGTCGAAGTGCCTGCTCGTGTGGGGTGATCAAGATCAGGAGACGCCGCTGTACATGGGCGAAACAATGAAGGCGAACCTGCCGGAGTCGGAACTCGTGGTCTTCCCGGGCGCGGGTCACTTCCCGTACCTCGACCAGTCGAACAAGTTCAATCTGCTGGCGCTCAAGTTTCTCCGCGAACCATGAACATCCTGTCCTTCGCATTGATCGCGCTCGGGCTGGCCGCGAGCGCGGCGCTGGCCGCGAAACGCGCGACCGGCGCGCTGCACATGTGGCAAATGGACAGCTACATCGTGTCGCGGTACTTGAAGTGGCTCGGCGCGAAGCCCGTCGAGCGCTTTCTCGACACGATCGGTCTCGGCCTCGGATTCGCGCTGCTCGCCGCCTCATTCCTGGTGCCGCACGCCGAGTGGCTGCTGTTGGTTTGGGCCGGATACTGCGCATGGCGGATCGCGCAAAAGGAAGTGCGCGAGGCGAAAAAGCCGCTCGACTACACGGTGCGGGCCAAGCGGACGCTGCTAACCGCGCGCATCCTCCTGTTTCTCGCGGCCGCGATCATCACACCGCTTACCTGTGTATCCGGCGCTCTCATCACGGCGATCTTCCTGATCCATGCGGCGCCGGGCGCGATCCTGCTCGCCAACGTGCTGTTGAAGCCCGTGCAGGCGCACATCAACCGTGGATTCGTGAAGAAGGCCGCGGTCCGGCTCGCCGAATTGAATCCCCTGGTGATCGGTGTCGCAGGCAGCTACGGCAAGACCTCGACCAAGTACTTCACCGACGTGCTGCTCGCCGAACGGTTCAACGTGATCAAGTCGCCCGGAAACTTCAACACGCTACTCGGCATCACGCGGGTGATCAACGACATGTTGAAGCCCGAGCACCGGGTCTTCATCGCCGAAATGGGCGCCTACAAACGCGGCGAGGTCAAGGAGATCGCTGATCTCGTTCATCCGCGGATCGGGATCATCTCCTCGATCGGGCCTGAACACTTCGAGCGGTTCCTCTCGATGGAGAATATCGAGCGGACCAACTACGAGTTGATCGAAGCGCTGCCCGCCGATGGGCTCGCGGTGTTCAACGGCGAGAACGAACACTGCCGCAAGCTAGCGGCGATGACCCGGCACACACGCGTGGCGCTCTATTCGCTTTCGAACGCCGATGGCGCAAGCGACCTCTGGGCGGAAGGAATCGAGCACGGGCCCGAAGGCTTGCGGTTCACGATCGTCACTCGCGATGGCGCGCGGATTCCGGCGGCAGCGCCTATCGTGGGCCGCCACATGGTGCTGAACATCCTCGGCGCGGCGTGCATCGCGATGGAGATGGGCGTGACACACGAGGAGATCGCGCGCGGGATCACGAAGCTGAAGTCCGCGCCGAATCGCCTCGAGCTGAAGCAGGGCGCGGGCGGCACGATCATCATCGACGATTCCTACAACTCGAACCCGATCGGAGCTTACGAAGCGCTTCACGTGCTCTCGCAGTTCAAGACCGGGCGCCGGATTGTCGTCACGCCGGGAATGATCGAGCTCGGCGTGCTCCACGATCAAAAGAATGAAGAGTTTGGATTCGAAGCCGCGCGCTCGGCCGACTTCGTGATTCTCGTGGGACCCGGCCAGACCCGCCCGATTCAAAACGGGCTGAAGCGGGGCGGATTTCCCGAACAGAATCTCCGCATCGTCAAGGATCTCGCCGAGGCCACCGCGATCTTCCAAAAAATGTTGAGGCCGGGAGACGTTCTCTTGTTCGAGAACGATCTGCCCGACCTCTATGATGAAACGTAGTCTCGCGCCGCGTGTTACTTCGCGGCGGGGATCTTTTTCGCGGCGGGCACCACGGCCGGCGATGGAGCCGCACCGGCCGGCTTCGGCGCCGCTGTGGTGGTGGCGCCACCCGGAGGAGTCGAGTTCTTGTCGTACAGGTCAACGATCTCGCGCGTGATATCAACACCGTTGGCGAGGAAGAGCACTGGGGTTTGCGGCGAGCTCACGTCGAGCACCATGGCGTAGTTGTTGTCGCGCGCGTACTTGTCGAGCACCACCAGAAGCTTCTGGCCGAGTTCGTTCAACAGCTTGTTCTGCTCCTGCTCGAGTTCTCCCTGCGCATCTTCCGACTCGCGTTGGAGGGACTTCTGCAGCGAGTCGATCTCGCGCGTGAGCTGCGTGCGGCGGGCCTCGGCCATCGTGTTGCTGCCCTTGCTCAGCTCCTGCTGTTTGTTCGCGATCTCGGCCTGTTTTTGCTCGAGCGCTTTGCGCTTGGGGTCAAACTTGGATTGCAGCGCCTGCGCCGCCTTCTGCCCATCCTTGGTCTGGATGATGGCGTTCTGGATATGCACGACACCGATCTTGGTGGGCGTCTGGGCCTGCGCAAGGGACATGGCGGCGAGCGCCGGAATCACGAACAACGATTTGAGGGTCACGCTTAACTTACTCCCGGGAGCGATTCTGTGAAATGGTATCACGGCGCGGCGGCGGCTTGCACTAGAACGTTCTGCTGATGGTGAAACGCCAGAGCTTGCGGCGTTCGTAGAACGGATACGCTTGTCCGATTTGCGCGATCGAGTTGATGAAGGTCTGATTGTTGGGGAACAGCGACCGGTCGGCGACGACCGGCGGAAGCAGGAATTCCTGCAGGATCTGCGGATTGTACGCCCAGTACAGCCGGAAAGGCGCGTTCACCACGGGCATCATGATCTGGAACTCGACGCCAGCGGAACTGCGCATCTGCTGCGTCGCCTTGGCGAGCACGGCCCGCTGCTGGAACGATGCCTGCGGGAAGGTACTGTTCAACTCGCCGAGCCGGCCCGGATTCATGCGAAGCTGATCGGTGCGGGTGATCTTGTTGATGCCGGCGTCGGCGAATAGCGCCAGCACGAGGGGGCCCGCGATCGGAATCCGGTACTCGAAATTGCCCACGCCCTGGGTGTCGCCGCCGGGGAAGATCAACTGGTAGGTGGGAATCGGAGTGGTCACCAATCCCATGCTTTCGACACCATCGACGATGAACTTCTGTTGACGAGCCGACCCGTCCGCGTTCAGCACGGGAATATTGGCCGTGGTCGGGATATAGGCGACCGGGCTGATGCCCCAGATCTCGAACCCGCGAATGTCGTTCTCGCCGCCCATGTAGAAGCGGCTGAACGGGGGCACCGTGCGTCCGCTGTATCCGCTCACGAACCGGCCGAGGCCGTGCATACCGATCACGTGGCCCTTCTTGAAGCCGGCGCGGAAGTACTTCAGGTCGATCGTTGGCTCAATCAGCCGGACATTGCCACCGATCGTTGCGAACTGCGTCGAAAGGAAGACGCTGCGGCCACGCGTCGGTGTGATCGGATGATCCACCGTGTTCATCGTGTAGGAGGGCACGATCGCGCTGGTCTTGATTCCGGTCAGTGAGTTCTGACCGTCGAGACCCTGGAAGTTCGAGAACTCGAAGTAGGTGCGGGAGGCAAGCGAGTCGGTGATGATCTTCTGCGTCCCGTAGTTGTAGCTGAGGCCAACGCGGGCGAACGGCGAAAGCTTGCGCCACGGGCTGGACAGGTACGCGGTGAATCCTTGCCCGTTGGAAACGTAGTTCAACAGGTTGTCGCGGCCCAACTGGTTGTAGAGTGGAATCAGGTTGCGGCCGGTCAACAACGAGACTTCGCGGCCCTGATCGAAGTTGAAGCGCTGGGTGTAGATCGTGAAGCCGGCGGTGATCGGCCTGTCGAACAGATACGGTTCGGTGAAGCCGAACGTCACGTTGCGAATGCGGTCGCCCAACTGTGAGTCGATCGAGAGCGTTTCGCCCAATCCGAGGAAGTTGTTCGTCGAATATCCGAAGCCGATGAAGCTTCCCGAAATGCCCGACACACCGCCGTTCAGGTGGACGCTGTTCTTGCCACGTTCCTTGACCTTGAGCGTGATGTCGACTGTCGACGTCTTGGTGTCGCGCTTGATGTCTGCCGCTTCGTTTTCCTTCAGCACTTCGAAGTAGCCGAGCTGATTCAATCGGAGCAGCGAAAGTTCCCAATACCGCGTGTTGTAGATCTGCCCTTCATCGAGAAGGATTTCGCGGCGGATCACCTTGTCGCGAGTTGTCGTGTTACCTGTAAAGTCGATGCGGCGCACGAAGAACTGCTTGCCTTCGTCGGCGGTGATCGTCAGGTCGATCTTGTCCGAGTTCGGTTGCGGATCGAACGACGGTTCGGGCACGAAGTCGATGTAGCCGAACTCGCCGTAGAGCTTGCGCATCTGCTCGATGCCCTTGCGGAGTTTCGCGGTCGAGAAGACGTCGCCCTTGTCCATGTTGAACACGCGCGGGAAGATCGTTTCCGGAGTACGGAACAGCTTCACGCCAACGAAGTTCATCTGGTTCAGCTTGTACTGGCGGCCTTCCTCGACCGAGATCTTGAGGTCGGCGCGCTTGCCGGGCTTGTTCGGTTTGAAGACCGGGATCTTGAAACCCTGTCCGCCCACGTCGCGAATCTTGAGGTCATGCTCGAGCGAACGGGCCGTGAAATAGCCCTTTTCCTGATAGAAATTCCGGATTCGATCCTTGTCTTCCTCGAGCTTGGAGGAATCGTAGGCCTTGGCGAAGATGTTCTCGAACAGGATCGAACGGGGGACGCCGATCGGCCGAAGGTTCTTCATCGCGCGAATCACCGCGCGATCGTTGAAGACCTTGTTGCCCTCGATGTCGATCTGGCCGACCTTCACCTTCGGACCTTCCTTCACGCGGAAGGTGACTTCGAGCGACGACGGCGGAATCTGACGGATATCGGGCTCCACCGATGCGAACTGGCGGCCGCGCTCGGAGAGGAACGCCTTCAGGACGTTCACAGCAACCTGGATCTTGTTCGGGTCGTATTGCTGCTCGACCGAAAGTCCGACCCGGCGCTCCTTGAAGCGGTCGAGGATCTCCGATACCGTGACGGACTTGATGCCATCATATTTGATGGAGCGGACCACGCGGCGTTCCACGACGCGGAATCGGATCACCCAGCCCGTCCGTCCGGGTTCGCGTTCGAGCGTGATATCGTCGAACCGGCCCGTGTTCCACAGCGCCATGAAGTCACGATGCAGTGTTTCCGGGTCGACCTTGTCGCCTTTGCGCGAAATCACCAAGGCGCGCAGCGTATCCTGCGGAACGCGGCGGGCGCCCCGGAATTCGATCGACTCGATGATGTCTTCGACCACCACGGGCGTCTCTTCGGGTTTGGCGGCCTCTGGTTTCGGTGCGCCTGGCTTGGGAGCTTCCGGTTTCGGTTGCTCAGTGGCGGGACGCTCGAAGGGGGACTGCGGTTTTGCCTGCGGAACCGGTTTCGGTTCCTCTTTCGCCGGTGCCACTGCTTCGAACGGATTCGCTGGCTTGGGAGCCGGAGTGGCGGGCTGTTGCGCCTGCTGTTGTTGGGCGAATGCGCCCGGAATTCCACCGGCAACAGACGAAAACAGGGCGAGGCAGAGTTGGATCGTTCTCAGGCGTTCTAGCCTGCTCCACTTCATCTAGTCTGTTTCCTTTCCACTCTGCGCCATTGAGGAGACGTCCGTAGACCCCTGCCGGTTTCACGAGCTGGCGGACGGGGCGCCGATTCGGTGATTTTCCATTGTACAACTACCGCGCCATTCCGTGTGTAAACTAGCGGCTCAGCCCGGACCGCAAGTCGAGCCCGGGCATGGCGGGAGGGTTCCGGAACGTCGAGGCCACGGGTCCGCCCAGGATCACCGCCGCCATGGTGCTCGATTTCCTGGCCGGGCGGCTGCCTGTGCTGACGATGTGCACGAGGGCGAGTTGGTGCCAGCGCGGTCATCAGGCTGGGAGCAGCGAGCTCGGAAGGGTCCCATTGCAGCCTCTTCGCGGAGCGATTCTTCGCCCGTGACGGAAGAGGGCAGTGATCCAAGCGACGGGACGCTACTAACGTAGAACGGGCCGGACTCCGCCGGCGAGTATGGTGTGAAGTTGACCCGAATCATCCGTTACATACAGGAACCCGTTCGGGTCTAAGCCGGTGGTAACGCCTTCGATCACCCGGCCTCCCTGGTCGACGGCCACGCGCAGTCCACGTGCGTACGAGGATGCCTGAGTGAATTCGGCGAGCACGGGGCCGGTGCCCAGCTCGGCGATCCGTTGGCAATACTGGCTAGCCCATTCGGCAATCGCGGCGGCCAGCGGCTCGCGCAAGTGCTCGCGCCCGGATGCGATCCTTAACGAGACCGCCTGATCTTGGAGGTCCGAGGGAAATCCGGAGTGGTTCACGTTGATCCCGATCCCCGCGACCACCGACCGGTAGAAAAGCTGCAAGAGCATTCCGCCGCACTTCCGCGGACCGATCATCAGATCATTGGGCCAGCGCAAATCGCACTCGATGCCCGTCATGTCACGAATTGCATGCCGCGTTGCCAGCCCCATCGCAAGAGTGAGGGCGGGGCTTGCTTCGACCGCGAAGACCGGCCGCAAGATGAGCGACAAATAGAGCCCCGAGCCCGCCTCGGAATGCCACGAATGGCCGTGCCGTCCTTGCCCCGCGGTTTGTTCGTGCGCGATCACCACGGTTCCGTCCGGAGCCCCGCCATTCAGCAGCCGCGCGGCCTCCACCATCGTGGAACCGGTCGATTCGAGCACATGGACATCACGTCCTTCGAGCCGGTTGCGCAGCCAAGCCGCGTCTAGCATAGCTTCAGACGGAAATTGAGATCCACGGCCACGGCGGAGTGCGTGATCGCACCCACCGAAACGAAGTCGGCACCAGCCTCCGCATAGGCGCGAACGGTATCGAGCGTGATTCCGCCCGACAACTCACAAGTCGCGCGCCCGTTCACAATCGCGATCCACTCGCGAGCCTCGGCGGGCGTGAGATTGTCGAGTAGCAGGTGCTTGACGCCGCACGCGAGCGCCTCGTGCAATTCTTCCCGGGTGCGCACTTCGATCTCGACCGGCACCGGTGCGTCCTTGGTTCGTTCGAGCGCCGGGCGCACTCCGCCCGCCGCCTCGATGTGGTTGTTCTTGATCAGAACCCCATCGAACAATCCGATCCGGTGATTCTTGACGCCGCCCGCCGCGGCCGCCGCCTTTTCGAGCATCCTCAGTCCGGGCGTGGTCTTGCGCGTATCGAGAATCCGGCACTTCGTTCCCTTGACCGCATCCGCATAGCGGGAAGCGAGCGTCGCCACACCGGAAAGCCGCTGCATGAAATTGAGCGACACCCGCTCGCAAGTGAGCAGGGTGCGCGCGCGTCCCGCGACATGCGCGACCGGTGTGTCCTTCTTCAGGCGAACGCCAGTCGCATGAAGCAGCTCCAGCTTGTCGACACCGCCCTGGATCTCGAACACTACCGGCAACAGTTCGATGCCCGCGAGCACGATATCCTGGCGCGCGAAGAAAGTTCCGGTCGCCATCGCGTCGGCCGCGACGGTCAGATTCGTCGTGAGATCGCCCGCTCCGACATCTTCGGCGAGCGCTCGCGTCACCGTTGCCCGAATCTCGTCCGTGATCGTCATCATCCGAGCGCCGTCAGAGCTTCCTGACTCTTCGCCAACTGCGCCTCGTATTCGGCAAGCTTGGCACGAATGCCCGCCACCACATGCTCGGGTGCGCGGCCGAGGAACGTGTCGTCGCCCAACTGCCGCTTCGAATTGGCGATGTTCTTGTCGAGTTGCTCGATCTCTTTTTGCAGCCGCTTGCGCAGCACTTCCAATTGCGCGGCGGGAACCTCGAGCGCGAGGTCGAAGTCCGGCGTAGCGCGCATCGCGCCACCGATCTTGGGCGCATTGCCTTCGATCAGTTCCAGATTCGCACCGGCAAGCTTGGCGACCGCGTCGCCTTGCTCGCGCGCCACCATGAGCGCGCGGCCCGTCGAGTAGAGCTTGCCCGCGAGTTGCTCCTTCGGATCGAGCTTCAACTCCGCCCGCAGATTACGCGCGGACGTGATGATCTCTTGCAGCAGTTCGATGTCTTTCTCCGCTGCTTCGTCGATCCCTGCCGAGTCCATTTGCGGATATGCCGCAAGCGCCACTGACTCGGGCCGGCCCGTGGCGTTCGCCGCCAGCCGCTGCCACAGCTCTTCGGTGATGAACGGCATCACTGGATGTAGCAGCCGCAGCGCTGCTTCGAACACCCCGAGCAGGTTCCGCCAATCGGCGGTGAGTCCAGACCCTTCCGCCAGGCGCAGCTTCTTGAGCTCGAGATACCAGTCGCAGAATTCGTGCCAGAAGAAGGCCCAAGCCGTCTGCGCCGCTTCGTGATATCGATACGAGGCGATCGCCTTGTTCATCTGGTCGGCCGAACGATTCAGTCGCGACCAGATCCAGCGATCCTCGAGCGGCGCGCCCGCCTCGGGCTTCGTCATCGGCGCGGCCGGAATCCAGGGCTCCACGGCCGACTGTTCCATTTTCATGAACACGAACCGCGCCGCGTTCCAGATCTTGTTGGCGAACGCGCGCGCCGTCTGCATCCGCTCTTCGGTCGAGACGATATCGGTGCCCGGCGCCGCGCCCTGCAGCAGGCTCATGCGAACGGCATCGGTCCCGTACTTCTCGGTCACCACTAGCGGATCGATCACGTTGCCGCGCGTCTTCGACATCTTCTGCTTGTCGGCATCGCGCACCAATCCGTGAATGTAGACTTGGCGGAACGGTACCTCGCCCGTCATTTCGAGTCCCATCATGACCATGCGCGCCACCCAGAAGAACAGGATGTCGAAGCCGGTGATGAGCAGCGTCGTGGGATAGAAGCGCTTCAGGTCTTCGGTCTGATCCGGCCAGCCGAGCGTCGAGAACGGCCAGAGTCCGGAACTGAACCACGTGTCGAGCACATCGGGATCCTGCGTGATGTTCGCCGATCCGCACTTGCCGCACGCGGCGGGCGTTTCCCGCGCCACGGTGACGTCACCGCAATCGCCGCAGTGCCATGCCGGAATCCGGTGGCCCCACCAGAGCTGCCGCGACACGCACCAATCGCGAATGTTGCGCATCCACTCGTAGTAGGTTTTGGTCCAGTTCTCGGGCACGAACTGGATGCGTCCGTCTTCCACGCACGCGATCGCCGGTTCGGCCAGCGGCTTCATCTTGCAGAACCACTGCGTCGATACCAGCGGCTCCACCACGGTCTTGCAGCGCTGACAGGTTCCGGCGGAAAGAGCGTAGTCTTCCACTTTCACCAGGAACCCCTGCGCCTCGAGATCCGCGACCACCTCCTTGCGCGCCTCGCGCCGGTCGAGCCCCGCATAGGCTCCCGCCGCTTCCGTCATCTTCGCCTTGGTATCGATTACGGCGATGCTCGGCAGGTTGTGGCGGCGTCCGCACTCGAAGTCATTCGGATCGTGCGCGGGTGTCACCTTCACCACGCCGGTGCCGAACTCGGGATCGGCGAGGTCGTCGCACACGATCGGAATCTCGCGATTCATCAACGGCAGCAGAACCTTCTTGCCGTGAAGATGCCGGTAGTGCTTGTCCTTGACGTTGATCGCCACGGCGGTGTCACCGAGCATCGTCTCCGGGCGCGTGGTCGCCACCGTCAGGAACTCGTCCGTTCCAATCACCGGATAGCGGATATGCCAGAGGTTGCCCTGCGTCTGCTCGTGATCCACTTCGAGATCGCTGAGCGCGGTTTGGCAGCGCGGGCACCAATTGATCATGTAGGTGCCGCGATAGATGAGGCCCTTCTCATACAACCGGCAGAATGTCTCGCGCACGGCGCGGCTCAAACCCGGATCGAGCGTGAACTGCTCGCGCGACCAGTCGCACGAGGCCCCCACGCGGATCATCTGGCGCTTGATCGTGCCGCCGGATTCCGCCTTCCAGGTCCAGACCCGCTCCTCGAACTTCTCGCGCCCCAGGTCGTGCCGCGTGAGCCCTTCCGCGGCCAATTGCCGCTCCACCACCATCTGCGTCGCGATGCCCGCATGATCGGTTCCCGGAAGCCACAATGTCGAGACTCCGCGCATCCGGTGCCAGCGGACCGTCACATCGATCTCGGTGTGCTCGAGCATGTGCCCCATGTGGAGCGAACCCGTTACGTTCGGCGGAGGAATCGCGAGCGAGAACGTCTCCCGCCCCTCGCTGGCCTCTGCCGCGGGAGCGTGGAAAATACCGGATTCGATCCAACGTTCGGCCCACTGGGGCTCGAACCGCTGGGGTTCATAGACTTTGTCGAGCTGCATTGTAGGGGAAGTTCCCAGTGTAACGCGCCGCCCCCGATTCGAGCCTGTCGACGATGTCTGCCGCGAGCCGTGGCGCATGGGCTCGATCGCGCAGCCGCTCGAGAGTATCCTGTTACAAAGTGACCCAGATCACGATCTTCGTAGCCTCGCCCGGCGACGTATCCACTGAGCGCAAGTCCGTCGTCGAAGTAGCCGCCCAACTGAATCGCCACATGGCTCGCGAGCGCAACGTCCAGTTCGACGTCCGCGCCTACGAAACGGAAGCCCGCCACCGCATGTATCCCGAGGGTGCGCAAGCCCTCATCAATATCGACATGCCGGTGGAAAAGCACGACATCGTCGTCGGCATCTTCTGGAAGCGCTTCGGCACGCCCATCAAAGAGCTGAACAAACAGACCGGCACCGAGTACGAACTCCGCCGCGCCCAAGCCAACCAGAAAGGCGACCCGCCGAAACCCGAAATCGCCATCTTCTTCAGCGACGCGCCCGTCAAACCGAGCGAGGCAGACGGCCAGCAACTGAGCAAGGTCAAGGCGTTCCGCAAGAAGCTGAAGGGCCTCCCCACCGCCTACGACGGTCCACTGGACTTCAAGGACAAACTCCGCGAGTATCTCTCCCAATACCTTCGCGATCATCATCCCGTCACCCACGAAGTGACCGGCGATCCTGGCGCCTACATCGAAAGCCTCCGCGCCGAAACCGCCGACATCGAAGTCCAACGAGTCAAGGCGGGCGGCGACAGCGCCTGGATCCTCCCCATCGCGGACTTCTACATTCCGCTCTCCTCCGCCTCCAGGCCCCTCGCCGAAGAGGCGGAGACCAACCGCAAGCTGCTCATCATGGGCGACCCCGGCTCCGGCAAGAGCACGTTCCTGAAGTGGCTCACCAACCGCCTCTGCCTCGATCACCAGAATGCCCACGGCGGACCGCTGCCCGTCCCCATCACCATCGCCGCGCTCTCCGCCCACATCGGGAAGAAGCACACCGGCGACACGCCCACCGAAACGGACGCGCCCGATTGGCTCATTCACTGCGCCGCAGCCCGCTGCAAGGAGAACAGCCACCGCCTCAGTGCGGACTGGTTCCGCAAGCAGGCCAAGCAAGGCAACTGCACCTTCTCCTCGATGGACTCGACGAAACGCCAGACGAATCCTCGCGCGAAATCATCGTCCGCCTCGTCAACCGCGCCGCAACGCTCTATCAGGGTTGCCGGTTCTTGGTCACCACTCGCATCGAAGGCAAGCTCGCCATCCCCGGCTTCGAGGAACGCCGCATCGCGGACCTGTCACCCGTCCAGGTGACGGATTTCGTCGCCAAGCTCGCCGCGCACCTCTACCCGTCCGACCCCACGCGCGCCACTTCCTTCCGCGACGAACTCGAACGCGCCAATACCTCGCGTGACATCCGCCGTCTCGCGCGGAATCCCGTGATGCTCACAGCGCTCGCCGTCCTGCAGCATTCGAACATCCGCCCGCCGGAACGCCGCGTGGACCTCTACGCCGCGATCCTCGAGTGGCTCGCCGGCCGCCGGGCGGACTCCGCGTTGAAGGACCAGCGCCTGCTCCGCTTCCGCGAACTCGCGCTTGCCATGCAAGTGGCGAAGGGAGGACGCAAGAAGCGCGTCACGCTCACCTGGGCCGCCGAGCAACTGGCGCCGAAGTTCGGGAGCGAGCGCGAAGCGGCGGAGAGCTTCCTGAAGCGCGAACAGGTCTCGAGCGGAATCGTCGTCAGCCGCGGCAATGAACTTGAGTTCTGGCACCTCACCTTCCAGGAGTTTCTCGCCGCGCGCGAGATCGCGGGGAAGCTCGAGGACGGACAGAAGAAGCTTCTGATCGATTCGAAGGTCATCTGGAAGCCCGAGTGGCGCGAGGTCGCGCTGCTCTACGCGGGCCTGCTGCGCGGGCAAGGTGGCGACAAGATTGACGCGTTGATGAAGCTCCTGCTCGACTCGCTGGGAACGAAACTCGCCGATCGTGCCCGCGTCGTCGGACTGATGGGCGCCATGCTGCGCGATCTCGATAGCTACTGCCCGTCTGATCGGCGTTATACGGAGTCCCTGCGGCTCGTGGAGGCGATTTTCGATAAGGTGAAGTCGAGGAGCGTGCCGTTCGCGGATCGTCTGGCGGCGGCGGAGGCGCTGGGGCATGTCGAGCCCGCGTGGATCGAGATCCCGGAGACGAAGGACTTCTGGATGGGCGCCCAGAACAAGGATCCGAATGAGCCGAACTACGACGCGGAGGCTTTCGGCTGGGAGAAGGTCAGCAAAGTTACGCGGATCCCGGCCTTTCGGATCGCGAAGCATCCGGTGACGGTGGGCGAATACGAGCAGTTCATCGAGGATGGCGGCTACGCGGACCGGAGCCTTTGGGAAGCCGGCGGATTCGGCAAGACGGCGGAGCCGCAAGGATGGCTCGATCAGATCGATTTCAAGAGTCGGCCGGTGGTGGGCGTGAACTGGTGGGAAGCGATGGCGTACGCCAAGTGGGCGGGAGCGCGCCTGCCGGCGGAAGAGGAGTGGGAGCGGGCGGCGCGGGGAACGAAGGGCTCCAAGTACCCGTGGGGCGATACGATCGACGCGAATCACGCCAACTACTTTGAGAGTGGCATCCGTCGACCGACACCGGTTGGGCTCTATCCGGAGGGCGCCAGCGAGGACGGGGTTCTCGATCTGGCAGGCAACGTCTGGGAGTGGACTGCATCGGTCTCCGGCAAGGACGCTTTCGTGTGGCGGGGCGGTTCCTGGTTCGTTGTATCGAGGCTCGCGCGCTCGGCGTATCGCGACCTCGATCAACCGGTCGTTCGGAATCATGACCTCGGCTTCCGGCTGGTCCAGGGAATCACTTGATCCCTTATTCCCTTTCCACTTTTCCAACGTGCAAGGGGTTTCGGAGCCGAGACACGGGGGGGAAGCGCGAAGGGGGGAACGCCCTTCGCCCGCGCGGCTGC